>NZ_RAWM01000164.1 GCF_003668875.1 Corallococcus interemptor | reverse complement strand
GCGGGAGGGGGATGGGCTCCACCTTCGCCGTCTGTCCATCCACGCGCAGGTCCAGGGACGGGTGGCCCGCCGGCGAGGCGAAGCGCAGCCACCAGGACGCCTCTCCCTGCTTCGCCATCACCAGCCGCAGGGCCTGGTCCTGGTTCCGCGCGAACGCGGCCCCCAGCCTCACCGCCTCCTCGTAGCCCACGGTGAGCGCCACCGAGGTGGACGGCGGTGGCAGCAGGGGATGCGCGTCCGCACGCGTCTCCTTCGCGGAGCCCGCGCACCCCGAGGCGGCGAGAGCGACGAGCAGGACGGCGCGATGCAGGGAGAGCGAAGAGGTCATGGTCGCTGGCTCAATCCAATAGAGGAGAGGAGTGGAACCTGTCCAGCCTTCGACACTGCATGCCCCATACCGTGAGGGACTCGAGCCCTCCGGGGACCGGTGCGCATCCTGCGCCGGGCGGCTCGCGCAAACCTTGCGCGAGCCTGTGGCCTCCCGCGCATTCCTTGCGGGGCACGGCGGCGCGCGGCTTGAGTCCACCCCGCTCGCGGGGTAGCCACGTCCCGTCACGTCTCCCTGGAGCCCCCCATGAAGCCGCTGCTGCTGGCCGCCGTCCTCGCCGCCGCGCCCGCCACCCCGCAGAAGTCCCCGGCCCCTGACGCCGGGCCCGCGCAGGCCGCGCAGCCCACCCTGACCGTGCCCGGAGGGAAGTTCCTCCGCGCCCGCTCCGGCAACACCGCCGTCGCCCAGATGTTCGCGCCGGGCATCGCGGAGCTGTCCCTGGCGGAGAAGCGCGTGGCGTGGTCCCTGACGCTCGCGGCGCACGCGGGCGAGGACATCGCGTTGGATCAGCTCGGCTGGAAGCTGGTGCCGGCGAAGCAGCTCCTGGAAGGCGTCTGGCTCTTCGGCCGGGACGCGCAGAGCGCCGCGTCCGGCTTCGACGCGAAGCTGGCGGACTACCTGCTGCGCTTCTACGGACATGGCGGCAACCACGACAGCGCCACCGGCCAGAAGTTCGTCCCGGGCTTCACCGCGGAGCAGCTCGCGGCCGGCGCCTCGCGCGCGCTCAAGGCCGGCGCGCCGTGGAGCGTGAAGGACGAGGCCGAACTCCAGGCCTGGCTCCAGGACCTGAAGCCCACCCTCTTCGACGCGGCCTTCGAGCCGCAGCTCACCTGCAAGGCTCCGCCCCCGGGCCAGGACATTCTCACCGCGTCCTCCAACACGGCCTACGGCCCCGGCGTGACGGAGAAGGACCTGGTGGGCTTCACGGAGAAGCACCCGCTCAACTCGCGCGTGGTGAAGCAGGACGGCAAGCTGGTGGAGCAGGTCTTCCGCGCGGGCACGCCGGACGGCAAGGTGAAGCCGGGCCTGTACGCGAAGGAGCTCTCGCGCGTCATCGCGCACCTCCAGGAGGCGATGAAGTCCGCCGGGCCCGCGCAGAAGACCGCGCTGGGCAAGCTGGTGCGCTACTTCCAGACCGGCGACCCGAAGGACTGGGACGCGTACAACATCGCGTGGCTCAAGGTGGACCCGAAGGTGGACGCCAACCTGGGCTTCATCGAGACGTACGTCGACCCGCGCGGCCACAAGGGCCAGTGGGAGGCGCTGGTCAACTACCGCGACACGAAGGAGAACCAGATCATGGTGCTCATGGGCCAGAAGGCCCAGTACTTCGAGGACCGGCTACCCTGGCCCCAGAAGTACCGCCGCAAGAAGGTCGCGCTGCCGGTGGCCAAGGCCATCAACCTCATCACGTCCAACCCGGAGCCGCCCGCGGGCATCAACCTGCCCAACGAGCAGCACATCCGCGAGAAGTACGGCAGCAAGAGCGTGATGATCACCAACGTCATGGACGCCGCCTCCGCCGTGACGCGGCTGCCCCTGGCGCTGGAGTTCTCCCGCACGGCCGAGGACCGCGAGCAGGCGCGGAAGTACTCCGTCACCGCGCGCAAGTGGCTGGTGGCCTTCCATGAAGTGCTGGGCCACGCCTCCGGTCAGGTGGACCCGAAGCTCAAGGGCCAGTCCCCGTCCGTCTTCCTCAAGGAGTACGACAACACGCTGGAGGAGGCGAGAGCGGACCTGGTCGCGCTGTGGCACGCGTTCGACCCGGCGCTCGCGGAGCTGTCGCCGGACCACGAGGCCATCGCCCGGCAGATGTACCGGGACTTCCTGGTGGAGGGGCTCACCAACCTGCGCCGCGTGGAAGAAGGCAACGCCTTCGAGGAGGACCACCAGCGAGGCCACCACATGACGGTGACGTTCCTGGAGGAGAAGGGCGTGGTGAAGCAGGTCACGCAAGACGGCCGCACGTATCTGACGGTGCCGGACTACGCCAGGATGCGCGAGGCCGTGGGCGAGCTGCTCTCCCAGCTGATGGTCATCAAGGCCACCGGCGACTACGAGGGCATCCGCGCGCTGGTGCGGCAGAAGGGCATCCACTTCGACCCGAAGCTGCGCGACGAGGTCGCCCGCCGGGTGAAGGCCGTGGACGTGCCCACGGTGCTGCTCATCAATTCACCGCGCGTGGTGCCGGTGCTGGACGCGAAGGGGGCGCTGGTGGACCTGAAGGAGGACACCACCCAGGCCTTCGTGGATCAGCACCTGGAGCGCAGCCTGCTGGGACGGCTGTCCCCCGCGCAAGGCCTCCGCATCGCCGCGAAGGTGGCGGACTCACCGGACGCGGTGCGCGAGGCGTTCAAGGAGCTGGGGCCGGATACGGCTCCGGCTCCGGCGAAGTCCAGGCCCTGACGGGCCGTCAGTGGTTGGACGGCACGTCCGTGTCGGTGATGGGCGTGCCGGACTCCGTGGTGAGCACGACGTGCTGGGAGCCCGGCGGGATGGAGCCTCCCGGCGTGGCCGGGTCGCCCATGCGGGCGTTGGGCCGGCCGTAGTCGCGCTCGTAGATGCGCACCACGGAGAGGAAGAAGGCGACGATGAGGGGCCCCAGCAGCAGGCCCACCGCGCCGAACGCCGCGAGGCCGCCGAGCAGCGCGAAGAAGACGATGGCGCCGTGCTGGTTCATGCCCTTCCGGGCCAGCAGCGGCTTGACGACGTTGTCCACGAGCCCCACCACGACGACGCCCCAGATGGCCAGGAAGAGGGCCGCCCACGGGTGGCCGCTGAGGAACATCAGGCCCGCGGCGAAGAGCACCACCACCGCGGCGCCCACGGCGGGGATGAGAGCGAGAAAGAACGTGAGGCCCGCGAAGAACAGCGGCGCGGGCACCCCCACGATGAGGAAGCCGATGAGCGCGACCGCCGCCTGGACTCCCGCGGTGGCGATGGTGGAGACGAGCACCGACACGGAGGTGCTCTTGAACTCGCGCAAGAGCTCCCGCGTCTGTCCGCGCCGTAGCGGCGACACGCTCTCGATCCATTGCACCAGGCGCGCGCCATCGGTGAGGAAGAAGAAGAGGGCGATGAGCATCATCGTCGTCTGGAGGACGAGCGTGCCGGTGGCCGCCACTGCTCCCGTGACGGCCTTGGCGGCGGTCCCGCCCTGGCTCGTCACCTGCTCCTGGAACTTCTGGTCGAGCTGCTCCTGCTCCAGCGGGAGCCGTTCAATCAGCTTGCTCACCGGGCCCCGGATGCCGCTGGGCAACTTCTCCATCAGGCCCGTCATCCCGTCCTTCTGCACGGTCTGGGTCACGAAGCGGGCGCCCTCGGACACCTCCGCGACGACGAAGGCGGTGAGGCCGCCCAGGGGCAACAGCAGCGCCAGCATGATGCCGGTGACGATGAGGCCCGCGGACACGTTGCCGTGGCCTCGCAGGCGCTTCTTGAGCCGGGTGTGCAGTCCGTAGAAGGTGCCCGCCAGCACCGCCGCCAGGAAGAACGCTTCGGCGAAGGGCCGGATGACCAGGCACAGCAGGACGATGGACAGCAGGATGAGACCCACGAAGACGCGTCGCGCTACCAAATCGGAGGCCATGGCCTTGCCAATTTAGGGAGCCGGACCTGTCGCCGGGAGCCTGCCCGGTCGGATTGTTGCAGGAACATTCCCTGCGGCCTGGCTGGCCGCCTGCTCACCGGACTTGGGGGCGGCGCGGGGGGCGCTAGAGTGCGCGCATGCCGCCTTTTGACTCCGCCCGCTTCACGCTCTGGCTTCCGCAGCTCCTGTGCGCCGTCTTCCTGGCCATCCTCTTCCTGCAGTCCGGCCTGGACAAGGTCGTGGACTGGAAGGGGAACCTGGGGTGGTTGACGGGCCACTTCTCCAAGTCGCCCCTCAAGGGCGTGGTGACGCCGATGCTGGCGGTCATCACGCTGATGGAGCTGGCGGCCGGGGCGCTGAGCGCGGTGGGCGCGGTGATGCTGCTGGTGAACGGCAGCCCGGCCGTCGCGTACCTGGGCGCGGTGCTCTCCGCGCTGTCGCTGCTGGCGCTCTTCTTCGGCCAGCGCATGGCGAAGGAGTACGCGGGCGCGGCGGTGCTGGTGCCGTACTTCGTGGTGGCGGTCGCGGCGGTGTACCTGCTGCGGCTGGCGTGAGGCGCTACAGCACCTTGCGCGAGGGCATGATGGCGTTGGCGGACAGCAGGCCCGCCGCCAGCGCCACCGCGACCATCAGCATGGAGAAGGCCGTGTCCACGCCGGCCACCACGTCGCGCTCCAGCAGCGACGCGAGGCTGCGGAAGCCCACGCTGCCGGGGACGAGCAGCATCAGGCCCGGCACCACGGTGGTGACGGCGGGCCGGTTGCGAAGCCGCGCCAGCGCGTTGCTCCCGACGCCCAGGAGCAGCGCGCCCGCGAACGCACCCAGCTGAGGCCCCAGCAGCAGCGCGCCCAGCCGGGCCCCCATGAACGCGGCGGCGCCGGCCAGGGCAATCCAGCCCCAGTCGCGCGGCCGGGCGCGGAAGAGCACCGCGATGGCGAAGCCCGCCACCACGAGCGCGGCGACGGCCGCCCCTGGAGGCATCACCACGGGCAGGGGCGGCGTGGGCACCGGAGGCAGCACCGTGGCCACCCGGCTGCCCAGCGCCGCGCCGAAGCCCAGCTGCAGGAAGATGAGCGCGGCGTGGGTGAGGCGCGACGTTCCGGAGATGAGGTTGCGCGTGGCCACCTCGTTGACGGCGATGGTGAGCGTCAGGCCGGGCAGGAGCACGATGAGGCCCGCGAGCGTGGCCACCTCGTTGTGCAGCGGGCCGAAGAAGTGGGCCGCGATCCCCGCGAACGCGGCGGACAGCACGGCGGCCACGGGCTCCAGCACGCGCGCGGTGGTGGGCTGCTTGCGCGTCAGCAGGTCCACGGCGCCAATGGCCAGGCTGCTGACGCTGGAGACGCCCATCTCCTTCCATCCGCCGCCGAACAGCAGCGCGGCGGAGGCGCCCGCCAGCATCCAGCAGAGCAGCTGGAGGGCGGGGCCGTAGCGCTCCGGCCGGGCGAGGATGTCCTCCACGCGGCGGGCTCCCTCCGCGGGGGTGAGCCGCCCGTGGATGACGTCGTCCGCGAGCATGTCCAGGAGGATGAGGCGCTCCAGGTCCATGTCGCCGGGCTCCACGCGGATGAGGCTGGTGCGCAGGTCCTCCGGCGGGCCGAACGAGGCGAAGATGGAGGTGGGCGTGGAGAAGAAGCGGGCCTCCAGGCCCAGCCGCTCGCTCACCCGCTTCATCAGGCCCTCCAGGCGGTGGGCGGGCGTGCCGTGGCGGTGCAGCGCGTGGCCCAGGCGCAGCACGAAGGCCACCGCGGGGCCGGGCGGCGGGGGCGCGAGGGAGACGGCGAGCTCGGGCGGGGCTTCGGCGGTTTCGGACGGAGGCGTGGACACGGCGGGCGCGCACATGCGCAGAGCCGCCCGGGGGAGTCAAACGGCGCGGAGTGCTCGTGGAAGCGCTCCTGTTCGCTGCGATGTCCGAGGTGCTCGGGGAATCCCCTGGCGTGACGCATCTGATACAGCGGGTGGCACACGGGAGGACGCATGGCGCGCAAGCAACGGACGCCCAGGTGGCTGGAGGCCGCGAGGCGCAGGGGACCGGAGACCCCGGCGGGTCCGGGCTCGGACTGGCTGGCGCGGGCCCTGGGCCGGGCCGGCGTGCTGCCCCGCGTCCAGGCCGAGCAGGCGGTGCGCGACGGCCGCGTGGAGGTGGATGGCCGGGTGGAGCGGGAGCCCTTCGCGCCGGTGGGGGAGGGGACGCGGGTGCGCGTGGACGGCGTGGAGCGCGCGCTGTCACGCGAGGTGCGGGTGTTGATGTTCCACAAGCCCGCGGGGCCGGTGGTGCACGGCTCGGATCCGGAGGGCGTGGGCACTGTCTTCGAAAGGCTGCGCGAGGTGCTGCCGCCGGAGCTTCAGGGCTTCGAGTGGTACGCGGTGGGCCGGTTGGACCGGGACACCACGGGCCTGCTGCTCTTCACCAACGATGAACGGCTGGTGCGGCACGCGACGGCGCCGGAGACGCACCTGCCCAAGCGGTACGTGGCGCGCGTGGAGGGGCTCCCCACGGAGGCTGCGCTCACGCGGCTGCGAGAGGGATTGACGCTGGAGGACGGCCCCACGCGTCCGGCGGAGGCCGCGCTCCGCGCACCCGGCGTGGTGGAGCTCACGCTCACGGAGGGGCGGCATCACCAGGTGAAGCGGATGCTCGCGGCCGTGGGGCACCCGGTGCTCACGCTGCACCGCGAGGCGGTGGGGCGGGTGGCGCTGGACGTGGCGGAAGGGGCCTGGCGCGAGCTGACGGGCGTGGAGGTGGCGGAGGGCCTGGGGTTCCACGGGGACCGGTCATCACTTGATGATGGCGCTGACACGTCCCCTGGCGGGATGGGGCTCGGGGGCGAGCGACAGGAACAATAGATAGTGATCGCGGCTCTGCTTGCGTTTGGAGATGCGCTGATAGCTGTCGCCCAGAATGAGATGGCAGTCCGCATTCTGGGGCGTGAGCAGGACGCACATTCGTGCTGGGCCGAGCGCTTCGTAGTACTTCCCTCTCTTGGCGTACTCGGCGGCCCGCTTGGAGAACAACCTGCTCCAATCCCGGTCACTGCGCCCGGAGGCCGCCGAGGCTTGCGATGCAATCCCGGGCGACTCCTCGGTCAGCTGTCCCAGCAGGAGCACCACGTCGAATGGATCCGGATCGAAGTCCGATGAATACAGCAGTTCGATGGCTCGCGTGCGGTTGGGATCACCTTCGGGACTCAGCCGCACGAAGGCTTCGTAGTGTTCGGCGCTGGCTTGCAGATTCCGGAATCTGGCTTCAATCACGCTCAGGAACAGCCGGCACTGCGGCGCATCCGGGTGTTGGACAACGCAGTCGTTGGCGAGGACCTTCGCGGTATTGAAGTCCTGCTGTCCGATGAAGCCGCGGATCTTCGCCAGGTAGTCACCGACGGTGACCGGCTTGGAATTCTCGGCGCCCTCCGTGGGGCGGGGCGTGGCGGGAGGCGGAGGCGTGGCCTCAGGCGGGGCCGGGGGCACTTCCTGGACACGCCGCAGGACGTTCGTGTCGGGGAGGGGACCCAGATGGACCTCCGGGGCATTCGCGTTCGCCAGGAGCCACCAGGATGCGCCGAGCCCCACCAGCACCGCCAGGGCCAGCGGATAGAGCACCGGACGAGGCATCCCCTGGATGGGCGTGGGCGCTTCCGGATTGGAAGGCGTGGTCTCAATGCTCTGGGAGCGCTGTGCGCGAGGCGCGCTGATGGACAGGGGCGTGCGCCAGGCGCTCATCTCCTCCAGGAAGGAGCGGGGGACTGGCAGCTTCCTGCCTTCCTGGCTCAACTCTGCCTTGAAGAGGAAGCGCAAGAGGTGCGCGACGGTCATCGCGGAGAAGCGCGGGAAGTTCGAGTAGAGGTACCCCGCCAGCGCATCCCCGAACTCATGACTGGACTCGAACCGCATGTCCCGGGCCGGTGCGAGCGCTCGCAACAGGAGCTCATTCAGCGCGTCAGGCAGGTCGGGCCTCAAGACCTTGGGGGCCGCGAACTCGCCGCGTGCGATCCGCATCATCACCGCGGGGGGCGGGCCTTCCACGGGCAGCCGGCCGCAAAGCAGCTCATACAGCACGACCCCCGTGGCCCACACGTCCGTGCGTGCATCCACCTCTTCCCCGCGCGCCTGCTCCGGGGAGAAGAAGAGGTATTTGCCCTTCACCACGCCCGGCGCCGTCTTGAAGCCCCGGAGGAGCTGCGCCTTCGCGATGCCGAAGTCGACGATCTTGACCTGGCCCTCGTAGCCCACGAGCACGTTGTCCGGAGAGATGTCCCGGTGGACGATGCCCAGTGGCCGGCCACTGCTGTCCGTGCGCGTATGGGCGTAGTGCAGGCCCCGGCACATCTCCATCGCGATGAAGACCGCCACCGGGATGGGCAGGGCGTTCATGCCCTGTTTCGCGGCACGCTTGAGGACGCGGTGGAGCGGCTGGCCGTCCACGAACTCCATGGCGAGGAAGTACTCGCCGTCCACGCGGCCGAAGTCGAAGACCTGGGCGACGTTGCCATGCGACAGCGTGGCGGAGATGCGCGCCTCGCTGATGAACATGGAGATGAACGCTTCGTCGTTGGCGTACTCCGGCAGGACCTTCTTGATGAGGACCGGCTTGGTGACGCCCGCGTCGCCTACCAGCTGCGCGCGCCACGTCTCCGCCATGCCTCCCCGGCCCAGCCAGGAGACCAGCTCATACCGCCCGAAGACGTCGCCCGCTTGGAGTGCCATGAGTCGTAGGTCGTCGTGAGGTTGTGATTACTGGGTTGAGTTTTGCTTGGCCAGGTCGCTCAAGACTCTGATGACGAGATCTCTCTTGGGATAACCTTCGGGGGCGAGCGCCAGGAATGTCCCGTAAGACTGCTCGCTCATCTTGACGTTGCCGAGCTTGGCATGAACGACGCCAAGCATGAGATGGCACTCGGGAACCTTGGGCAAGCTGTCTGCGCATCTTTGCGCCATTTCAAGTGCCCCCCGCGTGTCTCTCTTTCTCATGAGCATGCGGACCTGGTTCTGGATGTTCGTAATGTCTTCAGGGCGGAAGCCATTCTTTGCGCTCGAGGCCGTGGGCTTGACGGCGGTCGTGCTGGCGACCTCTACCTTGTCTTCCGGTGCGGCGATGGGCGCGGGTGTCGTGACAGATGGGGGTGGAACAACGGGCGTAGGTCTGCGCGTCTCAACAGCGATGGGCGCGCGAATCGGCGTGGGCGGTGGCGCTCCTCCGGTGGTCCCCGGCGAATGCGTATCCATGAGGAGCCACAGGCTGGCACCCACGGCCAGCAGGACTCCCGCGCTCAAGCCGTAGAGCAGGGGACGCGAGGTCCCAGGAGACGCCACGATGGAGCGGGGCTGGGTCGTCTCCGTGACGTGCGGACTGACTGGACGCAGCTTCCGTGTCTGGCGCTCGGTCGAGGGCGCCGGCTCCTCCGGCTCGGTCTTCGCTCGCCAGGACTTCAGTTCCTCCAGGAAGGAGCCCGGGACGGACAGCTCACGGCCTTCCTGGGCCAGGTCTCCCCGGAACAGGACGCGCAACAGGTGCGCGATGGTCATGGAGGAGAAGCGCGGGAAGTTCGAATACAGGAACCCCGCCAGTGCATCTCCGAACGCGTGGCTGGATTCAAAGCGCTGCTCCCGGTCGGGCGTCAGCGCCTTCATCACGATGTCGTTCAGTTCCTGCGGCAGGTCCGGGCGGAGCACTTGCGGCATGGGGATTTCTCCCCGCGCCACGCGCATCATCACCACGTGCGGTGGCCCCTCCACCGGTAGCTTCCCGCAGAGCAGTTCATACAGCACGACGCCGGTGGCCCAGACGTCCGTGCGCGCATCGACTTCTTCCCCGCGCGCCTGCTCCGGCGAGAAGAAGAGGTACTTGCCCTTCACCACTCCGGGCGCCGTCTTGAAGCCTCGGAGGAGCTGTGCCTTGGCGATGCCGAAGTCGACGATCTTGACCTGGCCTTCGTAGCCCAGCAGCACGTTGTCCGGAGAGATGTCCCGGTGGACGATGCCCAGCGGCCTTCCGCTGCTGTCCATGCGCGTGTGCGCGTAGTGCAGGCCCCGGCACATCTCCATCGCGATGAAGACCGCCACCGGGATGGGAAGCCCGGCCAGCTCGCTCTTCATCGCGCGCTTGAGGACGCGGTGGAGCGGCTGGCCGTCCACGAACTCCATGGCGAGGAAATACTCACCATCCACCCGGCCGAAGTCGAAGACCTGCGCGACGTTGCCATGCGACAGCGTGGCGGAGATGCGCGCCTCGCTGATGAACATGGAGATGAACGCTTCGTCGTTGGCGTACTCCGGCAGGACCTTCTTGATGAGCACCGGCTTGGTGACGCCGGCGTCGCCTACCAGCTGCGCCCGCCACGTCTCCGCCATGCCTCCCCGGCCCAGCCAGGAGACCAGCTCATACCGCCCGAAGACGTCGCCCGCTTGGAGTGCCATGGGTGGGGCATCTTAAACCCATATTCCGGGGATGGCCGAATGGAGGCTGTCTTTCTCCGGCCTGCCCGCCTGGGATGTCAGCGAGTGGAAAGCCTCGGCCTCTCAATTCCCCGTGCCGCTCTTCCCAAGCATCTCCAGGACCTTCGCCCGGCGGGGATGGTCCTCGGGGGCGAGCTTCAGGAAGGTCTCGTAGTGCTGCGTGCTCTCACGCGGGTGATTGAGCTTCGCGTGCACGGCCCCGAGCATGAGCTGGCATTCCGGCATGCCCGGGTTGTTCGCCGCGCAGTCATTGGCGGCTTCCAGCGCGGCGTCGTAGTCCTGACTCTGCAGCAGGCCGGAGAACTTCTGCTGGACCTCCTGCTGCTTCGTCTTCACGAGCGAGGAGACCTTCTGCTGCACCTCCTGCCGCTTGGAGTCGAGCAGGCCCAGGACACCCTTCTTGGGCGCAGGGGCGCTCTCTGGGACAGCGGCAGGCGTCTCCTGGACGGCGCTGGCCGCGACCACCGTCGGCGGTGAGAGGTCCTCGACGACAGGCACAGGCTTCGGCTCCTCCTCCTGGACGTGCCGGGCGGGACGCACGGATTTGGATGAGGGCTTCCGGCTGGGCTGCCTGGCTTCAGGCGCCGCGGGACTCTCCTCGGGCACCACCACCGCCACGACTTCCGGCGCCGGCGCGGGCGGCTCGGGTTCGGCCTTCGGCGCGGGGGCTTCGACCGTCACCACGGCCTGCGGAACAACGGGCGCGGGCTGCGCGACAGGCTCCGGCGCGCGGGGGGCCATGAAGAACCAGAGCGCGGCCCCCGCCACGGCCACGCCTCCGGCCGCGCTGGCTCCGTAGAGCGCCTTGCGGGAACGCCCTGCCGGAACCGTGGGGGCTTCGGATTCCGTCGTATCCAGAGGCGAAGGCTTCGCGACAGCACGAGCGATCCGCCGGGTCTGGACCTGCTCCGGCGGCGGTGCATCCAGGAGCTTCGCGAGCGCGGGCACGCCCCAGCGCTTCGCTTCGTCGCGGAAGGCCGCGGGCACGGTCAGCTCGCGGCCCTCGTGCGTCAGGTCCGCGCGGAACAGCACCCGCAGCAGGTTCGCGAGGCTCAGCGACGAGAAGCGCGGGTAGTGGGCATGAAGGAACTCCGCCAGCGCATCCCCGAAGGCATGACTGGATTCAAAGCGCCGCTTGCGGTCCGGAGCGAGCGCCTTCATCACCAGGTCGTTCAGCTCCTTCGGCAGGTCCGGCCGGAGCGTCGTGGGCGCGGGGATCTGCCCGTGGGCAATCTTCATCATCACCGTCTGGGGCGGCCCGTCCACCGGCAGCTTCGCGCAGAGCAGTTCGTACAGCACGATGCCCGTGGCCCAGACATCCGTGCGCGCATCCACGTCCTCGCCGCGCGCCTGCTCCGGGGAGAAGAAGAGGTATTTGCCCTTCACCACGCCGGGCTCCGTCTTGAAGCCACGCTGCAACTGCGCCTTCGCGATGCCGAAGTCGACGATCTTGACCTGGCCTTCGTAGCTGACGAGCACGTTGTCCGGAGAGATGTCCCGGTGGACGATGCCCAGGGGCCTCCCGCTGCCATCCGTCCGCGAGTGCGCGTAGTGCAGGCCCCGGCACATCTCCATCGCGACGAAGACGGCGACCGGAACCGGCAGCGCACCCAGGCCCGCCTTCATCGCGCGCTTGAGCACCTTGTCGAGCGGCTTGCCGTCGACGAACTCCATCGCGAGGAAGTACTCGTCCTCCACCTGCCCGAAGTCGAAGACCTGGGCCACGTTGCCGTGCGACAGCGTGGCGGAGATGCGCGCCTCGCTGATGAACATGGAGATGAAGGCTTCGTCGTCCGCGTACTCGGGCAACACCTTCTTGATCAGCACGGACTTGGTGACGCCCGCGGCGCCCACCAGCCGGGCGCGCCACGTCTCCGCCATGCCGCCACGGCCCAGCCAGGACACCAACTCATACCGTCCGAAGGTATCTCCGGCGTGCAGTTCCATATGGGGCGCGCATCCTATACGGAACCTGGGAAACCCCGAACGCAGGCTCCCTGCCTGCCGGGCTCGCGAGCGGCCGCGCCTTCATTCCTTGGCGCCGGTCGCCCCCAGCTCCGCGAGCTTCCTCAAGACGGACGGACGCCTGGGATGGTCCGCGGGCGCGAACGCCAGGAAGCGCTCATAGCTTCGCGCGCTCTCCGCGACCTGACCCAGCTTCGCCAGGACGTCCCCCCGTAGCAGGTGGCACTCGGGCTCCCGGGGGAGCCGCGTCACGCATTGACTGGCTGCGTCGAGCGCTTCCTTCAACTGTCCTCGGGCCAGGTACATCAGGACGGCGCTGCGCGCGGACTCCAGGTCCGCTTCGTTGGCGGGGGTCTGCTCCTGCGGCTTGCGCGTTGGCAGGGCCGCCAGACGCTCCGAGACCGCGGTCCGCCGGAGGTCCGTGGCGGGGGCGTGCTCAAGGAAGGCCCGGTAGTGCAGCGCGCTCTTGTCGATGGAGCGGAGCTTTTCGTAGGTGATGCCCGCGGCCAACCGGCAGTCCGCGTTGTCCGGCAGGGCGTCCACGCAGGTCTGCACCAGCTTCGCGGCCCGTGGCAGCTCCTTGCTGCTCTTGTGCATGCGGTACACGTCATCGAGCAACGCGCGCACCTTCGCCTCGGTCCATCCATTGTCTGGAGGAGGGGGCGGCGGCGGTGGCGGTGATGGATCCACAAGCACGCCCGCATCCACTTCCGCGACCACGGGCGGCTTCGGGTCCTGGGGCGTCTCCGGGGCGGTTCCTCCCACGGGGGCTTCCGGTCCGCTCCGGAACTGCGTCCACCAGACGCCACCGCCCAGCGCGAGCAGCGCCGCGAGCCCCACCCACGGCGCCCACGAGCGGCGGACCGGTGAGATCTCCGCCGTGGGCAGCGCGGGCGCATCCTCTTCCTGGGACTCCCGCGTGACGACGACAGGCGCCGTGTGCGGCCGGGGCGTCGGGAGGGCCCGCAGGTGCGGCACCGTGGGCATCTGATCTTGCCCCACGGGTTGGCGCCAGGCCTTGAGCTCCTCCAGGAAGTCCTCGGGAACCGCCAGCTCCCGGCCCTCGTTCAGCAGGTCTCCGCGGAACAGCACCCGCAGCAGGTGCGCCAGGCTCAACGACGAGAAGCGCGGATGATTCGCATACAGGAACCCCGCCAGCGCATCCCCGAACGCGTGACTGGTGGCGAAGCGCCGCGCCGGATCCGGGTGCAGGGCCTGGAGGACGATGCGGTTGAGCGCTTCCGGCAGGTCCGGCCGCACCTGGCTCAACGAGGGAATCTCCCCGTGAGCAATCTTCATCATCACCACGTGGGGCGGCCCGTCCACGGGCAGCTTGCCGCACAGCAGTTCATACAGCACGACGCCCGTGGCCCAGACGTCCGTGCGCGCATCCACGTCCTCGCCGCGCGCCTGCTCCGGGGAGAAGAAGAGGTACTTGCCCTTCACCACCCCCGGCGCCGTCTTGAAGCCGCGCTGCAGCTGCGCCTTCGCGATGCCGAAGTCGACGATCTTGACCTGGCCCTCGTAGCTGACCAGCACGTTGTCCGGAGAGATGTCGCGGTGGACGATGCCCAGCGGCTTCCCGCTGCTGTCCGTGCGCGAGTGCGCGTAGTGCAGCCCCCGGCACATCTCCATCGCGATGAAGACCGCGACGGGAACGGGCAGCGCGGGCATCCCGCTCTTCATCGCCCGCTTGAGCACCTTGTCGAGCGGCTTGCCGTCGACGAACTCCATCGCGAGGAAGTACTCGCCCTCCACCTGCCCGAAGTCGAAGACCTGCGCGACGTTGCCGTGCGACAGCGTGGCGGAGATGCGCGCCTCGCTGATGAACATGGAGATGAAGGCCTCGTCGTCCGCGTACTCGGGCAACACCTTCTTGATCAGCACGGACTTGGTGACGCCCGCGGCGCCCACCAGCTGGGCATGCCACGTCTCCGCCATGCCGCCCCGGCCCAGCCAGGACACCAGCTCATACCGTCCGAAGGTGTCCCCTGCATCGAGCGCCATCGGGCGCCCACCTTAGCCCCAGAATCCCAGGACCACCGAATAGACGTCTCCGCGTCTGTCCAACCCTGTGTGTAGGTTGGCTTCGTACCCCCTCAGGGGGCCGGCTTCGAGGCGCCCGCCGCGAGCGTGACGTAGAGGCGGCCCAGCCCGGTCAGCTCGCCGGAGGCGCCCAGCAGGTTGATGGAGGGGATTTCATTGTTGCGCCCGGAGAACCACGCGTAGCGCTCGATGGCGGGCTCCGACTCCAGGTAGCCAATGGCATCCACCATGTACTGCTTCTGCACGTCCACGGTGATTTCGTTGTGCGGCCGGTCTCCGCACGCGAACTCCGTCAGCCAGAGGGGCTTGTTGTATTTCTTGAACTGCCCCACGTACCACTTGAGCGCGCCCACGTCGCACGCGTACCAGTGGATGGCAATGGCATCCACCTGACAGTTCGCGCAGGCCTTGAAGAAGGCATCCAGGTACACAACAGGGTCGGTGAAGGTGACGCCGTCCTCGGTCACGCAGTCGCCGCAGTAGTTCACCGCCGGGGACACCAGCTTGAGCCCCTTGCGGCGGGCCACCTCCTCCAGCACGGGCCAGAGCGCCGCGGCCTGGCGGGGCGTCTTGTTCGCCTGCGACTTGAAGTTGGGCTCGTTGAATCCCAGCAGGTATCGCGCGCCCGCCGGAATCTCCGGCTCCAGCTGCGCCACCGTGGGTGTGCCGCCCCAGGCCATGGGCACGAAGGAGACCTTCTGCTCGACGTAGACGCTGGCCGCGCCGCTCTCCGGCTTGGGCGACCAGTTGTACCACCAGCTCATCCCCGGGGAGAGCGCCTTCAGGTCCGCCGCCGAGTGATAGCCATACCCCAGGCCCCGCTTCGCGCTCTTCGTCACGCCGGGGGCCGGGTCGTCGTCTGTCTGGGATTGCGTTCCCGCCGCCGGGTCACACGCCCACAGCGGCGGCAGCAGGACGGCCAGCCACAGCGCGACGGGGAGCCGGGGGACGGTGCGCATGGCGCGACTCTACACCCGGCCCTCGACTCACGGCGCCAGCCGGGGCACGAGGCGCGGCTCGCCCACGTCGCGCCACCAGGGCGTCACGCCCTCCACGCGCGAGGGCTCCAGGCTCCGGCCCAGGCCCGGCGTGAAGAGCCGCACCTGCTGCTCCGTGGCCAGCCGCACCAGCGTCTCCACGGGTTCATCCCACGCGTGCAGCGCCAGGTTGAAGGTGCCCCAGTGCACCGGCATCAGCGTGCCGCCGCCCAGCATCGCGTGTGCCTTGAGCGCGTTCTCCGGGCCCAGGTGGATGCCGCCCCAGCTTGGATGGAACGCGCCCACCTCCAGCATCACCAGGTCGAAGGGGCCGCATCTGCGGCCAATCTCCTCGAACTCCGTCGTGAGGCCGGTGTCGCCGCTGAAGAACAGCCGGTGCTTGTCCGTGGTGAGCACCCAGGACGCCCACAGCGTCGCGTTGCGGTCGCCCAGGCCCCGGCCGGAGAAGTGCTGCGAGGGCGCCGCGCGGAAGGACACCGGGCCCACGCGGTGCTCCTCCCACCAGTCCAGCTCGGTGATCAGCTCCGGCGCCACGCCGAAGGCCTCCAGGTGGCGCCCCACGCCCAGCGCGGTGACGAAGGGCACCCGGCGCTTCGCCAGCGCGTGGATGGTGCTCCGGCACAGGTGGTCGTAGTGGTCGTGCGACACCAGCACCGCGTCCAGCTCCGGCAGCGCGTCCACCGGCACGGGCGTGGCGTGGAAGCGCTTGGGGCCCGCGAAGGACACGGGCGAGACCCGGTCGCCGAAGACGGGGTCGGTCAGCACGCGCGCCCCGTCCACCTCCAGGAGCATCGTGCTGTGGCCCAGCCAGGTGACGCGCAGGCCGGTGTCCGGCGCCCGGGCCCAGGTGCCGCGCGGGTCGTCCACCGGCAGCGGCGCGGGCGGCGTGCGCCGCGTGCCGCCAAAGAAGTACTCGCCCAGAAGCGGCAGCGGGTTTCCCTGCAGGCCGGGACCCACGGGGGCGGTGTTGCGGAAGCCGTGGCCCTCGAACTGACGGGAGGCCCGGCTGCGTTCGAGGCGGAGTCCCGCGCTGCGCGCGCTGTCGCTGACGGTGGGCATGAGGCGGTGTCTAACACCCACGCCTCCGCCCGGCACGGCTACCCGCCCGGAGCCCGGGCGGGGAGGCGGCGGACGCCTACAGCGCTTCTTCCGGCGCCGCGCAGGTGTTGCTGAGCGCGCTGGACCAGAGCTGGGCGTTCAGCGTGTCGTCATAGGCGCTGAAGTAGACGCGGCTGCCCTGGCGGAAGAACTCGCGCGGGTAGGAGGAGCCCCCCTGGGCCGGCCCGGCGATGTCCTTGAGCCGGCGCGTGCCCGCCACGCTGCCGTTGCTCACCCAGGGCTCGATGCCCGCCGTGGTCTCATAGGCGCTGAAGAAGACCAGGTTGTCCGCCGCCGCGTACACCGGCGAGCTGTACTCGTCCGACAGGCTCAGCGGACGGCGCAGCAGCGTGGTGCCCCCGGCGGTGCCGTTGGTCACCCACAGCTGCGTGTCCCGAGGCGCGGGGCCGTTGCTGCCGATGGCCACGGAGAAGAACAGCTTCCGGCCCCCCGGCGCCTGGCTCACGGCATCGATGTAGGGGAACGCGGAGCCCTGCGACGCGTAGTCATTGGGCAGGGTGAAGACGGGCTCCGGGGTCCCGCCCGCCAGCGGCACGCGGTAGAGCACCATGTACTGCGTGCTGAAGGACGTCGTCGTCACGTACGCGTACGTGCCCAGCGCGCCCAGCACGCGCATGGAGCGCGTGGCGCCGAAGGACGCCAGCCGCAGGGTGCCGCCCGCCGTGCCGTCCGTCTTCCACAGCTCCTGCAGGCCGGTGCTCTCATCCAGCTTGAAGAGGGTGAGCCCGCCGGAGGTGCGCACGTCGTTCGGGTAGGTGTCGGGGCCCGCGTCCAGCCGCTTCAACTGCACGGTGCCCCCGGAAGTACCGTCCGTCCGCCACAGGGAGATGGCGCCCGGACGCTCGCTCACGAAGAACAGCAGCGCGTTGCCCTGCTTCGCGTCCAGGTAGCTCACGTCCACGGCCGTGCCGAAGTCGCGCACGCGCACCGTGCCCGCGTCCGTGCCATCCGAGCGCCACAGTTCATTGCGCGTGGAGGACGTCGCGGCGTCGTACGTCTCCTTGAAGAAGACCAGCGTGGAGCCCGGCGCCGCCGCCAGGTGCGTCAGGTACGAATCCTCCGTGCCCGGCGTCAGGTCCCTCACCAGCCGGGTGCCGGCCGTCGTCCCGTCGCTCACCCACAGCTCGCTGCCGTGCGCCGCGTCCGGCGCCACGAAGAAGAGCCGCGCGGGCGTGGCGGTCAGCTGCGACAGGAGCGGCGTGAAGGCGCCCTCGGTCGGAGGGAAGAACCGCACCTCCGTGGTGCCCGCGTCCGTGCCGGTGCTCCGCCACAGGCCCCGGCGGCCGTCCTCGCCGTTCACCGCGAAGTGCAGCGTCCCCTGGAAGTCCACGAAGCTGCCCGGCCCCATCGCGAAGCGCGGGATGCCCAGCTCCGAAGGCGGCAGGAGGGTCTTCACCCGCTGGGTGCCCGCGGCGGTGGGAAGGCACAGCCCCTCCGCCGTCACCTCGGGCGCCGAGGTGTGCTCCTGTGCGAGTCCGGCCTCCGTCCCCTCCTCGGGAA
>NZ_RAWM01000163.1 GCF_003668875.1 Corallococcus interemptor | reverse complement strand
CTCTGGGGTCGGGCGTGGCCACGTCCCAGTATTTCTAATCCGCCCCCCGCCCACGTCTAGCGTGGTGAGGCCCACCGTTCGCTGCCTCACTGACCCCGCAGGCGAGCACCACCCGTGAACGCTTACCCGGTGCCAAGCCGTCCAAGTGCGCACTTCGTAGTCGGCCAGGCCCACTTCGCCCTTGGCGGACTCGAAGTCCTCCTCCACGGCCCAGCGACTGCCCGCCGCCTGCACCAGCGACACCAGTGAGGCATTGCGCCGGGCATGAGCGATGTAAAAGGACACCTTGCCGTCCACGAGGCTTCGACGAAGCAGCAGCCATCGCGACAGGCCCAGGTGCTGGTTGAGTCGCATACGTGCCCAGTCGTAGAGGCGTGGGCCCTTGGTGCCTGCGCCCGCGGACAGGCGCACCCACGCGTCCGGCGGGACTTCGTGCACCATGTCCCCCGGCTTCACCTGATAGAAGCCGCGCCAGACTGTCAAGGACCGGGGCCATGGATCGCATGAGGTTCGGCCAAGCGGATCGCCCTGCTGAGCCCGTCGGGAGCGGCGATTCGAGTTCGCGGCGCTGAGGAGGGCGGTTCGGCCAAGCGGATCCGCTGGGGCTACCGGGCTTCGGCGGCCGAGGGCTTGCGCCGGCGGGTGGGAGGCGGATTGCGGAAGCTGTCGCCTTCGATGACGAGGACGTGGGAGTGGTGGAGGAGCCGGTCCATGGCGGCGCTGGCCATGAGCGGGTCGCCGAAGAGGGGTGGCCACTCCTCAATGGAGCGGTTGGAGGTGATGACGGTGCTCTTGCGCTCGTAGCGCTGGCGGACGACTTCGTAGAGGTCCATCGGCTCGTCCTGAGTCAGGCCGCGCAGGCCGAGGTCATCGATGATGAGCAAGTCGGGCGAGGTGAAGCGCAAGAGGCGCTTGTCGTAGCTGCCTTCGCCGCGGGCGGCGCGCAGTTGCATGAGGAGTTCGTGGGCGCCGACGTAGAGGGCGCTGAAGCCGGCGCGGCAGGCTCGGTGGCCGAGGGCCTGGGCGAGGTGGGACTTGCCGACGCCGGTGGGGCCGACGATGAGGACGTTGTCGTGGCGCTCGAGGAAGGCGCAGGTGCCCAACTCCAGCACCTTGGCCTTGGGGACGCTGGCGTTGAAGTGGAAGTCGAAGTCCTCGAGGGTACGGGCGTGCTCGAAGGAGGCACGACGCACGCGCTGGGAGAGTTGCTTGGAGTCGCGGCGCTCCACCTCGTCGCCCAGCAGGCGGAAGAGGAACTCGGAGTGGGAGAGGTTGTCGTCCACGGCCTGCTGGGTGCGCAGTTGGAGGGACTGGAGGACACCGGACAGGCGCAGCTTCTTGAGCATGGGAATCAGCTCGTCAGTGGGACTCAATTTCGGGCTCCTGGGGCACGGCGGGGTGGTGCAGCAGCTCGGCCACGCTGCGTGCGAAGCGCGGCTGAGGAAGTGAGGACGTCGCGGGGGCCGCGAGGGCCAGGGGCAGCGGCTGCAGGTCCAGTCCCTGGCGCAGCAGATTCTTCAGGCCGCCGTAGGAGTACGTGCCGTAGTAGTGGGCGCGCCGGGCGGCCGCGCGTGCGCGCTCGGGCGGGAAGCCTTCCAGGTGAGCGACAATGGCCTGCACGGCGCGCAACTGGGAGAGGACGTCGTCGGAGTCGAAGACGGCGCGCACGTAGGTGAGGACGTCCTCGCCCAGCCGCGTGGCGCGCTCCTCCCAGTAGCCGCGGCTGCGGTGGCGCAAGTCAGCGCGGTGCTGGGGCAGGTGCTCCTCGCGGGTGGCGTAGAGGCCCGTGCCCTTCCGGGCGTGGGTGGCCACGCGGACGTCCTGGCAATACACCTCCAGGCTTGCGTCGGTGACGCGCAGCCAGACGTCACTGCCCACCAGGCGCCAGGGCACCGAGTAGAAGCGCCTCTCGAAGAGGACGTGGCTGTCCTGGTGGACGCGCGTGGGCTTCCAGACGACGGGGGTGAAGCGCTTCTGGGGCAGGGGCCGTAGGGCGGGCAGCTCCTCTTCCCGGAAGACGTCCACCGGGCGCTTTCCCGTCGTCCCGTGCCGCCGGACGTTGGCCACCTGGGCCAGCCACTCTTTCAACTCCGCGCGCACCCCCTCGACGTCGTGCCCCTGGCGGCCCTTGAAGAAGTTGGACTGGACGTATTTGACGCCCGCCTCCACCTTGCCCTTCTTCTGGGGCGCGTACGGTGGCGTCGGGTCGACCTTGAAGCCTTGGTGGCGGGCCACCTCGCGGTAGCTGCGGTTGAGGGCGGACGGCACGTCCGGTGTGAAGGCGGCCCTCAGCACGGCGGCCTTCAGGTTGTCGGGCACCACCGTCTCCACCACCCCGCCCAGTGCCTCGAAGGCCTCCACGTGCAGCCGCAGCCACGTGGGCAGCGACTGCTCGAAGACGACGTCGGCCCAGAGGTAGCGGCTGTGCGCCAGCACCAGCACGAAGACCCACGCCTTGCGCAGCCTCTTCTCTTGGGGGCACCGCAGCTTCCCCACGTACCCGAAGTCCACCTGCGCCACCTCGCCGGGCGCCGTGACGACGGGGATGGCCACGTCCTCGGCCCTCACCCCTTGCGCCTTGCGCGTAACCGTCCGGCCAACGACGTGCCGCGAGGGATTGCCGGAGGCGCGGCGCGCAATGGACGCTGGCGGGCATGTCGAAGCAGGTGGAGAAGCCGGAGTGGGCGCGCATCGCGGAAGCGTTCGAGGCCAGCGGGCAGACGCAGCGGGAGTTCGCGTTGGCGCGAGGCGTGAAGCTGAGCACGTTGCAGTCGTGGGTCTACCGGCGTCGGCGAGCCGAGACGACATCGGCCGCGCCGGTGCGACTGTTGCCGGTGCAGGTGCAGGGAGCGGCACCCGCCGCGGCCGAGTCCGTGCTGGAGGTGATGGCGGCCAGCGGAGCGCGGGTGCGCTTCGCCGTGGGGACGGACGTGGCGTACGTCGCGCGTCTCGTCGCCGCGCTGGGACGGTGAGGCGGTGTTCACGCTTCCTGCGTCGGTGCGCGTGGTGCTGGCCACGGAGCCGGTGGATATGCGCAAGTCCATCGACGGACTCATGGCGCTGGTGCGCACCGCGTGGGGTGAGGACGTCTACTCGGGCCACCTCTTCGCCTTCGTCTCGCGCCGAGGCGACCGCATCAAGGTGCTGACGTGGAGCCGGGGCGGCTTCGTGCTGCTCTACAAGCGGCTGGAGACGGGGAGATTCCGGCTCCCCCGGGTGGACGCGGAGGCGAAGGCGGTAACGCTGGACGCCACGCAGTTGGCGATGCTGCTGGACGGCATCGACGTGGCGCAGGTGCGACGCCCGCCAGCCTGGTCGCCTCCCGGGCGCGCGGCCTCGTGAGGAGCCCACGCGGGCACGCAGCCGTCAGGCGCGGTGTTGCGTCCTGGTGCCCCGCGAGCTGCCCCAGGACCATTTCTGCCCCTGGCGTGAGGAAGCCGAGGAGCTCAAGGCCGAGGTGGGACGCATTGGCACTCAGGTGCAGTCGCTGCAAACGCAGCTGACGGCCCTGCAGCGCCACGTCTTCGGCAAGAAGGCGGAGAAGCTGCCCTCGGTGACGCGGCAGCTGCGTCAGGACGCCGGGAGCGCGGAGGACGAGGCGGCGCGGACAGCCGCGGCGCTGAGGAAGCGCCGGGAGCGCGCGGCGAGCAAGGCGGAAGGAGCCCTGACGCGCGAAGTGCGGCACCCCGTGCCCCTCGAAGCGCGCCATTGCCCTGCGTGCGGCAGCGAGGACTTGAAGCCCCTGGGCGAGGGACGCAGGACGGTGACGTACGAGTACGTGCCGGCCTTCTTCGAGCGCCAGGTGCACGTGCAGGAAGTCCTCGCATGCGCGTGCGGCCAGGGCGTGGTGACGGCGCCTGCGCCCGCGAGGGTGGTGGACCGGGGCGAGTACGGCCCGGGCTTCCTGGCGCACGTGGTGACGTCCAAATGCGCCGATGCCATGCCTTTGCACCGGCTGGCGCAGCGGATTGAGAGGGGCGGTGTGCCCACGCATCGCAGCACGCTGACGGACCTCTTCCACCAGGCCGCCTCGGTGCTCCTCCCGCTCTCCACGCACCTCTTGCAAGTCATTGCGGCCTCGGAGGTGGTGTGGGCCGACGAGACGCCCGTGCGCGTGCTGGACGTGAAGAAGACGAAGCAGGGCTACCTCTGGACCTTCCTCACCCAGACGCAGCAGGGCGAGTGGCTCTTGGGCTATCGCTTCAGCCTGAGCCGGGCGGGCAAGACGCCCAAGGACGTCTTGGGTGGCACGCGAGGTGCCCTCGTAGTGGACGCGTACACCGGCTACAACGCGGTGACGCTGCCCGAGGGGCGCGTCCGCGTCGGCTGCTGGGCGCACGTGCGCCGCCGCTTCTTCGACGCGCTGCCTACCGCGCCGGAAGCCCGCGAGGCCCTGGACTTCATCCTCGCCCTCTACCGCGTGGAGGCCCTGGCCCGCGACGCGGGCGTCGTGCGCACGGATGCGCACCACGAGCTGCGCCAGCAGCAGAGTCTCCCCGTCCTCATGGCGCTGCGCGCGTGGATGGACTCGCAGGCCACGCGCCACCTGCCCAAGGGTCCCATGGGCCAAGCCCTTTCCTACGCGCTGAAGCAGTGGGAGGCCCTCACGCGCTTCACCTCCGACGCGCGCCTGCCCTTGGACAACAACCGCTCCGAAGCGGCGCTGCGCAAGGCGGCCCTGGGCCGGAAAAACTTTCTCTTCGTCGGCCACCAGGCCGCGGGCGAGAACCTCGCCGGCCTCTACGCCCTCGTCGCCACCTGCGAAGCCAACAGCGTCAACCCCGAGACGTACCTCGCGGACGTGCTGCTGCGCGTCCAGACGCACCCGAATGCGCGCATCGGCGAGCTGCTGCCGCACGAGTGGAAGCGCCTTCGCGCCACCGACTCTTCCTAACGCTTCCTCGCTGCGGTCCGGCCCCTGAATGAGCGCGCGGCGCCTTCCGAGCACGGCCGGGGCCTGTCTTCAATCGTCCCGGCACGTCATTGGCCGGACGGTTACCCTTGCGCAGCTGCCGCACCAGGCGCTTTACCGCCGAGACGCTCGCCGCGTACCCCTCCACCTCCAGCCTCAGCCTGTCGTGAATGGCACGTGGCCCCAGCCCTTTCTCCAGCAGCGCCTCCACGCGCCCCTGCCACGCCGCCAGCGACGACGTCTGCTGCGGCGCCACCCGCGAGGGCAGGTGCGTCTGCACCAGCGTCTTGAGCGCCTCCAACTCCGGCACTTCCTCCGGCGGCCCCTCCAACGCCCCCGCCGCCTTCAGCGCCGTGCGGTACGCCCTCTCCGTATTCGGGCCCATCCCCAGCAGTCGGGCCACTTCGCGCGCACCCGTCCCCATGCGGTGCAGCCGCACCAGCTCTCTCAACCTGTCCATGTCGACTCTCCGGTGACTCATCCGCGCGCTGTCCCTGCCCGCACCGCCCCCTGGCGGTGCTCATGGACGCGCGAGGATGCTCGCGTGAGGCCGCCGGGTAAGAATTCACCCCGCCTGCGGACCTCGTTTCTTCCTGATTCCTTCAAGGCGGCGCGGGCGCCGCACTCCTGCTACGCAACGCGATCCGCTTGGCCGACCCAGGCGCGATCCGCTTGGCCGACCCAGCTACGAACAGCTTGGGTGACCCTGCTGCGATCCACTACCCCGGCCCATGACACTAGTGCAGGTGTACCTTGACCTCGTCGGCAGGCCTTTCTGGTGCTGGAGCGCGTGGCGGGAATCCCAGTGGGCTTCTGGCCAGTGCCTCCCAGCCTCACGCGGCTGCCCGCCTTGGACGTGCCACGCGAGCAGCGGACCTTCACTGCCGCCGTGGGCGGCGTGATGAGGGAGATCCCAGCTGCGGACGTAATCCACCTTCGCAATCTGGACCCAGAGGACCCCCTCGGGCGTGGCGTGGGGCCTGCTTTCGCACTCGGTGACGAACTGGACACGGACGAGTTCGTGGCGCGGTTCCTCCGTGCGAGCTTCTGGAACAACATACTGCCGCCTGCCATCGCGTCCATTGAGGGGCTGACGGGCGCGAACAGCGCAGGGGCGAAGGCCTTCAAGGAGTCGCTTTCTCGCGAGCACCAGGGGCCGGACAAGGCGGGAAAGCTGCTCCTCACCAGCGGCCGGGTGACATTCGCGCGCCTGAATACCAGCTTCCGCGACATGCAGTTGGTAGAGTTGCGCCGCTTCCTGATGGACTTCGTCCGGATGACTTTCCGGGTGCCTCCTGAAATCGTCGGGGACATCTCCAGCTCGAATAAGGCTACGGCATTTGCGGCACGCGAGAACCTTGCGGAGCAAGCGACGCTTCCTCACATGGAGCTCCTTCGAACTGAGTACCAACTGCGGTTGGTGCCACTCCTGGGGGAGCACGAGGCCATCCTCGACTACGACGGCCCCGTGCCTGCTGACCGAGAACATTAGCTCCAGGTGATGCACGCTATGCCTGAGGCATTCAGTTACGACGAGTGGAGGGCGCTGGCTGGCTCTCGGCCGGATTCGAACCGGCAGGGGTATCCGCTTCCAATGCCTGGTCAGATGGTAGTGGGGCGGGAGTCGCCTGAGTCGTAGCAGCGACGACATTTCTTTTTTCTGCCATGGCGACGACAAAGTCTAGACCAAGGAACCGTGTCTTGACTGCTGTATCCCCCATGGGCAGTCCCCATCGCCTTTCAATGAAATTCAAAATTCGAATGCCTCGGTCAAGAATGCTGTCTGCGGTCCACTCAGCATAGGTTGCCGCCTCGTTTTCGGAATAAGAGCCATATATATAGCCTCCCGTAGTTCCTGTTCCATCCCGCTTGATTGGGAATGGCAAGTTGCCAAGTGCCGAATTTTTCGGTCTGGACAATGCAAGTAGGTTCCCTAGGGAGTCCTGCAATATACGCTTCTGGCGTTGTGAGAACTTGCTAAACCTGGAAGTCCAGTACTTGTCCCTCGCGCGCTGCGGATAGATGTGTTCAATCGTCTCGTAATCATTGTCGTAGTCTTCGGAGGTGAAGTCCGGCCATGATATTTTGTCGCGGGGCGACTTGCCGTAGCGCTTGAGGTCTTGCTCGTATTCAAAAAGCAAGTAGTTAAGTCCATCCCATGAGTAGTGTCCCTTGCTCGACCAATCGTCAGACATGGTTCGAACGGGATTGCGATTTATGTAGCTTTCAATTGTCTGATGAATAGATGTGGCCGTGGATTCGACGGTTGCCTGCGTGCTGACGAGGTCTGTTGCGAGTTCGAGGAAGTCGACTCGCTCGAATTCGGAAACATAGGGTCGAAATGTGCGAACGAACATGTATCGTTCGATATTTTTGAGGAGACTTGTGAGTGCTTCGGGTGATGGGTTTGTGTGAATTGCAGCGATGATTAAGGGTTCTGTGTGCTCCCAGCCTAGTCGAGATATCTGATTGAGCACCTCTTGTTGTTCGGTGGTGAAGTTGCTGTCTTCTGGGTTGAAGACCTCGTAGAAAGTCTTGACGCAGCGCTTGAGGTCCTGGGCGTATTCGTAGATTGTCTCTAGTGTTAGCGGTATCTTGAAGCGATTCCCCACGGCGCCGTTGATGTTTCTGGTTGTGAAGATTTCGTTTAGGAGAATGTGTTTGTAGAGGGCCTCTGGGCGCCGCCGCAAGTAAATTCGATTCTCGTTGTCGGGCCCTCGGTCGGTCTTGCGGCCAATGTAGAGTTGAAAGTGGATAAACAGGAACTGATCGTCATAAAGGGGTTTGCTCCTGTTCTTACCTAGGTAGTGGTATGCTGTTTTCCAGGACTCGTTGATTGCAAACCGAAGTCTTGCTCTTTCTGTGGTGTCGGTTGTGATGAGTGTTGATATGAAAATGAGCCTGTTTTTGAGGAGTTCAAGATTCGAGAGTGGCTTTCCTCTGTTATTCATTGTCTCGAAGGCGACGAACACGTCGATTCCGGGAGACATGGTGTAGATATTGAAGAGAAAATGTTGGGTGATTTTTGTGTAAATCGACTCTATTTCGCCGTGCGTTTTCCCCTTGAGTTGCTCCAGGAAGAAAGCCTTGGCTGCCTCCAGATTGTGCGTGTAGATGGTTTCTTCGTCGGTGCTGTGTGTGTCTGATGGTTCAAGGAAGATTCTTGTCTTGAGGAACTCGTAGCTCGGGTTGTCTTTCTCGTAGCCAAATATGTACGACCTGCTGATGCCTTTATCTTTGGATTCGAATATGAATTTCTTCCGAATCTCTTCTGAAGAGGTGTAGTTGAGTTCGACTCCGGGGCCTGCTGCCTCAAGTATTGCCTGTATTAATATTAGAGAAGTTGTGAGTCTCTGCTGCCCGTCGACGACATAGTATGGCGTAAAGTTCTTCGAGTGTATGATCCAAAGGTCATCGGGCCATCGCTCGAAGTCGGATTGATTTACCTCTTCAAGAGTTAGAACTCCTGTGTAGTGAGCGCGGTTCGGGGCGAGGAGTGTTAGGTCGGACCAGAAGTCTTTGAGTTGCGTCTCGGTCCAGGAGTACCCGCGCTGATAATCTGGAATGCGGAAGAGGTTCTCAGTGAAGAACTTCGAGAGAGACAGTAATTCTGTTTTCATGCGCCTTCCGATGGGGTGAGTGTGCGGAACATTTACCCGGGCCCTCGTGGAATGCAAGTGATGGGTGGGGTGGGGTTGACTCGGGGTTTTGGTGTCCTGAAAAGGATCCTCAATTGGTTTGTTACGGCTCTATCAATGCTGTTCGAGGCGCTAGTGAATCGGCACAGAGGTTCTGACCGATTGGCCTTGGAGCTGCTCAGCGGAGAACGGGCAGCAGCTCCGGGGCCAGCAACAGTTCGATGCTGCGGGCCTGTCCTGCGCTTCGCCGGATGAGCCCTCGGCGTTCAAGCTCCAGTACTATGCGGTGGACGGTGGGCGCAGCGGTGCCGAAATAGCGCTGCATGTCGGCCTCCGCTGGAGGGCGCCGGTTGAGCTTCGTGTAGGCGTAGATGAAGGCTAGGTACTGGCCTTGGAGCTCTTGTAAAGGGCGGGGGGCGGAGGGAATCGAAACGGCGGCAGCGAGGTAGTCCGACTCCCCTTTTGCGGAGTTGGAGCGCATGAATGTACGTTACCTCGTCACCCTGGCTGCCGAGGAGAAGTCGGAGTTGGAGGTGCTGGTGAGCGGCGGCACGGGGAATGTTCGCCACGTCAAGCGCGCGCAGATTCTGCTGGCCGCCAATGCCCGAGTCACCGACGAGCAGATTGCCAGGAGTGTCCGGGTGGGCACCTCGACGGTGTACCGAGTCAAGCGGCGGTTCGTGGAAGGAGGAGTGGTGCTGGACGCTTCAATTGCTCGCCGATGAGATGGTGAGCCTCACCGAGCACGAGGGCATATCGCGGGAAACCGTCCGCCGACGTCTGCCGGAGAACGAGCTCAAGCCCTGGCCGCAGCGCATGTGGTGCATCCCCAAGGTGGACGCGGAGTACGTTGCCCGGATGGAGGACGTGCTGGACCTCTACGCCGAGCCGCCGGACGCCAAGAGGCCGGTGGTGTGCTTCGACGAGTCGCCCACGCAACTCATCGGAGAAGTCCGCACGCCGCTTCCTGCAGAACCCGGCAAGCCCCGACGCTACGACTACGAGTGCCAGCGCAACGGAACAGCCAACCTCTTCGTCTTTCTGGACGTGCACCGCCCCTGGCACCACGTCGAAGTCTCGGACCAGCGCACCGCCAAGGACTTCGCTGCGCGCATGCGCGAGTTGGTGGACGTGCACTACCCGGAAGCGGACACCATCCGGGTGGTGCTCGACAACCTGTCCAGGCACAGCCCAGGCGCCCGCTATGAAGCCTTTCCTCTAGAAGAAGCCAGGCGGATTCTGAAACGACTGGAGTTCCACTTCGTGCCCAAGCACGCCAGCTGGCTGAACATGGTGGAGATTGAAATCGGCGTGCTGAACCGCCAGTGCTTGGACAGACGCATCCCCAACAAGGCCACCTTGAAGCGGGAGGTGGCCCGATGGGAGCGGATGCGAAACAAGGAACGTGCCCGGGGCCGCTGGCACTTTACCGTCAAGGGCGCCCGCACCAAGCTCGGGCGAGCGTACCCCCAGCGCTGCCTGAACCCTTCAAAACCTCTGTGCTGAGCTAGTAGGGAGCCCGTTGCTGATTCCTCGTCGTCCCTGACGGCGAGTTTTGCTGCCTCAGTCCTCGCCGTTACGTGCTGTGCAGTAACGCAGCGGTAACGCAGTCGAGTGGACTGGTCTGGACGTGCCTGGACGCAGCAGGGTTCGGTATCCGCAGGGTGGGTGGGGCGTAACCTCTCGGAAATATTGGCGGTAGGGCACGGGAATCGAACTCGCCAGGGACTGCTCTCGCAGCCCCTCACCGGTTTTGAAGCCCCGCCACCCCGATCCGCGAGATGCCCGGCGGGATTGAGGGTTGGCCGGTTTCCCTCTGGAGCGGGGCGGGTGGAGCGTCCATGGAGGTCCACCCACGTCCGTTCAGCTTGGGTACAGCTTGGGTACAGAGCGCTGTCGATCAGACGCTCTTGCCCGACGCATTGACTTCCCTCCAACCCTCTTTTTCCTTCGCAGGCAACGCGTCGAAGTCCGTCTTGCACAGGATGGCCATGCGCACGGGGTTGACCCCTTCGCTGAGAATGTAGAACGGGGACCGAGGCTCAAACTTAGATACGTGCTTCTTGCAGTTTCCGCTGCACACTCCGTCCATGGTGCTCCTCCCGAGCAAGTATAGAGGCACAACTCTGACGGGTTGCCAGAGCCGCAACAAGGAAGAACCCTCGTGTGGGACACTGGGGCTCAAGCTTATGGGAACGTCACCCCGGAGACGATCACGCTCCGGGTTCCATCCTCGTTCCACAGCTTGAGACTGAAGCTGCCCCGGGTCTCCTGCTCCGTTGCCTCTGTCTCGATCACAACCCGACCATCAGTCACGCTGGGGTCAATGGGCTCACTCTGCCAAGGAGGCAGTACGCGCAGCGTGCGGCGGCCAGGGCCTACCAGCTCGGCTCCGGCCGCAGTCCACGGTAACGACCCGGCGGGTGCCTCCAGCACCACCTCCACCGCCACGAGCCCGCTGGCGCGGTAGCTGATGGCGCGCCGCAGACCGAGGGCACTTGCTGGATGCAGACTGACGCCTCCCGTGACGGTCTTGGCCACAACCCCGTTCTTGTCCATGCGCATCGCGGCCAGGAGTCCCGTCAAGCCGCGTGGCCCGCCACACTCCGAGCGGAGCCGTACGGTCTCCTCGCGGCACTGCTGAAGCTGGAGGTCCTTCTCCTTCTCCGCCTGCTGGTAGGACGCCAAGGTGCGTTTCTGGCGTAAGACCTCCACCTGACGCGTGGCACGGGCCGGGTGCACCACCAGCACGAAACTGATGCTCGCGGGGGCGTCTCCGTCCGCGAAGCGGGCCGTCAATTTCAGCCGCTCGCCAGGAACCACATTCTCGGAGGGCAGTAGCGAGATGCTGCGCTTTCCTACCTCCACCATCGTGAATTGGTCGGCTCCCTCCAGCGTCAGGGTTTCGCGCTTCAACTCGGTCGAGAAGAAGACAATCAGAGTCGCCAAGCCCGGACTGATGCAGACTTCGTAGACCCTGTTGTTGGACTCGGCCGGGAGATCGATCTGCTCCTGGGTCGAATCGCAGGCTGGGAGCCGTGACAGCTCATCGGCATGGACCGTCCAACCAAGGAGGACCACCAGGGCCAGCAGGGCAATGGGTGATGACGCGGATACGGGAACGGGCCTCTGAAACGGGCGCGACCATATAGGTCCGAGGCGCCGCCCCGACCACGCCCCGCGCGAACCCCGCATGCGCTCAGAAACGCTCATTCGAAGCGATCCACCGCCCGGACGAACCCGGAGTCCCAGACCTTCACGTTGCCCTCCGTGGAGCCGGGTTCTCGCTCCAAACCACGTTTGCCCGATTGGTCCCGCAGCTCCATGCACACTCGTACGGTGCCACCCCCCTTGGGCAGCCGGGCCTCGGTGAATCGACCGTAGACGCGATCTCCGAAAAGGAGCTTCCCAGACAGGATGGTACCCGTGCGCATCTCGATCTCGCGGCTGCCAGAGTAGATGCGCATGCTGGTCCATCCCTCCTTCACGGATCGGCGCTCGGCATTCGCTCCTTGCGCACCCCAGGTCACTTCAAGTCGTTCATCCCCTACTTTGATGCCAAGTTTTTCCATCGCCTCGACGGCTCCTGGTGGGCAGTCCTCGGGCGGGGGCGTCGGGCGGACCTGGGGACCAGGGCAGGCCATCGTCAGGCAGGCCGCGATCCCCAGGCCAAGCGCCTTGCCGGGGGACACGCCGGTGGTCTTCTTCATCTTCACGGAAACCTTCTCCTCGGAGAGCGTCGCGGGAAGGGCGACGGCCGCAAGGATGGGCGCGCCGTTGAGCGCAACTGCGGCTTCCTGAGCTTCCGGTGCCATCCAAGGTGCCGCCACTTCCTGGCCGGGAGCCCCCAGAGCAAGCACGAGTGTGGGGGCGACTGGCGGTGACGACGAGGCCGCGCTGGAATGAGGTTCCTGTGTGTGACGTGCGACTTGAGCCGACGATGGCGCCAGGTCGCGCGCGAGCATGAGCACGCTCACGATCACCAGCAGACTCATCCAGCTCGCCACGCGCAGGGCAGTGAAATGACCGGCTTGTGCCTGCGGCCTCGCGTGCGGCGGGGCAGGGCAGGTGGGAAGTAGAGGTGGCAGCTCGGGCTGAATGACCGCTGCGATTGACGCCGGATCGTGCGCGGCAACTTCCGCTGGCGGGTGCGGCCCCCGGCGAGGCCGGGCCTTGCGCTTCTTCAGCCACTGCACCAGTTCGTCTTCGCCCGCGTGCGGCACCTCCGCAAGCGTGGTGGCGGTGTCCGGGCCATAGGCGTCGCAGAGTTTCGCGTCCAAGGACTCGTCCGCCTGGGCCAGCAGGGCCTCCAACTCCACGCACAGCGCGTCGGCATCCGGGTGGCGCTCCTCGGGCTCCTTGGCCAGCAGGCGCATGCACACGGCACTCAGGGCCTCGGGGACGCGCGGGTTGAGTACGTGGGGTGGTTTGGGAGCGCGGTTGAGCACGGCCTCCACCCCTGCGGCCTCGTCCGGGAGGAAGGGCTGTCTGCCCGTCAGGAGCCAATAGAGAACGACGCCCAGCGAGTACAGGTCATCCGAGGGGCTGGGTTGGTAGGAGCGGCCACGCTCGTCGCCGTGCTCCTGCTGGAAGCGCCATGCCTCGGGCGCGCGGTACTCCGGGGTGCCCGGTGGAAGCACTCCACCGGTGATGCTCGGGGCGCTCTCGTACCCGCCCGCGCCGAAGTCCACCACCACCGCCTCGCCGTCCGAGGCGCGCTCGATGATGTTGCTCTCCTTCAGATCTCGGTGCACCACCTTCGCCCGGTGCGCGGCGCCCAGCCCGCGAGCCACGCCGAGCACCTTGAGCACGACCTCTCGGGCCGAGGGGTTCTCCTCCTTGGCCCATACGTCCAGCCTGCGTCCCTCCACGTAGTCCATGACGATGAAGAAGGATTGGGGCGCCTCGTCCGGCCACTGTCCGTGCCCACGGATGCGCACCAGATTGGAGTGTTTGAGCCGCAGGAGGATGGCCACTTCGCGCTCGGCCCACTCGGCCAGCCCCCAGAGTGGGATGAGCTTGAGCGCGTAGCGCCGCCCTCCACGCCGGGCGCGGTACACGGCACCGAAGCCCCCGGCTCCCAGCTTCTCCTCCACCAGGTACCCGCCGATGTCCGTGCCCGGGGGGACGATGGGATGCAGACGCGGGCTCAAGTGTCCTCTCCTTCGGCGGGGCGTGAGGGGGCGGCGTTCCTGAACATGCTCTCAACCGGTAGCGGATTTCGTACGAGTTCTCCCCGCGAAGTGCGCGGGAGAAGGGTAAACCTTGCGCGGATACTATCGTTGAACCTGATGGGCGGTATGCTCGGAGTGCCGCCCGCGCGGCATTCTCCTCTTTCTCCCAGGTCTCCTCATGTCCGCGAAGCTCTCCCAGCAGATCGGAACCAATGTCCGCGCCGCCCGGCATCGCGCGGGCCTGTCGCAGGCCCAGGTGGCCGAGGCCATCCACGTGCCGACGCTGGTGTTCAGCCGCCTGGAGCGCGGCAGATTGCTGCCCAGCGTCCCCACGCTGGTGGGCCTGTGCGGTGTCCTCCATGTCTCGGTGGACTTCATCCTGTGCGGCAAAGCCCTGGAGGGCCCTGCTCTCGATGGCTCCTGCACATAGGGGGAGGCGCCGCCACGTGACGGGGTGCGGATCGCGCATCGACATGATCGCCAAGATGCGGCAGGAAGGGGCGTCCCCGAGGCGCGAGCCCCCTGCCCGCGCCAGACCTGGTTCTCGGTGTTCCTGGTACCCCGACGCATGAACGAAGAACTGGCGACCCGTATTGGAAGTGCCGCCCGTGAGGCCCGGACGCAGCTCGGGCTCACGCAGGCGGAGGTGGCCGAGAAGCTGGGCTTGGCGCATATGGTCTATAGCCGCCTGGAGCGCGGGAAGATGCTGCCCAGCGTCCAGACGCTGCTGCGGATGTGCTCGGTGCTGCGCATCTCCTCGGATGAGCTGCTGGGGATCGCGGACGCGGAGGAGGGGACGAAGTCCGGCAAGAAGGAGCGAGGGCCGGGCGGGGCGCCCAAGCTGCGCCAGCTCACCGGCCTCGCGCGCAAGATGGACGAGGACCAGCTCGATGCCCTCGTGACGGTGGCCCAAGTGTTGTTGCGCTGAAACGATGCGGGCCCACACCTGGGGCCCGCTTGCTTCCAGCAATGTTCGGTCTGCCCGTTCTCACTCTTCGTTCGGTGCGGGCGTCGCCTCGTCGGCGTCCAGGCCCTCGGGGAAGAAGCCTTCTTCGTCCAGCTCCACCCGGTCGCGCAGGACGGACGCCTCCGACAGCAGCCGCGCCAGCTCCTCGCTCGCCTCCTTCCGGCTGAAGGGCTGTGACTCCGCCGCGAGCGCCGCCCGCAGCGCATCGTGCATCTCGGCGGCCGTGGCATAGCGCTCGGAGAGGTTGCGCTGGAGGGCCTTGTGGACGATGGCCTTGAGCGCGTCCGGCAGGCCCGCCATCGCGTTCTCCACGTCTTCGGGGCGGTAGCGGTTGACGAGCGCGATCATCTGCGTGAGGGGCACCGAGGGCGTCTCCTCCGTCTTCACGTCCACGGTGGTGTTGGGGGCCTTTTCGTCCTCCACGTCGAAGAGGTGCTTGCACGTCAGCATCTCCATGAGGACGAGGCCCAGCGAGAAGATGTCGGACCGGCCATCCATGGGCTTGCGATGCAGGTACTCGGGCGAGGCGTACGCCACGTCGCCCTTGAGCAGAAGGCCCGGCGTTTCCTCCCGGCCCACCATGAGCGAGTAGGTAGCGCCGAAGTCCGTCACCTTCACCTCGCCGCTGCGGGCCACGCGGATGTTCCGGGGCGCCACGTCGCGGTGGATGATGCCCAGCGGCCGGTTCTCCGAATCTCTCAGCGTGTGCGCGTGGTGGAGGGCATCGGCCACCTCGGCGGCGATGTAGAGGGCGAAGGGCGCGGAGAGCGGCTTCTCGCGCATGGTGGCGAGGCTGATGAGGGTGTCCAGCGTGGGGCCGTCCACGTACTCCGCGATGACGTGCGGCCGGTCGGCGTGGATTTTCAGGTGATGGACCTGGGCAATGGCCGGGTGGTGGAGGCGGAAGGCGAGCTGGACCTCCTCGATCAGCCGCTGGCAGCGCTCGAAAGTGACGGGATTGCGCAGGCGCTTGATGGTGACGTGCCCGGCGAGTCCATGTGGGAGGTGACGCTCGGCAAGGAGCACCACCTCGCCGTTACCCCGCCGTTCCAGCGTGCGGATGGCCTCGTACGTGGTGGTCTCGATGGTGAACCGGAGCCGGGGGCGGGCGCTCTCAAGGTCGGAACTGTTCTCCGGCGTCGCGTCCTCGATCAGCGTTTCTTCGGTCGGCGTGCTGTCATCGGTCATGTGCGGCCTCCAGGTGGGAAGGGACGCGCGGCGGGCGCTGGCTCGGGCCTTCCGGCTCCCTGGTGGGGCCTCGGCTGCGGGAGCTGGGGCCGGTGGCGCTCGCGGTCCAAGGTCTACTATTAATAAACCCAACGGGTATTACAAGCGACCGCAGGGCTCGACCGAGCGCGTGCGGCGGCTCGCCTGCCCTTGCTCAAGTTCTGCCTCTGCTCCTTGCCCGGAATCTTCTCTCTCAGCTCACGAGCTTCGGCGTCGTCCGCCGAGCTGCACGCTATGCCGGACTGGGCGCCCCTATGCCCTCCGCCGAGCGATTGTCACGTATCTCGTCCGTTCGAAGGTTCTTGTCCCGCCATGAGGGCACTATCCAGTTACCAGCGGCTGACGGCCGCGGCGCCTTACGTAGCGGTGGACGTGGACGACTTGCGCCGCACCATAAACCCTGCTCGGGAAGCGCTCGTTATTCCGAGCACGCCTCCGAGATGGGGCGCCAGGCGTTCCGCAGCAGCGACGAGTGGTGCCCGCTTGGCGTCGTCGTCTCGCACCGTCGAATACAACGAGCTTGGGCTCTTCGACACGAAGAAGAACGGCAACTTCCGCAGGTTCTCTGGAACGCGCTGGCCCGTCATGCGGCCCCAGGCAACAGTGGGCTGATCCTTCACGGCAATGCCACCTTTGCCGACGAAGTTGACGCACGTGTTCGCTCGCCAGAAGGTTTCGTCGAGCGTGATGCCCCCCGCCCGGTCGTCCTTGCCGGGGAACGAGGGCGCGAAGCCCAGGACCAGCGCCGCCTTGGTGCCGTTCTGGTGGACGAGGCTCGACAGGAGCTGCACGAAGGTGTCAGTCAGCGAGTGCTCCATCCACGCGCGCACGTCTTCGCGCACCCGGTCCTTGATCTTGTTGTAGGTGGAATCCATCCCACTCGCCGTCACGATCGCGGTGAAGTCAACGTGCGCCGCTGTCGATCCATAGGTGAGTCGCCCATTGGTTGCCTTCCTCAGCATTTCACCTGCGAGGGACCACCAGTTCTCATAGGGGTTGGCGAAGTAGTTGTCCTGCGCGACCCACTGCTTCTGGGCGTCGTCCTCAATGGGGAGATGCTCAGGAAATTCCTCGGCGCTCGCGTTCAGCGCAATTGTGACTACGGGGACGTGCCGCTCGTTATGGGGCAGCCCGAACCCAAGGACCGGAGGGAAGGGCAGGCTTCTGGGCGGGAAGAACTCCGCGAGCTGCGAGTTCCCCCGGAGCTGGTCTCGATGCTTCTGAGCCTTGGCGTAGAGCGCGGCGAATTGTTGCCGTTCCATTCGTGCAGCGTACCTGATGCCATCGTTGGTTGCTCGCTCACCCTTGCCGCCACAAGACTGAGCCCTCACCTCGCTTCCTGAAGATCGTCAGGCACTGGCCGTTGGGAGCTTGAGCAGGACCGTGCGGTCCAGGAGCCGAATGAGGTCGCGCTCGTCTGCGGTCGCCATCATTCAGTCCACGATCATGGCCTCGGGTGTGTCGCTGCGATTCTTGCCACAGGAGACGATCTCGCGCGTGAAGTGGTTCGGTTCGTGGACCAAGACCAGCGGTAGATGGCGCCCGACATCGGCCAGCAGGCGCGGGGCCATCAATCCCAGGAGAACGCCGGTCGCTTCGGGGGCACAGGCTCGGTGTTTTCCCCTACGAGCACACGACCATCGTGATTACCAGGGGAGGGTCCGGCAACCTGGTCCTGCGGCACCACGCGCTGCTGTACCGGCTCCGATGCTGGCGGCCCGGTCGCGGTCGGCGAAGGGGCTCCGGTTCCGTTTGCCACATGGCGATCTCCAATGCCGTGGCCGTTGGGGCCGCTGACGGTTGCCGCCCGGCAACCACAAGGGATCAACGCGCTCCTTTCGAGCATGGACCGGAGCGTCGCGTTTTCATCCCGAAGCCGCTGAAGCTCTGCGTGGAGCTCCTTCTCTTTTCGCTGGCGGTGCAGCCGTAGGGTACGAGCAGGCAGCCCTGGCGCGGCCGTAGCCGTGAACTGCTCCGAGGTCAGCCCGGACTTCGCCCAGGCCGCGATCATCGCGTCCAGGTACTCCGTGCTCCAGCGGGTGCCTCGGCTCATACACGGAAGGTTGCCGTCCGGTGTACGCCGCGAATCCCCCCTTCCTGCCTCAGCCTGTCCTCGGCTCAGGATCGCGCGCGTGGACAACTGAGCCGTGTACCTCATGCGCACTCGCCGCGTGGATGCGCTCTGGGGCCTACATGCTCCCTTGCCCACCACGGGGGGAGGTCTGGAGCCTGAATTCGATACATCCATATCGACGCCCTCCCGCGCGTGGCGCTCGGTGCCTCCCGTCGGTGCGCAGAGGGCCAGCAACTCAATTCGATATCTCTTCGGTATGGACAACTCGACGAACCTCAATGAATGCAGCAGCAGCGACACCAACACCGACACTGGTAGCAGCACGAACACGCCGAAGTTCTCTGCCGCATCGCAGGCGGCTCTGACTGAGCGTGGCATCACCGTCGAAACCGCGATCAGGGCCGGGGTTCGTGCGTACTGGACACAGGAAGAGGGAGCTGAACTTCTCGACCGGCGTGATGGCCACCGGTCCATCCCAGCCCCCGGCCTCGTGATTCCGTACTTGGGCTGCGACGGGTACGTGAAACTGCGGCCCGATGATCCTCGGGTGCCGGTTCCCGAGGACCAGGTGCCGCACAGCATCGCGGCCGAGTACCCCTCTCTGCCAAGGTGAGTGAGACAGTCCGTACCCAGCAGTTTAGTGTGCAGGGCGACCCAGGCAGGGACGATGAATCCGGTGGTGGAAGAGGCTCGGGTCAGGGAGACCGAGGTGGTGGAGAAGG
>NZ_RAWM01000162.1 GCF_003668875.1 Corallococcus interemptor | reverse complement strand
CCCTCACTCCCAGGCCTGTCCGAGTGCTGACGGGTCGACCTGCCCCGCCTTGCCCCGGAAGGCCCTGCCCAGCGCCTTACGCTTGAGCGCTGCCGTCAAACAACCGGCACCGCACAGGTACGCCCCCCGCCCTGGCAGCCTCCGCCGCCTGTCCGCCACCACGCCGCCCTGGGGACCTACCACGAACCGGGTCAGTTCCGCCTGTGACTTGCGAGAACCACACCCGACGCAGGTCCGGACCGGACCTGACGCCGTGGTTTCCGTGGGATGTATCCCGGGCCGTTTGGTTGCGCGGCGCATCTGCCTATCCCCTGTCGTTACGGTGCCTTGGCCGCTTCCACGCCCTCCGACCCGCCTGCCGCTGCCATCGCACCCCGCTCCGCGTTGAGCTCCGCGCGCAGCTTGGCTTCTTCCACCAGATAATTCTCCGCCGCGCTCTTCAGCTGGCGGGCCTTCTTGATGCCCACGCCCGGCACGTCGCCCAGGCGGGTGAGGTCCTTCTCGTTCGCGATGTCCTCCACCGTGCGGTAGCCGGCGAGGATGAGCTGCTCGATGGTCTTCTCACCGACGCCGCGCACGCGCGCCATGCGCTCCGGCTGGGACAGCTCGTCCGGGTGGCGGCGGGCCTCGGCCAGCCGGGCCTGCTCGCGCTCGTAGTCCATGCGCGACAGCTCCTGCTGGTCCTCCACCATGCGCTTCTTGGCCTCCTCCTGCATGGAGGGGATGCGGGTGGGGTCGATGCCGGGAATCTGCGCCAGCATCTCCGGATTCGCGTCCGCCACGTCGCGCGCCTGACGGAAGCCGTGCGCGTAGAGCGTCTCCACCAGCATCTCGTTGACGCCCGGCAGGGCCCCCAGCGAGCGGCTGGCGAACTCGCGCATCTCACGCACGCGGCTCTCGCTGTTGATGTCCAGCTTCCAGCCCGTGAGCTGGGCGGCCAGGCGCACGTTCTGGCCGCGGCGGCCGATGGCCAGCGACAGCTGGTCGTCCGGGACGATGAGCTCCATGGCGTGGTTGGCCTCGTCGATGATGACGCGGCTGACCTCCGCGGGGGCCAGGGCCGAGCACACGAAGCGGGCCGGATCCTCGTCGTAGGGGACGATGTCGATCTTCTCCCCGCGCAGCTCCTGCACCACCGCCTGCACGCGGCTGCCCTTCATGCCCACGCACGCGCCCACCGGATCCACGTCCGAGTCGCGGCTGGACACGGCGATCTTCGCGCGGCCGCCCGGCTCACGGGCCGCCGCCTCGATGACGACGATGCCCTCGGCGATTTCCGGCACCTCCATCTCGAAGAGCTTGGTGAGCAGGTTCACGGACGCGCGCGACAGCACAATCTGCGGGCCCTTGGACTCGCGCAGCACGTCCAGCACGTACGCCTGGACGCGGTCGCCCGGGCGGTAGGTCTCACGCGGGACCTGCTCACGGACGGGCAGCACGGCCTCCGCGCGGCCCAGGTCCACCACGATGTTGCCGCGCTCGAACCGGCGGGCGATGCCGGTGACGATCTCGTTCTTGCGGTCCTTGTACTCGTTGAAGACGTTCTCGCGCTCGGCGTCGCGGGTGCGCTGCAGGATGACCTGCTTGGCCGTCTGCGCGGCGATGCGGCCGAAGCCGCGGCGGAAGGTCTTCAGGCGGAGGATGTCGCCGTACTGGTCGTCCTGGGCCTTGGCCTCCGCGGCGTCCTCGTCCCGGTAGAAGATCTGGAAGACGAGCTCGTCGCCGGGCTCCACTTCCATGCCCTTCTTGTGGGCCTCGTCCATGGTGATCTGGTTCACCGCCTGGACGGGGTCCGTGATTTCCGCGACCACGGTGATGGCCTGGAAGAGCTCCACGACGCCCTTCTCCGGGTCGTACTTGGCCTCCAGGTTGCGGTCCTGGCCAAAGTGCTTCTTGGCCGCGGTGTTCATCGCGTCCTCGAGGGTGGCAATGAGCACGGCCCGTTCGATGCCCTTGTCCTTGGCGACCTGATCCAGGACGAGGTTGAGGTTGACTGCCGGGTTGGCGGGCGTGGGCATGGCTTTGTCTTCTCCGAAAATGGGTCCACGGGCGGCCCTGGCGCGAACAGGGTCCCCTGTATGTGGGCTTCTAGAACTCGAACTCCAGATTGGCCTTGGCGATGTCCTTGAAGGGGATGACGAACACGCCGCCCCCCTCCACGTCCACGGAGATGGCGTCGGCCGCCACATCGGTGAGCGTGCCGCTGAAGTTCTTCCGCGGAGGCTCGCCCAGCGGGCCGAAGGTCTTCACCTTGACCTTCTGCCCCTTCACCCGTTCGAAGTGCGCCGGCTTCTTCAAGGGCCGGTTCACACCCGGGCTGGACACCTCCAGGTTGTATTCCTGGGGGATGAAGTCCTCCACGTCGAGCACCGGATCCACGGCGCGCGACACCTGGGAGCACTCTTCCAGTCCCACCCGGCCACCAGGCTTGTCGATGAACAAACGCAACACCCAGCCCTCGCGCTCGCGGACGTACTCCACGTCCAGGAGCTCCAGGCCTTCGTTCGCCACGATGGGGTCCAGCAGCGACGCTGCCTTCTCCTCCACCGTCTGTTTGATGTTCTTCGGCTCCATGGCCAGGAAACAGGTCTCCAAAAACGCGAAAAGCGGGCACGGCGGCCCACTTTTCGAATGTGATGCGTCGAAAAATGTCGGGGCGTCCGTAACACACGCCCCCTCGGGGTGTAAAGGAAGGACACACCCCGAGGCACCGGGTCAAACGCCCCCCGGGATTGAAGGATTCCCAGGGGTTCCGAGTGACGCCGGTGGCGTTATAACGCCCCCATGCACCTCATCGCCGCCGCACAGATGGTGTCCACCGCGGACAAGGCCCACAACCTGGATGTGGCCACGCGCCTCGTGCGCCAGGCCGCCTCCCTGGGTGCCCACCTCGTGGGCCTGCCGGAGAACTTCTCCTGGATGGGACCGGAGCCCGAGCGTCCGTCCGCCGCTGAAGGTCTGGACGGCCCCACGCTGAGCCGGATGGCGGAGCTGGCCAGGGGGACGAAGACGACGCTGCTGGCCGGCTCCATCCTGGAGGAGGGAGCGCCGGGCGGCCGGCTCTACAACACCAGCGTCCTGTTCGGACCGGACGGCGCCCGGCTGGCCGTCTACCGGAAGATGCACCTGTTCGACGTGGACGTCGGCGACGGGGCCACCTACCAGGAGTCCGCGGCGGTGGCGCCGGGGACCGAGGTGGTGGCGGCGGACACGACGGTGGGCCGGCTGGGCATGAGCGTCTGCTACGACCTGCGCTTCCCGGAGCTGTACCGGCGGCTGTCGAAGGACGGGGCCACGCTGCTCGCGGTGCCGGCGGCCTTCACGATGATGACGGGCAAGGACCACTGGGAGGTGCTGCTGCGCGCCCGGGCCATCGAGAACCAGGCGTACGTGCTGGCGCCGGCCCAGGGCGGGCGGCACTCCGCGCAGCGGCTGACGTATGGCCACGCGATGGTGGTGGACCCGTGGGGGCTGGTGACGGCCCGGGCCTCCGAGGGCGAGGGCCTGGCCGTGGCGCCGGTGGACCCGGAGCTCCAGGCACGCATCCGGCGGAATTTGCCGTGCCTGGCGCACAGGCGGCTGGACTAGGCGAGCGAGAGTGAACGCGAAGGAGGTGGGAGGCCCCTCCGGCGCGGCGTTTCCAGGTAGAGTGGTTTTCAGGACGACCCCTCTGGTGAATGGACGACGCTGGCCTCCCCTGCTTTTCGCGGTCGCACTCATGGCCCTTGCTCCCGGCTGTACCGCCGATGAGAAGCCCCGTGGGCCCACCGAGGCGCCCCTGCCTCCGCCTGTCCCCCGCGCGCACCTGCGAGAGCTGAAGGGGGACGTGCAGATCAAACGCGCGGTGGCGGACGAGTGGAGCTCCGCGCGCGACGAGCTGCCCCTCTACGAGAACGACAAGGTCCGCACGGAGGCCGGCGCGAGCGCGCAGGTGGTGTTCGCCAATGGCAGCACGCTGCACCTGGGGGGCGATTCCCTGGTGGGCATCGCGGAGAGCAAGTTGCGAACGGACGTCACCGTCCTCCGGGGACGGGTGGATGCCACCTTGGAGAAGCCGGCCACCCAGTCGCTGTCCGTCACCACCCCATCCGCCACGGTTCGGGCGGGCAGGAAGATTGAATTCCAATGAAGGCCGCCCTCTGGCTCAGCGCGTGGATGGGGCTGTCCGTGGTGCCCTCAACCGCTCCGACGTCCTTGGGGCACGCGTCCGCGGAGGTCGCGGCCCTTCCCGGAGGCGCCGCGGCGCCAGGGCCGCGCAAGGCTCCAGGCACGGAGCCGCAGACGGCGCTCAAGGCGCTGGAGATGTCCCGCGCGGCGGTGAAGGCGGCGCCGGACGATGCCCGCCGCCGTGAGGCCGAGTCCCGGCTGAAGGAAGCGGAGGCGCACTTCCAGGCCGCCCGGTACGCGGAGGCGCTCCACAAGGCGGACGAGGCGTGGGCGCTGCTCAACCCGCAGCAGCCGTCCAACTTCACGGTGGAGGTGGACCACGACGGCGGCACCACCACCGTCACGCACCGCCAGGGGCCTCCCGTCACCGTGGAGGCGCAGCACGCCACGCGCGTGCTGGCGAAGGGCGAGTCCGTGCGCGTGCAGCAGGGCACCGTGCTGCCGGAGCCGCCCGGCGCGCCGCAGCTGGCGCAGCCCGCGGACAAGGCCCGCCTCACGCTGAAGCCCGCGTCCGGAGCCGAGGGCGGAGGGCTGTTGGGGCCGGTGACGCTGGCGTGGAGCGCCGTCACGGGCGCCACGCGGTATGAAGTGGAGGTCGTCGCTGAAGGAGCGGAGGGCAAGGCCACGCCGGCGCCCGTGCGCACGGTGGTGGCCGCGCGGCAATGGACGTTGCCGGCGCTGCCCGCGGGCCGTTATCGCTGGACGGTGACGGCGGTGAGTCCGGAGCAGGGGCGGTCCCTGCCCTCCCAGACACGGCGCTTCGAGCTGGCCGCGGAATCGCTCGAACTCAACGTCAAGGTGAAGGACGGGTGGCAGAAGTAGCCGCCCGACCCGAGCGAGGAGCCACCGCCGTGCGACTTTTCAAAGCCATCCTCCTCTTGATGCTGGTGGTCAGCATCATCCCCACGCTGATGGTGGGCTGGTTGTCGGTGTCCCATACGCGCGAGCTGCTCATCCGCGACGCGCAGGAGCTGGCGCAGGAGCGCGTCAAGCAGCTGCGGCTCAAGGCCGAAAGCTTCCTGGAGGACCCCACGGAGCGCGTGGTGGGGCTGTCCAGCGTGCCGGGCGGCTTCTTCACCCTGCCCCGCGAAGCGCAGCGGCTGCACATCGCCGCGGTGCTCAACCAGCGCCCGGAGGTGCTGGCGCTCACCGTGTTCGGCGCGGACCGGCAGCGGCTGCCGGGGCTGCAGGCCTTCGCGGTGCACGACATGGCCCCCAGCGGCGTGGCGGAGCACGAGGAGCGCGCCCGGGCGCTGCTGGATGAAGGGCTCACCGGCGTGCGCTACTCGGACGTGGTGGCGTCCCACGGAGGCGGTGGGGGCGGGCCGGTGGTGACGCTGGCCTTCCCCGTGGGCGACCCGGTGCAGGGCTACATGGCCGCGGACATCACGCTCGCGGGACTGCGGCAGATGCTGGCCCAGGAGCGCGTGGGCAGCACCGGCTTCGCGTACCTGGCGGACCGGCACGGACGCTTGATTACGGGCGGCGGCGGCCTGGGCGCGGTGGGCGACGACGTGTCGAAGCGGCTGCCACTGGCGCACCTGCTCAAGCAGCGCGAGGGCACGCCCGACACGGAGCTGTTCCACGTGGGCAACTTCGGCGAGGGGCGCGAGGCGGTGGTGTCCGCGTACTCGGTGCTGCCGGAGGCGGGCTGGGCCATCGTGTCCGAGCAACCGGTGGAGAACGCCTACCGCCAGGTGGAGTCGATGGAGCGGCGCATCCTGCTGGGCCTGGGCGGCGCCATCCTGGTGGCGCTGGTGCTGGCGGCCATCTTCTCCCGGAACCTCACGCAGCCCTTGAAGACGTTCATCGCCACGTCGCTGGAGCTCGCTCGCGGCAAGTTCGGCGTGGAGGTGCACCTGAAGCAGAAGAACGAGCTGGGAGAGCTGGCCCAGACGTTCAACTACATGAGCAAGCAGCTCATGGCGTACGACATGGAGACGCGCGGCCTCTACGAGAGCCTGGAGAAGGGCTACCTGGAGACCATCGTCGCGCTGGCCAACTCCATCGACTCCAAGGACGCGTACACGCGCGGCCACAGCCAGCGGGTGGGCGACGTGGCGGTGGAGATTGGCAAGGAGCTGAAGCTCACCGAGCGCGAGCTGCGCCAGCTGCAGTACGGCGGCATCCTCCACGACATCGGGAAGATTGGCATCCCGGAGAACATCCTCTGCAAGCAGTCCCGGCTCACCGACCAGGAGATGTCCCTGATGCGCGAGCACCCCGCCATCGGTGACGCCATCATCGGGCCGGTGACGTTCCTGGGGTCGGTGCGCGCGTGCGTGCGCCACCACCACGAGCGCTGGGACGGCACGGGCTACCCGGACAAGCTGAAGGGCGAGGCCATCCCGATGCTCGCGCGCATCGTGGCGTGCGCGGACACCTTCGATGCGTGCACCTCCACGCGCCCGTACCAGAAGGCCATGCCGCTGGAGAAGGCGATGGAGATTTTGGACAACCTGAGCGGCGCGCAGCTGGACCCCAAGGTGGTGCAGGCCCTGCGCGCGGTGCTGGCCCAGCGGGGCGTGCGGCTGGAAGGCCACCGGCAGCCCGTCAAGCTGGCTTCCTGAAGCCCTGGCTCCCCGGGCCGTTTCGCTTTCCAAGGCAGGTCGCCCTCCCCGCCGGAAGGATGGTAGGGAGGGGCTGCTGCTAAAGCCTTGGAAGGTGGATTCGGTGAGCAATTTCTGGGATCGCATCAAGCCCGCGCCCAAGCCCGTCAGCGCGACGGATGCGAAGCTGTCCGCGGACGGCGAGTCGCTGACGCTGACGTGGGACGACGGCGTGACGACGTCCGCCACGGCGCAGGTGCTGCGCCAGCAGTGCCCGTGCGCCGCGTGCGTGGACGAGTGGACGGCGAAGCGCACGCTGGACCCCTCGCAGGTGCCCGCGAACCTGCGCGTGCTGCAGATGCAGCCGGTGGGCAACTACGCGCTCGCGTTCGTCTTCAGCGACCAGCACACCACGGGCATCTACCCGTGGAAGCACCTGCGCGAAATCACCCAGTCGCAGGGGTGAGCGCTTCCCCGCCGCGCCTTTTCCGGAGGTCCCTGTGACGTCGCGCTATCGGCTGCTGCAACCGCTGGCCACGGGTGGCATGGCGGAGCTGTTCCTGGGAGTGGCGAAGGGCGCGGAGGGCTTCGAGCGCACCGTGGCCATCAAGCGCGTGCTGCCGCACCTGGCGCGCGAGCCGGACATCTCGCGGATGTTCGTCTCCGAGGCGCGGCTGGCCATGCTGCTGCAGCACCAGAACATCGTCACCGTGCATGACGTGGGGGAGAGCGCGGAAGGGCTCTTCCTGGTGATGGAGCTGGTGGACGGCTGGGACCTGGGCGCGCTGATGCGCGCGGTGACGCGCCAGGGGCTGCGGATTCCTCCGCACCTGGCGGTGTTCATCGTGAGCCAGGCACAGGCGGGATTGCAGCACGCGTACCGGCGCCAGCACGACGGCCAGTCCGTGGTGACGGCGCACCGGGACGTGTCCCCGTCCAACCTGCTGGTGTCGCGCGAGGGCGAGGTGAAGGTCACCGACTTCGGCATCGCGCGGCTGGCGGGCCTGTCGCGCACGGAGCCCGGGGCCTTCAAGGGCAAGGTGCCATACGCGGCGCCAGAGGTCATCCGGGGCGAGCCGGCCACGGCGCTGAGCGACCAGTTCTCGCTGGGCATCATCCTGGCGGAGCTGCTCGCGGGGCAGCACCCCTTCGGGTCGTCCGCGGCGGAGCCGATGGCGGTGGCGTACTCCATCCTCAACCGCGCGCCCGCGTCGCTGCCAGGCGTGCCGGCGTCGCTGGCCACGCTGGTGCTGCGCATGCTGTCGCGCGAGCCGGAGGGCCGCTTCCCGGAGCCGGAGGACGTGTCGGAGGCGCTCGCGCGCTGGCTCGCGCAGACGGGAGAGCCCGCGTCGTCGCACGCGCTGGCCACGTTCCTGCGCGGCGTGCGGCTGCCCATGTCCGTGGGTGAGGTGGCCCGGGCCGCGATGGCGGAGGACCCCGCTTCGACGTCCGCGTCGTTCGTGATGTCCGCCGTGCCACGCGAGGGCGTGGACACGGGGCGCATTCCCTCCGCGTCCGGCGCGGCCTCCGCCACGGTGGCGTATGGCGCGGCTTCGGGCGGCGCGCTTGGAGCGCCCGCCGGGTGGAAGCCTCCTCCGGCGGCCGTCCCCATGGGCGCGGAGGAAGAGGAGCCGTGGAGCCCGCCGACCGGAGGCGTCTCGCTGTCCGCGTCCGGCGCCGTGGTCCACACCTGCGCCCTCTGCGGGTCGGCGCTGGAGTCACCGGAATCGCCCTGTGAGTCCTGCACGCGCGGGCCCTCCTCGGACCCAAGCGCCGCGAGCGCGGCACCCCGGGCAACGGGTGCCGCCTCCTCGCGGCCTCCGGCGAATGCGCCCACGTCCGCTGCGCCTCGGACTCCAGCGAACATGCCCCCGGCTCGCGGGCCAGCGAACACCGCGGCCTCGCGCGCGCGGACGAACGCGCCCTCCCCCGCCCCGGCGGATGCGCCCGCGCAGGCCATCTCCGACGTCGAAGAGGCGGAGCGGATGAACCGGCCCAGCATCCGCCAGGCGGCCCAGGGCGACCTGGAACTGGAGGCGCGCGCGCCCCGGACGGAAGACACCCCGCATTGGGAGTTCGAGCCCGTGGCCCCCGCCCGTCCCAAGCGGCGCTGGGGGTTGGCGGTGGCGCTGCTCGGCATCGCGGCGGTGCTCGCGGGGGGCGTGCTGTTCGCGTGGCCCCGCTACGAGCTTCAGGTAAAGCGCGCGCTCGGGTTTCCGACGCCGCTCCTGTCCATCCACAGCGAGCCCTCCGGCGCCACCGTCCTGGTGGACGGCGTGGAGGTGGGCGTGACGCCCATCGCGATGGACAACCTCTACCCCTCGCGCTCCATCACCGTGCAGCTCAAGCTCAAGGGCTACCGCCCCTGGTCGGGCACGTTCATGGGCGGCCGGAAGGCGGACGTGGAGGCGGAGCTCAAGCGCTGACGCGCCGCCTCAAGTCCGGCCTACTTCACCAGCCGCAGGTGGCCACGGCGCGGCGGCTGCGGCTCCTCCGGCGGGCCCCCTTCGGGAGGAGGCGGCGGAGCGGCTTCCGGACGCGACTCCGGCTCTTCGCTCCGGTCCACCTGCACCTCACGCAGGAACGCGCGGGGCCTTTCGGCGGGCACTGGCGCGGGCGGCGGCGGACGCGCGACGGAGGCGGACGCGACGGGGGGCTGCTGGAGCAGCTCCGGCGGCATCTCCTCCGGGTACATCCAGAACTCCTTCGTCACGTGGCTGGCGATGGCGAACAGCGCCGACCAGGGCACCGCCACCGTGAAGCGCGAACCGGAGAAGCTCAGCGTGCAGCGCACGCCCCACTCGCCCACCGTGAGGTCCGGGGGCTCGAAACGGTAGGAGAGGTTGAGGCGCAGGTGCGCTTCGCCTCGGAGGCTGGCGGGGACGAGCACGCCGGGGCGGCGCGCGTCCAGGTGGATCATCACCATGCCCTGGTCGAGCGCGGCCAGCAGCCGCTCCTTCTTGTCGGAAACCTTCTTGTCCATTCCAGCCTGTCCAGCGGGGGAATTGCGGGAGCGCCCTCAACGGCGGCGCACTTCCCGGTCCATCTCCCGCTTCGTCTCCCGTTCCTTGATGTCGTGGCGGCGATCTTCGTGCGTCTTGCCGCGGCACAGGCCCAGCTCCACCTTGGCCCGCCCCTTCCTGAAGTACAGCACGAGCGGGATGATGGAGTAACCGCGCTCGCGCACCTTCGCCGTCCACCGGTCGATCTCCGCCCGGTGCATCAGCAGCTTCCGGCCCCGGGTGGGAAGATGGTCGAAGACGCTGGCCGCCTTGTAGGAGCCGATGTGGGCGTTGAGCAGGAACAGCTCCGTGCCCTTCTGGAGCGCGTAGGCGTCCGACAGGTTGGCCGTTCCTTCACGCAACGACTTCACCTCGCTCCCCGTGAGCTCCAGCCCGGCCTCTATCTTCTCATCCACCGTGTAGTCGAAGCGCGCACGCCGGTTCTCGGCAATGAGCTTCACCCCCGGCTCCGCACCCACACCCTTCGACTTTCCAGCGGCCATAACGTGTCCCGGGTCTCCTAACCGGCCAGCGGCATGTTGTCGATGAGCCGCGTGGTGCCAGAGAAGGCCGCCACCAGCATTCGCGCCGTCTGCCCGGGCGCCACCGTGTCCAGGGGGGAGAGCGTCCCGGCGTCCCGAACCTCCACGTAGTCCTCGCGGAGGCCCACCGCCTGCAATTCACGGCGGGCGGCCTCCACCAGCGCTCGCGTGTCCCGGGTGCCGGAGGCAAGCAGGGCCTGGGCCGCCCGGATGCCCTTGGAGAGGGCGAGCGCCCGCTGGCGTTCATCCGCGGACAGATAGGCGTTGCGGCTGCTCATCGCCAGCCCGTCCGCCTCGCGGATGGTGGGCATGCCCACGATGTCCGCGCCCAGGTGCAGGTCGCGGTTGAGCGCCTTGATGACCTGGAGCTGCTGGTAGTCCTTCTCACCAAAGAGCGCCACGGCGGGCCGGAACAGCGCCAACAGCTGCGTGACGATGGTGGCGACGCCCCGGAAGTGGCCGGGACGCCGCTCACCGCACAGCCCCTGGCTGACCTCCGTCACCTCCACGTAGGTCTGGTAGCCCGGGGGGTACATCGCCGCGGGCTCGGGCGCGAACACGGCGGACACGCCCGCGCTCGCGCATTTGGCCAGGTCCCCCTCGAAGTCGCGCGGGTAGCGCGCCAGGTCCTCGCGGGGGCCGAACTGCGTGGGGTTCACGAAGAGGGAGGCCGCCACCACGTCCGCGCGCCGGCCGCCCTCCCTCATGAGCGAGACGTGACCCTCATGGAGAAAGCCCATGGTGGGCACGAGCGCCAGAGTCTTTCCCTCCTTCTGGAGGGACGCGACCCAGGCCTTCACTTCGGCGACGGTGCGCAGGACGTGGGGCGCCATGGCTAGACCGGGGCTCCGTAGATGCCGCCGACCTTCTCCGCGGGCTCGCCAGCGCCTTCCGCGTCGGAGGCCACCGGCGTGGGCGTCACCAGCCGGATGCCCTTGGTGGCCTTGAAGCTGTGCTCCTCATCCGGGAAGGTGCCAGCGCGCACCTCGGAGAAGTACGTGTTCGCGGCCTCGGTGATGTTCCCGTGGAGGTTGGCGAAGCGCTTGACGAACTTCGGCTTGAAGTCCGGGTTCATGCCCAACAGGTCGTAGCAGACCAGCACCTGGCCATCGCAGTGCTTGCCCGCGCCGATGCCGATGGTGGGAATCTTCAGGCTCTGGGTGATGGTGCGCGCCAGCTCCAGCGGCACGCCCTCCAGCACCAGCGAATAGGCGCCGGCGGCCTCCAGCGCGAGCGCGTCATCCAGCATGCGGCGCGCGGCGTCCTCGTCGCGGCCCTGCACCACGTAGCCGCCCATCTTGTGGACGGACTGCGGCGTGAGGCCCAGGTGGCCCATGACGGGGATGCTGGCGCGGACGATGGCGCGCACGGTGTCGGCGAACTCGGCGCCGCCCTCCAGCTTCACGCTGCCCACGTTGCCTTCGGCGACGAGCCGCCCGGCGTTGCGCACCGCCTCCTGCGGCGACACCTGGTAGCTCATGAACGGCATGTCCCCCACCACGTGCGCCCGCTTCGCGCCGCGGCTCACCGCCGTGCAGTGGTAGATCATCTGGTCCAGGGTGACGGGCAGCGTGGACTCCTGGCCCTGGACGACCATGCCCAGCGAGTCACCGACCAGCAGCACGTCCGCGCCGCCCTCGTCGAGGATGCGCGCGAACGTCGCGTCGTACGCGGTGACCATGCAGATCTTCTGACCGGACTGCTTCAGGCGCTTCAGCGTGTGGATGGTGACCTTGTCCTTCACGGTTCACCTCCTGGGTGTGAGACGGGTGGGACGGCCGCGTGGAACGTCAGGCCCCTCGCCGTCCCAGGGGGATCGCCGGAGGCCAGGGTTCCACGCGGATGCACTCTAACGCCCTCGGGGGCCGCGTGGGGGGATCACCGCACCCCGGCAGCCAGGCAGCCGGGCGGCGGCCGTCAACCCCGGCGGGACCGGGGGGTGTAGTGCTGCACGCCGGACTTCGCGTTCGCGATGACCTTGAGCAGGTCCTCGCGGTCCTCCTCGTTGTGCACGAAGTCGATGTCCGACGTGTTCACCACGAGCAGCGGCGTGTCCGTGTAGTGCGCGAAGAAGTCGTTGTACGCGTGCGTGAGCGACTCCAGGTAGCCCGCGTCGAACTTGCGCTCGAACTCGCGGCCGCGCTTCTTGATGCGATGCAGCAGCACGTCCAGCTGGGCCTGGAGGTAGATGACCAGGTCGGGCTGCGGGACGCGGGGCCCCAGGGCCTCGAAGACGCGGTCGTAGAGGGCCAGCTCGTCCGAGGCCAGCGTGAGGTTGGCGAAGATGCGGTCCTTCGCGAACAGGTAGTCGCTCACGGTGACGGCGCGGAACAGGTCCTGCTGGAAGAGCTCCTGCTGCTGGCGGAAGCGCGACAGCAGGAAGAAGACCTGCGTCTGGAACGCGAACTTCTGCCGGTCCGCATAGAAGCTGGAGAGGAACGGATTCTCCTCCACCACCTCCAGGATGCGGCGGCTGCCCAGCCGCTCCGTGAGGAGGTTGGTGAGGCTCGTCTTGCCCACGCCGATGGGGCCTTCGACGACGATGTAGCGGTGGTCCATCGGCCCGAGGCCTCCGCCCCCGGAAAAGCCACGCATGAGACAGATGCGCGCGCGGGGGGCGGATAACACAACCATGCCCCCATGCATCCGGCAATTTTCGGCGGGCCACCCCACCCTTGCGCCCTCACGGGTCATCCCCTACGGTGCCCGCGAACACGCACGGCGGGAGCGACGGGCCACAGATGCGCGGCAGGCAGCGGGTGAAGACGGTGGTGGACCTGGTGGAAACGACGCAGGCGGCGCCCGCCGCCCGTCCGGCCACGGCCCCTCCCGCACCTCCGGTGGACGTGGATCCACTCTATGGCGTGGCCCTCCTGAAGACGGCCTTCGAATTGAAGCGCCGGCCGGAGGGCTCCGTGGACGAGGTCCTCAGCGCCGTGCTCGCGCGCCTGCGCATCAACGAGGACGAGTTCCGCGCCTACCTCGCCCAGCAAGGTGGGCTCCTGGCCGCGCTGGGCCAGAAGCGCTGAGCGTCCCTGCTCTTCTCCTACTCTTCTGGCGGCGCGTCCGGGGGCGGCGGCGCCATGGCGGTGACGGGGCCCAGGGCGCGCTCGATGGCGGCGAACTCCTCCGGGGCGAGCGTCTCCGCGCGGCGGCCCGGGTCGATGCCCGCCGTCTGGAGCGCGGCCAACAGCGCCTCCGGCGTTGCCAGGCCCTTGTCTGACTTGAGCGAGTTGATCAGCGTCTTGCGGCGCTGCGCGAAGCCGGCCTTCACCAGCCGGGTGAAGCGGGCCTCGTCCACCAGCGGCGCGCGGGGCTTCTTGAGCCGCGTGAGGCGCAGCACTGCGGAGTCCACCTTCGGGGGCGGATGGAAGCGCCACGCCTCCAGCGTGAGCACGTCCTCCAGGTCGAAGTGCAGGCCCAGCAGCACCGTGAGCAGGCCGTAGTCGCGGTTGCCGGGCTCCGCGGCCAGCCGCACCACCACTTCCTTCTGCAGCGTGAAGACGGCGCGCGAGATGTGGGCGCGCTGCGCGAGCACCTGGAAGAGGATGGGGCTGGTGAGGTGGTACGGCAGGTTGCCCACGAGCGCGATTTCGTCCGCGCCGGCCACCTGGGCGAAGTCCACCGTGGCGGCGTTGCCGGGCACCACGCGCACGCCGGGGATGGCCTCCTTCTCCAGCACGGCCACCATGTCGCGGTCGCGCTCCACGGCGGTGACGCGCGCGCCGGTGGCGGCGAGGAAGCGCGTGAGGTGGCCCAGGCCCGGGCCCAGCTCCACCACGGGTTCGCCCTCGCGCGGCGCGAGCGCGTCCGCGATCTCCTGGAGCGCGTCCGGGTCTCCGAGGAAGTTCTGTCCCCAGCTGTGCTTGGCCCGCAGGCCGTGGCGCTTGAGGATGTCGCGCGGAGAATCCACTTTGAGGCCCCTACTCCATGCGCCAGGCGGGGTCGGCCGCGAGGCGGAAATCACCGCGCAAGCCGCGGCGCCACGCTTCATACCCCGCGACGGCGATCATCGCGCCATTGTCCGTGCACAACCGCACCGGCGGCAGGAACATGCGCAGCCCCCGCTCCTCCGCGCGCTGCTTGCACAGGGCCCTGAGCCGCGAGTTCGCCGCCACGCCGCCGCACAGCACCAGCTGGTGGTGGCCCAGCTTCTTCGCCGCGGCGACCAGCTTCTTGGACAGCACGTCCGCCACCGCCTCCTGGAACGACGCGCACAAATCGTGGAGGGCCTGCCCTTGCGGCACGCCGTGCTTCTGGACGTGGTGGAGCACGGAGGTCTTCAGGCCGGAGAAGGACACGTCCAGGTTGTCGCCCGGCAGCGCGCGCGGGAAGCGGATGGCCTCCGGGTCGCCCTTCTGGGCCAGCTCATCAATGGGCTGCCCGCCGGGGTACGGCAGGCCCAGGATGCGCGCCGTCTTGTCGTAGGCCTCGCCCGCGGCGTCGTCGCGCGTGCGGCCCACGAGCCGGTAGTTCCCGTAGTCGCGCACCTCGTAGAGGCTGGTGTGCCCGCCGGAGACGACGAGGCCCAGGAACGGCGGCGCGGGCGCGTCCTCCAGCAGGCGGATGGCCAGCAGGTGCCCTTCCAGGTGGTTGGCGCCCACGAAGGGCTTTCCAGTGGCGAGGCTCAAGCCCTTGGCCACCTGGAGCCCCACGAGCAGCGCGCCGATGAGGCCGGGGCCGGACGTGACGGCGATGAGGTCCACGTCGTCCAGCGTCTTGTCCGCGCGCGTGAGGGCCTCGTGGACGACGGGCATCACCTGGACGATGTGGTTGCGGCTGGCCAGCTCCGGCACGACGCCGCCCCAGCGGCGGTGGATGTCCACCTGCGTGGAGACGACGTCCGACAGGACGCGCCGCCCGTCCTCCACGACGGCAGCGGCGGTTTCATCGCACGAGGTTTCAAGTCCCAGGACGAGCACGGCGACTCCGACAACAAGGGCGGGCAGGAGGCGGACGGGCCGCCTCCCCTGCTCATTTCATCCCGTTGAGCAGGGCGCGCACCTCTTCGGCCGACTTACCCGTCGGTTCGAGGAACAGATACTTCTTGTAGGCCTCGGCTGCTCGGGTTTGATCGCCGGAGAACTGCAGGGAGCTGCCCAGCCAGAACCAGGCCTTCGCGTTCTTGGGCTCCGCCTTGACGACGTCCTGGAGCAGCCGGGCCGCTTCGCGGTAGCCGGCTTCGCTGGTGCTGCTGTTGTTGGCCAGGGAGATGCCCAGGCCCGTCTTCGCCTCGATGGAGTCGCCGTCGAGCGCGAGCGCCTTGCGGTAGGCGCCGAGCGCCGACTTGAAGCTGCCCCGGGCCAGCGCCGCGCGGCCGTCCTTGATGTGGTCCGCGTAGGTGGCCTTCTGCACCACGGGCGGCGGCGCTTCCGGCGTGGGCGGCGGGGTGACGGCGACGGCGCCCGCGTCCGGGACGGCGGCGGGCTCCGGCGTGGCCACCTTCACCGGCGTGCCCGCGTCGATCTGCGCGTCCGCGGCCTTCTGCGGCGGCGCGCCCGCGTCGGTCTGGGCGTCGGCTGTCTTCGTGGGGGGAGGCGTGACAGCCGGCGGAGGCGTCGTCGTCTCCGGAGGCTTGGGCGGATCCACGGGCTTCGTGGGCTGCGTCACCTGGGGTTCGGTGGGCTTGGGCGTCTCAGCGCTGCCCGAGCCCTTGGAGATGACCACCGCCGCCACGGCCGCGACCAGGAGCAGGCCGCCCGCGACGTAGAGGCCCGTGCGCTTGGGCTTCATCGCGGCGATGAGCGCCGCGTCGTCCTCGTCATGCGTGGGCTTCGCGCTCGCGGGCTTCGCGGGGGCCGCCGTGGGGGCCGGAACCGGCGCGGGGCTCGGGGTGGCGGTGGCGGCCGGCGCGGGGGCTTCCGGCTCCGTGAAGTAGGCCTCGGACGCGGGCACGTCCTGGCCAGCGGCCTCCGCCGGCTCCGTGGCGGCCGGCTGCGCGTCGAAGGGCGTCGTCGCGGGGAACTCGACGTTGAGCGCCACCGGGGCCACCTGGGGCGGCACGATGCCGTGGCCGGGGTACGGCGGCAGCGCGAGCTGCGGCGGCGCGGACTCCTCCACCGGCACCTCTTCCTGGTACGGCTCCGTGCCGCTGACCAGCGTCACCTCCGACGACGGCGGGGCCGGCGTGGGCGGCGGCACGTGCGCCAGCGGGCTGGGCGCGATGGCCGCGCCACCGAAGATGGGCGGACGCGAGGGCTGCGCCTCCACGGGCGCCTGCGCGGGCTGCGAGGCGAACGGGCTGGGCGCGGCGGCCGGAGCACGGCCCCCCGCCCCCCAGGGCGAACCCGGGCCCCAGGTGCTGGAGGCGCTCAGGCCTTCCGTGTCCACGCGGCTCCAGTCGAGCAGCAGGCTGCGCCGCGCATGGTCCACCGCGCGGTGCGCCGGAGGCGGCTCCACGAGGAACGCCGAGCCCTCCTGCGACAGCGGCGGCACCGCGGGCTCCCCGTCCTGACCGAACGACGGAGGACCGTCCTCGCCGGGGCGCACGCGCGGCGGGAAGATGATCACCTGCGCGGGCTGCGCGGAGACCGGCGCGGACGCCATCTCCGCCACGGGCGTGACCTCCTCCACGGGCTCTGGCTGCGCGGGCGGGGCCTCCTCCACGGGCGCGGCCTCCGCCATGGGCGCCGCATCCACCGCGAGCGGCTCCACGGGCGCCGGCGCTTCCTGCAGCTGCTCCTGGGGCGCGGTCTCCGGCGCGGGCGCGACGTCCACGGGGATGGGCGGCGCGGCGTTGAGCCACTGCTCGATGCCCGGCTTGCGGCTCTGCACGGGCTCCAGCGGCGCGTTGCCCAGCTCGCGGATCAGCCCTTCGAAGTACAGCTTGCTGATGATGCCCAGCGCGGCCAGGTCCTCGAAGTCCGAGTCCTCCACCACGCGCGACAGCGCGCGCTTGCCGTCGAACAGGCGCAACAGGCCGTTCACCTCGTCGGGGATCTCCGACAGGCGGTCCGCCAGCTGGTGGTAGTCGATCTCGAAGACCGTCTCCAGCGGCGGGAGCTGCTCGAGCATCCGGCCCCACTCGTCCAGCCGGCGCATGCCCTCCATGAGGAGGCCCTGCGTGGAGACCTCGATGCGCTCCGGGCGGTCCAACGTGGTGAACTGCACGTCGAACTGGCCTTCGAACGTGTTGAGCAGGCGGTAGAAGGCGTTCTCGCCCTTGAGCCGGCCCAGCTCCGCGTCGATGACGCGGCCTTCCTTGAAGTAGACGACGCCGGTGCGCTCGCCCTGGATGGAGATGACGCCCGTCTTGCGGCCGATCTCGAAGGTCTGGACCAGGTCCACGACGCCCATGTCGGCGAGGCTTCCCGCGAAGCCACCCTTGGTCGTCTCGCGCTTCTCGATGCGTTCCTTCTCGGCCTTCTGAAGGATCATCTTCACGCGGGTGACGATCTCTTTGATGTAGATGGGCTTCGTCAGGTAGTCGTCGCCCCCGAGCTCCAGGCCGCGCACCTTGAACTCGACCGACTTCTGGTTCGTCAGGAAGACGAAGGGGATGAACTTGAAGCGCTCGTCGGACTTGAGCGTCTTGCAGAGCTCGAAGCCGTCCATCTCCGGCATCTTGGTGTCCGCGAGCACGAGGTCCGGCGGGCTGATCTGGACCTTCTCCAGCGCATCCTTGCCGTGGATCGCAGTCGTGACGGAGAAGCCGGCCTTCTTCAGGCTGACCTCCATCACGCGCAGACTCTTCGCGTCACCATCGACGAGGAGCAGGTGCTGCTTGGCCACGTGGCATGCCTTTCAAGACGGGCGAGGCGGCGGATCCAGCGGGGCGCCCCGTGAGGCGCAAGCATCGGGTCCGCTTTCGAGGTGTGTCAATGGGCGGGACTGTCCGGAAAACCGGCCGGTTCCCTCCCCGGAGGACAGGCGAGTCAGCGGAAGAGACCCTTCTTGGGCGGGTTCTTCTTGCGCATGTCGATGAGCCGCAGCTCCTGGTTCGCCTCCAGGTGCTTGGGGTTCGCGCGCACCGCTTCCCGGAAGTGCTTCTCCGCGCGGTCCATGTCCCCTTCCACGCGGGCGATGACGCCCAGCTGGTAGTGGGCGCGATCACAGTTCGGGTCGGTGCGCACCGCATCCGCCATCCACTGTTTCGCGCGGGGCATGTCGGCCTTGCGGTTGGGGTCCATGTAGACGGACCAGGCGCGCGCCGCGAGGTACAGGGGCTTGGGGTCCAGGCCGTAGGCGCGCTCGTAGTGCTCGCTGGCGGCGATGAAGTCGCGCTTGCGGAAGAACACCTCGCCCATGCGGAAGAGGTCGTCCGCGTTGGTGTCCGCGCGGGCCGCGGCGGGGCTTCCAGGACGGGCACTGGCGGCCGCGGGAGGCTTGGGGGCGGACTGCGCGCCCTGCTGGGCCAGCTGGTAGTTCTTGCGGCGGGTGTCGTCGTGGAGGACTTCGTAGGCCTCGCGGATGGACTCGAAGACGGCGGTGATCTTCGGGGCCAGGTGGGGCAGCGACGGCGGCAGCCGGTCCGGGTGGAAGACCTTGGCGAGGCTCAGGAAGGCGGCTTTCACCTGGTCCCGGGTGGCGTCCTGCGGAACCCCAAGTGTGACGAAGTGGTCCTTCTTCGTCTGGATGTCGGCGTAGCGCTGTTCAATCTGCTGCGCGAGCCGGCCCTCGTCGGGCTTGGGCGGCTCCGCGGGCGCGGCGGCGGCGGGCGCAGGGGCGGCGCTTTCCGGGGTGGCCGGGGTGCTGG
>NZ_RAWM01000161.1 GCF_003668875.1 Corallococcus interemptor | reverse complement strand
GGGGAGGGGAGTCAGCGGCATGAGTCAGCGAGGGGGCGGCGGACTCTACGACGGGGGGCGCGTGCCTTGTCCACGGGGGGCATGGGAGCGGCGGTTGCTCCCTCCCTCTGGGGCTTGGCGGAATCCCGGGTGTCGAGCGTTTCCGGGGCCGCGAAGAGGTGTGTAGGGTCGGCGGACATGGACGGATCCACGACCTTTCCCGACGTGACGCTGGCCATCCTGGCAGGAGGGCAGGGGACGCGCTTGGGCGGTGTGGCCAAGGGGCTGCTGAGCGTGGGAGGGCTCACAACCTTGGAACGGCTGCGAGCATTCGGGTCGCATTTCAGGGAGGTGGTGCTGGTGGCGAACGTTCCGGAACCGTACGCGCGCTTCGGGCTTCGCACGGTGGAGGACACCGTGAAGGGCAAGGGGGCACCGGGAGGCGTCCACGCGGCGTTGGGAGCGGCGCGCACGCCGTGGGTGTTCGCGGTGGCGTGTGACATGCCGTTCGTCACGGAGGCCGCGGCGCGGGTGGTGCTGGACGCGCGAGGCGAGGATGTGGACGCGGTGTGCATCGAGCGTGAAGGGCGCTGGGAGCCGTTGTTCGCGGCCTATCGTACGGAACTGGTGTCACAGTGGGGTGAAGCATTGGTGGAGGATCCGTCGCTGCGGCGGCTGCTGATGCGCTTCCGCACGCGGGTGCTGCCCGAGGACGCACTGCGCGCGGTGGACCCTGAACTGCGCGCGCTGGTGAACGTGAACACGCCGGAGGACCTGGTGCGCTACGGCGTTACGTTGCCGGAGCAGTGAGTCCGCGGGCAGGAGCAGTTTGACGGTTAGGCGGAAGAATGGAGCCTTCCAGGATGACCCGGGACTGGAACTCGCTGATTCGCTACGCCCTGGAGGGCGAGGAGGCGGAACCCTTCCTGCGCTTGCTCAAGGCTCGGCTGCGGACCGGGAGTCAGGTCGTCAGTGTGCGACTGGAGAACGCGGCAGTGAAACCGGAGTACGTCCTCATCCTGTCGTTGCACAAGCAGTTGTCGGAGATGCGGGTTCCCCATTCGGAGGCGTTCACGGGTTGGTCGTTCGATACGGGGATGCGGATGGCGGACGAGCAACAGGAGCAGGCTCGGTTCGTTCTGCTTCTGGGCGAGCATTTCGCCGCGCTCGCCCGTGACGTGGGGCCGGATGTGTTGATGGCGCTGCTGTCGGACCACCTGCCGGCCATGGGGGCTCCTCGCTCCAGCGAGGCCGCGCGGCACCTGCGGACTTCGCGGCATGTGGACAGCGTCGTGCGTCGTGCGGCGGAGAAGTTGGACCTCGTCCTGGTGGGGCTGGCTCGCGCGTTGGGGCGCTCGCTCAAGTACGACGAGGCGACGACGGGGCGGATCCTGGATGGGGCGCTGGCGCAGTGGATCTTCCAGTCGTCACGGACACGTGGCCTGGATGCTTCGCACCCGCTTTAGCGGCCATCAGTGCTTCATCAACGAGCGCATGCACCTGCGCTTGAGGCACTGAGCGCATCATGGTCAAGTCGCACGGCATGAGGCCGCTCCTCGAACTTTCCGTGAAGAACTACAAGAGCCTGCGGGATGTCACCGTGCGGCTTGGTCCGCTGAATGTCCTGGTGGGCCCCAATGGAAGCGGCAAGTCCAACCTGCTGGACGTCATCCAGTTCCTGGGAGACTCGGTCCGAGAGGATTTAGGACCCGCTCTCGATAAACGTGGAGGACTGGGGGATGTCCGCTTTCGCGGGTACGATCCGTCGAGTGGCATCGTCAACTTGCGCGTCAGCATCCATGTGAAGGCCAAGGTTACGGCTCATTCGCATGAGGAGGCTCCAGACGAATACGTCCTCAACTTCTGGGGCCTGAGTCTCAAAACCTCAGGAGAAAAGGGTCAAGTCCGGTCCTTCCTGCGGCGAACTGAGCAGTTCAAGTTCAAGCGGGTCAAAGGCCGGGGACGTCGCATCACCATCAACGGGTCGAAGGTCGACTTGAGCGAGACCCATGGAGAGAAGAAGACGACGAAGAGTGGACCCTCCCTGCGCAGTGACTCGCTCGGCCTCTCAACCCTTCCTCGACTGGCCTCCTCCGGAGGCGACGAGGTGCGAAAGGTCGCGGAGTTGTTCTCCACCTTCCGTGTTTTTGATGTGGATGTTCGCGCCGCGAGGCGGCCCTCGGCAGTGAGCGTCACCCCCACGCTGCAAGCGGATGCCAGCAATCTCGCGGCGTTCCTCAACTACCTGCGCCAGGACGAGGAGAACTTCGAGCGTCTCCAGGAAGACGCACGGGCCATCGTGCCTGGCCTCGTGCGCATCCACTTCCGGAAGGTGGGTGGTGCCGAGGAAGCAGTCGAGGTCGAGTTGGAGGAGTCGGGGCTGAAAGGGCACACGACCCTGGCCGAAGCTTCGTTTGGCACCGTGCGTGCGCTGGCGCTCCTGGCACTGATCTACGACCCTCAACCTCCCCAACTCACCTGTGTGGAGGAGATCGACCACGGCTTCCACCCCTACGTGTTCGACCGGCTCGTGGAGCGCTTGCGGTGGGCCTCGGAGCGAACGCAGTTCCTCATCGCGACCCACTCGCCTTCCCTCGTCAACAGGTTGAGTGCGGATGAACTCATTGTCTGTGAGCGCAACACGAAGACCGGGGAGTCGGTCATTCCCGCCGCGGATCCAGAGGTCGTTCGCGCCATGGAGGAAAGGGCCCACGGCCGGATGGGGCTGGGAGAGTTGTGGTTCACCGGTTCTCTCGGAGGTGTTCCCCCGTGAACCGCAAGAAGGATTCTCGTCAGAAGGCCAAGGGGAAGCGGCCTCAGCAGATCCTGGTTTTCGGTGAGAGCGAGAACGACACGAAGTCGCTTCAAGAACTCATTGTGGCCCTTCGAGGGAACCTTGCCGGCAAGGTGCAGACCCGGAGGAATCCTCTGGTTCTCATCAAGAATACAAAGCCTGAGGATGTTCCTACGGAGGCAAAGAGGATCGCGGATGTTGTGGATATCAGCCAGACCACACACGACATCGTCGCCGTCTTCGCTCACGAGGACTGCGACGATTTCGAACCGAAGCATGAAGGAGTTTGCCAGAAGATCGAGGCGGCCATGCAGCAGGCCGGCTGCCCAGCCCATGCAGTCGTCCCCGCCTGGGAGCTGGAGGCGTGGTGGTTCATGTGGCCCGATGCGGTCCAGGCCGTTCGCCCCAAGAGTTGGCGCGCTCCTGACGACTATCTCGGCAAGGAAGTGGGAAGGCTCAAGGATGCCAAGGAGGAACTTCAGAAGCGGGTGGTTCCCAAGAACCTCAAGGCCGACAAGCGCAAGACCTTCCAGACCTACCAGGAGTCAGACTCACCAGCGATTGCGCGGCATGTGCGTGAGAAGGGACTGGCCCGAAAGCCCGGCGCGAAGAGCGGTTCCTATGCGCGCTTCATGGCAAGCGTCGACCAGTGCAAGGTGGGGTGAGGCGCAGCGTCACGGCTCCGGCTGCGTCGTCATGAACCGCGCGTAGGGCATGGCCGTCTTGGGTGCGGCGCTCTGGCCCAGCACGGGCAACGGGAAGCTCAGCGGCTTTCCGTCCGACGCCTCCGTGTTCCCCTCCACCTGCGCGGCTCCCAGTCCCTGCCTCTGTCCCTGGAACGTGGCCTGCGGATTCCTCGCGGACGCCTTGCCCGCTTGGATGACCGCGTAGCGCATGGCCACCGCGCCCACCGTGGACAGCACGTCCGCGGTCACCTGCTTCCAGCGCGCCCGTCCCGGCAGCACTTCCATCACCAGGCCCGCCAGGGAGCACGTCCGCGACAGCGCCCACAGTGCTCCCGAAGCACCCGTGCGCAGCGGCTTGCCCACCTCCATCACCTGCCGCGCCTCCAGCTCCACCGCCTCGCGTGTCACCGCCTCCGCCAGCTTGCCCGCGATGCGGAAGCGGCGCAGCACGCGCTCCTCCGCGTCCGAGTGTGGGAACAGGGACAACAGGCTCCCGGCGCTCGCGGTCGCGGAGCTCATGAAGAACAGCGGCAACGTGCGCCCCACCTGCTGCCACAGCGGCACCGCCGTGTTGCTCACCAGCACCGCCGTGTAGCCCGCGAGCGGCAACCCCAGCACCGCGCCCATCCACCCCGCCGCGCGCCCCATGACTCCCAAAGTTCCAGGCCTCCGGCGCAGCACGAACGCCGCCGTGTTCACCGCGCCCGAGCCCGCCAGCACCCACGAGCCCATGCTCATGGGCGACGTGGGCCGGAACACCCGCAGCATGTTCAGGAAGCGCGACGGGCGGCCCAGGTCGTGGATCAACAGCCCCGCGCTCACGATGTCCCCCGCCACAGCCACCGCGTGACAGCGCTCCGCCAGCCGCTCCAGCTTCCTTCCCCCGAACCCCTCCAGCGCCACCCCGAGCACGCTCGCCGCGCCCGCTGCCCCGCCCACGTAGAAGTACGCCGGGACCGTCCAGATCCACAGCGGCTCCTTCAACACCGGCAGGCCGTAGTAGCTCGGTGCCTCCGCGCTGTCCGGCCCCGACCGCGACGGCACCGTGGACAGCACGTCGATGCCCTGGCGTGCCTGCTCCGGGTCCTTCACCTCCTGCTGCGAACCCTCACCCTCCAGGATGCCCGCGCGCGGGTTGATGTTCCGCCCGTCCGCCTTGCGTTGCAGCCGGTCCAGCAGCGTGTCGTCGCTCATCCGCGCCCCTCCCGCCCGAACGCCACCGCGCCCAGCGCCACCGCCACCATGCCCACCGCGCCCACCGCCACCGACGCCCACGAGCGCAGCGCCTTCTTCGTCGGCACCACCGGATCCGGCGGCAGGTTGTAGACCTCCGGCTTGTCCAGCAGCAGGAAGAACGCGTTGAGCCCACCGGTGCCCGGCTGGTTCTCCGCGTCCTTGCCGTACAGGTACGCGTCCGTCAGGCCCCGCTGATGCAGGTCGCGCACCCGCGACTCCGCTCGAGCGTGCAGTTCATCCAAATCACCGTACTGGATGGACGCCGTGGGACACGCCTTCGCGCACGCGGGCGTCTGGTCGTCTCCGATGCGGTCGTAGCAGAGCGTGCACTTCCACGCGCGCCCGTCATCCTCGCGCCGGTCAATCACGCCAAAGGGACACGCGGACACGCAGTAGCCGCAGCCGTTGCACACGTCCGGCTGCACGTAGACCGTGTCGAACTCCGTGCGCACGATGGCGCCCGTGGGACACGCCTCCAGACACCCCGCGCGCTGGCAGTGCTTGCACACGTCCGACATCATCAGCCAGGAGAAGTCCCCCGCGCCCGACGTCTGCCCCTGCAACGGCACCGGACGCTCCACGAACGCCACGTGCCGCCACGTGGACGCGCCCAGGTGCGCCGTGTGGTCGTAGGACATCCCCGTGAAGTGGAAGCCGTCGTCCGGAAGCTGGTTCCACTGCTTGCACGCGACCTCGCACGCCTTGCAGCCGATGCAGAGCGTCGTGTCCGTGAAGAACCCCTTGCGGCTCCCCATGCGCCTATCCCTTCCCCTCGGGTTCCTGTGACTCCGAATGGTCCGTTTGCGGCGTCACGTCGCGAGGCACCTCCGGCACCGTCAGCGGAGGCGGCGCCGCTCCGGCCGCGGCCCTCTCCCCCGACCGCATCCGCCCCGCCCGCAGGTCCGCCGTGAACGCCTTCGACTCCTGGATGTCCACGTTCTGATCCGCGACGAACGCCGTCAGCTCGTTGGCGCCCTCGCCGCGCACGCGCCCCGTGACGCCCCAGTGGTACGGCAGGCCAATCTGGTGCACCTGCCTTCCCTTCACCTTCAGCGGGCGGATGCGCTCCGTCACCAGCGCCCGGCACTCCAGGTCCCCTCGCGCCGTGGCCAGCGTGCACCAGTCCCCGTTCTTCAATCCCTTCTCGCGCGCCAGCTCCGGGGAGATTTCACAGAACATCTCCGGCTGCAGCTCGCTCAGCCAGGACAGCCAGCGGGACATGCCGCCCGCGGTGTGGTGCTCCGTGAGCCGGTACGTGGTGACGAGGTACGGATAGCGCGGGTCGCCCCAGGCGCGGTGATAGGGATTGTCCTTGCGCCTCCACTCCTCGCGCGTGGGGCTGCACTGCTGCGCGTAGAGCGGGTTGGGCACCACCGACTCCATGGGCTCGTAGTGCGTGGGCAGCGGCCCGTCCATCGTCCCGCTGGGCGCGAAGAGCCAGCCCTTGCCGTCCGCCTGCAGGAGGAACGGATCATTTCCGGCGATGGTCTCCAGCCCCGTCGCGCCCTCGGGCGGCCGGTAGTCCGGCGGCCGGTCCGCGATGAAGTCCGGCACGTCCTCGCCCGTCCACTTCTGCTGGCCGGCGTCCCACCACACGTAGCGCTTGCGCTCGCTCCAGGGCTTGCCGTCCACGTCCGCCGACGCGCGGTTGTAGAGGATGCGCCGGTTGGCGGGCCACGCCCAGCCCCACTCGGGCGCCACCCACGTCTGCTCCTTCCCGGACTTGCGCCGCGCCGTCTGGTTCACGCCGTCCTTGAAGCACCCCGAGTAGATCCAACAGCCACAGGCTGTCGAGCCGTCGTCCTTCAGCTCCGCGAACCCCGGCACCGGCTTTCCGTCCGCCACCGTGTAGCCGTTGATCTCCTGAAGCACCGCCTCCGCGGAGGGCTCCGAATGGGGCCCGTGCGTGGGGTAGTCCCACGTCAAATCCAGGAGCGGCGCGTCCTTGGGGTCCGTGGAGCCCGCGTAGAGCGCTCGCAGCTTGCGCCCCAGGTGGTAGGTGAAGTGCAGCTCGCTGCGCGTGTCCCCTTGCGGCTCCACCGCCTTGTGATGCCATTGCAGCAGCCGCTGCGTGTTGGTGAACGTGCCGTCCTTCTCCGTGTGCGCGGCGGCCGGGAAGAAGAAGACCTCCGTCTGGATGTCCTCCGGCCGCACCTGCCCGGACTGCACCTCCGGCGCCGTGCGCCAGAACTCCGCCGTCTCGATGAGCGTGAAGTCGCGCACCACCAGCCAGTCCAGGTGGCGCAGCCCCTTGCGCTGGAGCGCCCCGTTCATGCTGCCCACGGCGGGGTTCTCTCCCATGACGAAGTAGCCCTGGAGCCTCCCGTCCGCCATGTCCGCCACCGTCTGCATGTGCGAGTGGTTCCCCGTCAGCCGGGGCAGGTGGTTGAACAGGTAGCCGTTGTCCTTCGTCGCCTTGTCCCCGAACCAGGCCTTGAGCAGCGACACCGCGTACTTGGGGAACTCCGACCACCAGCCGCTGCCGGACTTGTTGTCGCGGATGTATTCGTCCAGCCCGTCGTGGAGGATGTTCGCGTGCGGCATGGGCAGGTAGCCCGGCAGCAGGTTGTAGAGCGTGGGGATGTCCGTGGAGCCCTGGATGGACGCGTGCCCGCGCAAGGCGAGGATGCCGCCGCCGGGCCGGCCGATGTTGCCCAGCAGGAGCTGGAGGATGGCCGCCGTGCGGATGTACTGCACGCCCACCGAGTGCTGCGTCCAGCCCACCGCGTAGCAGAACGCGCTGGTGCGCTCCGGGTTGGAGTTGTCACAGAGCGTCCGCGCGATCTGGAGGAACAGTTCCTCGTCCACGCCGCACACCTGCGACACCACCTTCGGCGTGTAGCGGGAGAAGTGGCGCTTGAGCAGCTGGAACACGCACCGGGGATGCTGGAGCGTTTCGTCGCGGTGCTCGTCGTGCACGTCCACGCGGTGGTCGTGTCCGCCGCCGCCCGCGCCCGGCTCGTCCGTCAGCTCCTTGTGGCCCGCCGCGGGCACGGCGCCCGGCACGTCCTGGTACTGCCAGGACGCGATGTCATAGCGGTTGTTCTTCGGCTGGAAGCCGCTGAAGAGCCCCTCCAGGTCCTCCGTGTCCTGGAAGCCCTCGCGGATGAGCGTGGCCGCGTTGGTGTACTGCACCACGTAGTCGCGGAAGTACCGCTCGTGCTCCAGCACGTAGTGGATGAGCCCGCCCAGGAAAGCGATGTCCGTGCCCACGCGGATGGGCGCGTAGAGGTCCGCCACCGCGCTGGTGCGCGTGTAGCGAGGGTCCACGTGGATGACCTTCGCGCCCCGGGCCTTCGCCTCCATCACCCACTGGAAGCCCACCGGATGGCACTCGGCCATGTTGGACCCCTGGATGAGGATGCAGTCCGAGTGCTGCAGGTCCTGCTGGAACGTCGTGGCTCCACCGCGGCCGAACGTGATGCCCAGACCGGGCACCGTGGACGCGTGTCATATTCGAGCCTGGTTCTCCACCTGCACGACGCCCAGCGCGCTGAAGAGCTTCTTGAGGAGGTAGTTCTCCTCGTTGTCCAGCGTCGCCCCGCCCAGGTGCGCCAGCCCCAGCGTCCGGTTCACCCGCTGGCCCTTCGCGTCCGTCAGCTCGAACGTCGCGTCGCGCGTGCGCTTCACGCGCTCGGCCACCTTGTCCATGGCCTCTTCCAGCGGGATGGGTTCCCACTCCGTGCCGCCGGGGCGGCGGTAGAGGACCTGCTGCACGCGTTGCGTTCCCGTGACCAGCTGGAAGGTCGCGGCCCCCTTGGGACACAGCCGGCCGCGGGAGATGGGGGAATGCGGGTCGCCCTCGATGTCGAGGATGCGGCCGTCGCGCACGTGCACCTCCTGCCCGCAGCCCACCGCGCAGTACGGGCAGATGGACTTCACCACCCGGTCCGCGGTCTTCGTGCGCGGCGCCAGCGAGCGGCTTCGCGCCGACATCGCCGTGTCCCCCAGCGCCCGGCTGTCTCCCCGCGCGAACTGCCGCAGCACGGGCCATCCCTTCATCAGGTCGCGGAACTTCAAGGCCGCTCCTTCCCGGGACACGCACGTGGATCCCACTCTCAAGATGGGGACGCACGACACGGGGGACCAGTGGGACCGGCGTCCAACACCGGAGCCAGAGCAAGCGGGCAGGCATGGAAATACTCCACGCCCGAAATCAGCGCGGGGGGCTCGAGTCGTTATTTCTCCACGGTGCCAACGCCTCTTCCGGTTTCCCCGTCCCCTTGGGCCTCCAGGCCTCCAGGAGGAACCGGAAGACCCGCGGCCACGTGACGGCCGGACGTGGCGGAGAGCGAGTGGAGAACCTGCATGAAGGACAGTGCCCCTCTCATCCTTTTGATCGAGGACGAGGAAGACATCCGGGATGCGGTCGCGACACTGCTGGAGATGGAGGGCTATCGCGTCGCCCAGTGCGTCCACGGCCAGGCTGCGTGGACCTGGTTGCAGTCCCATCCGCGTCCGGGCCTGGTGCTGCTGGACCTGATGATGCCGGTGATGGACGGACAGGCCTTCCTCGCGCGGCTCTCACAGGAGCGCATGTTGGACGGCGTGCCCATCATCGTGCTGTCCGGCAGCCCCTTCCATCCCCCCGGCGCGGCGACCTACCTGCGCAAGCCGGTGTCGGTGGCGTCGCTGATGGAAGTGGTGCGCCGCTTCCTGCCGTCATCCGAGGAAGGCCCGGAAGGACCTCACACGTCGTGAAACATGTGTCGCGCGGCGCGACGTGCGGTCATCCAGGACTCGCGATGGAGCGAGACCTGTGGAATCCTCGCGCCCCGTCAGGTCCCCCGCCTGGTCCATTCCCCCTCATTCAAAGGACGACGCCGATGCCGGCTGGCACGCTGAATCTACCCGAGGACGTCGCGCGTGACCTGGAAGCCCGCCTGGCCGCGACGGCTCCGGACGAGACGAGCCGGGGCCTGTTCTTCCTGGGCGTGCTGGACGCGGTGCGCTTTCTGGGCGGAGCGGATGCGGTGAAGCGCTGTCTGGAGCAGGTGGAGGAGACAGCGGACTTCATGCCCATGCAGACCTATCCGTTCCCGCGCTTCCTGCGGCTGTCGTACGTGGCCGCGGAGCAGCTGTCGCCGCTGGTGGGCGGGCACGATGCGGCGCAGCGGCAGATTGGCACGCAGGCGATGCTGGACTTCCTCAACTCCATGTTCGCGCGCGACTTCGTGCAGCAGGCGGGCGGTGACCCGAAGCGGCTGCTGGAGCTGATGCACTCGGGCTACCGCACGGCGCTGAACTTCGGCGAGCGCTCCGTGGAGTGGACGGGGCCCACGTCGGGCCGGGTCATCATGAAGCGCTCGCTGATGCCGGTGCCCTACAACGAGGGCATCCTCCAGTCCGCGCTGGAGGTGACGGGCGTGCAAGACGTGCAGGTGCGCGGGCATGCCCAGTCGTTGGTGGACGCGTACTACGACGTCTCCTGGTCGTAGCCCCCAGCTCCCAGCCCGCCGGCCCGGAGGCCGGGCGGGCAGACGGGCGGGCACGGCGCGGAGGATTCCGGGGGCTTGCCCCGTGCGAAGCCCGGCCGGAAACCCCACCTCAGGGCGAGGAGGGGCGAAAGCGCATGGCGCGTCATGAAGACTTGAGGGGGCAGGTGGCCATCGTCACGGGCGCTTCGAGCGGCGTGGGGTGGCAGTCCGCGCTGCGGCTGGCGGAGGCCGGCGTCAAGCTGTGCGTCACCGCGCGGCGGCAGTCGGCCCTGGAGCAGCTGCGCGTGGAGGTGCTCCAGCGCGGCGGCGAGTGCCTGGTGAGTGACGGCGACGTCACGGTGGCCGAGGACGTGGAGCGCGTGGTGCGCGAGTGCGTGGCGCACTACGGCCGCGTGGACCTCCTGGTGAACGCGGCGGCGGTGCAGTCCTACGGCGACTTCGACCAGCTGCCCTGGGAGCACATCACGCGCGTGTTCGACGTGAACTGCTTCGGCTACTTCCGCTTCGCGCGCGCGGTGCTGCCGCACTTCAAGAAGCAGGGCCACGGCCACCTGCTCAACATCCAGTCCATGCTGGCGGCGGGGTCCGCGCCGCTGCTGTCCGCGTACGCGGCGTCCAAGCACGCGACGCTGGGGTGGGCGCAGTCGCTGGAGCTGGAGCTCCACGGCACGGGCATCCAGGTCTCCAACGTGCTGGTGCCCTCCGTGTCCACGCCCATGTTCGACCACGCGCCCACCATGCTGGGCAAAAAGCCCGTGCCGGTGCCGCCCACGTACGACGTGGACCTGGTGGCCCGCGCGGTGGTGCGGCTGGCGAAGCGGCCGGGCCGCACGTCGGTGCCGGCGTTCCTCCAGGGGCGGCTGATGCTGTGGCTCAACGGCCTGGCGCCCTCCGTGGGCAAGGCGGTGCTGTCCCGCTTCGGCGCGCGGATGCAGACGACGGACGTGCCGCTGGACCGGCCCGAGGGCAACCTCTTCACCCCGGTGGAACAGGGGGTGGGGCCTCGCGGCAGCGTGCCGCCGACGCCCGCGTGGAAGCGCTTCTCCGCGACGCTGGGACTGGCCGCGCTCACCGGCGGCGTGGTGGGCGGCGCGGTGCTGGGCACGCGCGGCCTCTTGCGTGCTGTTCGCTGAGCTTTACGGCGCGATCAGGATTTTTGCGCGGCACTGATGGTGTCGTGTGAACGAAGTGTTGGGTGGGTCGGAAAACATCCTCGCGTTGCGGCGCCCTTTGGCTAGAAGGGGCCCCGCACGCGCTTCCGGGGAAGGGTCGGCCGGGCGCGAACGAGGGGAGAACATCCGATGCGTGGAAGCAACAAGTGGACGGGCCTGGCGCTGGTGGCGGGCCTCGCGGTGTCGGCGCAGGCGGTGGCGGCGGAGCAGCCGGACTTGAACGCGAACCCGGGCAGTTCGTCGTCGTTCGGCCAGGAAGGCCAGATGGTCATCAGCCAGGACCTCAACGGCTTCCTGGGCTACAACACCGCCGACGAAGTGTTCCTCATCCGCCTGGAGCCGTCCGCGGACTACTTCCTCCAGTCGAACCTGTCCGTCGGCGCGTCCGCGCTGGTGGCCTTCGGCTTCGGTGACAGCACCGTCGTGGGCCTGGGCGTGCTGGGCCGCGTGGGCTACCACCTGCCGCTGGGCGACCGCGTGTCGCTCTGGCCCAAGGCGGGCTTCGGCGTGCAGTTCGCCCACGTGCCGGGCGCCAGCGACGTGAACTTCGTCCTGGACTTCAACGCCCCCGTGCTCTTCCACCTGACGCCGCACTTCTTCATCGGCGCGGGTCCGCAGGTGCGCGCGGTCATCAGCCAGGACGTGGGCAGCCTGGGCTCGCAGCAGGGCTACTTCGCCGGCAACGACGTGACGCTGGGCATCACCACCACGGTCGGCGGCTACTTCTAGCCTCGGGCCTTCTCCAGCACCCCGGGCTTCGTGCCCGGGTGCCGGGGGATGCAGGACCCGTGGCGTAGGGTCCGTTGGGTTGACGCCACGGGTTGTTTGTGTTGGGTTTGAGGGTGCCATGTCCGTGCTTCCGTTCACCTCCCGGCTGCCCGCGTTCGCCCCCCTGCATCCGCTGGGGAGGGGCCCGCTGGGCGAGTGGGTGTCCCTGGTGTGGCCGCTGGAGCAGGACGCGGCGGGGGCGCGCCCGCTGGTGGTGAAGACGTTCCTGCTGGCGTCCGGGCTTTCGCCGGAGACGCGGCATCCCCTGGAGGAGGCGCTGACGCGGGCGGTGCCGCTGCGGCATCCGGGCATCGCGAGGCTCCACGGCTTCCAGGTGGACGTTCGCGACACGCTGACGGTGGTGTCGGACTACGTCCCGGGCTGTTCGCTGGCCACGGCGCGCCGGCGCGTGCTGGGGCGGGGTGGGCGGCCGTCGGAGGCCTTCGTGTGTCACGTGGGCGCGGAGGTCGCGGGCGCGCTGCAGGCGTCGCACGCCGCGCACGTGGTGCACGGGGACGTGCATGCGCACCGCATCCGCGTGGGTCCTCGCGGTGAGGTGACGCTGACGGACTTCGGGCTGAGGCCCGCGCGGCCGCTGCTGCGCCGCTTCACGGCGCCGTCCCGGCCGGACGTGGTGGCGCCGCCGGTGCGTGGGGACGCGGTGGGCTCGACTCTGGAGGCGCGGGAGGACCTGCGCGCGCTGGGGCGGGTGCTGCTGGAGCTGGCCTCGGGGAACACGGTGGTGCCGGAGGACACGGCGGGCGCGGACGCGGCGCTGGGTGGGGTGTCGCCCGCGCTGCGGGACGTGCTGCGCGGAGCGCTGGGGGAGGCGCGCGGGGTGGACTCCGCCGCGGGGCTCCAGGATGCACTGCGCGACTGCCTGAAGCACGGCGTGGCCTGTCACGGACAGGACGCGGTGGTGCGCGAGCTGGCGGCGCTGCCTGCCTCCGGGCCGCTGTCGCCGGTGGACGTGTACGTGGGCGCGGCGTCGGTGATGACGGCCTCCGTGCCCATGCGCGGGCGCACGCTGCCGTCCTGAGGCGCGGGCGCCTGGGCTGCTCGCGAGTGATTCCATCTCGCGCGCCGGTACGCTCGCGGGCGTGATGCGCCGTGGCTGGGAGCTCGTGGCCGCGCGTTCCGTGGAGTGCTCGCGCGAGGTGCCAGCGTGGGTGCCGGTGCTCACGCTGTCGTGCATCGGGACGCGCCCGCGAGCACCGTTCATCGCGCGCATGCGGACTGCTCCGGCGGGTGGCCTTCCTGTGGACTTACGGACGACGCGCGCCGGGGGCGTGTGAAACGCGACGGGCCGCGAACGGGGGGCTGGTGGTGGCCGAGAGACCTCGCCCAAAGTCGTGCCGCCTTCCGCGCTCAGGCCCGCGGAGGCTCCACGCTGGATGGGGGGAGGGACATGGCTCCGCTGTTCCGCCCGGGGACCGACTCGGTGCTGCGGGCGCTCATCGCCCTGGCCCTGGGTGTGCCCGCGGTGTCGCTGGCGGGGCTGCTGCTCCTCGCGCGCAACCCGTTGGGGCGGGGCTCGTTCTCGCCTCGCGAGCAGCCGCTCCCCTTCGACCACCGCCACCACGTGGGCGATGAGGGCATCCCCTGCGGCTACTGCCATGAGGGCGCGTGGCGTTCGCCGGTGGCGGGAGTGCCGCCCACGCAGCGCTGCCTGGGGTGCCATGCGCAGGTGTGGAACCAGAGCGAGCGGCTGGAGCCGGTGCGCGCCAGTGGCTTCGACGGCACGGCGCTGCCGTGGAACCGGGTGCACGCGCTGCCGGACTACGTCTGGTTCAGCCATCAGATCCACGTGAACAAGGGCGTGGGCTGCGTCACCTGTCACGGCCGCGTGGACACGATGCCGGCGGTGCAGCAGGTGGCGCCGCTCACCATGGGCTGGTGCCTGGACTGTCACCGCGACCCGACGCCGTGGCTGCGTCCCCTGTCGGAGGTCGCGAACCTCACGTGGCGTCCCCCCGGAGACCCGAGGGAGACGGGCCGCGCGGTGCAGGCCGCGCTCGGTGTGTCCCCTCGCACGGATTGCAACACATGCCACTTCTGACCGACCCCGCACGGACGGATGTCCCTGACGCGCCGGAGCGGGCGCGCGCGTGGAGGAGCCTGGAGGAGTGGCACGCGGGAGGACCCGGTGACGAGGCCGTGTCGCGCGAGCATCCCCCCGGCGCGATGCTCCCGCCCGAGGGCGTGGCGCGGCGCACCTTCCTGCAACTGGCGGCGGCGTCACTGGCCGCGGCGGGCTTCAGCGGGTGCTTCCGTCAGCCGCCGGAGAAGATCCTCCCGTACTCGACGCCACCGGAGGGGCTGACGCCGGGCGTGCCGCTGCACTTCGCCACGGGGCTGGAGTGGAACGGCCGCACGGTGGGGCTGGTGGTGGAGAGCCACGAGGGGCGGCCCACGAAGGTGGAGGGCAACCCGCTGCACCCCGCGAGCCTGGGCGCGGCGGGCGTCTTCGAACAGGCGGCGCTGCTGGGCCTCTACGACCCCGCGAGGGCGAAGACCGCGCGGCTTCAAGGCGTGGAGGCCGCGTGGAGCACGGTGAGGGATGCGCTGCGCGAGCGGGCCAGGCGCGAGGACGGGGGCGCGGGGCTGCGCTTCCTGGTGGAGCCCACGGGCAGCCCGCTGGTGCAGGCGTTGTATGCGCGCATCCAGCAGCGCTTCCCGTCCGCGCGGATCATCCCCTGTGGCGTGGGCGTGGCGGACGGACGCCGCGAGGGCACGCGCCTGGCGTACGGCCGCGTGCTGGACGTGGTGCACGACGTGGGGCGCGCGGTGGTGGTGGCGGTGGATGACGACTTCCTCGCCACGACCCAGCCGGGAAACCTGCGCGCGGCGCGGGACTTCGTGAGCGCGCGCAAGCCGGAGGCGATGAACCGGCTGTGGGTCGCGGAGAGCACGCTGACCCTCACGGGAGGCTTCGCGGACGAACGGCTGCGGATGCGGCCGTCACAGGGCGTCGCGTTGATGCTCGCGCTGGCGGCGGAGGTGGGGAAGGGAACGGGCGGGAGCACGTTGGCCTCGGGGCTCGCGAGCTTGCGCGTTCCCACGCCCGCGCTGACGGACGCGCAGCGCGCCTGGGTGCGCGGTGCGGCGAGGGACCTGCTCGCGCACCGGGGGCAGGGCCGGGTGACGGTGGGCCCGGGTCAACCGCCCCTGGTGCATGCGCTGGCGTTCGCGATGGACGAAGCGCTGGGCAACGCGCCCCGGTTGATCGAGCCCGTGGCCTTCCCGGAGGCGATGGGTCAGCTCCCGGGGGAGCTGCTCGATGGACGGGTGGACACGCTGATCATCACGGCGTGGAACCCGGCCTGGACGGAAGCGGTGGATTCAGGCTTCACGCGCGACCTGGAGCGCGTCCCGTTCCGGCTGTACCACGGCCTCCACGAGGACGAGACCGCGGCCCTCTGCCCCACCTTCGTCCCCGCGACGCACCCCTTCGAGTCCTGGCGCGACGGCCGCGCACCCGACGGCACCGCGTCCGTGCTGCAACCCCTCATCGCGCCCCTGTTCCCAGGCGCGGTCTCCGAGGTGGAGCTGCTGTCCGTCTTCGCGGGCCTGGACTCACAAAGCCCGTACGACCTGCTCAAGTCCCTGTGGCGTGAACGCACGGCCTCGCCACCGGACTTCGAGGCGCGCTGGGAGGCGTGGCTCGCGGACGGCGTGATTCCCGGGACCCAGTCCGCACCCGCGCGGGCCGTGCTGGACGAGGCCGCGGTCTTGAAGGCGGCCCGGGAGGTTCCGGAACCCAAAGCACCCGAGGGCCTGGAGCTGGCCCTGGTGCTGGACTCACGGCTGTACGACGGCCGCTTCGCGGGCAACGCGTGGCTCCAGGAGCTGCCCGACCCGGTGACGAAGCTCACCTGGGACAACGCGGCGCTGCTCTCCCCGGCCACCGCGCGGGCGCTGAAGCTGGAGAAGGGAGACGTGGCTCGCATCGAGGTACAGGGCAAGGCGTTGGAGGTGCCCGTGCTGGTGCTGCCCGGCCAGCCGGACGACACGGTGACGCTGGCGCTGGGCCACGGCCGCGAGCGCGTGGGCCCGGTGGGGCAGGGCGTCGGCGTCAACGCGTACACGCTGCGGTCCAGTTCCCTGTCGTGGGGCGGTGGCATCACGAACATCACCCGCACGGGCCGGCACCACGCGCTGGCGCTCACGCAGGAACACTGGAGCATGGAGGGCCGTCAGCTGGCGCTCCAGTTCACGCAGGCGTCCTTCCTCGCGAAGCCCCAGGCGCTCGAATCCCTCCAGGAGAAGCCGGAGCGGCTCTACCCACCCAACGCTCTGCTCAAGAGCGACCGCCACCAGTGGGCCATGGCCATCGACCTGCACCGGTGCACCGGGTGCAGCGCGTGCATGGTGGCCTGCCAGGCGGAGAACAACGTGCCCGTGGTGGGCCGCGACGGCGTGCTGCGCAGCCGGGAGATGCACTGGCTGCGCATCGACCGCTACTTCCTGGGGGACCCGGACGACCCGGGCTTCATCACCCAGCCCGTGGCGTGCGTGCACTGCGAGGCCGCGCCCTGCGAGTACGTGTGCCCGGTGAACGCCACCGTCCACTCGGACGAGGGCCTCAACCAGATGGTCTACAACCGCTGCATCGGGACCCGGTATTGCTCCAACAACTGTCCCTACAAGGTCCGCCGCTTCAACTACCTGGAGTACCAGCGGCGCGAACCCCTCACGCAGCTGCGCCAGAACCCGGACGTGACGGTGCGCTCGCGCGGGGTGATGGAGAAGTGCACGTACTGCGTGCAGCGCATCGAACGGGCGCGCACCGTCGCGCGCTCGGCGCAGCGGGACGTGCGTGAAGGCGAGGTCCGCACCGCCTGCCAGCAGGCCTGTCCCACGGAGGCCATCACCTTCGGAGACCTGCGCGCGCCGGACTCACGCGTGCGCCGGGAGCACGAGGACCCCCGGCACTACAAGCTGCTCAACTCCCTGGGCACCCAGCCGCGCACGGTGCACCTGGTGCGCCTGAAGAACCCGGCGCCGAAGGGAGGCGCATGAGCACCGCCGACCCGCAGGTGCCCGCGCCCGGGGACCCGCTCACCGAGCACCCGCTGCTGGAGGGGCGCCACTCCGACCGCGCCTACAGCGAGTCGCTGCTGGCCTTCGTGCACCGCCCCCCGGGCCGGACCTGGTGGGCGCTGCTGGCGCTGGGGCTGGCCGGGACCGCGCTGCTGGTGGTGGCCATCTGCGCCACGCTCTTCGTGGGCGTGGGGACGTGGGGCAACAACATCCCGGTGGCGTGGGCGTTCGGCATCACGAACTTCGTGTGGTGGATTGGAATTGGCCACGCGGGGACGCTCATCAGCGCCATCCTGCTGCTGTTCCAGGAGAAGTGGCGCGGCTCCATCAACCGCTTCGCGGAGGCGATGACGCTCTTCGCGGTGACGTGCGCGGGGCTCTTCCCGCTGCTGCACCTGGGGCGGCCGTGGAAGTTCTACTGGCTGGTGCCGTACCCCAGCAGCCTGCGGGCGTGGCCGCAGTTCCGCTCGCCGCTGACGTGGGACATCGCGGCGGTGGGGACGTACCTCACGGTGTCGCTGCTGTTCTGGTTCGTGGGGCTGATTCCGGACCTGGCCACGGCGCGGGACACGGCGAGGACGCCCCGGGCGCGCTTCTGGTACGGGCTGGCGAGCCTGGGGTGGAGGGGCTCGGCGAGGCACTGGCGGCAGTGGCGCACGGGCTACCTGCTGCTGGCGGGGCTGGCCACGCCGCTGGTGGTGAGCGTGCACACCATCGTGTCCTTCGACTTCGCGGTGGCGCAGTTGCCGGGCTGGCACACCACCATCTTCCCGCCGTACTTCGTCGCGGGCGCGGTGTTCAGCGGCTTCGCGCTGGTCATCACCCTGCTCATTCCCGCGCGCAAGGCGCTGGGCATCGAGCACGTGGTGACGCCGCTGCACCTGGACAACATGGCGAAGGTGCTGCTGGCCACGGGTTGGATGGTGACCTACGGCTACATCCAGGAGCACTTCTTCGCCTGGTTCAGCGCGAACCCCTTCGAGCTGCACGCCACGGAGGCCGAGTTCTCCGGGCCCTACGCGCCGCTGTTCTGGATGCAGGTGTTCTGCAACGTGCTGGTGCCGCAGCTGTTCTGGTTCCCTCGGATGCGCACGAACGTGGCGGTGCTGTGGGTGGCGTCACTGCTCATCAACGTGGGGATGTGGACGGAGCGCTTCCTCATCGTGGTGGCGTCGCTGAGCATGGACTTCCTGCCGTCGTCCTGGGCGGCGTACCGGCCCACCTGGGTGGACTGGAGCCTGCTGGGGGGCACGGTGGCGTTCTTCGGCACGGCGTTCCTGCTGTTCCTGAAGTTCGTGCCGGCCGTGTCGGTGAGCGAGATGAAGGAGCTCCAGCGCGAGGTGGACGCGTCGCTCCAGTTCCGGCGTGAAGAGGGCACCCGGCCCGGTGGTGCGCCATGAGCCGCCACTGGGTGCTGGGAGAGTTCGCGTCGAGTGACGCGCTGGTGGCCGCGCTGAAGGCCCTGAGGGCGAAGGGCTTCGCGCAGCTGGACGCGCACACGCCGTTCCCGGTGGAGGAGACGTTCGAGGCGCTGGGGCTGAAGCGCTCATGGCTGCCATTGCTGACCCTGGGCGCGGGGCTGGGCGGGGCGGTGTTCGCGTACGTCACGCAGTGGTTCACGAACGCGGTGGACTATCCGTTGGACGTGGGAGGCCGGCCGCTGCACAGCGTGCCCACGAACCTGCCCATCACGTTCGAGCTGGCGGTGTTGAGCGCGGCGCTGACGGTGTTCGGCGCGCTGATGCTGCTCTTCGGCTTCCCGCACGTGACGCACCCGGTGTTCGACGTGGAGTCCTTCCGCAGCGCGTCCGTGGACGGCTTCTGGGCGAGCGTGGCGGTGGACCGCGACGACGCGCCGCAGGCGGAGGCCGCGCTGCGCGAGCTGGGAGCGCGGCAGGTGTCGGTGGTGGCGGAGGGCGCGCGATGAAGCGCTGGACGCTCATGGCGCTGCTGGGAGGGGTGGCCGCGTGCGACGACACGGATCCGATGGCGTCACAGCCGCGAGCGGAGGCGTTCAAGCCGAGCCCGTTCTTCGAGGACGGCCGGGCCATGCGGCCCCTTGTGCCGGGGACGGTGGCGCAGGAGTGGCGCGCGCGAGGGGACACTCAGGGGCTCACGGCGGAGGGCGGCTGGGTTCAAGCGGTGCCGGTGCCGTTGACGGGGGAGCTGCTGGAGCAGGGGCGCACGGCCTATGAGACCTGGTGCGCGGTGTGCCACGGGCTGACGGGGGACGGGGACGCCATCGTGGCGCGGAAGATGCCGCAGCGCCGGCCGCCCGGGCTGTTCGTGCCGCACCGCCACGCGGATCAGGTGGTCTACGGCGTGGTGGAGGGCGAAGCCCCATACACGGGAACGCAGGCCGTGACCGCGAGGGTGGGGCCCGGAGCCTTCCCGCTGCCCGAAAGGGTGGACGGATGGGGGGCCGTGAGGCTGTCTCT
>NZ_RAWM01000160.1 GCF_003668875.1 Corallococcus interemptor | reverse complement strand
TCCCTACCCCGTTTCCCCCCACCCCGGCCCGGGGTGGCCGGGGTGGGGGGAAACGGGGTAGGGACGCGGCTTTCGTCAAAATGCCGGTGACAGGTTTGCGGGGCGCCGGTGTTCCCCTGCCCAACCGGGAGGCGCGTGCGGTGTCCGTCGATGTGGAGGCCTATTACCGACGCTATGGCCCCCAGGTGCTCCGGCGCTGCCGCTTCCTGCTGCGCGACGAGGAACAGGCCGTGGACGCCATGCATGACGTGTTCGTTCAACTGCTGCGCTACCAGTCCGCGCTGAAGGACGCGGGCCCCTCCAGCCTGCTGCATCAAATCGCCACCCGCGTGTGCCTCAACCGCCTTCGCGGCGCGAAGCGGCGCCCCGAGGACCGCGACGACGAGCTGGTGCTCAAAATCGCCGCGTCCGGCGACACCGAGGCGCGCACCGCCGCCCGGGGCCTGCTGGACCGGCTCTTTGGCCGCGTGCCCGCGTCCAGCCGCGACATCGCCGTGCTCCACCTGGTGGACGGCATGACGCTGGAGGAGACCGCCCGCGAGGTGGGCCTGTCCGTGTCCGGAGTGCGCAAGCGCCTCCGGGCCCTGTCCGCTGTCCTGCAGGAGCTGGAGGCCGCATGACGTCCCCCCACCGCACCCCGGACTGGCTGCTGGAGCGAATCGCCCTGGGGGAGCTGCCCCCGGACGAACTCGCCGCCGCCCGCGACCGCCTGTCCCGCGAACCCGACGGCCCCGCCCGCCTCGCCGCCCTGGAGGCCGACTCGCGCGCCACCCTGGAGGCCCTGCCCCCGGACCGCGTCGCCCACGAGGTGAAGGCCCGCTTCGCCCGCGCCCACACCCCCTTCGCCGAGGCCCCCCCATCGCGCCCTTCCTGGCGCTTCCTGCCCGCGCTGGTGCCGGTGCTCGCCGCCGCCGCCTTCGTCGTCCTCGCGCGGCCGGGAGCATCCCCGCAGGAAACGCGCGACCCCTGGGCCCAGACGGGCACCCCCGGCGTCCTGGAGCCCACCCGCAGCAAGGGCCTGCAGCCCCGGCTCGACGTCCACCGCCAAGCCGACACCCGCTCCGAGCGCCTCACCGACGGCGCCCCCGCCCACGCCGGTGACGTGGTCCAGCTGTCGTACACCGCCGCCGGCCACGCCCACGGCGTCATCCTCTCCGTGGACGGCCGGGGCGCCGTCACCCCGCACCTGCCCGCCCTGGGCGACACGTCCGCGCCCCTGGAACGCAGCGGCACGCACGTGCTGCCCCGCGCCTACGAGCTGGACGACGCCCCCGGCTTCGAGCGCTTCTTCCTCGTCACCTCGGACAGCCCCTTCGAGCTGGAGGGCGTGATGGCCGCCGCGCGCGTCCTGGCCACCTCCCCCGAGGCGCGCACCGCGCCGCTGACCCTGCCCTCGGGCTTGAACCAGACGTCCTTCCTGCTGGAGAAGCCCTCCCCATGAGAGCGCTCGTCATCCTCCTGTTCGCGCTGGGCGCGGCCACCCCCGTCCACGCCGCGGAGACCGCCGCCGTGCGCCGGCTGGCCCTGCTCGTGGGCGTCAACGACGGCGGCCCGGAGCGCGTGCGGCTGCGCTACGCGGAGACCGACGCGAAGGCCTTCTCCACGGTGCTGTCGGAGCTGGGCGGCGTGCTGCCCCAGGACCGCGTGCTCCTCACGGACGTGGACCGCGCGGGCGTGCTCGCCGGCTTCGACAAGGTGCGCCGCCTGGCGGAAGGCGTGCGCACGGCCGGGGCCCGGCGCGTGGAGGTGCTGCTGTACTACTCCGGCCACTCGGACGACGAGGGGCTGCTGCTCAAGGGCCAGCGTCTGGACTACGGCGAATTGCGCCGCTCGCTGGAGGGGCTGCCCGCGGACGTGCGGATCGCGGTGCTGGATTCCTGCGCGTCCGGTGCGTTCGCGCGCAAGAAGGGCGGCGTGTCGCGGCCCGCGTTCCTGGTGGACTCCGGCATCCAGGTGAAGGGCCACGCCATCCTCACCTCCTCCAGCGCGGACGAGGCGTCGCAGGAGTCGGACCGGCTGGGCGGCTCGTTCTTCACGCACCACCTGCTGTCCGGCCTGCGCGGCGCCGCGGACGTCACCCACGACGGCCGCGTCACCCTCACGGAGGCCTACCAGTTCGCCTTCCACGAAACGCTCTCGCGCACCGAGCGCACGCAGGGCGGCGCGCAGCACCCCAACTACGACATCGAGCTGGCGGGCACCGGTGACCTGGTGATGACCGACCTGCGCGCCACCACCGCGGGCCTGGTCCTCACGGAGCCGCTGGAGGGCCGCCTGTACGTGCGCGACGCGGTGGGCACGCTGGTGGTGGAGGTGCAGAAGCAGTCCGGCCGCGCCACCGAGCTGGGCCTGGCCCCCGGCGCCTACCGCGCCCGGCGCGAGTGGGATGGCGGCGTGTCCGAAGCGGCCTTCACCCTGAAGGAAGGCGCACGCACGCCGCTCGCCCCCGGTGACTTCCTGGGCGTGGGCCACGAGGCCACCGTGATGCGCGGCGGCGGCGTGGCAGTGTCTCCCCAGGGACGGCAGCAGCTGCCGGTGAACCTGAGCCTGGTGCCCTCCATGAGCACCAACACGCTGAGGGCGGGCCGCGCGGCGGTGGAGAACCGCTTCGCGCTGGGCGTGGTCAACGGCGGAGCAGCGCTGGGCGGCGGTCTGGCGCTGGGCCTGGCGGGCAACGTGTACGACGCGGAGGTGTCCGGCCTGGCCCTGGCGCTGGGCTTCAACACGTCCGGCGCGGACGTGGCTGGCGCGCAGCTGTCGCTGGTCACCAACGTGGCGGGCGGCGCGGTGCGGGGCGCCCAGGCGACGCTGGGGCTCAACGTGGCCAACGGGGACGTGGACGGCGTGGGGCAGCTGGCCCTGGGCGCGAACGTGGCGCGCGGCTCGCTGGGCGGCATGCAGGCGGCGCTGGGCGTCAACGTCACCACTGCGGACGCCACCGGAGTGCAGCTGTCACTGGGTGTCAATCACGCGAACGGCACCATGAAGGGCGTGCAGTTCACGCTGGGCCACAACTCCGTGGCGAAGGCCGCGTGGGGCATCCAGGGGGCGGTGCTGCTCAACCGCGCCCCGTCCCTCACCGGCATGCAGCTGGGGTTGATCAACCTGGGCGGCGACGTGTCCGGCATGCAGCTGGGGTTGATCAACATCGCGGACACGGTGCACGGCATGCAGCTGGGGCTCGTGAACGTCTCCGACGAGGTGCACGGCGCCCCGGTGGGCCTGGTCTCGTACGAGAAGAAGGGCCAGCTGCACCTGGAGGTGTTCGGCAGCGACGTGCAGCTCACCAACGTGGCGCTGAAGTTCGGCGGCAAGCACTTCTACACGACGCTGCTCGCGGGCCTTGGCCCGGACGACCGCATCCAGCGCTTCAGCCTGGGCCTGGGGCTGGGCGGGCACATCCCGCTGGGCTCGCGCTTCTGGGTGGACGTGGACGTCGCGGCCAGCCAGGTGCTGTCCACGCGGGACCCGTTCTCCAGCGCGTCCAACAACCTGCTGTCGCAGGCGCGCGCCATGCTGGGCTTCCAGGTGATGCCGAGGCTGGCCGTGTTCGCCGGGCCCACCTACAACGTGGCGTTCACCTGGGGCGAGCCGGAGTTCGCGAAGCTGACCACGCTGCCGGTGCGCTCGCACATGATTGCCTCGGACACGCGCATGCAGCGCTGGCCCGGCTTCCAGGTGGGTGTGCGGCTTTGAGCTTCGCCGGGACCGCCAGGGAGCGGCGGTCCCGGAAGCGAGGGCCTCAGCCGACGATGCGCGTGGCGCGCAGGACGATGGCGTCGCCCGCCGGGCCGGCCTTGAGCCGCTTGTCCAGCGTGCCCTCCACCTTGAGGCCGGGGCCGCCCTTGGACGCGCGCTGCAGCAGCTCCCCCGTCTTCTCGGAGTCCCCGCCGGTGACGGCCGTCAGGTCGATCTCATGGAGGGTCTGGAGCTTCTTGTCCGGCGCGTCCGCCGCGAACAGGTCGTAGTGGTCGCAGGGCGGCGCGAAGCAGCGCTTCCCGTTGTCCTTGATGATGTAGACGGTGCTGGTGGTCATGGTGGCGTCTCCGGGTGAGGGGGTGGGGGCGGCCGTACCGGGCTCGTTGGCGGCGCCCGAGGGCGCTTCCACTTCGGTCCGCTTCAGGTCGGCGGGGGCCGCCGCGCCGGACACATCGCCGCCGGACGGCTGCGCGGAGGGGGAGGACGGCGTGCTGCACGCCACCGGACCGAGCACGAGCACGGCGGACAGGATCAGCGAGCGGGCGTTCATGGCGACTCCGGAAGGAGGACGGGTGCCCTCCTACAACGCGGGAAGGGCACGGCCGGGTCCACTCTGCCCGGCCGCGCGCCCTCCTGCCAGGGCGACAGGGGCGATTTTCCTCCATGTCCTACATGGGCTCCCGGAGAGTCCGGAAGAGAGCGGAGCGGGGCTCGAAAGGCCAAGCAAGAGGGTGGAAGGGCCTATCCGTTCGTTGTACACCCGCGCCCCAAGAGATCGGCCTCCGGGGCCGTGACCTGTAAGGACGCCCACGATGGAATTCCGCATCGCCGCCGACGAGCTGAAGAAGGCCCTCTACCGCGCCCAGGGCATCGTGGAGCGCAAGACGACGATGCCCATCCTCGCCAACGTGCTGCTCACGGCGAACAAGGGCAGCATCACCGTCACGGCCTTCGACCTGGACATCGGCATCGTGTCCGAGCACCCCGCGGACGTGTCCAAGCCGGGCGCCGTCACGCTGAGCGCCAAGTACGTCTTCGACATCGTGCAGAACCTCCCGGACGCGGAGGTCACGCTCAAGAAGCTGGCGAACAACTACGTCGACATCTCCTCCGGCTCCGCGCACTTCAAGATCGTCGGCATGGCCGCCGAGGAGTACCCGAAGCTGCCCAAGGAGGAGAACGCTCCCCTGGTGCAGATCTCCGGCAACGTGCTGCTGGAGATGATCAAGAAGACCCAGTTCGCCATCTCCAGCGACGAGACGCGCTACATCCTCAACGGCGTCTTCTTCGAGCCGCAGCAGAGCGGCAAGGTCCGCATGGTGGCCACGGACGGCCACCGGCTGTCGCTCATCGAGCGAGAGATGTCCGGCGACTTCAAGCTCAAGAGCGGCGTCATCATCCCGCGCAAGGGCCTGATGGAGCTCAAGCGCCTGCTGGACGAGGCCCCGGACGCGGAGTGCCACCTGGGGTTCGCGGAGAACTCGGCGCTGTTCAAGAAGCCGGGCCTCACCATGGTGATGCGCCTCATCGACGGGCAGTTCCCCGAGTACCAGCGCGTCATCCCCAAGGAGGGCGAGAAGGTCGTCCTCGTGCCGAAGGTGCGCCTGCTGGAAGGCCTCAAGCGCATTGCCCTCCTGTCCGCGGACAAGAGCAACGCGATCCGCATCGGCCTGGAGAAGGGCAAGCTGCTCATCACGGCCAGCAACCCGGACCTGGGTGAGGCGCGCGACGCGCTGGACGTGGACTACCAGGGCAACGACATCACCATCGGCTTCAACGCCCGCTACCTCATGGACGTGCTGGGCGTGACGGAGACGGACGAGGTCAGCTTCGAGCTGGGCGACGAGCACAGCCCGGGCGTGCTGCACGGCCCCGGCGACCGCAGCTTCACCGCCGTGGTCATGCCCATGCGCGTCTGAGCCGGCGAGGCTGGCGTCCAACTTCCTACGTCGGCGGGGCGCCAGCGTTCCACGTCCGACGCTCCGCGCCATGGGGAGGCCTGCGCCCGGCGCGGCGGCTCCCTATGATGGGGACGTGGCCACCCGTCCAGATGACCTGAGAGCGCGGCTGGAGGACCGAGCGGACCTCTTGGAGGCCACGCGCCTGCGCTACCGCGCGCTCAAGGGCGTGCTGGAGTCCTTCTTCTGGAAGGACCGGATCCGCAACCACTTCGAGCTCCTGCGTGAGGTGGCCACCGCCCAGCCGGAGGTGGACGTGACGCTGGCCGCGCTGCGACGCCGCGTGGAGGCGGAAGCCTGGCCGAGCGACGCCGCGCCCGTCCGCTTGATGCACGAGGTGGAGCGCCTGCGCGACGCGGTGGAGCGCGCGGCGGAGCGGCGGCTGTCCTCGTCGTCGTCGGACGAAGACGTGGAGCCCGTGCCCGCGACGCTGGGGGCGCGGCTGTTGCGCCTGGAGACGGAGGTGCTGGACGCGGCGCCGTTCCTGGGTGGCCGCGTCTGGGCCCAGGCCGTGGAGCTGTTGCCGCGCAACCTGCCGGAGCTGCGCGCCGCGTGCGCCGCGGGCGAGGTCTTCGAGCGTGTGTTCAAGCGCCCGGTGACGGAAGGGGCGCCGGCCTTCAGCGACGACGAGGCGCGCGAGCTGGCCCGGGCGCTGCCCCTGGGCGCCGCCGCGCTGGTGGCGCTGTGGGAGCGGCTGGAGCGCTACGACAGCCGGGGGCGGGTGAAGGACTTCCTCCAGCGGCGCATGCGCCGGGCGCCGACGCGGGTGGCGCGCAGCGGGCCGGAGCTGCTGCTCCACGCGGCCTTCTGGCACGACGTGGCGCGGGTGCGCGTGCGCGCGGTGCTGGAGGCGGAGCTGGCGCCGGTGGTGCCGCGCGAAGCGGAGCTGCCCGCGCTGTTGTCCTGGCGGGCGGCGCTGTCGGAGGACCCGGCGCTGCGGCTGTCCGGGCGGAGCGTCTTCACGGAAGGGCGCGCGGGGCTGGTGGAGACGGCGGCGGCGCTGGCGGCCCTGTCTCGCGAGCGGCCCCGGGGCGCGTGGAACGAAGAGGTGGCGTGGGCCCGGCTGGAGCAGGCCGCGCAGCGGGCGCGCGCGGAGGAGGGGCCGGAGGCGGAGGCCCTGCGGGACGCGCTGCGCCTCTTCGTGATGCTGCGGGGCCAGGCGCGCACGCCCGCGCGGCTGTTCTCACCCGAGCACGCGAAGCCCGCGGGAGGCGACGTGGCGCGAAACGGGGACCTGGTGGCGCTGGTGCAGGCGGCGCGTCACGCGGCGCTGCGGCAGGACGGCTGAAGACAGACACCGGTTTGGGGGCTGCGGGTGGCCTCTGTTAGGTTGGAGGCGCGGTTTCCTTTCGCGTCTCAATCCCGTCCATGACCCAGCCTGTTCCTCCGCCAGCCTCCGATGAGGCATCGCTGCAGTTCGACCGTGCCGAGTTCACCGAGGCGCCCCCGGCGACGAAGTGCACCGTCTGCCAGTGCGCCATCCAGAGCGTCTATTACGAGGTGAACCAGCGCCTGCTGTGCCCCGCGTGCCGCGAGGAGGTGGAGGAGGCGATGAAGGGCGGCTCGAAGTCGAAGCGGGCCCTGACTGCGTCGATGTATGGCTTTGGCGCGGGCATCGCGGGGGCCATTGTCTACTGGGTGGTGAGCCTGACGGGCTACAACATCGGCCTCATCGCCATCCTCGTGGGGTGGATGGTGGGGACGGCGGTGTTCAAGGGCTCGGAGTCGCGCGGTGGGCGGGGCTACCAGGCGCTCGCGGTGCTGCTGACGTACCTGGCGGTGGGCGCGTCGCTGTCGCCGGATCTGTACAAGGCGATGAAGGAGCGGTCGGACTTCCAGACCTTCCACGCGGCGTCGCACTCGCTGGATTCCGAGCCGGTGGAGCCGCCGGATGAGGTGGCCCAGGCCGTCGCCGCGGTGGCGACGACCGTGGTGCTGACCCCGGCGCTGCCGGTGCTCGTGGGCATCGAGCAGCCGATGTCGGGGCTCATCTACGGCTTCGCGCTCTTCGAGGCATGGCGCCGCACGAAGCGGGCGGAGCTGAACATCGCGGGGCCGTTCAAGCTGGCGGAGGCGCCGGCCGAGGGTGAGGCCGCGCCGGCGGAGCAGGAGCGGTCCGTTGGCTGAGGCGCTCGCGGTAGCGCTCCTCACGCAGCGGTGTGAGGGGTGTGGTTCGGAGCTGGCGCCCCGGCTGCTCACGTGTCCGTCGTGCCGGAGGCTGGTGCACGCGAAGCGGCTGACGCAGCTGGCGGCGGACGCGCAGGCGGCGTCGGGGCGGGGCGCGACGATGGAGGCGCTGGCGCTGTGGCGCGAGGCGCTGGAGTTGTTGCCGCCGGACACGGCGCAGCACGCGCAGGTGACGGCGAAGGTGACGGCGCTGAGTCAGCAGGCGGACGCGCAGGGATTGGCGGTGCCGCTGGCGGAGGCGGAGCGCAAGCGTTCGGGGATGCCGAAGGTGCTGGCCAGCATGGGCGCGGTGGGCCTGATGCTGTGGAAGTTCAAGTTCGTGCTGGCGCTGCTGTTGGGCAAGGGGAAGCTGCTGCTGCTCGGGCTCACGAACGCGAGCACGCTGTTCTCCATGCTGTTCGCGGCGAGCGTGTACTGGACGCTGTGGGGCTGGAGCTTCGCGCTGGGGCTGGTGGCCTGCATCTACGTGCATGAGATGGGGCACGTGGCGTCGCTGCGGCGGCTGGGCATGAAGGCGGACGCGCCCATGTTCATCCCGGGCCTGGGTGCGTTCGTGCGGCTGAAGCAGGTGCCGGTGGATGAGCGCGAGGACGCGCGCGTGGGATTGGCGGGGCCCATCTGGGGCAGCGCGGCGGCGCTGGTGGCGCTGGCGGCGGCGGTGCTGACGGGATGGAAGGCCTTGGGCGCCATCGCGCACGCGGCGGCCTGGCTGAACCTGTTCAACCTGGTGCCGGTGTGGCAGCTGGACGGCTCCCGAGGCTTCCGGGCCCTGGCGCGCGACCAGCGGTGGATGGCGGTGGCGGTGCTGGGCGCGACGTGGTTCGCCACGGGAGAGAACCTGTTGCTGCTCATCGCCGCGGTGGCGGTGTTCCGGGCCCTGCTCACGCCCGCATCGGAGAAGGGCGACCGCCGCACGCTCGTGGAGTACTGCGCGCTGGTGGTGGGCCTGGGAGCCCTGGGCTGGGCCGCGCAGCACTGGACGGGAGCGACGGCGGCGCTGTGACGAACGCGAAGCTGTGCGCGGTCTTCGCGCTGCTCACGGCCTGCGCTGGTGGAAGCTCGCGGCGCTCCGCGCATGGTGACCTGCGCTTCGTCGACACGGAGACCGCCGCGAGGCTGCGCCATGTGGTCGTGGTGGCAGAGCAGGGTGCCTCTTCCACCTCGGCTTCCACCCTGGTCCAGGCCGCCCCGGTCATCCTCGGCTTGATGCAGAGGGACCACAGCGCGGATGAGCTGGAGAAACGACTCGCGGCGTGCGCCGTCCAGGCGGAGCGTCAGGGCAATGCGCGCTTCTTCCAGAATCGTCCTCCGACGCGGCAGGAGTGCCGCGAGGTGGTGGGGCGCGACCGCTGCGGCAGTCCCATCACCCGGGCCATGCAGTTGGGGAAGCAGAAGCACGTCCTGGTCCTGCAGTGCGCGGAGGAGGTGCTCAAGGATCTCTGGGCCGCGCCCTACAGCATCGAGCAGCGCTACCGCTACTATCCGAATGCCCGGTTCGTGGAGACGATCAGCCGGGAGAAGGAGGCGCGGATGCTCGCCGACGGTTGCACCGATGAACTCCGGGGCACCATCAAGCCGGACCTCGTGCTCTATGCGGACCGCAGCCTGGGCAAGGCCGCGCTCACCCTGGACTTCAAGTTCCCTTGCCCTGAGGACAACGAGCCTCGGTGGACCAAGTATGGAGGGAGCAGCCCCTACGATGGAAAGACGCAGAAAATGATCTACGAGGATGCGCTTGGTGGGAGAGCCCTGCTCGTTTCTCCTCGCGATGGAGTATTGCCCCCGCCATGAGCGAGAACTTCCCCACCCTTCGTCTTCACGCCAGGAGGGGCGATGTCGTGGCCCGCGACGGGGTCGTGGTCTCGTTCTTCATCCCCTACGACCACAGCATCGTGGCCCAGGCGTGCTGGCGGGCCTTGCAGACCTATCTTCGAGCTACGCCGCCCCAGTCGCTGAACTGGTACGGCGCGGATGATGGCGACGTCCTTGAGCTGGATGAGGACGGATGGGAGGTCATTCGCAAGCGGATGGTGGATCGACCCTCCCGCTTGGCCTGGCACGTCGAGTTGTCCGACCTGCCTGGAGGAACCGGAGGATACCAGTTCGAATACCACAGCAACCGGATCGAACGACCTCTCTGCGTTGGGTCCAACACCGCGATGTCCTTCACCTTCCCGACTGAGTACCTCCTGGAGCATGGGCCCCAGCGGATGCGTGATCTGGTGTTGGAGTTGGCTCGGGAGCTGCCCTTCCATTTCGGATACGCGAGCTTCGGCCTTGCCTCTCGTGAAGGCTCCTGGACCGCAGGCGACTGGAAGGTCCTGGAGAAGTACTCCGTGCGCTATCTGGGGGTGGATCTGCCAGCTGTCGCCGGCCTCGGCTCGGTCATCGGGCTCCACTCCCTGGGCGCGCACTGGCTCACGTTCCTGGGCTCACCACTCCTGGAGCGGATGGGCGGCACCGAAGCGCTGAGACAGGCACTGCCGTTCCCGGAGGTCTCCCTCCTCCCCATGGAACAGGAGCGACTGCTGGTGACCCTGAGCGAATGGCCCACGGCCATCGACATCGAACAGGAACCCATCCCGCCCCAGTACCGCGCCCTGGCCTGCTTCCTGAAGCCCTTCATGTACGCACCCGTGGATGCCGACGACGGCATCGCCAACTACCTGGACCGCTGGCGGCGACGGCTCTGTCCGTAACGCTCCCGCGCCCTCCAGACGAGGGAGCACCCCACATCCTGGCCCTGTCAGGGGACGCATGTAGTACGAAGCATTCCCCTTTCACGGTGACGCTGTGCGCCTCCTCTCGCTCCAGGTCCAGGACTTCCGCAACCTCCCGGCGGTGCAGCTCGCACCCAGCACCCACGCGACCATCGCCGTGGGCCAGAACGGGCAGGGGAAGACCAACCTCCTGGAGGCGCTCTACTTCCTCGCCACCCTCAAGCCCCTGCGCGCCGGCCGCCTCTCGGAGCTCGTCCGCTGGGGCTCCCAGGCCGCTCGCGTCTCCGGCCGCTTCCTCCTCAAGGGCGCCGAGCGCGAAATCTCCGTCGAGGTCGGCGGTGGCACCCGCCAGGCCCTCGTGGACGGCAAGAAGGCCGCCAGCCTCGAGGACTACTTCGGCGGCGTCTCCGTCGTCGCCTTCACCCCGGATGACCTGGAGGTCATCAAGGGCGGCCCCGACGCCCGCCGTGCCTTCCTCGACCGCGCCGTCTTCAACCGCTTCCCCGCCTTCCTCAAGGAAAGCCGCGAGTACGCCCGCGCCCTCAAGAACCGCAACCGCCTGCTGCGCGAAGGCGCCACCGTCGACGCCGCGTACCTCGACGCGTACGACGAAACGCTCGCCCGCGCGGGCGCTCGCCTCTACGCCCGCCGCCGCGCGCTGATGGCCGAACTCGCCCCGCGCGCCCAGGCCACCTTCGCGTCCATCGGCCGCACCGCCGACCCCGCTGTCTACGGCTACCACCCCGCCCACCTGGGCGCGGACTTCGCCCACGCCGACGAGGCCGCGCTCGCCACCGCCCTGCGCGAGGCCCTCTCCGCGCGCCTGCGCCGTGACCTGGACCGGGGCTTCACCTCCGTGGGCCCGCACGTGGACGACGTGTCCGTCACGCTGGGCGGCCGCAGCGCGCGCGCCTACGCGAGCCAGGGGCAGCAGCGCGCCCTGGTGCTGGGCTGGAAGATCGCCGAAATCGAAAACCTGGAGGCCGCCATGGGCTTCCTCCCCCTGCTGCTGCTGGATGACGTCTCCAGCGAGCTGGACCCCGAGCGCAATGCCTATCTCATGGGCTACCTGGCCCGGAGCGGCGCGCAGGTCTTCCTCACCACCACCGACGCGGGGCTCGTGAGAGCCGCCGCCGCCAGTGACACGCTCTGGCTCACCGTCCACTCGGGACAGGTGGCCCTGGAAGAAGCGCCGTCACAACCCTAGTGCGCCCGCCGCCGGTGCCAGGGCCAGTGCACCGTCCGGCGGTGCGTGTGGTGGGGCAACTCCTGCCGCGTCACGTGCCCGAAGTACTCGAAGCGGAACTCCGCCCAGAGCAGCCCGAACGCCACCGCGAACAGGAACACCGCCAGGGTCAGCCACCACACGGTGCCCACGGCCAGCGCGGCGATGAACAACACCCCCAGCACCGCGGCGATCCCCAACGACAGGTCCCGCAGGCGCTTCGACTCGCTGAACGCCATGCCCATGGCCAGCATGGAGATGGCCAAGAGCGGCCACGCCAGCCAGTACGCCGTGCGCGCGTACAGCGAGGCAATCGACAGCATGAACAACCCGAATCCGAATATCGCCAGTCCGCCGTCCATCGAATCCTCCTCGGGAGAATCCCCGGCTCCCGGCTGAACATGGGCCCTGGGCAAGCCCGGGGGCACCCCGCCTCCCCCTGCCGTCCGGGGCCCTTCCGGGGCGCCGGGCCCTCGCAGGGCGCGCGTCCGTGAGTCGACGTTCGCTCCGACGAAGTCCTTGCGGACCTGACGGGCGTGCACCATGACCATGCCCGCCGTCCCCACCCGGGTCCCTCCGGGACGAACGAAATGGTGCCATGCCGCGCTTGCTGCTGACGTTCGTGCTGTCCGCCCTCCTCGCGGGGTGCCACCGCGCGACGTTCGAGGACTCGGTGCTCCAGAAGTCCGACGTGAAGTACCGCGTCGGTCCGCTCTCCAACGACGTCTGGGAGCGCCGCGGCTTCGCCGACAACGACCTGGCCTTCGTGGAGCGCGGCGACACCGGCCGCGTCATCGCCACCAACGCCACCTGCAAGGACCACGACGACCCGTCCCTCCAGGTCCTCACCAAGCACCTGCTCATGGGCTTCACCGAGCGCCAGGACCTGGGCCAGCGCACCTTCACCCTGGATGGCCGCGAGGCCCTGAGGAGCCGCTACGTCGCGAAGCTCGACGGCGTGCCCATCTCCCTGGAGCTGGTGGTGGTGAAGAAGGACAACTGCGTCTTCGACTTCAGCTACGTCGCCCCCGTGGGCACCGCCGAGCAGCGCATGGCGGACTTCGAAGGCCTCTTCCAGGGCTTCCACGCGGAGCGCCAGCGATGATGCCCGAGGCGAAGCTCTTCGCCGGCGGCCCCAGCATCAAGGATCGCCTGAAGGAGCGCATGGAGTCCCTGGGCGCCCTGTCCGTGATGACGGGCCAGGTGTTCAGCCGCGCCGTACGCCCGCCCTACGACTGGGCCGGCCTCATCTTCCACACGGAGTCGCTGGGCGTGCGCTCGCTGCCCATCGCGCTGCTCACCGCGACGTTCGCGGGGCTCGTCATCTCCCTGCAGTTCGGCTACTTCCTCGCCCGCTTTGGCGTGCAGTACACCGTGGGCCGCGTGGTCATCCTCACGCTGTTCCGCGAGCTGGCCCCCGTGCTCACCGCCCTCACCGTGGGGGCGCGCATCGGCTCCGGCATCGCCGCGGAGCTGGGCTCCATGACCGTGACGGAGCAGGTGGACGCCATCCGCGCGCTGGGCGCGGACCCGTTGCGCAAGCTGGTGGTGCCGCGCGTGTTCGCGTGCCTCATCGTGCTGCCGGTGCTCACCGTGTTCTCGGACGTGGTGGGCCTGGTGGCGGGCGCGCTGGTGGTGAAGTCCCAGTACGGCATCTCGCTGGATCAGTTCTCCCAGGGCGCGCTGGACGCCGTCCTGATGGGCGACTTCGTCTCCGGCGTCATCAAGGGCGCCGTGTTCGGGCTCATCATCGGCCTGGTGGGCTGCTTCAAGGGGCTGGCGGTGGAGGGCGGCACGGAGGGCGTGGGCCGCGCCACCACGCAGACGGTGGCCATCACCTCCGTCACCGTGTGCCTGGCGGACTTCTTCATCACGAAAATCACGCTCTACTTCTGAAGCCGCCCGCACCATGCGCAAGGCCCGCCGCCACCACCAAGACCCCGCCGTCCCGTTCAGCTTCCGCAAGCCCACGCCGGGCGAGGAGCTCATCCGCTTCGACGGGCTCGTCAAACAGTTCGGCCCCAAGCGCATCTACGACGGCGTGGACCTGGACGTGCGCGCCGGCGAGACGCTGGTGGTGCTGGGCGGCTCCGGCGTGGGCAAGAGCGTGCTGCTCAAGTGCCTCATCGGCCTCTTGCACCCGGACGGCGGCAGCATCCTCTTCGAAGGCTACGACCTGGCGAAGTTCTCCGAGGCGCAGTTCGTGGAGGTCAGGAAGCACGTGGCCATGGTGTTCCAGGGCGCGGCGCTGTTCGACTCGCTCAGCGTGGCGGACAACGTGGCGTACCCCTTGAGGGAACACTTCCCCACCATGTCCCGCGCGGAGATCCAGAAGCGCGTGGCGGAGAAGCTGGAGCTGGTGGACCTGCCCAACACGGAGAAGCTGATGCCGTCGGATTTGTCCGGCGGCATGCGCAAGCGCGTGGGCCTGGCGCGCGCCATCGCCACGGACCCGGAGGTCATCCTCTGGGATGAACCGACCACGGGCCTGGACCCCGTCACCACGCAGACCATCAACGAATTGATTGAGTCGATGAAGCAGCGCCTGGGCGCGACCTCCATTGTCGTCACGCACGACATGGTGAGCGCCTTCGTGCTGGCGGACCGGATGGCCATGCTGGCCAACCGGAAGATCGTCCAGGTGGGCACCCCGGAGGAGATGCGCCGCTCCCAGGTGCCGGAGGTGCGCGCCTTCATCGACGCGCGCCGCCTGGAGCTGAACCCCCGGGGAACACCATGAGTCTCTTCACCTCGACCTCGAAGGAAAAGCGCCTGGCCGTGAGGGCGGGCCTCTTCGTCGCCGTCGGCCTCACCGTGGCCGGCGTCGTCGTCTTCTTCATCGGCCGTGAGTCCAATCTCTTTCAACGCCAGGCCATCTTCTATTCCTACTTCAGCAGCGTGGACGGTTTGAGCGACCAGTCCCCCGTGTGGATTGGCGGCCTGAAGGTGGGCCGCGTGAACAGCGTGTCCTTCTCCGAGGACCTGAACGACAGCCGCCTGCGGGTGGAGTTCCAGGTGGCCAGCGCCTACGCCAACCGCATCCGCAAGGACTCCGTGGCGAAGCTCACCAGCATGGGCGTGCTGGGCGACAAGGCGGTGGACATCTCCCTGGGCAGCGCGAACCAGCCGCCCATCGAGCCCGGCGGCGTCGTGCAGTCCAGCAGCGGTGGTGATTTGTCCAAGCTGATGAGCAGCGCCAGCCGCGTGATGGAGAACTCCGTCGAAATCAGCGAGTCCCTCAAGGACGCCGTGAAGGTCTACGCGAACCCGGAGCTGTCCCGGGACCTGGCCAGGAGCGTCGCCTCGCTGCGCTCCATCATGGAGGAGGTGGAGAAGGGCAACGGCGCCCTGCACGCGCTCATCTACGACCCGCGCACGGGCCAGGAGGTGAACACGCTGCTCACCAACGCGTCCGGCGCCGCGAAGCGCATGGACGGCGCCCTGGGCCACGTGGAGGCCATCCTGGGCGAGGTGCGCCGCGGTGACGGCACCGCGCACGCGCTCATCTACGGCCAGGACGGCGCGGTGGCCATGCGCGAACTGGGAGAGGCCGCCGGCCAGCTGGCGGGCCTGCTGGAGGACGCGAAGAAGAGCCCCAACGGCGCCGTGCACCAGCTCATCTACGGCGACGCGAAGGGCATGTTCGCGGACCTGGGCAGCGCCGCCGCGGACATCAAGACCATCACCGCCACCGTGGCCAAGGGCGATGGCACCCTGGGCGCGCTCGTCAACGACCCCACCGTCTACGACGACCTGCGCGAGGTGCTGGGCAACGTGAAGCGCAACCGCATCCTGCGCGCGCTGGTGCGCTTCTCCGTGAGCAACCGCGAGTCCCTGGAACAGGTGGGAGCCCCCCAGACGGCGCCCACCCCGCTCACGCCCGCACCGGACGCGGGGCAGTGAGTCATCCTTTGACGCCATAGGGTTTTACAATTTTTCCAGGACTGTCAGTGTATTGACTCGCTTGTCATTAAAATCGTATTCCCGCTCCCCCTACTTTTCGAGGAGTTGGGAAACCATGCTTCGTCACGTCGCGCAGCGCAGTGGCCGTATCGCGGTGGTCGTTGGCACCCTGCTGTCCCTGGCGGGTTGCAGCAGCAACGCCCCCACCGCCGAGGAGCAGACCCCGGCTCCCGCCGAGGAGACCACCAACGCCCAGGCCATCCCGCACCGTGGCTGCGCGACGGTGGAGCCGTCCGCTGACGAGAAGCTGGAGATTGAAGCCGCGATCGCGGCCCGTGGCGTGTCCGCCAAGCGCGCGGTGGGCTCCGTGAACGTGCCCGTGTACTTCCACGTCATCCGCCAGGGCACGGGCATCTCCAACGGCGACATCCCGGACTCGCAGATCACCAGCCAGATGAACGTGCTGAACGCGGCGTACGCGAACACGCCGTTCAAGTTCACGCTGGCCGGCACGGACCGCACCACCAACAGCACCTGGTTCAACCTGACCCAGGGCAGCAGCGCCGAGCGCTCCATGAAGTCCACCCTGCGCAAGGGCGGCAAGGAGTCGCTGAACATCTACACGGCGAAGCTGGGCGGCGGTCTGCTCGGCTGGGCGACCTTCCCCTCCAGCTACACCAGCAGCCCGTCCATGGACGGCGTGGTCATCCTCTTCAGCAGCGTCCCCGGCGGCACGTCCTCCCCCTACAACCTGGGCGACACGGGCACGCACGAGGTGGGGCACTGGGTGGGCCTGTACCACACGTTCCAGGGCGGCTGCGCCAGCCCGGGTGACTCCGTCAGCGACACGCCGCCGGAGGCCTCGCCCGCGTACGGCTGCCCCGCCGGCCGCGACACCTGCTCCGGTGGCGGCGCGGACCCCATCTACAACTTCATGGACTACACCGACGACAGCTGCATGAACACCTTCACCGCCGGTCAGAGCGCCCGCGCGGACAGCCTGACCGCCACGTACCGCTAGAAAAATCCCGCAGCACCGTGGCCGTTTTCCGGATGCCGGGGTCCCCGATCAGGGGGCTCCGGCATTTTCCATTTCCAGGGTGATTCACGGACAGGCCGTCTCCCGGTCCTGTGACGCTTGGTTTGTCTTTAGTGTTTTGCCGTGAGTTCAATTTTATCGCGTGATTTGACATGCGCTGTTTCATCCGCGTATCACTGTTTCACCCCTTTCCTGAGGAGTTGGGAACTGATGCTTCGTCACATCGCGCAGCGCAGCGGCCGTATCGCGGTTGTCTTTGGCACCCTGCTGTCCCTGGCCGGCTGCAGCAGCAGCACCTCGACGGCCGAGGAGCAGACCCCGGCTCCCACCGAAGAGACCAGCGCCCAGGCCGTCCCGCACCGTGGCTGTGCGACGGTGGAGCTGACCGCCGATGAGAAGCTCGAGGTCGACGCGGCGATCGCGGCCCGTGGCGTGTCCGCCAAGCGCGCGGTGGGCTCCGTGAACGTGCCCGTGTACTTCCACGTCATCCGCGCCGGGACGGGCATCGCCAACGGCGACATCCCGGACTCGCAGATCACCGCGCAGATGAACGTGCTGAACGCGGCGTACTCCAACACCCCGTTCAAGTTCACGCTGGCCGGCACGGACCGCACCACCAACAGCCAGTGGTACAACCTGCGCAGCGGCTCCGCGGCGGAGAAGAAGATGAAGGCCGCGCTGCGCAAGGGCAACGCCGGTGCGCTGAACATCTACACGGCGAACCTGGGCGGCGGCCTGCTGGGCTGGGCGACCTTCCCCTCCAGCTACTCCAGCCAGCCCTCCATGGACGGCGTGGTCATCCTCTACAGCAGCGTCCCCGGCGGCAGCGCGGCCCCGTACAACGAGGGCGACACGGGCACGCACGAGGTCGGCCACTGGCTGGGCCTGTACCACACGTTCCAGGGCGGTTGTAACAACCCGGGCGACTCCGTCAGCGACACGCCGCCGGAGGCCTCGCCCGCGTACGGCTGCCCTGCCAACCGCGACACCTGCGCGGGCGGCGGCGTGGACCCCATCTACAACTTCATGGACTACACCGACGACAACTGCATGAACACGTTCACCGCCGGCCAGGTGGCCCGCGCGGACAGCGTGACCGCGACGTACCGCTAGTCCACGGCTTCGCTTCCTGACGTTCCAGACGCCGGAGTCCCACTGCACGGGGCTCCGGCGTCTTCTTTTTCCGGCGTGGACAAGCCGGGCACGCGCTGGCCACAGTGGGGGACCGCCCTCCGGCCGTCCGGAGGGGACCTTCGAGGAGGAGTGGCGCCGTGAGAGACCTGTTGATGATTCCCGGGCCGGTGGACGTGGACGCGGAGGTGTTGCAGGCGATGTCCGGACCGGTGCCCGGGCACCTGGACGCGGGCTTCATCGCCACCTTCGGCCGGGCCCTCAAGCGGCTGCGCGAGGTGTCGCTCGCTCCGGGGGCCCAGCCCTTCGTCGTCTCCGGCAGCGGCACGCTGGCCATGGAGCTCGCCGTGGCCAACCTCATCGAGCCCGGCGACCGCGCGCTGGTGGTGAACACCGGCTACTTCAGCGACCGCATGGCCCACATCCTGGAGCGCCACGGCGCGAAGGTGACGCACGTGCGCGCGGGCACCGTGGGCAGCGCCCCGGACGTGGCCCAGGTGGAGGCGGAGCTGCGCGGCGGCGGCTTCAAGCTGATGACCGTCACCCACGTGGACACCTCCACCGCGGTGCTCGCGCCCGTGGAGCCGCTGGTGAAGGCCGCGCGCCAGGCCGGCGTCCTGGCCGTGGTGGACGGCGTGTGCGCCACCGCTGGCGAAGCCTTCCACCAGGACGCGTGGGGCGCGGACGTGTACCTCACCGCCAGCCAGAAGGCGGTGGGCGTGCCGCCGGGCCTGGCGCTCCTCACGGTGAGCCCCCGCGCGCTCGCGGCATGGAAGGCGCGCAGGGCGCCCGTGGCCAGCGTGTACGCGGACTGGGCGGAGTGGCTGCCCATCATGGAGGCCTACGAAGCCGGCAAGCCCGCCTACTTCGCCACCCCGCCCACGTCCCTGGTGTGCGCGCTGGACGTCAGCCTGGGACAGATCCTGGCGGAGGGCATGGAGGCCCGCTTCGAGCGCCACCGCCGCATGGCCCGCGCCTTCCGCGCCGCCTGGAGCGCGCTGGGCCTCAAGGGGGTCCCCACCTCGGAGGCCGTGGCCGCCAACACCCTGAGCGCCGTGTACTACCCGGACGGCGTGGACGCGACGCTGGTGGGCCGCGTGAAGGCGCAGGGGGTGGCCATCGCCGGAGGCCTCCACCCTGAAATCAAGACGCGCTACTTCCGCGTGGGCCACATGAACCGCGTCAGCGCCGGGGACGTGCTCGTCACCGTGGGCGCCATCGAGCGCGCCCTCCACGCCGCCGGCCACCGCGCCGCTGGCTCCGGCGCCGCCGTCGCCGCCGCCCAGGCCGCCCTCTCCGGATAAAGGCCCTGAAAATGGGGGCCTGACCCCTCAACCGTCTCTCAGGCCACAAGAAAAGCCCTCCGCACCCCCATTAGATTTGTGTACTCTGGTGGATAATGGCAGGTACTTCCTGGGTTCCGGGGATTTCTTGTCGTTTTGACGGAATTGTGTGATTGGGCTGCACGGTGTGGGCGGGGCGTGGGCCCTGGCACCTGTGAGGGGGAAGGGCTGCGCTGGAGGAGGAGACCCGGTGGAGCGGGGGACCGACTCCAGCGCTTGAAGTGAGAGGTCGTATGGATCGCGGACCGGTGGAAGGTTCGTTGAAGGTGGCGGCGGGCAGGGCGGATGAGTGCGCGGCGTGGCAGTTGACGGAGCGGTGCCTGGCCGCGGCCCCGGAGGACGGGGCGCGGGGGATGTTC
>NZ_RAWM01000015.1 GCF_003668875.1 Corallococcus interemptor | reverse complement strand
CTCCCCCGCCTTCCAACACACATGTCTTCGGTGGTGGTTCCATGCCCTTCACGGCCCTACCCTGGCCCCGTGCGAATTGGACCCACACAATAATTTTTTGACGGAGACGTATTTATTTCCGATCCTGAATCCGTCACGATTCCCCTGTCTGACAGTTTCAGCACCTTTCTGGCTGAAAGCCTGGACTGCCTGACATTCTGGAAGTCGGACCTCCGACGACCCCCGAGCGGGAGCCCCCAACATGCGCCTCACCCCTGCTTTTCGGCCTGGTAATGGATGCAGCGAGTGGTCAACCCCCACCACTTCACGCAAACCCCTGACGTCGGTCCTGCTGACGGGGGCGCTCATCGCCCTCGTGGGTTGCGGCGCGATGCCGGAGGACGCCGCGAGTGAGGCCCGCTTCGCGTCGGTGGATCAGGCACAGCAGGTGGACAACGGCATGACCCTGAACGGCATGACCCTCAACGGGATGACGTTGAACGGGATGACGTTGAACGGGATGACGCTCAACGGGCTGGCCACCGCGAGCTTCAACGACTGGTTCAACCAGAACGCGGACGCGGCCATGGTGATGGCGTACGTCGTGAAGTGCGCGGTGCCCGAGGGCGAGACGCGCACCTTCCAGTCCACGGCCACGGGGACGAGCTACACGTGGCAGGGCAGCCTGGGGCTGGCGCCGGGCTGGTCCTCCGGCAAGCCCGCGACGGTGGCGGAGCAGCAGGTGGTGAGCGCGTGCCTGGCGGCGCACGCGAACAAGTACGGGATGCACATCCCGCTGTCCGCGCTGGGCCGCACGGCGTCGGGCGCGGAGGTCGCCTGGTCCGCGGAAGAGCTTTCGCTGTTCAGCGAGAAGGAGGCCTGCTTCTTCGGCAACCTCTTCGCGAACGAGGGCCTGTTCGCGGCGCGCGACCGGGACTTCAGCACGGCGGAGAGCTCCACGCGCGCGTGTGGCCTGACGCTGAAGGCGGACACCTGCGCGCCCATCACCAACATTGGCAGCTGCGCGCAGTTCTGTACGAAGAGCGACCCGAGCAAGCCCTACTACACGCAGTGCACGTACAACGGGAAGACGTACCCGGTCATCACCACGCGCGTGCAGCCGGTGGAGCTGTTCCGCTGCGGCGACGGCGTCTGCCAGTTCACCGAGAAGCCGGGCTCCGGCAACACCGCGGACAGCTGCCGCGCGGACTGCGGCGCCTGAAGCCCGACGTACCGCCCGCGCGCGCCTGGATTTCCCAGTGGAAAATGACAGCTGGGATGTGAAGCCGCGCGGTGTCGGCCCGACGTCACCCCGTACTCGCGCACAGCTTGCCGGGCACGAGGCGGCGGTGTTGGATGGTCCTCCGCAGGCCGCGCCCGAAGTCGGGGACCCCCGCCACGAGGAACGGTGACGGCCTCGGATGGACGTGTGGGTGGGAGCGGGCCGCGATGACGTTACGAGCGAAGGTCGGGCGGTTGACGGTGATGGCGCGGCGGCGGGGCACGCTCCGTCAGGCCTTCGAGCGCCTGGGCCCCGGCCCCGGGTCCCAGGCCCGGTGCGCCGTGGAGACGCCCTGCGCGGACAACCGGCTCCTGGAAGAGACGGTGCGCGAGCGCACCGCGGCGCTGGAGGCCGCCAACGCGAAGCTGTCCAGCAGCCTGGAGCAGCTGCACGCGACGCAGACCCAGCTGCTCTTCGCGGACCGGCTCATCGCGCTGGGGCGCATCGCGGCGGGCGTGGGTCATGAAATCAACAACCCGCTGGCCTTCATCCTGAGCAACCTGGAGTACATCCACCAGGAGCTGCAGCAGAAGGAGCGCCTGTCGGAGCAGGACCGGCAGGAGATTCTGGAAGCGCTGGCGGAGACGCGCGACGGCGCGGAGCGCATCCGGCTCATCGTGCGGGATTTGCAGACGCTGTCGCGCGCGGAGGACGTGGGCAGCGGGCCCGCGGAACTGGCCGCGGTGGTGCGCACGGCCGCGAAGATGGCCATGCACGAACTGCGGCACCGCGCGCGGCTGGTGGTGGAGTGCGAAGGCGTGCCGCCGGTGCAGGGCAACGGCTCGCGGCTGGGGCAGGTGTTCCTGAACCTGCTGCTCAACGCGGCGCAGTCCATCCCCCCGGGCAACGCGGAGGGCAACGAGGTGCGCGTGGTGGCGCGTCCCGGTGAGCCCGGCCACGTGCTGGTGGAGGTGCGCGACACCGGCTGCGGCATCGCGCCGGAGCACCGCGAGCGCATCTTCGACCCCTTCTTCACCACCAAGCCGCTGGGCGTGGGCACGGGGCTGGGGCTCGCGGTGTGCCATGGCATCGTCACCTCGCTGGGCGGCACGCTGACCATGGAGAGCGCGCCCGGCCGGGGCAGCGTCTTCCGCGTGACCCTGCCGGTGGCGGGCGCCTTCGTGCAGGCGCAGCGCTCGCAGGCCGACTGGACCTGATCAGCCCTCGCGGGGCTTCACCCCGAGCGAGCGCTGGAGCATCCCGCCCAGCACCTCGCGGAACTTCGCGTCCGAGCCCGCGTCCGCCGGGTGGCCCATCACGGGCAGCAGCATCTCGCGCGCGAGCATGAACCACTGCGACGCGCACAGCGCCACGATGAGCGTCATGTCCACGGTCTCGCGCGACGGCGGCGGCGTGCCCTGCGCCTCCGCCACGCGGCCGGACTGGAACTCCAGCGCGTCCGCCAGCAGCCGCAGCCCCTGGGCGGGGGCCAGCGGCATGTGCTCGGCGCGGCCGCTGAGCAGCGCCCAGGCCATCAGCCGGCCGTGCCTTCCCTGCTGGACCATGGAGAAGAAGCGCTCCAGCAGCTGGCCTGCGTCCGGCGGCGCCTCCGCCGCGAGCAGCTGCTCCCGGAAGGACGCGACCATCAGCTCGTTGCGGCGCAGGAGCACCTCGCGCACCAGGGCCTCATAGGTGCCGAAGTAGTGCGTGACGAGCGCGTGGCTCACCCCCGCCGCCTTCGCCACCGCCTGCAGCCCCACCCGGTCCGGCCCCTGCTCCATCAGCAGCGGCTCGGCGGCCTGGAGGATGGCCTCGCGCGCCTCCTCCGGGGTGCGGCGCTTGCGCCGGGCCGGAGCGCGGCCCTGGGAACGCTTGGTTGCCATCGGCCGCACATCCTAATCACCGGGCTTCGTCGTTCAATGCACGGACACTATTGTCAAAGTTGACAACAACTCCGGGCGGGCCCTATCCATGGGGTGTCCGGGGAGGTCCGTGATGCTGATGCTGCTGCCTCAGAGTCCGTCGCTGCCGGTGCTGTTCCTGGGGGTCCTGCTCATCTCGGGGACGCTCAAGCTGCTGACGGTGGTGGGCGGGTGGCTGGTGTGGCGCACGCGGTGGGCGGCGCGCTTCCGGGTCTACCGGCGGGAGCTGTCCCAGGGGCAGCTGCGCAGCGAGGCGCTGGCGGCGGCGGGCGTGGTGCTGACGGACGCGGTGCTCATCGGGGCCTTCCGGTCCTTCACCGGCCCCCTGTACGGGCCCTTCAGCCTCTCCACGGCGCTGTGGTCGTACGCGTGGATGTTCGTGGGCTTCGAGGTCTGGTTCTACGTGACGCACCGGCTGCTGCACCTGCCGCGCTTCTACCGCTTCCACGCGCAGCACCACGTCGCGCAGGTGACGGAGCCGCTCACCGCGCTGTCGTTCTCCGTGGTGGAGCGGGTGGTGCTGATGGGCGGCGGGCTGGGCATGCACTTCGCGGCCATGCACCTGTTCCCCGGCTCGCAGGTGGGCGTGCTGGCCTACATGCTGACCAACTACGTTCTCAACGCGTTCGGGCACGGCAACACGGAGTGGCTGCCCAAGCGCTTCGTGACGTCCTGGGTGGGCCGCGTCCTCTTCACCCCCACGTTCCACGCGCTGCACCATGCGCGCTACCAGGGCCACTATGGCCTCTACACCGTGGTGCTGGACCGGTGGTTCGGCACCGCGTTCCCCGACTATCCCCAGGTGCACGCGCGCGCCCGGGATGGCGAGGGGCTGACGCGCATGGGAGAGCGGCTGGCGGTGCCGCCCCCTGCCCCTTCCGTCCCCGCGGTGCCCGAGGCGCGTCAGGCGCTCTGAGGTCCGTCGCGCCCCGACGTCCCACGGCGGTCCTGGAGGGCCAGCGGCCGTGGGCCGACGGACAGTCCGGGCGGAAGACGACGCCCGGGAGGGATGGCATCCGGGGGGGCCGGACCTACAATCGGGCGGTGCACTCACGGCAGGACGTGATCATCATCGGCGCGGGCGCCAGCGGGACGCTGCTCGCGGCCAATCTCTTGCGGGGCGCCCGTTCGCCCCTGCGCGTGGCCCTGGTGGAGCGCGGGGAGCGGCTGGGGCGGGGGGTGGCGTACTCGACCACCAGCGCCCGTCACCTGCTCAACGTGCCGGCCGGCCGCATGAGCGCGTGGGTCGACGACCCGGAGCACTTCGTGCGCTGGCTGCGCGTGGAGTCGCCGGACACGCCGCCGTCCGCCTTCGCCGAGCGCCGCCGCTATGGCCAGTACCTGGAGTCCCTGCTGAAGGACACCGCCGCGCGCGCCGCGCCGGGCGTCCGGTTGGAGACGCCGCGCGCGGAAGTGACGGCGGTGGAGGACACGGCGGACGGCGTGCGGGTGACGCTCGCGAATGGCCAGCGCCTGGAGGCGCGCAGCGGGGTGCTCGCGCTGGGCAACGCGCTGCCCGCGGACCTGCGCGTGCCGGATGGCGGGCTGTACGCGAGCCCGCGCTACCACCGCTCGCCGTGGATGGCCGGGGCGCTGGAGGGCATTGGTTCCGGGGAGTCGGTGCTGCTCATCGGCACGGCGCTCACCATGGTGGACACGGTGCTGTCGCTGGGCGAGCGCGGGCACCAGGGCCCGGTGCACGCGCTGTCGCGGCACGGCCTGCTGCCGCACCCGCACCGCGCGCACGGCGCGAAGACGCCCGCGGCGGCGGAGCCCCTGCGCATCCGCGAGCTGTTGCGCTCGGTGCGCCGGGAGATGGACCGCTGTCGCGACGCGGAGACCGCGTCCCCTGACGCGGAGGACGTGGTGCCCTTCAGCACGCTGCGCGTCCGCGACGTGCTGCGCACCCTGCGCCAGGAGGTGGACGCGCAGGCGGCGGCGGGCGCGGACTGGCGCGCGGCGGTGGACGCGCTGCGGCCGGTGACGACGCCCCTGTGGCAGCGGCTGTCGGAGCCGGAGCGGCGGCGCTTCCTGCGCCACCTGCGGGCGTACTGGGAGGTGCACCGCCACCGCATGGCGCCGGAGATCCACGACGTGCTGGACGCGTGGCGGCGCGACGGACGGCTGGTGCTCCACGCGGGCCACGTGCTGCGCTTCGAGCTGGAGCCGGACGCGGTGGCGGTCCACCTGCGCCCCCGGGGCGCGCGCGAGCCCCGGGTGCTGCGCGTGCAGCACGTCATCAACTGCACCGGCCCCGAGTCGAACCCGGCCTCGCGCGGCCAGCCCGTCATGCGCGGCCTGCTGGAGTCGGGCCAGGCCCGCCCGGACGCGCTGGGCATGGGGCTGGCGACGGCGTCCGACGGCGCGGTGCTGGACGCGCGCGGCCAGCCGTCCCCCCACCTCTTCACCCTGGGCCCGACGCGCCGGGGCGACCTGTGGGAGACCACCGCCGTGCCGGAGATCCGCTCGCAGGCCCGCGACCTGGCGGACCTGCTCCTGCGCCGGCTGGGCGAGTCCCGGACCGCCACGTCCGAAGCGGCCTCCACCGCCGCACCTTGAGCGACAGCGTCACCCACACCTGCCTGCCAGGTAGCGGACCTGACAGGCGCGAGTGGGCGTCCTGCTCGCCAGCTGACGGCGCCTCCGGGGGGAGGCTGTAGGGCCCTGGCGTTTCGTGCGACATTCCGGGCCCCCCTCCTGGAGTCCCATCCCGATGGCCCTGAAGCGCCCCCTCCCCGCCCTCATGGGAGGCGTGACCCTGTCCGTCCTCGTGAGCCTCGGGGCGCTGGCGCACCAGCACCTTCGCACCGACGCGCTGGAGGAGCGGCTGCTGCGCGAGGTGAACATCCTGACGCAGGCGGAACACCCGCGCCCGGTGCACGTCACCCCCTCACGGCCCGGCAGCTTCGGGGACGCGATGGCGCCGCTCCTGCCCGCGCTGCTCCAGCAGGCCCGTGAAGCCCCGGCCCTCACCGACGCGGAGGCCGAGACGCTCGAGGCCGTGCTGGAAGGCCACGCTCCGGTGACGGACCTCCCCGCCTCCCGCCGCGACGCCCTGGAGCGGGGCCGCCCGCTGATGCGGCAGGTGCTCGCCGCCACCCACGCGGAGTCCGGCGGGCTCCCGGAGGACCTGCGTCCCCTGTCCGGTCCGGAGGTGTCCCGCCGGGACGCGCTGCTCCAGGCGCTCCGGCGCGTGGTGGAGGACGCGGCGCTGGAGACGCGGCTGCTCGTGTCGCGCGGAGACGCGGACCTGGCGGTGGACACGTGCGTGGACACGCTCGCGCTCAGCCGGGAGCTGGCCCTGGGCGGCGGGCTCGTGGGGCAGCGGCTGTCCGCGTCGGGCTACACGCGGGCGTGGCGGGCCTGCGCGGACGCGCTCGATTCGGCTTCGCTGACCCGCAAGCGCCAGGCCATCTCCCAGCTCACCCGGCTGCACGAGGGCATCCCGCCGGTGTCCCTGACGCTGCACGAGGAGTCCGTCGCCGCGCAGCTGCACGCCTTCCGCGACCTGCTCACCGAGGAAGGCCGCGCCGCGCTGCCGCCCACGTGGTTCGACGCGCCCGGGCAGCCCCGGGCCCTGCGGCGCCGGCTCCAGTGGCGCCAGTGGGTGGAGGACGCGGACCGCCTCATCGCCGTGGCGGATCAACCGCCGGAGGAGCGCCGCCGCGCGCTGACGGCCCTGGAGGCGCGGACCGCCGGGGCGTATTTCCGCCAGGCGGAGGCCCCGTCGGTGCGCCTGTCGTCCGAGGACCAGGAGGCGCTGGACCTGCGCGCGCTGCGCTCCGAGTCCCTCATCGCCCTGGCGGAGGTCGACGCGGCCCGCGCGCAAGGGGGCCAGTGGCCGCGCGCGCTCCCCACCCGCACGACGTCGCTGGTCCTGGAGCGCGTGGACGAGTCCGAGGCGCAGATCCGCTCGTGCGTCCAGGGGCTGATGCCGGAGCCCATCGTCGTGAAGGCGGACGGAGCGCCCCTGCTCCAGCAGGTCCACGACGTGCCCTGACACGTCCGACCGGCGATGTAGGATGCGGCCTTTCCGTGGACGTCGTGGGAGGGAGCCGTCATGTCGTGGAAGCTCGTGCTGCTGGACGAAGTGTCGAAGGTGCTGCCGGATGCGCCGCTCAAGGGCTCGGACATCCGCGTGGAATTGCCGACCGCCAGCTACGCGCTCCCCGCCGGGGAGAAGCTGGGCCCCCTGACGTTCGCCTTCGACGTGTCCGCGCGCGGCTTCGTGGAGGGCTATGACGCCCCCGCGGACGTGGACGCGGCCGGTGTCGTGGGTGAGGCTCCGGCCGGCGCCCCGGGCGGCTCGGCGACGCAGCTGGCCCCGGCGCTCGTCTACGGCGGCGACAACGCATGGCTGAAGTACGGCGTGGAGGCGCGCGTGAAGGCGGAGGTCGGCTTCCCGCTGCCCTACGTGGCGCTGGCGGCCAACGGCGACGTGCGCGTGCTGCTGGCGGACTACCACCGGCACACGCAGGACACGAAGGCGCGCGACGCGCTGAAGAAGGACGCGCCGGAGCTGCGGCTGCCCCTGCTCACGGCGTCGCTGGACAAGCTGGGCGTGGGGGACGCCATCGCCTTCCAGGCGCGCGGTGAGCTGTCCGTCACCGCGACGCTGGACTGGACGGACGTTTACACGTCCAACCTCCAGACGCTGACGAAGCTCCTGTCCGCCAGCACGATGGTCGCCTTCGAGGCCAAGGCGGGCGCCACCGTGTCCGCGAAGGTGAAGGTGGTGGACGACTACGCCGTCATCTTCTCCCGCCCCGCGGCCGGCCAGGTGCGCGTGCAGGTGAAGAAGGTGGTGGCGCGCGAGGCCGGCGTGACGGCCAGCCTCCACGTGGAGGCCAGCCTCACCGACCCGGCCGCCCTCGTCACCCAGGTGGAGCACGTCCTCGAAGGACTGCTGTCGGTGCCGCTGTCCGAGTTCGACTCCCTGATGACGAAGCTGGAAGCGCACACCCTCTCCGAGAACGAGACGAAGGTGCTGCGCATCATCCTGGACCGGCTGGGCTTCGGAGAGCTGGAGGCCAACACCACGGCGCTGCGCACGCAGTGGGAGAAGCTGCGCGCGGACGTGCGCACGCGCGTCCAGGCGCTGGCCGAGTCCAAGTTCGAGCTGGGCTTCCGCTACGAATACCTGCGCCTGCGCGAGCAGACCACGCTCCTGTCCACCGTGTGCACCGACGCGCAGGCCCGCACGCTGCACCCGCTGCTCGTGTCCGGGCGGATGGACAGCGCGATGCAGAAGATGCAGGCGGAAGGGATGGCGCTGGAGCAGTGCCTGCTCAAGGAGGTCAACAAGGAGTCCAAGGCCTGGGGCTTCTCCCTGAAGCTGGGCAAGTGGGCGCTGGGCGGCAGCGACACGCGCGAGCTCACCCAGGTGGTGCAGCGCAACAGCCTGGAGAAGGAGTCGCCCCAGCGCATCTCGTTCCTGGGCGTGCGCGGCTACAAGGGCACGCTGCTCACGCCGTACATGCACTGGACGGCGGACTTCAAGGCGGACATGGCGGAGTTCCGCAAGTCCCCCACCGTCGCTGACTTCGACCTGGGCCTGTACCTGCTGCTGGCCCACGACGCGCGCAAGCTGTCGGACCACGACCTGCGCCAGGCCGTGGACGAGGCCATCGTGTGGGGCGCGCTGGATGACGCCGAGGAGGAGGAGGTCCTCAAGCGGATCCGCGACGCTTCCGGCGGCAAGGAGATTGAGACGCGCGTGGAGCTGAAGCTGGACAACCGGACGCTGCGCGACGTCATCCAGCACGCGGCGGATCCGGATGCCCACTCCGCCTTCGCCCGCGCGCTGGCCCGCGCCCTGCCCTGGTACAACGTGCAGTGCCGCGACCGGCCCACCGTGCGCGAGTCCGTCTACGCGCCCCTGTGGAAGGAGTACCTGGCGCACAACTGGTCCGCCGCCGACGCCGCGAGGACGGCCGCCGCGCACCTGAAGAACAACCCGCTCGTCGGGACCTTCGCGTACACCGAGGGGCAGCTGGGCAACGGCATGCTGACGTTCGCGGAGATCATCCAGAAGAACCCCGGCACCGTGTCCAAGTGGCGCGACCTGCGCGCGGGGCTCCTGGACCTGCGCAACAGCGAGCAGCGCTCGCCTTCCGTCTTCGCCGGCACGTTCAAGGACCTGTCCCAGTCGTGGGCCCAGTCCTTCCACCTGAAGACCACGGGCGCGTTCTTCCTGGAGCTGGCGTCGCGCGGCGGCAACGGCCTGGCCACCGTGGAGCGCACCTTCACCGTGACGGTGCCGGGCACGGGCACGAGCATCGTCTTCTCCAAGTCGCGGGCCTGACGGGCGCACCGGGCCCCCTTCCGTCCGCTTCCGGCCGAATGGGGGCTCGCAGGTGACGCGGCGCATTGCCGCGTCGTGCGGGCATCACTACATCCAGCTCCTCACGCACACGGCCATGCCGAGGAGCCCCGCGAGATGATCGTCGGTCGGATGCTGTCCTGGCGGATCATCCTTCGCTACACGGGGCGCCCTGTCGTCGTCCACATCGTCATCGCGCTGGCCATCTCGCTGGGCTACGAGGTGTTGAACACCCCGTGGCTGTCGGTGCCGGCGCTGCCGGTGACGCTGCTGGCCGCGGCGCTGGGCGTGCTGCTCGGCTTCCGCAACAACTCCGCCTATGAGCGTTGGTGGGAGGCGCGCACCATCTGGGGCGGGCTGGTGAACGCGTCACGCACGCTCGCCCGGCAGGTGCTGACGTTCCTGCCCGCGCCCCGCGCCCAGCGCAGCGACGGCACCCCGGAGACGCCCTCCGCCGCGTCCCGCCTGGTCCAGGTGGCCGTGCAGCCGGAGGGGCCCGCGCTGGCGCCCGCCTGGTCCAAGGTGAGCGACGGCGCGGTGCGAGACCAGTTCGGCCATGCGCGCGACCTGCGCGGCCCGGGGGCGCCTCGCGCGAACCTGGCCACGTTCCTCCACCCGGGCGTGGAGTCCCCCCGGGGCATCCCCAGCATGTTCGAGGGCATCACCGAGGACGCGCGCGAGCTGGTCTATGCGCAGGTGGGCTTCGTGAACGCGCTGCGCTGCCATCTGCGGCGGCAGGATCCCTTCCCGGAGATCACCCCGTTCTTCCGCCCGTCCGTGCTGGAGGCGCTGCGCGTGGAGCAGAACGTGCCCGCCGCCATCCTCCTGTGGATGGGCACGCGCATGCGCCGCATCTACAGCGACATCGACCACCCGGAGAAGGTCTACATGCGCGTGTCGCTGGACGAGACGCTCACGGAGCTGACCAACTCCCTGGGCGCGTGCGAGCGCATCAAGAACACGCCCCTGCCCCGCCAGTACGACATCCTCCCGCACGCCATGGTGCGCGCCTACCTCACCATGCTGCCCCTGGGCGTCGTGGCGGACCTGGGCGTGCTCACGCCGCTCGTCACCGCCATCATCGCGTTCCTCTTCATCGCCATGGACGCGGTGGGCCGCGACGTGGAGAACCCCTTCGAGGACGCCGTCAGCGACACGCCCATGACGGCGCTCTGCCGCACCATCGAGATCAACCTGCGGCAGATGCTGGGCGAAGCCGAGCTGCCTCCGCCCGTCCAGCCCAAGGACGGCCTGCTGTACTGAAGCCGGTCGCCAGACTAGGGCGCCGCGGTCACCTCCACGGTGCCCAGCCCGTCCACGGTCAGCCGCACGTGGTCGCCGGGCTTCATCAGGTACGCGGCGGTGGCCGCGCCGGACAGCACCAGGCTCCCGGCGGGCAGCACCTGGCCGCGCTCCGCGAGCAGCGCGCACAGCTGGATGAGGGACACCACCGGGTCACCGGAGATGGCGTCCGAGCGCGCCTCGCCCTCCACCTTGCCGTTCACCTCCATGCGCATCTGGAGCTTCGTCAGGTCCAGCTCGCGCGGGCCCCGCTCCAGGGTGCCCGGCACGAACAGCGACGACGACGCGTTGTCCGCCACCACGTCCGGCAGGCTGAAGTACTTGAAGCCCACGAAGCGCGAGTCCAGGACCTCCATGGCCGCGAAGACGGCCTCGCACGCGTCCAGCACTTCATCGCGCGTGACGGTGCCCTTGAGCTCCTTCGACGTGCGGAAGGCGATTTCGGGCTCGATGCGCGGGTGGATGCCCGCGCCCACGCGCACCACGCCGCCGGGCTGCACGCGCATCCGGTCCGTGAGCACGCCGAAGATGGGCGAGCCCAGGTTCATCTGCTTGCGCTTCGCCTCCGACGTGAAGCCCATCTTCAGGCCCACCACCCGCTCGCCCTGGGCCTCGCGCAGCCGGATGCCCTCCGCCTGCACCGCGTAGCCGTCCGGCACCGTCAGGTGCGGGTGCGCGTGCGACAGGGGCGGCACCTCACGGCGCTCGCGCCGCGCCGCGTCCAGGATTCCAGCCAGGCCCGCCACATCCACAGTCGAGGTCATGCGCGAATCTTTTCCATGCCCGGCCCGCAATTCCACCAAGGATTCACCTGTGGAGCGGGTCCCCAACGCGCTGGGAGCCAGACGGCCGCGCAAGCGAGCGCCATCCGACGCCAGCCGTTCGGAATCCTGGAGGCTTCGGACGGCCGCGACATACATTGCCGCGTCTCCCTGAAGGAGGGCGCTGCCTTGGAGAAGGTCCTCAACTACATCGGTGGCGAGCTGGTGCCCGCGGCGGGCGGCCAGTGGCTGGACAAGCCCGAGCCCGCGACGGGCCAGCTCTACGCGCACGTGCCGGACTCGCGCGAGGTGGACGTGCAGTCCGCCGTGGAGGCCGCGGGCCGGGCCTTCCCCGCGTGGTCCGCCCTGCCGGCCATCGAGCGCTCGCGCTACCTGCGCCGCATCGCGGGCCTCATCCACGAACGCCTGGACGCCTTCGCGCGGGCGGAGTCCATCGACACGGGCAAGCCGCTGTCGGTGGCGCGCACGGTGGACATCCCGCGCAGCGTCCTCAACTTCGAGTTCTTCGCGGACGCGGCGACGCAGTTCTCCAGTGAAGCGCACCCCATGGACGGCGTGGCGCTCAACTACACGCTGCGCTCGCCGCTGGGCGTGGTGGGCTGCATCTCGCCGTGGAACCTGCCGCTGTACCTGCTGACGTGGAAGATCGCCCCCGCGCTGGCGGCCGGAAACTGCGTGGTGGCCAAGCCGTCGGAAGTCACCCCGATGACGGCCTTCCTCCTGTCGCAGGTGTGCCGCGACGCGGGGCTGCCGCCGGGCGTGCTCAACCTGGTGCACGGCCTGGGGCCCCACGTCGGCGGGCCGCTCACGCGCCACCCGGACGTCAGCGCCATCTCCTTCACCGGCAGCACGCGCACGGGCGCGGAGATTGCCCGCGTGGCCGCGCCTGCGTTCAAGAAGCTGTCGCTGGAGATGGGCGGGAAGAATCCCAACGTCATCTTCGCGGACTGCGACTTCGACGAGGCGCTGGCCACCACGCTGCGCTCGTCCTTCGCGAACCAGGGCCAGATCTGCCTGTGCGGCCCGCGCATCTTCGTGCAGCGCTCGCTGTATCCGCGCTTCAAGGATGCGCTGGTCGCGCGCACCCAGGCGCTCAAGGTCGGTGACCCGCTGGTGGACGGCACGGACCAGGGCGCGCTGGTGTCGCGAGAGCACTTCGAGAAGGTGATGGGCTACATCGCGCTCGCGAAGCAGGAGGGCGGCCACATCCTCACCGGCGGCCAGCGCGCGAGCGTGCCCGGCCGCTGCGCGAACGGCTGGTTCATCGAGCCCACGCTGGTGGAGGGCCTGGCGCCCACGTGCCGCACGAACCAGGAAGAGATTTTTGGTCCGGTGGCCACGCTGATGCCCTTCGACGACGAGGAGGAGGTGCTGTCGTGGGCCAACTCCACGCGCTACGGCCTGGCCGGCAGCGTGTGGACGAAGGACCTGACGCGCGCGCACCGCTTCGCGTCCCGGCTGCACAGCGGCATCGTCTGGGTGAACACCTGGATGCTGCGCGACCTGCGCACGCCGTTTGGCGGCGTGAAGGAGTCCGGCGTGGGCCGCGAGGGCGGCTGGGACGCGCTGCGCTTCTTCACCGAGCCCAAGAACGTCTGCATCAAGCTTTGAGCCTGGGAGAGCCACACGTGAGCGCTGGCGAGCGGATCGATTCGAAGAAGGCCCCGGAGCCGGTGGGGCTCTATCCCCACGCGCGCCGTGTGGGAAATCTCCTGTTCCTGTCCGGCGTGGGCCCGCGCGAGCGCGGCAGCAAGGCCATCCCGGGCGTGGAGCTGGACGCGGCGGGCAACATCGTCTCGTACGACATCGAGACGCAGTGCCACTCCGTGTTCCGCAACGTGCGCTACATCCTGGAGGACGCGGGCTCGTCGTGGGAGCGGCTGGTGGACGTGACGGTGTACCTCACGGACATGAAGCGGGACTTCCCCACGTACAACCGGCTGTGGGCGGAGTACTTCAAGGACAACCCGCCGTGCCGCACCACGCTGGAGATCAACGCGCTGCCCACCCCCATCGCGATTGAACTCAAGTGCATCGCCACCATTGGAGACGAGTGACATGGGCCGACTGACCCCCATCAACTTCAAGAAGTGGATCGACGAGCACCGCCCCCTGCTCAAGCCGCCCGTGGGCAACCAGCAGGTCTGGGCGGACCGGGACTTCATGGTCACCGTGGTGGGCGGCCCCAACGCGCGCACGGACTTCCACGTCAACGAGGGCGAGGAGTTCTTCTACCAGCTGGAGGGCGACATCACCCTGCGCGTCATCGATGACGGGCAGGTGCAGGACATCCCCATCCGCGAGGGGGAAATCTTCCTCTTGCCGCCCAAGGTGCCGCACTCGCCGCAGCGCCCCCCGAACACCATTGGCCTGGTGCTGGAGCGCCGCCGCCAGCCGCAGGAATTGGATTCCTTCCTCTGGCTGTGCCCCAAGTGCGGCGAGAAGCTCTATGAAGAATCGCTGCACGTCACCAACCTGGTGACGCAGCTGCCGCCGGTGTTCGAGCACTTCTACGGCAACCCCGACCACTGCACGTGCAGGAAGTGCGGCACGAAGGTGACGCGGGGTGGTGCGCCCAAGTGAAGGTCGACATCCACACGCACCTGCTCCCCCCGGAGTTCCCCCGCTTCGCCGAGCGCTTCGGCTACGGCGGCTTCATCACGCTGGACCACCACGCGCCCTGCCGCGCGCGGATGATGCGGGACGACGGGAAGTTCTTCCGCGAGATTGAAAGCAACTGCTGGGACCCGAAGCAGCGTGTCACCGAGTGCGACGCGCACGGCGTCCAGGTGCAGGTGCTGTCCACCGTCCCGGTGCTGTTCAGCTATTGGGCGAAGCCTCAGGACGGCCTGGAGGTGGCGCGCTTCCTCAACGACCACCTGGCCGGCGCGGTGGCGACGGCGCCCAAACGCTTCGTGGGCCTGGGCACGGTGCCGCTCCAATCCACCGGCCTGGCGGTCAAGGAATTGGAGCGCTGCGTGCGGGAGCTGGGGTTCGCGGGCGTGCAGATTGGCAGCCACGTCAACGACCTGAACCTGTCCGACCCGGCCCTCTTCCCCTTCTTCCAGGCGGCGAGCGACCTGGGCGCGGCCGTCTTCGTGCACCCGTGGGACATGATGGGTGAGGCGAAGATGACGAAGTACTGGCTGCCGTGGCTGGTGGGGATGCCGGCGGAGGTGTCGCTGGCCATCTGCTCGCTCATCTTCGGCGGGGTGATGGAGCGGCTGCCCAAGCTGCGCTTCGCGTTCGCGCACGGCGGCGGCGCGTTCCCCGGCACGCTGGGCCGCATCCAGCACGGCTTTGAAGTGCGCCCGGACCTGGTCGCGGTGGACAACAAGGTCGCGCCGCGCGACTACCTGGGGCGGTTCTGGGTGGACTCGCTGGTGCACGACGCGGAGACGCTGCGCTCCATCGTGAAGCTGTTTGGCGCGGACAAGGTGGCGCTGGGCAGTGACTATCCCTTCCCGCTGGGCGAGGAGCGGCCCGGCACGCTCATCGAGTCGCTGACGGACCTGGCGCCTTCGGTGCGCGAGCGGCTGCTGTCCCGAAATGCCCTGGAGTGGCTGGGGCGCTCGCACGAGGACTTCGCACCATGACGGCCCCTGTCTACGAGAACTCCGATGTGTTCGCCTACGGCCAGGACGCGGCGGATCCGCTGAGGCCCCTGCGCGACGAGTTCCTCTTCCCTCCGGCCCCCTCCGGCGCGCCGTCCATCTACCTGGCGGGCAATTCGCTGGGGCTGCAGCCGCGCAAGGCGCGCAAGTACGTGCAGATGGAGATGGAGGACTGGGAGCGGCTGGGCGTGGAGGGCCACATGCACGGCCGCCACCCGTGGCTGCCCTACCACGAGTTGCTCACGGAGATGGTGGCGCGCGTGGTGGGCGCGCAGCCGCTGGAAGTCGTGGTGATGAACACCCTGTCGGTGAACCTGCACCTGATGATGGTGTCGTTCTACCGGCCCACGCGCGAGCGCTTCAAGATCCTGATTGAGGGCGGCGCCTTCCCGTCGGACCAGTACGCGGTGGCGTCGCAGGCGCGCTTCCACGGCTACGACCCGAAGGAGGCCATCGTCCGGCTGATGCCCCGCGAGGGTGAGAACACGCTGCGCTCCGAGGACATCCTGGAGGCCATCGAGCGGCACGGGAAGGAGCTCGCGCTGGTGATGCTGGGCAGCGTGAACTACCTCACCGGGCAGGCGTTCGACCTGCGCGAAATCACGCGCGCGGGACACGCGCAGGGCTGCATGGTGGGCTTCGACCTGGCGCACGCGGCGGGCAACCTGAAGCTGTCGCTGCACGACGACGGGCCGGACTTCGCGGTGTGGTGTTCGTACAAGTACCTCAACGGCGGACCGGGCAGCCTGGGCGGCGTGTTCGTGCACGAGCGCCACGCGCACTCTCCCCAGCTGCCGCGCTTCGAGGGCTGGTGGGGGCACAACAAGGCCACGCGCTTCGAGATGGGCCCCACGTTCGATCCGCTGCCGGGCGCGGAGGGGTGGCAGCTGTCCAACCCGCCCATCTTCCAGCTGGCGGCGCTGCGCTCGTCCTTGGAGCTGTTCGACAAGGCGACCATGGCGGCCCTGCGCGCGAAGAGCGACCACCTGACGGGCTACATGGAGTACCTGCTGGACCGGCTGCCCGCGGGCTACGTCACCATCACCACGCCGCGCGACTTGAAGCAGCGCGGGGCGCAGCTGTCGCTGCGCTTCAAGGGCGAGCCGAAGCGGCTGCTCCAGCGGCTGGCCGCGGGCGGCATCATCTGCGACTTCCGCGAGCCGGACATCATCCGCGCCGCGCCCACGCCCCTCTACAACACGTACCTGGACGTCTTCCGTTTCGTGAAGGCGCTGGAGGCCCATGCCCTCGAATGAGTCGAAGCTGACGGTGGTGGGAGCGGGCCTGGTGGGCTCGCTGCTCTCGCTGTACCTGGCCCGCCGGGGCCACACGGTGGAGGTGCTGGAGCGCCGGGCGGACATGCGCCGCGAGACGGTGGACGCGGGGCGCTCCATCAACCTGGCCATCTCCACGCGCGGCCTGCACGCCCTGCGGCAGGTGGGCCTGGAGGAGGAGGCGCTGAAGCACGCCATCCCCATGCGCGGGCGGGTCATCCACCCGGTGAAGGGAGACCTGGCCTTCCAGCCGTATGGGAAGGACGACTCACAGCACATCAATTCCATTTCGCGCGGCTGGCTGAACCAGTTCCTGATGACGCAGGCGGAGAAGACGGGCCGCGTGTCCATCCGCTTCCGTCAGCGGGTGACGCAGGCGGATCCGGCGGCGGGGAGGCTCACGGTGCTGGACGAGGCCACGGGCGAGACGCGCGAGCTGCGCGACGCGGTGGTGTTCGGCACGGACGGCTCGGGTTCTGCGGTGCGGCAGGCGATGCAGTCCCAGCCGGGCTTCCAGGCGAATTCCGAGACGCTGGGGCACGGCTACAAGGAGCTGACGATTCCGGCGGGCGCGGGCGGACGCTTCCAGATGGAGAAGCACGCGCTGCACATCTGGCCTCGCGGCACGTACATGCTCATCGCGCTGCCGAATGAAGATGGCAGCTTCACCTGCACGCTGTTCCTGCCGTGGGAGGGGCCGGTGAGCTTCGCGTCGCTCCAGACGCCCGCCGCGCTGGAGGCGTTCTTCCAGGAGCAGTTCCCGGACGCGAAGGCGCTGATTCCGGGGCTGGTGGAGGAGTTCTTCTCCCGGCCCACCGGGCACATGGTGACGGTGAAGTGCGCGCCGTGGCAGGCGGGCGGACGCACGCTGCTGTTGGGCGACGCGGCGCACGCCATCGTGCCGTTCTACGGGCAGGGGATGAACTGCGGCTTCGAGGACTGCGTGGTGCTGGACGCGCTGTTGTCGAAGCAGCCGGACCAGGCCGCGGCGTTCAGCGAGTTCGAGCGGCTGCGCAAGACGAACGCGGACGCCATCGCGGACATGGCGGTGGAGAACTTCATCGAGATGCGCGACAGCACGGCGGATCCGCGCTTCCTGCTGGAGAAGGGCGTGGAGAAGGTGCTGCTCAACGCGTTCCCGGGCGAGTTCGTCAGCCGCTACACGCTGGTGAGCTTCAGCCGCGTGCCCTACCGGCTGGCGTACGGGGTGGGCAGCATCGCGGGCGGCATCGTGGCGGAGCTGGCGAAGGACCTGAAGCGGCCGGAGGACGTGAACCTGGACCTGGCGGCGAAGCTGATTCGCGGCCGGCTGACCCCTTTCATGGAGGAGCACGCGGATGGATTTCGGCTTGAAGGGTAGGCGCGCGCTGGTGACGGGCGCGTCGTCGGGGCTGGGGCGCGCCATCGCGGACACGCTGGTGAAGGAGCGCGCGACGGTGGCGGTGTCCTCGCGAGGCGGGGAGAAGCTCCAGAAGGCGGCGAAGGAGCTGGGCGCGGCGCTGGCGGTGCCGTGTGATTTGACTCAGCCGGGAGCCGCGCGCGGGCTGGTGCGCGAGGTGACGCAGAAGCTGGGCGGCCTGGACGTGCTGGTGGTGAACGCGGGCGGCCCGCCGTCCGGAGGCTTCGAGGCCATCACGGTGGAGCAATGGCAGGCAGGGTTCCAGAGCCTGTGGCTGGCCACGGTGGATGCGATTCAGGAAGCACTGCCGGGCATGAAGGCGCAGGGCTGGGGCCGCATCGTGCTGGTGACGTCCACGGCGGCGCGCGAGGCGATGAACAACCTCACGGTGTCCAACGGCCTGCGCGCGGGGTTGCTGGGGCTGGTGAAGAGCCTGAGCAACGAAGTGGCGCCGTATGGAATCACGGTGAACGCGGCGCTGCCGGGCTACCACGCGACGGACCGGATGAAGGACCTGGGCCTGTCGGATGAGAAGGTCGCGCCGAACATCCCGGCGAGGCGGCTGGGGAGGCCGGAGGAGTTCGCGGCGCTGGTGACGTTCCTGGCGTCAGAGCCGGCCGCGTACATCAGCGGCCAGTCCATCGCCTGCGATGGTGGAGCGCTGAAGGGCTTCTAGCGCGGTGACGATGCCCCGCGTGTCTCAGCGGAGACAGCCCATCCCTCGAGACGATGGAGCGTTGAAAGGAGTTTGAAGTGACGTCGGTGGTCTTCCGGGGGGAAGACCATGGACGCGATAAAGCGGGCGGTATACCTGGGACTGCTCACGGGCTGCGCGACGAGTACCGGAACCGTGGTGGAGGGAAGCCTCCAGCCTCGACACTTCAAGTTCGTCACCATCGTGGAGCACACAGGTCCGGGAGCGGGTGGATGGAGAGCCGCCTGTGTCCGGGTGCCTCTCCGGCGCGACTCGGGAGAGGTCTTCATGTGTCAGCTGGGCGTCGAAGTTCCCATGCAGACTGCGAAGGAGGGACCCATCCCCATCGCTTTGGCCCAGCGCATCTCGTCAGACTGCGCGAACCTGGCGGCCCAGACCGTCTTCAGCGCGGCGACACCCGTCACGGCACTGGGTCTTGCCTGTGAGGACTTCAGGAACACCTTCACACTTGCCCTCAATGGGGCCATCGGCGGTTCGAAAGTGTCGAGGGACTGCCGCAAGGAAACGACGCCCGTCTCTCCCGGCGGCAAGACACCATGAGCCCTTCCGCTGAAGAGTTGCTTGCGATCGCGCGTCGCTACTGGCGAGCGGATCAGACCCATGACTTCCGGCTCGACCCCAGCCCGGAGTACGTCCGGTATGAAGGGCTCTGGGACGAGAAGCGAAAGGAGTTCAACCGCTGGGAGGCGCTCCTCCAGGAACTTCAGCGAGCACTGCCGGATTGCAAGGTCTGGGATTACACGCCGCCTACGGCGAACCCCAGCTTCGGTGCGCTCGTCTATCCTCCATCCGAGGAGGTCACGCACCGGCCGCAGGTCACCTGGACGGTCGCCGGGTACCTCAGCATCCTCGCGCCGGTCTACACGGTGCATTGCGTCCGCCGGGAGTTCCTGGGCCATCAGCTTCGCAGCGCCAAGGCGTTCCTGGGCCCCATTCCCCTGGAGCTGCGTGGCATCGCGGACATCGTCGCGCGTGGCATTGAAGCCCATTACGGCGCGACCGCACTGCCCCTTGAAGTCGCGCAGACGCCCGTCCCCCTCTACGTCAACCTCATGAAGCCGCCGGAGACCACCCTCTTCCACGCGCTCTTCACCGCCGACCCCTGGAACATCCTCTGACGCAGTGGGCCAGCTGTTTTCCGCTCTGACAGCAAAGTCTCTTTGATTTGGGCTGGTGGATTTCTCACGTTTTGCGACAAAGTTCGCCCCTCGCCGGGAGGGGCGCGGACGTGCTCAGACGAATCGGTTTCATCCGTGGGCTGTGGCTCATGGTCGTGTTGTGGGGCGCCGGGGCGTGGGCCCAGGGCAACTCGGTCATCACCGGGACCCTGGCGAACGCACTCGACAAGCAGAAACTGGAGAACGTGGTCGTCACCGCCACGTCGCCCCAACTGCAGGGCGAGCGCACCGTGCTCACCGACAAGAGCGGCCTGTACCGCATCCCGCAGCTTCCGCCGGGCATGTACACGCTGCGCTTCGAAGCCCAGGGCTTCCAGCCCTACGTCCGCGACGGCATCCTGCTGCGCATCGACCGCACCATCCGCTTCAACGCGGAGCTGGCGCCGGACAGCATGAGCTCGAACATCGAGGTCGTCGGCTCGCCACCCAGCGTGGACGTGGGCTCCAGCGCCGCCGGCGTCACCGTGGACCAGGACTTCATCCGCAACATCGCGGTCATCCGCCCCGGCACCAAGGGCTCCGCGTCCCGCTCCTTCGAAGGCCTGGCCGAACTGGCCCCCGGCGCCACCGAGGACCGCTACGGCGTGAGCATCAGCGGCAGCTCGTCGCCGGAGAGCCAGTACGTCGTGGACGGCCTGTCCGTGAACGACCCCGGCGTGGGCACCCTGGGCACGCCCCTGTCCGTGGAGTTCGTGAAAGAGGTCAACGTCATCACCGGCGGCTACATGCCGGAGTACGGCCGCTCCACCGGCGGCGTGCTCAACGTCGTCACCAAGTCCGGCTCCAATGAGTTCCACGGCTCCGTGTTCGCCAACTACGCGCCCGGCGTGCTCCAGCGCTCCGGCACGAATGTCCTGCGCGAAGGCAGCGTCATCTCCGCGCAGGGCAGCGCCCACAACCTGGGCGACTTCGGCTTCGACCTGGGCGGCCCCCTGCTCAAGGACAAGCTCTGGTTCTACGTGGGCGTCGCGCCGTCCTTCAATCGCATCCAGGTGGACCGCCAGCTCAGCAGCTACGAGCTGTGCTCGGAGGTGGACCCCGCCAACGGCTGCTCCGCCGTGGGCGCGCGCCGCAAGGACCCGACCACCGGCTTCTCCCAGGTGACGCCCATCGACGGCAGCCGCACCACCCGCTTCGCCGACGAGCGCAGCGTGCAGTACCTGGGCAAGCTCACCTACAACTTCAACCCGGACCACAGCCTGTCCGTGTCCGTGTTCGGCACGCCCCGCTCGTCCGGCGGCAGCGGCAAGTACGCCTTCAGCGACGACGGCGAGCCGGAGGTGTGCACCAGCCTGTCGTGCACCAGCTTCGTGCAGGGCGCGTATGAATCCATCGCCACCCGGCGCAGCAACAGCGCCATGGACATCGTCGCGAAGCAGGCCTCGTCCTTCTTCGACAAGAAGCTGCTCGTGGACGCGACGCTCGGCTGGCACCACCAGGCGGACTCCATCCTCCCGTCGGACGGCTCGGACCTGGGCTCCGGCGTGGGCCTGGACGCGAAGCCGCGCATCTCGTGGACCCGCAACCGGAACCCCGGCTACCACACCATCAACGAGTTCGAGTCGCTCCCGGCCCCCAACGCCTGCGGCACCACGCCCGAGGAGCAGCGGCTGCGCTGCCCCGTGACGGGCTACACCACCGGTGGCCCCGGCACCATCAGCGTCCAGCGGCTGGACCGCGTGCAGGGCAAGGTGATGGGCACGTACCTGCTGGAGGCCCTGGGCCACCACATCCTCAAGGCCGGCGCGGACATCGAGCGGATGAGCTTCTACAACAACCGCGCGCGCACCGGCTTCACGCACTGGCAGGAGTGCACCGGCGGCGACTGCTTCTTCACCCTCAACCAGTACGGCTACATGGCCGCGCCGGACCTGCCGGTGTTCCTGCCCAATAAAGAGGGCACCTCCACGTCCACCACCGTGGGCGGCTTCCTCCAGGACAGCTGGTCCGTCCTGGACAAGGTCACCGTCAACGTGGGCCTGCGCTACGACGTGCAGACCATCTACGGCCTGGACGGCGAGGTGGGCCTGCACCTGCCCAACCAGTGGTCCCCGCGCCTGGGCGTCATCTACGACCCGACGCAGAGCGGCCGCGCCAAGCTCTTCGCCAACTTCGCGCGCTTCTTCGAGAACGTCCCCCTGGACATGGCGGACCTGTCCTTCCCCCAGCAGCAGCTGCTCTCCGCCACCTACGACTCGCCCCCGTGCGTTCCCTCCCGTGAGGACTCGCTGCTGGGCGACTGCACCCAGAACGCCAACCGCCAGCCCATTGGCAGCCGGGAAAGCCCCAACCAGCTGTGGGACGCGCAGGGCGGAGACCGCGTGCCGGTGGACCCCAAGATTCGCGCCCAGTCCGCGGACGAGTTCGTGGTGGGCGGTGAGTATGAGCTCTTCACCGCGAGCCGCCTGGGCGCCACGTACACCCGGCGCAACCTCAACGACGTCATCGAGGACATGAGCCGCGACGACGGCAGCACCTTCTTCCTGGGCAACCCGGGCAAGGGCTACTCCACGGACTTCCCGCTGGCGAAGCGCGAGTACGACGCGGTCAACCTCTACTTCCAGCGCGCCTTCACCAACGGGTGGCTGGCCCAGGCCAGCTACACCTGGTCCACCCTGCGCGGGAACTACTCCGGCCTGTTCCGCGCGGACACCGGCCAGCTGTCCCCCAACCTCACGCGCGACTTCGACCTGGTGTCGCTCACCGTCAACCGCGAGGGGCAGCTGCCCGGCGACCGCACGCACAACTTCAAGGTGTTCGCCGCGAAGGAGCTGGTGCTGGGGCCTCGCACCAGCATCAACGTGGGCGGCAACTACCGGGCGCGCTCCGGCGCGCCGCTCAACTACCTGGGCCTGCACCCGCGCCGCAGCGGCTCGGAGACGTTCATCCTGCCGCGCGGCAGCGCGGGCCGGCTGCCCTGGGTGCACGGCGTGGACGGGCACGTGGGCCTCAACCAGCGGCTGGTGAAGGACTACGTCCTCACGGTGTCCCTGGACGTGTTCAACCTCTTCAACTTCCAGCAGTACACGGACGTGGACCAGACCTTCAGCACCGCGCGCGTGTACCCCATCGAGCAGGGCGGCAAGCCGGCGGACCTCACCGCCTGCCTCACCGCGAACAGCCCGGACTGCAAGGTCATCTCCACCGCCACGGGGCTGCCCATCGCCGTGACGGACATCAACCCCAACTTCAAGCGGCCCACCGCCTACCAGGCCCCGCGCTCCATCCGCCTGGGCGCGAAGCTCAGCTTCTAGAGGCCTGACATCCATGAGGACCCAAGCGATGAAGCTTCGTTGGATGGCAGTGAGCGCAGGGGTCGCGGCCGCGGCCGTCGCCGTGGGCGCGTGCGGCAGTGAGCCGGAGGCCGAGTGCGTGGTGGCGCGCGCCGTGTCGGACGGCTCCACCGGCTCGTTCGCCGCGACGTACCAGCTCAAGCCCGGGCAGAACCCGGACCAGGTCTGCGCGCGGCTCAAGCCGGAGCCGCTGGGGATGCAGAAGTTCTTCAGCCCCGACCCGGCCGGGCCCGACACCGTGGGCGTGCGCAGCGCGCGGCTGGGCAAGCTGCTGGAGGACTTCGCGTCCCGGCTGTCGGGGGACTCGCAGGTGTCCACCACCTCCGTGGGCCCGTTCGCGTCCGCGACGCCGGGGGCGGACCACTTCTGCTCGGTGCCGGAGCTCACGCCCACGCGGCTGGCGGTGCCCGCGTCCACGGCGCCCGACGGCGGCGTGCTGCCCGCGCAGGACTACGGCTACGCGTGGAGCAACCTGCGCATCTACAACACGCCGGAGATTCCGGGCACGCAGTTCACCGCGGACCTCGTCTACACGGAGAACGGCTGCACCGCCGACTACACCGTGAAGGGCATCTGGCCGGTGGTGAAGTGCCAGAACAGCAAGACGAAGCTGCCGGACGACGCGCTGTGCGACCCGTACGCGGACTACGACGCGGGCCGGCTGCGCGGCTCCGGCATCAACCCGCTGTTCCCCGTGAAGTGCGACCCGGACGCGCTCATCTGCGTGCTCACGGGAGAGGTGCCGTCGGCCCCGTGAAGCCGTGGCTTCCGGGGCGCAGGGCCTGAGGCAGGTCCCGGAAGTCCCTCACCAGGAAGTCAGGCCGCTCGCGAGCCAGGATTTCGCGCGGGAAGGACGTGGCGACGGCGACACACGCCGCGCCCGCCGCCCGCGCGGCCCTGAGGCCCACCACCGCGTCCTCGAACACCACGCACGCGTGCGGCGACACGCCCAGCGCGGCGGCGGCCTTGAGGTACACCTCCGGATCCGGCTTGCCCTGGGTCACGTCCGTGGACGTCACCCGCACGGGGAACAGGCGCTCCAGCCCCACGCGCTCCAGGGCCCGCTCCGCGTTCTGGGCCAGGGCGCTCGTGCCGAGGGCCCAGGGCACGCCCGCCTGCTTCAGGGAGATGAGGTAGGCCCCCACGCCGGGGACCGAGGACAGGGGCTCGTGGTCAAGCAGCCGGTGGAACGCCCGCTCGCGGTCGTCCGTGAGCGCGGCCACCTGCTCATCGTCCAGCTCCTCGCCGAACCACGCGCGCAGCGTCTCTCCGGCCCTGCGGCCGTTGGTGGCCAGCAGCTGCTCCCGCGTGGGCACGTAGCCCCGCTCACGGGCGAAGTCCTCCCAGACGCGGTAGTGCAGTTCGGTCGTGTCGATGACGACGCCGTCCAGGTCGAAGAGGACGGCATCGAAGGCAGGGATGTTCGGGCTCGATGGAGACATGAGGGTCGGGCACTCCTCTCGAAGAACCACACGTCGCGCGTCACAAACCTATTCATCGGATGGGACGCGGGCGTGGCTTCCACTCCTACCGCTCATGCCCACCTTGCGAGCAGCCGTGGGCCGGGAGCGCCGTCTGCAAGGCCCCGGGGCAGCCAGCCCGTTGTAGGCTTCCCCGGACGTCCATGCCGCCCAAGAACCCCACGGATTTCTCCACGACCGCCGTCCGCACCCAGGGCACGCCGTCACAGGCCGCCCAGGTGATGCCGGCGCTGACGCTCATTGGCCACGCGCAGCCCCAGCGCATCGGGGAGCGGCTGCTGCTGGATGGGCTCCTGTCCGGGGAGCGCGCGGTGGCGCTGTCGCGCAACGCGCCGGACTTCAGCCGCCCGGGCGCGGTGCTGGCGCTGCCCCTGGGGGACCCGTTCCTCAGCCGCACGCCGGTGCGCTTCGAGGCCGGGGCGAACGGGAGCGTGCGGCTCGTGGTGCCGGAGGGCGGGACGCCGGTGTGGGTGGGCAGCGAGCCGGTGCGCGGCGGGCGCGAGTTCCCCGCGCAGGCGCTGGGGGCGGGTGTGCCGCTGGTGCTCGCCGGGCGCGTGGCGCTGCTGCTGCACCAGGCCACCGTGCGAGGCGCGAGCGCTCAAGCAGAGCTGGCGGCGCTGGGCATGGTGGGCGACAGCGAGGGCATTGCCCGCGTGCGCGAGGACGTGCTGCGCGTGGCCGACCTCCAGGTCCCCGTGCTGGTGCGGGGCGAGACGGGCACGGGCAAGGAGCTGGTGGCCAGAGCGCTCCATGAGCGCAGCCCGCGCCGCGCCGGCCCCTTCGTCAGCGTCAACCTGGGCGCGCTGTCGAAGGACCTCATCGCCTCCGAGTTGTTCGGCGCGCTGCGGGGCGCGTTCACCGGCGCCGCGCGTGACCGGGACGGGTTCTTCCGCGCCGCGCACGGCGGCACGCTCTTCCTGGACGAGGTGGCGGAGGCGCCCCCGGAGGTCCAGGCGGCGCTCCTGCGCGTGCTGGAGACGGGCGAGGTCTACCCCGTGGGCGGACAGACGCCTGTTCGCGTGGACGTGCGGCTCGTCACCGCCACGGACGCGGACCTGGAGGCGCGCATCCGGGATGGCCACTTCAAGGCCCCGCTGCTGCACCGGCTGGCGGGCTTCGAAATCGTCGTGCCGCCGCTGCGCGAGCGCCGTGAGGACATCGCGCCGCTGTTCCTCCACTTCGCGCGGCAGGAGCTGGAGTCCACGGGCGAGGCGGGGCGGCTGAACTCCTCGGATGCTCGCGCGGAGCCGTGGGTGCCCGCGTCGCTCGCGGCGCGGCTGGTGCGCTCCGCGTGGCCCGGCAACGTGCGCCAGCTGCGCAACGTCGCCCGGCAGCTGGTGATTGGCAGCCGGGGACTGCCCGGGCTGCGCGTGGATGCGCGGCTGGAGCAGTCGCTGGACGCGGACGCGCTGCCCATCCCCGGACAGCCGCTGAGCGCCCAGGCGCCCTCCCCTCTTTCGGAGGACACGCCCGCGCCGTCGGAGGCCCGCGCGCCCACGCGGCGCAAGCCTTCCGAGGTGAGCGAGCAGGAGGTGCTGGAGGCCCTGCGCGCGTGCGCGTGGGACTTGAAGGCCACGGCGGACTGGCTGGGCATCCCGCGGTCGTCCGTGTACGTGCTCATCGACAAGAGCTCGCTCCTGCGGACCGCTCGTGACCTGAGCCCGGAGGAGATCACCCGCTGCTACCACGAGTGCGGGGGCGACCTGGACCGCATGGTGCAGAAGCTGGAGGTCTCCCGCCGCGCGCTCCAGCGCCGCGTGCGTGAGCTGGGATTGGACGCGAGCTGAGCTGGTACAGCGTCTGCATTGGCCGTGGGCATCATGGCCAACATCACCATTGACGTCTCCACGACCCCCGTCAGCTACAGCCCCAGCCCCGATGTGAAGCACGGCGACACGGTGGTCTTCACGTTGGGCAACGCGCTCAACGCCACCGCCACCGTGTCGTTCCCCCACGGCACCTGCCTCACCACGTCCGGCCCGTACACGCTGGGCGGCGCCACGATGGCGACCACGCCCCTGACCGTCGCGCTGACGGCGGCGCGCGGCGTCTACTCGTTCGACGTGGACTTCAACAACGGCCAGGAGTCCCAGGCCCGCCGGGGGCACGAGTGGGACCGGAAGAACGGCGGCATCGACGTGACCGGCGACCCGCCGCAAGAGGCCCGCCGGTAGCACGCGGACACGTCAGCTCCCGGTCCGTGACGTGCCATTGACGCGTCCGGGAGCGCGGCGGTGAAACATCCCCCTCACGCATTCAAGACATGCGGATTGGTACAGGTACTGCAATGCTGCTCGAACCCATGGCCACCATCACAGTCGACCTCTCCACGGATCCCATCAGCTACCACCCCGGCCCGGAAGTGAAACACGGCGACACGGTTGTGTTCTCGATGGGCAGCTACCCTCCCGCGTACACCGCCGACGTCGTGTTCCCGGACGGCACCTGCCTCACCGTGCCTGGCCCGTACTCGCTCGGGGGCAGCTCGCTGACGACCTCGTCCTCGCAGACCGTCTCCATGACGGCGCACAAGGGGCTCTACAGCTTCAACGCCACCATCCACGACGGGACGCGCGCCGAGGGGACCGCCCCCCTGCATCCGACGGAGCGGGACCGGAAGAACGGCGGCATCGACGTGACGGGCGACCCGCCGGAGGATCCCGTCTAACCAGCGGACGTGTCAGCCCCGGACCGTGACGTGCCATTGGCGCGTCCGGGGCTGCGGTGTTCTCGGTCCGCGCGTGGGTCCCTGGTAACAGCCCGCCTCAGGGCGCGGGAGCGTCGGACCTGCGCCCGGTGGACGGGGCACGAAGCGCGGCCAGGCCGTCCCTCACCTGACGCGCATGGCGCCACCGGGGACGGGCCGCCACCACGGTCTCGGCCAGCTCCAGTCCCCGCTTCAATCCGGTGGCCGCGTCCTGCCCTTCGCGGATGCGCCACCGCGCCCAGGCCTCGTGGAGCTCCGCCGCCGCGAGCCGGTACTCCAGCCTCGGGTCGAGCTTCATCGCCTCCTCGTAGGCCTGCGCCGCGCGCGTGAACTCCCCGTCCGCCGCGCCGTGCCCGCGAGCCATCCAGCGCGCACGCACGCCCTGCGCCTCCGCCAGGAAGCGCCACGCATTGCCCAGACGCGGGTTGACCTCCCGCGCCCGGCTCAGCGCCGCCTCCGCCTTCGTCAGGTCCGCCGCCGGGTCTCGCGCCTGCGACAGCGTCCACGTGGCCCGGCGCACCCACGCCTTGCCCAGGTTCGCCAGCAGGTCCGCGTCATCCGGCAGCCGCTTCAGCGCCTCCGTGTAGGCGTCCACCGCGGTTCGCAGCGCGGCGCTGGGGTCCTCTCCCTTCGCCAGCTGGAGCTCCGCGCGGAAGACCTCCCACTCGCCCAGGTTGTTGAAGGCGAAGCCCTGCGTGGGCGCCAGGACGCGGGCCTTCTCGAAGGACGCCTTCGCCTCGTCGAGCAGCGCCTTCGTGTCGCCGCCCTCCTCCGCGAGCAGCTCCGCCTGCCAGAACACCGCGGAGCCCAGCGCGTTGTGGAGCGCGGGCTGCTTCGCGTTGAGCGCCAGCCCCTGCCGGTACAGCGTCAGGGCGCGCTCCAGGTCCACGCTCAGGTCCTCGCCCTTGAGGTAGCGGGCGCGCGCCAGCTGCTCCGCGACCTCCGCGCCGTTGAAGCACGCGATGAAGTTGTCCGGGTTGAGGGACAGGGCCCGCGTCAGCGCGCTGTTCGCCCGGCGCAGGTCGCCTGCTGAATCCGGCGCGTTCGGCACGTCCGCGCGCTTGCGGTACGCGATGCCCAGGTTGATCCACCAGAACGGCTGCTGCTCGCTCAGCTGGAGCGCGACCTGGTACTCGGCGATGGCCTTGTCCAGGAGCGGCACCGGGTCTCCGCCGCGCGCGGCCTCCGCGTCCGCCTGCCCCTGCCACGTCTGGCCCAGGTTGGCGTGGAACGGGTGGTCGCGGTCCTCGGGGCGCAGCTGTTCGAACGAGGCGATGGCGAGCCGCAGCTGCTCGCGTGGGTCTTCCCCGCGCAGCTGCTGGTAGCGCGCCCACTGGCGGTGCGTCATGGCCCGCTCCAGCGGGATGCGCTCGCTCGGCGTGGCCACTCCTTCCGCGGTGCGCAGCGCGGCGAGGGACTTCTCCAGCAGCGCCTCCACGCCCTCCCCGCCCTGGTTCGTGCGCTGCTCCGCGAGCCGGCGGTGGAAGCGCGACACCAGCACCAGCGAGCGGGCGTGGTCCGGCGCGGCGGCGAGCGCGCGCGACAGCGCCTCCAGGCCCCGCTCGTAGTGCGGCAGGATGTTGCCCTCGCCGTACAGCTCCATCACCAGCGCGGCCAGCTCCAGCCGCCCCAGCACCGAGTGCACCACCGGCTGGCTCTCCGCCGTGGCGACGGCGCCAGCGTACGCCTCGCGGCTCAGCGCCAGGTCCGCCTGCGAACCCGCCCGGTCCCCGGCGTTCCAGCGCCGCGTGGCCCGCGCGAGCAGGATGTCCCCGCGCAACAGCGGCGCCTCGTAGAACCACGGCGACTGCGTGCCCGGCTCGTCCAGCAGCGCCAGCGCGTCCTCCGGCCGGTCCTCGTAGAAGGCGAACAGGGCCTTCACGAACGACGGCGGCGCGGGCACGTCCGGCCCCTCCGCCTGGCGCAGGTACGCGAGCGCCGGATCGCGGTAGCGCGCGTTCAGCTCCTTGAGCCGGACCTCGCGCTGCGCGGGGGCGCGGCGCTCCACGTCCAGCAGCAGCTGCTCTCGGTACAGGTGGCCCAGCACCTGCGCCAGCGCCCAGGCCACGCGCGGCTCGCGGTAGCCGTGCGCCCACGCGGCCTCCAGCCTCCCGCGCGCGCCGTCCAAATCGTCCAGCGCGAAGAGGGCGCGGCCCAGCGCGTACTCACCGGGGCCCACCGCCTGCTCGCCCGCGCCGGAAATCTCCGCCTCCAGCGCGGCCATGCCCGCGCGCAGCGCCTCGCGGTCCTTGCGCGTGTCATGCAGGCGCGACAGGGCGGAGTAGCGCGCCGAGGACTCGATGCGCTCCACCCGCTCGGTGAAGGCGCGGGCCAGCCGCTCGCGCTCCGCCACCTCGCCGCGCGCGAGCTGCGCCTGGGTGAGCGCGCCGGCCACCACCGCCACCACCGTGCCGCCCAGCGCCAGCGCCGCGCGGTGCTTGCGGACCTTCTTGGAAAGCCAGTAGCGCGCGCCATGGCGGGCCCGCACCGGCTCCCCCGACAGGAAGCGCTCCAGGTCGTCCGTGAAGGCGCGCACGGAGTCGTAGCGGAGCGGCCGCTCCTTCTCCAGGCACTTGAGGACCACGGCCTCCAGGTCCTCCGGGATGTCCGGCTCCAGCAGGCGCGGGCGCGGCGGGGCTTCCGACTGGAGCTTCGCGAGCACCTCCTTCTCCGTGCCGCCGGTGAAGGGAGGCTGCCCGGTGAGCAGCGCGTACAGCGTCGCGCCCAGCGCGTAGACGTCCGCGCGGCGGTCCAGGCGGTGGCCTTCACCCCGGGCCTGCTCGGGCGGCATGTAGTGCGGCGTGCCCAGCACCGCGTTGGGCGTGGTGCTGTCCTCGCGCCAGTCCCGCGCCAGGCCGAAGTCCATCACGAACGGGAGGAAGCCTCCGTCCTCCGTGCGCTCCACCAGGATGTTGCCGGGCTTCAGGTCGCGGTGGACCAGCCCCACGCGGTGCGCGGCGTGCACGCCCTCCGCGGCCTGGCACAGCACCCAGACTCGCTGCTCCAGCGTGAGCGAATGGGAGAGCTGTCCCAGCGACGGGCCCTCCACGTAGCGCATGGCGATGTACGCGTGGCCGCGCACCTCGCCCACTTCGTAGACCTCGCACACGCGCTCGTGGCGCACGCGGGCCTGGGCGCGGGCCTCGGACAGGAAGCGGCGGGCCAGCTCCGGGTCCCCGTCCCGCACGAACTTGAGGGCCACATTGCGGCGCAGCAGCGGGTCGTACGCCAGGAACACCTGCCCCATGCCGCCCTGGCCCAGGAAGCGCACGGGCTCGTAGCGGTCCCAGCCGGGCACCGGAAACGCGGGGGCGCCTTCGGTGGCCAGCGAGACGGGCGCCGCCGAGGACAGCGTGGCGGCCTCCTGGATGGGGGCTTCACCCCGGTCCGTGCGGCCTCGAACCAGGTCCTGCCGCAAAAGGTCCAGGGTGCGCTCCGACAGGCGGCCCCGCTCCTTCAGGAGCTCCAGGGGCCCGCGATGCAGGCGGAGGGCCTCCTCGCGCAGGGCCGCCGCCTCGTCGGAGGACAGCAGCCCCTCGTCCAGCGCGAGAAGAACCTCCTCCTCGTACACCTCTTGATGACCTGCCCCGGGCACGGACGGAGCATACGGGGAAGGCCGTGAGACGCGGGAGCGCCGCCGGAAGGGCGCCATGGGAGGGAGCGAGGGGGCGCTCCCGAAGAGGGGGAAGAGGCCCTCCCCTCCGGCGGGCTCCGCGAGGCTTTACGCGGCGTCGCGGCGCTGACGGCGGCGCAGCCCCGGCACTCCCATCAGGCCCAGCAGGGCCAGCCAGGAGGCGTCCGGCGCGGTGCTGCACCCGCCGCCCGCGAAGGCGCGCGTGCTCTGCACCGTCCAGGCGTACTCCGCCGGGGTCTCATCCACGTTGCCGCTGTCGTCCACCGCGCGGACGCGAAGGACGTGGTCCCCGCCGCCGACGGTGTAGCGGTCCTCGCACGGGCGCCAGGGGCCGCCGTCGAGGCTGCACTCGAACGTGGCGCCCTCCTCCGTGGAGGCGTACTCGAAGTCCGCCGTGCCGCTGGAGGTGGTGGCCGGAGGGCCCTTCACGATGGAGGTGTCCGGGGCCTGGTTGTCCGGGACCACGGTGTCCACGACGAAGGGCACGGCGGTGGACGGGAAGCTGGGGTTGCCTCCAGGCGCCTGGGCGGTGGCCGTCACGGAGTGGGGCCCGTCCACCAGCGGCGTCGCGGGGGTGCAGATCCAGTTGCCGCTCGCGTCCACGGTGGCGGTGCAGATGACCGTGGTGCCCTCGCGCACCGTCACCGTCGCGCCGGGCTCGCCGGTGCCGGTGATGGGCGGAGTGCCCGTGGTCACCGTGGCGTTCGCCGCGGGGCCGGTGATGACCGGCGTCGGCGTCACGGGGTCCGGCTCCTGGGCCACGCACTGCTTGGAGACCGGGTCGCAGAACGCCTCGCAGACGTTGGACGCGTTGCACGCCTGGCCCACCTCCAGCAGGCAGCGCGGCGAGCAGGTGTCGCCGCCCACCAGGTTGCCGTCGTCGCACACCTCGGCGCCCGCGCGGATGCCATCGCCGCAGACGGTGCCGCAGCTGCTGGGCGAGCCGTTGCAGCTGTAGCCCGGCTCCTGCGCGCAGGTGGCGCCGCAGCCGTCGCCAGGCTTGGTATTGCCGTCGTCGCACTGCTCACCGGCCTCCAGGGTGCCGTTGCCGCAGGTGTTGAAGCACACGTTGCCAGGAGGGGGGCAGCTGTAGCCCGGCTCCACCGTGCAGGTGGCGTTGCAGCCGTCGCCCGCCGCTGTATTGCCGTCGTCGCACGCCTCGGCGCCCGCGCGGAGGCCATCGCCGCAGATGGTGACGCAGGTGCTGGGCTGACCCGAGCAGCTGTAGCCCGTCTCCACGCGGCAGCCGTTGGAGCAGCCGTCGCCGGACACCTCGTCCCCGTCGTCGCACGTCTCGTTCGCGTCCAGGGTGCCGTTGCCGCACGTCTGGGCGCACACGGACGGACCCGAGGCCGGCGCGGAGCAGGCATAGCCATCCTCCACGCGGCACTCGGTGGCGCAGCCGTCACCGGAGGTCAGGTTGCCGTCGTCGCACAGCTCGCCCGGATCCACGTTGCCGTTGCCGCACGTCTTCGCGCAGGGCTGGCCCGGCGTGGCGCACGCGTAGCCCAGCTCCAGGGTGCAGGCGTTGGAGCAGCCGTCGTTCAGGTTCGTGTTGCCGTCGTCGCACAGCTCGCCGGGGTTGAGCACGCCGTTGCCGCACAGCGGAGCGCACACGGACGGAGCGCCGCTGCAGGAGTAGCCCGTCTCGATGCGGCACGACGCGGAGCAGCCATCGGAGCCGAACACATTGTTGTCGTCGCACTGCTCACCCGCGTCGATGGCGCCGTTGCCGCAGGAGGCCACGCAGGCCTGGCCCGGCGTGGGGCAGGAGTAACCGGCCTCCACGCGGCAGCTGGCGTTGCAGCCGTCGTTGGCGTTGGTGTTGCCGTCGTCGCACTGCTCGCCGGGGTTCAGGTTGCCGTTGCCGCACGTCTTCGCGCAGGTGCTGGGCGCGCCCGCGCAGCCATGGCCGGGCTCGATGCCGCAGGTGGCGCTGCAACCGTCGTTGTTGGCGGTGTTGCCGTCGTCGCACTCCTCGCGCGGGGAGATGGCGCCATCACCGCAGCGGTCGTCGTAGGCGTCCACGAAGAGGTAGCGGAAGGCGTTCGGCGGGTTGTCATCGTTCTCGTTGCACAGCTCGATGCGGTTGAGGCCCGGGCGCCAGGCCGCGTTGGTGCCGAACTCGCGGAAGATGTTCTTCTGCCAGGACTGGCCGGCGGGCTCGCTCACGGTGACGGGCATGATGGCCACGCCGTTCACCCTCGCACCGTCGAACTCGTTGTCGTTGAACGTGGCCAGGCGCAGGCGGAACTGGCCGACCTTCGTCGTCGAGGGGATGAGGAAGTCCTGGTACACGCACGTCTGGACGCCCTGGGCCGCCATGAAGCGCGCGGACTGCATCTCCAGCGGCCAGTCGCTCGCGTCGCGCACGCCGGTGGCCGCGCCGGTGGTGGTGCCGGCGTAGAACCAGTGCGGATCCACCGCGCCCGTGGGCAGGCGGCGGTTCTGCGCGTCCACGCCGGTGTTGAACACCGCCACACCCGCCCTCACGCAGCGGCTGGGGCTGCCCGCGCAGGCGAAGCCGGGCTCCACCTCGCACTGGCGGCTGCAGCCGTCGCCCTCGAAGCGGTTGCCGTCGTCGCAGACCTCCTGCGCGTAGGACGGGTACGCCTGGTTGTTGAACACGCCGTTGCCACACAGCGACAAATCACACGTGGCCGTACAGCCATTGCCGGCCGTGCCGCCGTTGTCGCACAGCTCGCCGGTGTTCACCGTGCCGTTGCCGCACAGGGTGGCCAGCGAGCACGCGTTGCCGGGCACGTTGCACAGGTAGCCCGCCTCCACGGTGCCGGTGGACGAACAGCCGTCCCCGCTCACCGTGTTGCCGTCGTCGCACTGCTCGCCGGGCTGGAGCCGGCCGTCACCCACCAGCTCGGAAGACTGGCTCGTGAGGACGGCTTCCGCGGGGGTGGAGGTCGCCGGCTCGCAGCCGGCGAGGAGGAACAGCGAACACAGGGCCAGCGCGTGGAAGCCCGCGCGCAGGGCCGTCCGGGGTGAGTCCCCCCGGAGGGATGTCATCAGGGTCGTGAACATGAACGGTCTGCCTTACTTCGAAGGAGTGCCAGGGGAAGAGGAGGAGGCCGGCGCCGTCTGCACGCCCTCGGCCTCTCCGACGATCTTGAACTCGACGCGGCGGTTCTTCGCGCGGCCGTCCGCCTTCGCGTTGTCCGCGATGGGCTGCGTGGGCCCGAAGCCCTGCGCCACCAACCGCTCGCGCTGGACGCCCTTGCCCACCAGGTACTCCACCACCGCCTCGGCGCGCTTCTGGGACAGCTCCAGGTTGTACGAAGCCTTGCCGGTGTTGTCGGTGTGGCCCTCCACGCGGACCTTCTCGATGTCCGGGTGGGACACGAGGATGGACGCGACCTTGTCGAGCACGGCGTTGCTGCGCTTCTGGATGACGGCCTTGTTGTTCTCGAAGAACACGGCCTCCATGATCCGGATGCTGTTGCTGCCGGTGTCGATGCGCGCGACGGGCGCCTCCTTGCAGCCGCCGTTGGCCTCGGTGCCGGGCTCGTCCGGGCAGTTGTCCAGGCGGTCCACGACGCCGTCACCGTCGCGGTCCGGCTCCACGTCCGGGCAGCCGTCCTGGTCCTTGTAGCGGTTGAACGTCTCCGGCTCCTTGGGGCACTGGTCCTTGGAGTCCACGATGCCGTCCCCGTCGGAGTCGGGGTCGTCCGGGCAGCCGTCCTCGTCCTGGAAGCCGTTCTTGTTCTCCGCCTGCGCGGGGCACTTGTCCGCCAGGTTGGGGATGCCGTCCTGGTCGTCGTCCTTGTCCGGGCAGCCCTGCAGCTGCGCGAGGCCGGCCGTGGTGGGGCACGCGTCATCGCTGTTCTTCACGCCGTCGCCGTCGGCATCCAGGCCGGGACACTCGGCGGCCACGTGGGGCTGGCCCGCGATACAGACGGGGCCCTTGGGCGCGGGCGGCGTGCCGAAGGACACACCCGCGAGGATGCGGAAGCGCGGCGTGCCCGGCGTCTGGCCAAAGCCCGGGCCGCCCAGGACGTACACCTCGGTGCCGTCCGCGGTGGGGACGCGCAGACCCAGCAGCGCCTCCAGCGAGCTGGGCGAGTCCCGCGTGGGGATGGTGCCGCGCACGATGACTTCCTCGCGCAGGCCCCAGAGTCCGGCGGACAGGTTGACGCCGCCGTTGAGCTCCACGCCCATCTCATCCAGGTACGGCTGCGTCTGCGGCGTCAGCGCGTACGTCTTCGTGCGCACGAGCGCGCCGACGTCCGCGCCCACGCGGAAGGTGCCGCCCAGCTGCTTGCCGGCGCCCAGGCGCGGGGAGAAGGTGAAGCCCTCGTCGCGGGTGAGGGCGGCCTTGCTGCCCAGGGGCAGGGCCGCGCCCAGGTGCAGGCCCAAATCCAGCGGTCCGCCCCCGTTCTCCGACAGGAAGCCCACGCGGGCCTGGAGCCACGGGGTGCCGAGCGCGCTGGTGGTGGGACGGGTCACGCCGGCGCCGGCGGTCTCCGGGCCCCACTGGGCGACGATGGGCACCTGCGCGCCGACCTCCAACCAGTTCGTGAAGGAGTACGCGGCGCTGATGTGCGTCGTCACGCGGTTGGAGATGATGTCGGCCTGCCGTTCATCGTCCTCCACGAGGACGAGGGGCCGGTTCTCGTAATGCGCGGTCAGCCCGACGCGGAACTGGCCCGCGGGAAGCAGGTCGCCGGTGGACAGCACGAGGCTGTCACGCATGCCGGGGTTGAGCTGCAGGCGCTCCAGTTCGATGCCCGGAATGGTGCTCTGGGCCTGGGCGCTGAAGGCGCAGAGGACTGCCAGTCCTCCGAGCCCCAGGTGATGCCTTCGTGCGAACAAGCGTTCCTCCACATGCACTCGCGGGCGTCAGGGTGCCCGCGGCCCCTTCACTCGGGGTGCGCGGACAGTTGCACAGGCGAGGCCAGGAGGTGTCGGGAAGACAACGTCCAGCAATGGCGCGGGGATGGAGCGGGGCCCGGCTCCCCGGGCCGGGAATGACGCGTCAGCGGGGAACGCGGACACGGCGCTGACGCGTCAAGGGAGGACGCGGGCCTACAGGTGGAAGTGCCCGGCGGCCTCCGGCTGGTAGGGCACGGCGAGGATGCGCAGGCGGCGGGTGCGGCCCTGGGGGAGCGGCCACTCCACGGTCTGGCCCACGGACAGGCCGATGAGGGCACTGCCCACGGGGGCGAGGATGGAGATGCGGCCCGCGTCGCTGTTGGCGTCCTTGGGATAGACGAGGGTCACCTCGCGCGTCTCGCCGGCCTCTTCGTCCTCATAGACGACGGTGCTGTTCATGGTGACGACGTCGCGGGGAATGGCGGTGGAGGACGTGACCGTGGCGCGGGCGAGCTCGGACTCCAGCTGCTCCACGATCTCGGCGTTGCGGGCATTGCCGTACTGTTCAACGACGCGCTCCAGGCGCTGGAGGTCGGTGTCGGTGACGATGAGGGGGTGGTCGTGGGTCATGGCGATTGCCTCCTGGGGGAAGGGTGTGGGGACGGCACGCACTCCCGGAAAGATGGGGGTGCGCGGCGCGAAGGTTCAGTGGGGGTGGAGCGGACGCCGTCCGTCGTGAACTACGCGAGACGGGCGGCGTGGGTGACAAGCCAGGCGGTGGCTCGGCCGTGCGCGGGCAGCGTCCGGCGCACGGAGATCCGGCGCGGAGCACGCTGCTGGCAGGCTGTGAGCGAAACCATCATCTGACGAGGGACCCGGGGATTGCGGCTGCGGTGAAGTGCTGAATGTAGCCGGGTCCCCCCTGATTGCAACCGGCCCCCTGGAAACAAGCGGCCTGGCGAACAACCGCCGTGACGCACGGAGGTGGGGAATCAGCGCAGCGGGGACACGTCCTTGAACCAAACGCCCGTGGCACCAATTGATTCCAGAGCGAGCTTGATGTCCTCGGGAATGACGAGGGCCACTTCCCAGTGCAGCGGCCGGAAGACCCGCGCGCTCCCGAGACTCCTGGCGTCAATGCGCATGCCCCAGACGGAAAGATAGGTTCCGACCTTGTCCGTCAGCCCGTCCCTGGGCGTCCAGTACCGCGCCTCCTCCGAAGCCTCGTCGTCGATGCAGTTCACGCGGCGGATGGCGTTCAGGATGAAGAAGTCGTCGGACTGTCCCTCGATGTCCACGGGGAAGAGCTGGATGTCGTTCGGAGCCAATCGCTCGAAGATGGCGGCCACCCGCGAGGTGACCACCGGCGTGCCGAAAGCCGCGTGGGAGTAGTCGAGAGGGTTGCCCGGAATCTCCACGGGGATGCGCAAGCCTCCTCTCCACGAGCTCGGCTGTCCCATCCGGAACTGCCAGGAGTCTTCAAGGTCCCGCCCCTGAACATCCTGTGGATGCCCCAGCTCCCAGCGGCCCTCGATGTACACGTCATCAGCGAGTTCGAAATATCGCAAGGACATGGGTCGCGCTCCTGAACTCACTCCGTGCGGGTCACCAGCTTGTTGAGGAGACTGCCCTTCTGAGCGATCTCATTCGCCAGGACACGTAGCGCGCCCCTCAACGCCTCTCGGCATTGCTCGATGGTTTTGCAGGTCGCCGTCACCTGATCAAGCCGTTGGTAGACTCTTTCATGATACGCGCGGGGATGCGGGCCACGATGGCCGGGAACGTCCAGCTGGTTTTCGGGATCATTCAGGGACATCCCGGCCTTGTCGAAGATTCGCTGGTAGCGCGGCGTCCAAGGCCCACCATTCGCGGTGGACGTGCTGAACTTGTCGGACGCGATGTGATGCTTTGGCCCTTTCACCTCCACGGGCCCGCCGGCCGCCACGGCTCCGGGCGCCAGGGTGAGCAGGATGTCGCCCGTCGCGGACACAGCGACAGTCTCCACCTGCGCCACCGCGCCCAGCCGGAAGCCGCCCTCCGCCGCGCCCACGAGTGCCGCCTGCGCGGAGCCGGGCAGCGTGGGCACCTTCGCGGCAAGCGTCTCCGCGGTGCTGCCCAGCGCCGCAGTGGCCAGCATGACGAAGGCCCGCGCGGCGTTCTCTCCCATCACCTCGCCGTACTGCTCGCCTGCGTCCCGGACCTCGTCGAAGGTCGTGGCCTCCTCCACCGCTTCCGCGAGCCGCATCCATCCCTGGATGAGGCTCCACACCGTGTCCACGCCCAGGTACGCGATGAGCGCCGCGGTCAGCGTCGCCGCGACGCCCTTGGACACCGGCTCCGGCAACAGCCACAGGCCCAGATACAGGGCGCTGGTCGTGACGATCATCGAGAGCACCGCCTCGCGATCCGTCATGCCCCGCAGCGCGTCCGCCGTCTCGTCCCACACCGAGTCCAGCGCGATGGAGAAGGCCAGCGTGCGCTTGCCGTCCTCGTCCAGCGTGGGACCGCGCTCCAGCAGGTGGAGACAATCTCCCGTGAGCGCCTTTCGCTTGCACCACCGGCCATAGGCCGCCGCCAGCTCCGCCTCCGGTGCATCGGTGAGCCGGAGGTGTCCGCGCCCCGGCTCCTGCACGGAGACGAGCCCCAGGCGCCCGCGCACGTGGGCATAGGGGCGCGAGGAACCAGACGCGGTGCGCGCGAGCTTCGCGACCGCGGACACGAAGGCTTCTTCATCCAGCGCCACGGGCCGGACATCCCGCTGTGGCGTGTGGACCCGGGTGGGGCCTCGGCCCGTGTCGAGCCGCACGCTCCGGGACGCCGCGCAGCCGGTCCCAACGAGCAACAGCCACGCGATGACGGCCGCGTGCATCATCCGGACAGTGACACTGGATCCGAGCGGCCGGTGCGGTTTACCCGGGACGTGGGGCTGTGGCATGGGTGAAGGGAGTCTACCCGCCATGAAACGCCGCCCCGAGTTCGACAGCCTGCGCGGAGTGCTGCTCGTCCTGATGACGCTGACGCACCTGCCCACCCGGCTGAGCGTCATCGGCAATCAGCCGTTCGGCTTCGTGTCCGCCGCCGAGGGCTTCGTGTTCCTCTCCGCGTTCCTCGTGGGCGTGGTGCACGCGAAGAAGGCGGGCACGGCCGCCATGTTCAAGAGCCTCTGGAGCCGCGCCCTCAAGGTGTACGGCTACCACGTGGCCCTGCTCGGCTTCGCGTTCACCATCATCGCCGCGCTGGGCGTCGCCGCGCGCAGGCCCGCCATCCACAACCTGCTGGGCTTCTTCCACCAGGACCCGTTCACCGCCCTGTGGAGCAGCCTGTTCCTCCTCTACTGTCCCCCGCTGCTCGACATCCTTCCGCTCTACGTCGTGCTGCTGCTGCTCACGCCCGCCGTGCTGCTGGGTGCGCGCAAGGAGGGATGGTCGCGGGTGCTGGGCTTGAGCGCCCTCATCTGGCTCTGGGCACAGGTGGGCCTCAAGCGCGCCCTGTACGACCTGCTCGTCGCCATCCCGGTGCTGCCGTGGCCGCCGTTGAGCATCGACCTGTCGGGCGCGTTCGACCTGTTCGCGTGGCAGTTCCTCTGGGTGCTCGGGGTGTGGATGGGCGTGGCGCGCGCCACCGCGCCGGAGCAGCGCGAGCCGGTGTCCCGCCGGCTCCTCACGGGAGCCATCGTCGTCAGCCTGGGGTTCTTCGTCGTGCGCCACCTGGACGTGGACCTGGGCGATGCCGCCGTGCTGTTCGACAAGTGGTCGCTCGCGCCGCTGCGGCTCATGAACTTCCTGGCCGTGGCCCTGCTCGCGAGCTGGCTCGCGCCCCGGCTGTTCCAATGGCTGCGCCCCCGCGTACTGGAGGCGCTGGGCCAGGCGTCGCTGCCCGTGTTCGCCGTGCACGTGGTGCTGTGCCTGCTCAGCCTGTCGCTGCTGGATGAGAACGAGGAGCCGCTGGACTACTGGGATGAAGCCGCGGTCCTCGTGGCCACGTTCTGCAGCATGTACTTCGTGGCGCTGCGCCAGCGCCTCGCGGGCCGGAGCATGGGCCCGCCCTCGGCGTCCTGACTCAGCCGCGCACGGCCGCCAGCGCGGCGGAGGTCTCCGCCACCAGGGCGCGCACCAGGTCTCCCGCCGGGCCCTCTCGGGATAGGCCAATGCCCTGTCCTGCCCATAGGGCCATGAAGCGCGTGTCGTTCTGCTTGGACGCCGCGGCCCTCAGCGTGCGCGTGGCCCCGTGCTGCTGCGGGAACGGCAGGATGGCGCCGGCCTCCTCCAGCGTGGTCGTCAGCGCGTTGGGGATGGCGCGGGCAGGACGGCCGGAGAAGGCGCGGGTGATGCGTGACGACTCATCCCGGGCCTCGCGCAGCAGCGCCTTGTGGGCCGCCGCCGCGCTGGACTCCTGGCACCTCAGGAAGGCCGTGCCCAGCTGCACCGCCGAAGCGCCCAGCATCCGGGCCGCCGCGATGCCGCGTCCATCCATGATGCCGCCGCTGGCGATGACCGGCACCCGCACGGCGTCCACCATCTGCGGCACCAGGGCCATCGTGCCCACCATGCCCGCGTCGAACGAGCCGCCGAAGGAGCCCCGGTGGCCCCCCGCCTCCGAACCCTGCGCGACAATCGCATCCACGCCCGCCGCCTCCAGCGCCTGGGCCTCGCGCACGTTCGTCGCCGTGCCCACGACGAGGATGCCGCGCGACCGGAACGCCTCCAGCACCGGCGCGGGAGGAATGCCGAAGGTGAAGCTGAACACCGTGGGCGCCGCATCGAGCACGGCCTCTACCTGCTTCGCGAAGTCCGGCATCGCGGCCGCAGGAATCACGGGAGGAGGAAGCCCCAGCGCGGAGTGGAAGCGCTCGAGGATGGCGAGCGTGGCCCCCGGATCCGCGGGAGGAACAATGGGCTGGGGAGCGAAGAGGTTGATGGCATAGGGCCGCGACGTGAGCGAGCGCACCGCACGGGCCTGCTGGACGATGTCCTCCGGCTGCACATAGGCGGCCCCCAGCGAGCCCAGCCCGCCTGCCTCCGATACCGCCGCGACCAACTCCGGCGGAGTCAAACCGCCCGCCATCGGAGCCTGGATGATCGAATGCGCCACCCCGAGCCGCTCAGCGAACCTGTGCCACGCCTGCGGATCCATCATGGCCACACCTCCTGTGACTGACGTCGGACAGCATTAACGGCCCGGTCTCACAGCGGGCTCCCGAGAGCCCCAGAGGCATCAGTCCTACTTTCACGCTCCATGCCAAGCACAAGGCACGGCGTACTGGCGGGCATTCCGCATGACGCCCCCTCCGGCCCCGACCGGCCAAAACCTGTCCGACTGTCGGACAGGTTTCCACGAGCCAAGCCGGTCCGATTGTCGGACAGGTTTCCACGGGCCAAGCCAGTCCGGCGGTCGGACAACCTCCCGCCTTGGATTCCCAACTGGTTCGACTGTCGGACAGGTCTCCGCCGGGCTGTCCCAACCTGTCCGACTGTCCGACAGGTTTCCCGCTATGCCCTCCGGTCCGACTGTCGGACAGGTTTCCGCGAGCCAAGCCGGTCCGACTCTCCGACAGGTTTCCACCGGTCAGTCCCAATCGGTCCTACTGTCGGACAGGTTTCCGTGGGCCCAGCCGGTCTGACTGTCGGACAGGTTTTCCATGGGCCCAGCCGGTCCGACTGTTGGACGGGTTTCCGGTGCGTCGACCTGTCCGACTGTCGGACAGGTTTTCGCGGTCCGCCTCCGGCGGGGCGGCTCTACGGGGCTCTCAACTTCTCATCCGTGTGGACAGACTTCGTTCCCTACGGCTTGGCCCTCCGCGCCATGGCGTTGAGCGGCGCCCCGGTGCAGCTCATTCGCAGTCGTAGTTCGGCGCGGGTGCCCCCGGTGCCAACACCACGGGTGCCGGACCGCCCGCCCGGGCCAGCGCGTCACCGCAGTCCAGGGCCGCGTCCTTCGCCAGGTGCCGGTACAGGACACACGACGCCCGCTCCACGAAGAACGCCTGCTTCGGCCAGTCCGGTCCCCGTGAAGCCAGGATGGCCACCGCGTACCGGCCACCGTCCGGCAGCGTCACCAGCCCCACTTCGTTGAGCACGTTGTAGCGCGCGTCATCGCCACAGCAGCCCGGCGGCAGCCATCCGCCCTTGTGCTGGAGCGAGGCCCGGACGCTCGCCGGCAGGCGCGTTCCCAGCCAGCCGCCGCAGCCTTCCCGGGGCGTCAGCTCCATCCACTGCAGCAGCCTCGCCGTGGGCTCCGGCTTCAACACCTCGCGCCGGTCCAACCGCGCCAGGAACGACACCATGTCGTCCGCGCAGAAGTAGTTGTCCCGGCCCATCACGCGCGGCGAGTTCGTCGCCCAGCGCTCCCGGCCGTAGTTCCACTTCGTCAGCGCCGTGTGCTCCAGGCCCAGGCCGCGAAGATAGACATTGATGGCATCCGGCCCTCCCACCAGGTCAATCACCTCACCGGACGCCTCGTTGTCCGACGTGCGGAACACCTTCTCCGCGAGCGGCGCCACCGTCGCCAGGTCCCGCTGCCCCAACGCCGCCGCCACCCAGAACACCTTCGCGGAGCTGGCGGAGATGTGCGGCTCCAGGCCGGCGACGCTCGCCGCCTCTCCCGTGCGCAGGTCCACCACCGCGAGCGACAGGTCCGTCCCGGGCGACAGGCGCGCGGCCTCGCTCGCCAGTGACTCCACCACCGTCTTCAGGGACTCACGCGGCGCGCTCGGCTCCGGCGCCGTCGCGCAACCGCTCATCGCCATGAGCCCCGCCCAGAGCAGCGCCGTCCGCATCCGCGACTCCCTTTCAGTGAATCAGCCGGTGCACCTGCTCCAGCATCAGCGCCGTCACCAGCCCGCAGTACGTCCCCAGCACATATCCCAGCACCGCGAGCAGCACGCCCACCGGCGCGAGCGCGGGATGGAAGGCCGCCGCCACCACGGACGCGGAGGCCGTGCCGCCCACGTTCGCCTGCGACCCCACCGCCGCGAAGAACACCGGCGCCTTCAGCCACCGCCGGGCACCCATCGTCACCGCCGCGTGGATGCACATCCACAGCGCCCCCACCGCCACCAGCGCGGGCGCGTCCCACAGCCGCCGGAACTCCGCCTGCGCGCCAATCGTCGCCACCAGCAGGTACAGGAACAGCGAGCCCATCCGGCTCGCCCCCGCGCCCTCCAGCCTGCGCACCGGCGTGAACGACAGCACCACGCCCACCGTCGTCACCAGCAGCACCACCCACGTGAAGCCCGTCACCACGTTGCCCAGGTCCGGCAGCAGCTTCGCCAGCGCCGTGCACACCACCGTCACGCCGAACGCCACCGCCAGCATGGACAGCAAGTCGGACAGGCTCGCGGGCCTCGCGGACGCGGCCTGGATGCGCGCGGACTCCTCACGCACGTGGTCCAGCGCCGTCCGGTCCGCGCCGATGCTCGCGTCCATCGCCTTCTCCCGCCCGGCGAAGGACAGCAGCACCGCCGTCCACACGTTGGACACGCCCACGTCCACCACCACCATCATGCTCAACGTGCTGTCCAGCGCGCCCACGCTCTGGCCAATCGCCACGAAGTTCGCGCTGCCGCCAATCCACGACCCGCTGAGCGCCGCCAATCCCTTCCACGCCTGGTCCCCCAGCTCCGCCGGCACCAGCCACCCCAACGCCAGATACGCGAGCGGCCCGCCCACCATGATGCCCAGCGTGCCCGCCAGGAACACGCCCACCGCGCTGCGCCCCAGCCTCGCGATGCCGGGCAGGTCCACCGACAGCACCAGCAACACCAGGCTCGCGGGCAGCAGGTACACGCGCGTGAAGCGGTACAGCTCCGACTGCGTGGGGATGACGCCCGTGTTCGACAGCAGCGTCGGCACGAAGTACGCGAACACCAGCAGCGGCACGACGTTGAAGAACCGCTCCACCGCCGGGTAGCGCTGCAACGCATACAGCCCCGCCAGCACCGCCAGCAGCACGGCGAGCACCGCCATCGGATCCTGGATGAGCGGTGGCGTCACCGGGGCTCCACGCCCAGGCCCGCGCCCGCCCCCAGCTGGATGCGGCCCTGCACCACCGGGTGCGCGCGGTACGGATCTTCCGCGAGCAGCAGGTTGCCATCCAGGTCCACCCAGTCCACCAGCGGCGCCAGGTGCGCGCCCGCCGCGATGCCCAGGCCCGTCTCCACCATGCAGCCCAGCATCACCTTCAGGCCACACGCGCGCGCGGTCTCGATGATGCGCAGCGCCTCGCGGATGCCGCCGCTCTTCTGGAGCTTCACGTTGATGCCGTGGAAGCCCTCCGCCAGCTTCGGCACGTCCGACGCCTTCGTCAGCGACTCGTCCGCCACCAGCGGCAGCGGCGAGCGCGCGCGCAGCCACTTCGCGCCCTCCACGTCCGCCGCGGGCAGCGGCTGCTCCACCAGCTCCACGCCCTGGGTGGACAGCCACTGGATGTGCGCCAGCGCCTCGTCCGGCTTCCACGCCTCGTTCGCGTCCACGCGGATGGTCTGCGCCGTGAGCGCGCGCACCGTGCCGAACACCTCCTGCACGCGGTCCGCGCCCAGCTTCACCTTCAGCACCGGGAAGTCCGCCGCCTCGCGCACCTTCACGGCCAGCGTCTCCGGTACGTCGATGCCAATGGACATGGACGTCACCGGCTGCCGCCCGGGGTCCACGCCCAGCATCCGGTACAGCGGCACGCCCATCACCTTGCCCGCCCAGTCATGCAGCGCCAGGTCCACCGCCGCCTTCGCCGCGGGGTTGTCCGGCAGCGCCGCGTCCACGGCCTCGGACACGTCGCGGAAGTGGCGCAGGTCCCGGCCCTCCAGCACGGGGGCCAGCTTGTGGAGCGCGGCCTCCACCGTCTCCCAGGACTCGCCGTAGCGCACGTTGGGCGCGGCCTCGCCGTACCCCACGTGCCCTTCCGAGCGCACCTCCACGAACACGTTGCGCTTCACCGTGCTCGTGCCCCGGGCAATGGTCCAGGCGTGACGCAGCGGCAGTTCCACGGTGCGAAAGCTCAACGGCGAGGCCATGGGCGGACTCCCTCCAGGGCCCTTCCCTTAACACGGCACTCCGTGGAAACGCCGCTTCCGTTGCCTTCCCGGGCCCGAAGGCGCGACCCTGCGCGCCATGCGCCTCCTCCCCCTCGTCATCGCCTTGTTCGCGCTGGGTCCAAGCCACGCCGCGTCATCCCGTCCCGCTCCGAAGGATGAGTTCCGGACGCTGCTCGCGGAGCTCGTCGCCGCGGACACGTCCAACCCACCCGGCAATGAGACAGCCGCGGCCCGGGTGGCGGCGAAGTGGCTGCGCGAGGCGGGCATCGAGTCGGAGCTCATCGAGCCCTCGCCCGGGCGCGGCAACCTGCTGGTGCGGCTGAAGGGGAACGGCAAGGGCCGGCCGGTGCTCGTGCTCGCGCACCTGGACACGGTGCCGGCCGTGAAGGCCGAGTGGGCCACCGACCCGTGGACGCTCACGGAGAAGGACGGCCTGCTCTACGGCCGGGGCGTCCAGGACAACAAGGGCATGGCGGCGGCGAGCATCCTCGCGCTGCGGCGACTGAAGCAGGAGGGCGGGACACGCTCGCGCGACATCCTGCTGTACCTGGGCGCGGACGAGGAGGTGGGCTCCGGGCAGGGGCTGGACTGGATGATGGAGCACCGCCCGGAGCTGAAGGAGGCGGAGTTCGCGCTCAACGAAGGCGGCCTCACGGAGCTGTCGCCGGACCGCAAGGAGGTGCGCTTCGTGGCGCTCCAGGCCGCGGAGCGCGTGTCGCGCAACGTGACGCTCAAGGCCTCGGGCCCTGGAGGCCACTCCTCCGCGCCGCCCGTGGACTCAGGGCCGCTGGTGCGCGTGGCCGCGGCGGTGGCCCGCGTGGGCGCCCTCACCTTCCCCGCGCACCTGACGCCCGCCGCCCGGCTCCACGTGCAGGGCCGCGCCCAGGCGACGCCCGGGGAGCTGGGAGAAGCGCTGCGCCGCATCGCCGCGTCACCGGACGCGCCGCCCGAGGACGCCGTGGCCACCGTGGCCCGGCTGGAGCCCGCGCTGGGCGCCGTGCTGCGCACCACCTGCGTGCCCACGGTGTTCAAGGCGGGCACGAAGTCCAACGTGATTCCCGCCACGGCCGAGGCCACCGTGAACTGCCGCCTGCTGCCGGACGCGGACGCGAAGGCCGTGCGCGAGCGCATCGTCGTGGCCGTGAATGACAAGGACCTCCAGGTGGAGATGGACGTGTCGCCGCCGGACTCGCCCATGTCGCCCGTGGGGGACAACGCCATGTTCCGGGCAGTGAAGGCCGCCGCCGCGAAGGTGTGGCCGAAGGCGCCGGTGATTCCCCGCATGTCCACCGGCACCACCGAGTCCGCCACGCTGCGCCGCGCGGGCATCCACGCCTACGGCATCGACCTCTTCGCGCTGACACCGGAGGACGCGCGCACCGCGCACGCGCCCAACGAGCGCGTCCCGGTGGCGTCACTCCAGCCCGGCGCGGAGTTCGTCTACCTCACGTTGAAGCACCTGACGCGCTGAGGCACCGGGCTGGGCTACTGGCGCGTGAGCGCTTCGATTCGACGGATGACCGCCTCGCGCATCGGGTTGGAGACCGCGCGGTGCTCGAGCATGTCCGACATCCACAGTCCGTCGATGGCCAGACGGCAGAGCGTGAGCTCTGTCGACTCGCGCTCCTCGACGCTGAGCTGCTCCTCTCGTGAGTCGTCCCAGATGGAGGCCCAGAGCTCCCGGACCTCCGGGTCGAAGAGCATGAGGCCGATGAGCGAGCGCATGACGTGGGCCTCGTCGTCGTCCGCGGGAGCGGAGACCGTCACCCGGAGGTAGGCGCGGGTTCCCCTACCCCTCGGGTCCGGGTCCTTCGCCATCTCGGCGGCGACGGCCCCGGCGAACCGCTCGGTGGCGTCCTCGAACAGCGCATCCATCAGGATGGGCTTGGTCTGGAAATGCTCCAGGAGCTCCGCCTTCGAGACGCCCGCCCGCCCGGCGATGGCGTCGAGCGTGACGGCGTGGATGCCCTGCTTCAGGATGAGCCCAGCGGCGGCCCGCAGGAGCTGCGCGCGCGTCACTTCAGGCGGACCCTTGCTCTGCTCTGTCATTTGGGCCGGGACGGTACTCCTGAAGCCAGACTTTCTCGAAGCCCCATGTGAAGAGCATCCAATGGCAGGCATGACCCGTGAAGCCCTCCGCCTGGATGGGCCGGGTGACGGTGATGATGCGCGTGCCCGGCGCGCAGGTGCGCAGGTGCGCGACGAGCCGCGCCTTCGTCTCCGGGCTGAACGCCACCCAGTTGCAGAAGATGTGGGTCGCGTCCCCCAGCGGCTCGCGGGTCATGTCCCCCACGGTGAGCGTGATGCCCGCGGGCTGAAGCCACGGCGCCACGCGCGCCACGTGGTCCGCGATGAGCTCCACGCCATGCGCCTCCGCGCCCCACCACCGCGCGGCGAGCAGCACGCGTCCTCGGCCCGCGCCCAGGTCCACCACCCGGCTGCCGCGCCGCACGCCCGCCTTCCTCAAGAACCACAGCGCCGTCACCAGCGGCGTCTCGCCGTACATCAGCTCCCGGAAGGACTGGCCCGTGGACTGGAGCACGCGCGCCATCTCGAAGGTGCGCCGCGCGCTGTAGGGCGTGCGCAGGACGCGCTGCCACCACAGCCCCATGTATGGCTTCACGAGCCGGGGACGCGGCAGCAGCAGCAGCAGGTCCGTCACGCGCAGCACGACCGCGATGACGATGCCCAGCAGTTGCAGCAGCAGCCGCTCCCAGAATGGCAGCTCGTACGCGTCCAGCACGTCGTCGCTGCGCGATGGGGGCTTGGGAGGCGGCGCGGGGTCCGTCATGCGGCGCGGAGGCTGTCCGGATTCCGGACGCCACGCAACGGCTCCGCGTCGGACCGGAACGCGCCTGCCTCCCGTGCGGACGCGCGAGAGGACCCGATGCGTGAGGCCGCGCCCACCCGCATCGACCTCACCTCGAAGCTGTCCAGCTGAAGCGTCACAACAGCTTCTTCGCCGCCTTGGCCAGGGCCTTGTCCTCGGCCAGGGCGGGGACCTCCATGAGGCGCTGGGCGATGTGCTTGCCCACCACCGCGCTGGACGCCGCCACCTTCAGGTAGACCGCCGCGCGGGCCAGCAGGTCCGGCTGTCCAAGGGACGCCTTCAGCCGGGCCTCCAGCGCCCGGGCCAGGTCGGTGGGCTGGAAGTTCTCGAAGACGCCCCGGAACGCCTTGCGCTCCAGCTCCTCCGGGCGCTTCTCGGCCAGGTCCAGCGCGGGCTGCAAGAGGGCCAGCCCCAGCGAGCGCATGGCCTCCGCGACGACGCCGGGCTTCCATCCGTCCACGAACGCCAGCAGCAGGGCCTCCGCGCCGCGCACGTCACCCAGCATGCCCAGCGCGTACACGGCGTGCTTCGCCTCCACGTCGTCGTGGCCGCGGCCCTGCACCATGACGATGAAGCGGTCGAGCACCTCTGCGTCCCCCACCCGCGCCAGCGCCTCCGCGGCCTCGCGCCGCACCTCGCGCGCCGGGTCCCCGTGCAGCACCTGGCGCAGCACGGGCATGGCCACCGTGCCCAGGTCCGCCAGCATGGCCACGGCCGCCCCGCGCGAGTCCTTCGTCGTCTCCGACAGCGCCGCCTGCATCAGCGGCACCGCCTTCTCCTTGCGGCGCCGCGCGAGTTCCAGCACCGCCGCCTCGCCCGTCTCCCGGGCCTGCACGTCCTCCAGCGTCTCCTTCGCGAACAGGCGCAGGCCCATGTCGTGGCCCCTGCGCGTCACCGCGTCCAGCTCGCGCCGGGCCTGTACGCCGCCCAGCACGCCCAGCACGCGGATGGCGGTGCGGCGCACCATGCGGCTGTGGTGCTCGCCCAGCGCGCTCTTCGCGGCGCCCAGCGCGCCCTCGCCCAGCGCCGCCACCGTCCGCGCCACGAAGGCGCTGGCCGCGCCGTCGCTCCACGTCGGATAGAACTCCCGCGCCAGCACGTCCGCGCCCAGGCTCGCGTAGTAGCGCGCCGCGTGCGCCGCCGCCTCGTAGCGCGTCAGCTCCCCGCGCGCCCGGCGCACCATGGCCTCGCCCGGCGTCAGCACCTCCTCCGGCCGCTGCACGCGGATGCTCGGGTGCGTGGGCACGGCCTCCAGCTGGGACAGGTCCACCTGCACCGCGCCCGACAACCGCACCAGCGCGATGCCCAGCACCTGGTACACCTTGATGAAGTCATCCAGCCGCTCCGCCGGATCCGGGCGCTGCGCCAGCGCCTCCAGCAGCGCGCCCGGCTTCTCCAGCCCCAGCTCCTTCAGCCGCGACACCAGCGGCTCCACCGTCCGCGCCGACACCGCCGACAGGCCGCTGGCGAACGCGTCCGCCAGCTCGTCGCGCACCTCCGCCAGCGCGATGGCCGCCCGCGACGCACCGGCCGCCCGGGCCGCGTCCGCCCACCCGCTGCGGGGCAGCGCGTTGGGAGCCGCCGGGGCCCGCACGCGTCCGCGACGGCGCGGCGACGCGGGCGCATCCTCCGCGCGTCCCAGCGTGCGCAGGTCCAACCCCTCCGGCGTCCGCACCACCACGGCCGAGGGGAACAGCGTGGGGAGCGCCGCCTCCAGGCCCACGTCGCCCAGCACCGCCACGAGCTTCGCGTCCTCCAGCGCCGTGGACAGCGGCTCCTCCAGCGACGGGTCCACGGGCAGGAAGAGTCCCCGCCCCGAGCCGTCCACGAACTGCGAGCGGGCCCCGCTGGCGAGCAGCGTCTCCACCCGCACCGACACCGGCAGCAGGTCCGGCGCGAACACGTCCTTGCGGTGCTCCTGGAAGGCCGCCATCACCGCGCCCACGTCCGGCAGCGCCACCTCCACCAGCCGCTCCAGCGCCGCCCGGTCCACCGGCGCGCCGTCCTTCCACGACTCCAAGTCCAACCGGTGCGGCGCGAAGCCCGGATACTGCCCGCCGTGCGCGCCGTCGAGCACCGCGCCCGCGTGACTCGTCTTGGGCGCCACCGTCTTGAGGTTCGCGGGGAGGATCTGCTTCTCGCTGTAGTGCGAGCCCGACGCCAGGTCCACGAAGCGGCTCTCGCGCACCATGAACCTGTCCGGCGTCACCCTGGCGGAGAACGCGTACTCCACCAGCTTGAGCCCCGCGACGGGCGCGCGGTCCTTCTTCGTCCACGTCCTGCCAATCAGCTCTTCCACGTGGCGTGGCTCCAGCGCCTCGCCGCCCAGGTGCTTCTCCACCTTGCGCGCGGTGAGCAGCATGTCCGCCACCAGGTCCGTGTACACCGGCGCCTCGAAGGTGCCCGTGCGCGACGCGGCCGCGTCCAGGAGGCCCGCCAACTCCACCGCCCGGGCGGCCAGCCGCCTCAGCCCATTGGCCCTGAGCGCCTCGCCCAGCGCGCGCACCTGCTCCGGCCGCTCCGCGCCCAGCGACGCCACGCCGGACAGGCCCAGCTCGCGCACCAGCGTGGACACCTGCGCCACGCCCGCCTTCATCAGGTCGCCCGTTTCAGCCTTGCCCTTCTTCACGCTCTTCTTCGCGCCACCGGAGCCCGCGGGCGCCGCCGGAGCCGACTCCGCCGTCACGAAGGCCTGCGGGGCCCGGGCCCACGCCACCAGCAGCGCCGCCGCGTGCTTGCAGAACGGACGCGAGCGTGCCGCCATGCACGAGCACCGCCCCTTCACGTCCGAGCGCGCCTCGCCGAACACCAGCGAGACTTTGTAAGGCGTGGCCCCGGAGCCCGCCGCGTCCGCGAAGAGCCGGTTCTCGTAGCGCGACAGGTTGGACAGCTGCTTGCCGTCGAACAGCTCCGCGCCCTTCTGCAGCTCCGCCTTGTCGCTGATGATCTCCGTCATCCCGCCCAACCCGATGACGGGCCGTACCTCAGCCATGACGCTCCCCCTTCTTGTCGGCGGACGCGAGCAGCGGCGCCAGGTCCTGGTTGCGCATCACCCGCTCCACCACGTCCACCAGCTTGCGCGGCGTGCACCCGAAGCACGGAATCCCCAGCGCGGTGAGCTGCTCCGCCATCGCGTGGTCATACGAAGGCCGCCCGCTGTCCGACAGCGCCAGCAGGCACAGCACCTTGGAGCGCGAGTCCACCAGCTGCCTCAAGCGGGCCACCAGCTCCTCGGCGTTGCCGCCCTCGTACAGGTCGGTGATGAGGATGAAGAGCGTCTTCTCCGGCCGGCGCACGTAGTGCTCCTGCGCGTACGCCACCGCCCGGTTGATGTCCGTGCCGCCGCCCAGCTGCGCGGAGAAGAGCACCTCCACCGGGTCCGCCAGCACGGGCGTCATGTCGACGATCTCCGTGTCGAACAGCACCAGGCTCGTGCGCAGCACGTCCAGCGACGCGAAGATGGCCGCCATCACGGAGCTGTACACCACGCTCTCCGCCATGGAGCCGGACTGGTCCACCACCAGCGTCACGTCCCACTCATGGTGACGGCGCTGGTTGGGCCAGAAGTAGAAGCGCTCCGGGATGAGGCGCTTCCGCTCCGCGTCCCAGCCCTTCAGGTTGGAGCGGATGGTGCGGCGCCAGTCGATGTTGCGCGCGATGGGGATGGGGCTCGTCCTGTCCCGGCGCAGCGCCCCCAGCACCGCCGTGCGCAGCGGGGACTCCAGCTTCTTGCGCAGGTCCTCCACCACTTCCCGGATGATGGCGCGCGCGGTGTCCTTGGCCTGCTCCGGGATGAGCCCCCGGGCGCTCACCAGCGTCGTCACCAGCTCCAGGTTCTTGTCCAGGAAGGGCAGCGTCTCCGGCTCGAAGAGCAGCTGGGTGAGGCCCTTCTTCTCGATGGCGTCCTTCTGCACCAGCGCGATGACGTCGTCCTGGAAGAAGTCGCGCAGCGCGCCCAGCCACTTGGGCAGGTACGGCTTCGAGCCGCCCCTGCCGGCCGAGCGCTCGCCGTAGACGAACGACAGCGCGTCATCCAGTCCCTCCAGGTCGTCGCCCTCCAGGTCCACCGTGCCCGCGCTGGCGCCCAGCGCGCTCAAGGAGGGGCACGAGCCCGTCTTCTCCGCCTCCGGGCCCAGCGCCAGCCGCCAGCGCAACAGCGCGTCGCGGTCCTTCGGTTCCAGGTCCTTGGGGTCCACGCTCATAGCAGGTCGTCCAGGTCGTCCAGGGCCTTGCCCAGGTCCGCGCTCAGGTCCTTCAGCGTCGCCTTGTCCTTCTCCTCCAGCACCGCCTTCACCGCGCGGCCCTTGTCCTTCAGCTGGCGCACGCCCATCACGTTCTCCATCAGGTAGCGGCGCTCGGTGGCCCCCAGCGCGCCCAGCGCCCGGCGCAGCACCGGCAGCGTCTGCCGGAAGCGCTCCGGCTCCACGCTGGTGAGGAAGTCATCCAGCGCCTTCACCACGTCGCGGCTCTTCACCAGCACCAGCGCGTTCACCTGGAGGAAGCCCTCCAGGTACGCCGCCGCGTCCGAGGGCTCCACCGCCGCCGACAGCCGCCGCCCCACCTCCAGCGCCACGTCCGCCTCCGGCAGCTCGCGAGCCAGGTACAACAGGCCCGTGGCCAGCCCCGACGTGGCCGGGTGCACCGCGTGGCTCTCCATCAGCCCACGCGCCTCCACGAGCCAACCCTCCTTGTCCGCGCGAGGCTGGGACAGCGCGACTTCATGCAGCGTGCGCAGCGCGTCCAGCACCGGGGGCACGCCCTCCGGTGCGCAGGCGCTGGCCTCACGCACGCGCAACAGCGCCCGGTTGAAGGTCTTCTCCCCCAGGGCCGCGACCGCCTCGTCACCCACGTCCGAGTGCGCGCGCGAGGTGCCATAGGCCATCAGCCCCGACAGCGCCCGCGCCGCGTTCGCCAGCGATGGCAGGTCCGCGTCCGTGGCCGCGTGCGCGTCACAGACCTTGAGCGCCTGGGCCACCGTCTGCGAGCAGCCGGTGATGACGGACTCCAGCAGCACGTCCGCCGCCTCCGCCGTCGTCTTCGCCTGGGTCAGCCGCTCCTGGAGCACGCGCGTCGTCACGGCCTCCAGCGAGTCGCCCAGGACAATCTTCTCCACCAGCGCGACGTCCGTGGACGGCGTCCACTGCGCCTGCCAGGCCTCGCGCACGCGGGTGAGCGCCGCGTAGCCACCGGCCTCGCCCTCCGCGCTGCTCTTTCGCGACGAGCCCGTCCCGGACAGCGACGCGTACGGGATGCCCGCCACGCGCAGCCGGTGCAGGAACACGGAGGAGCCCACCTCCACCGGGTTGTTGAGCCTCAAGCTGAACGTCTCCGGGCTGTCCGTGCGCGGCAGCCGCCGCTCGCCCACCTCGCGCCAGAACTCCGCCTGGAGCGAGTTCTGCCCGATGCGGCTCGCCACCTGCCCCACTTCGTGGCCGATGACGCTCTTCCACAGGAAGCTGTCCACGTGCGTCGCGTCCCCGCGGCACAGCGTGGCCACGGTGGCCTCGCGCAGTTCGTCCAGGCCCGGCGCGCTCTTCTCGCGCAGGTCCGACAGCGTCACCGCCAGCCGGTACGCCTCCAGCACGTCCGACAGCGACGCGGAGAAGCCTCGCATCCGCAGGTGCGCCGCGAAGTCCAGCAGCACCTCCAGCGTGGCCCGCCGGAAGTCGCAGTTCGCCTCATGGGCCTTCTGGTAGAAGTGCGGCGCCCGGTTGCCCGCGCCGTAGCCCAGCTGCTCCGCCAGGCGCGGGAAGCTGTACGGAATCACCGTCACCGCGCACGGCCCGGCTTCGGGCAGCTTCGCCTCCTCCTTCGGATCCACGTCCCCCGCGAGGAACGCCGCCGTATGCGCCGCGCCCGCGACGACGGCCACCTTCTCCGGCGCCACGCCCCCCGCCACCACCTCCAGCACCTTGCGCGCCATGAAGGCGTCACGCTGGCGGTGGTAGCCCGGCCGGGGCCCCGCGTTGACCACGTCCGCCCAGGCGGTGAGCACCGGCCGGAACTGCTCCGGGCTCCAGTCCGGCGCCTCGAAGGACGCCTCCCAGAACTCCTCGAAGGAGCGGTGCCCCTGCGAGCGCGCGAACGCCTCCGTGAGCGGCATCGCTTCGTCGGGGACGCCCGTGCCCTCTTCCGTCCCTTCCGTCTCCACGCCCAGGCCGGGCGCCTGGCGGTCCACCGCGAGGCTGACGCCCACCGGGATGTCGATGAACTCCACCCGCGCGCCGTTCGCCCGGGCCCACTTCAGCGCCTGGTACTCCGGCGAGTACGCCGCGAAGGGCCACAGCGACGAGGACGGGGTGCCGTCCGTGCGGTAGCCCAGGATGGCCACGGGCGGGCGCGTCTGCGCGTCGCACAGCACGTCCACCAGCGCCGTCGCGTCGCAGGGCCCCTCCACCAGGACGACGGAGGGCTTCACGCGCTCCAGCCACTTCAGGAGCACCGCGGTGGTGCGCGGCGAGTGGTGACGGACCGGGAAGTGCTGCACCCGGGAGAGCAGTGCCAGGTCCATCAGCCCCTCAAGAGCTTCTTGCTCGCGGAGTACAGGTCCTTCCACGGGCCGGTGCGCCCCTTGGCCACCGTCTCCATGTACTCGCGCAGCGCCTTCACGTCGTCCTCCTGCTCCTTCACCACCGCGCCCACCAGCGACGCCGCCAGCTCGTGCGACGTCACCGTCCCGGAGCCGAACTGCTGCGCCAGGATGGAGCTGTTGAACAGCACGCTGATGGCCTCCGCCGTGGACAGCACCGCGCCCGGCGTGCGCACCTTCGTCTTGCCGTCCTTCGTCACGCCCTTGCGCAGCTCATGGAAGAGCGTCAGCAGCACGCGCGACAGCTCCTCCGGCGGCGGCACGCCCACCTGGTAGTCCGTGCGCAGCTCCGCCTCGCGCTTGGTGACGATTTGGATCTCCTGCTCCAGGTCCTCCACCACCGGCACGGTGACGAAGTTGAAGCGGCGCTTGAGCGCGGCGCTCATCTCGTTGACGCCGCGGTCGCGCGTGTTCGCGGTGGCGATGAGGTTGAAGCCGCGCTGGGCGCTCGTGATTTCTCCCAGCTCCGGCACGGACACCTGCTTCTCCGACAGGATGGAGATGAGCGAGTCCTGGATCTCCGGCGACGTGCGCGTCACTTCTTCAAAGCGCGCGAACTTGCCCGTGCGCATGGCGCGCAGGATGGGCGACGGCACCAGCGCTTCCGGCGTGGGCCCCTGCGCGAGCAAGAGCGCGTAGTTCCACGAATACTTGATGTGGTCCTCGCTGGTCCCCGCCGTGCCCTGCACGACGAGCGCGGACGTGCCGCTGATGGCCGCGGACAGGTGCTCCGACAGCCAGCTCTTCGCGGTGCCCGGCTCGCCCACGAGCATCAGCGCGCGGTCCGACGCGAGCGTCGCGATGCACACCTGGATGAGCCCCTTGTCGCCCACGTACTTGGGCGTGATGGCCACGCCCCCCACGGGCTTGGGGCTGCCCAGGATGTACGTCTCCACCGCGCGCGGCGACAGCGCCCAACCCGGTGGGCGGGGCTTGTCGTCATGCGCGGCGAGTGCGTCCAGCTCGTTCTTGTACTTCGCTTCGGCAGGCAGGCGGATGTCCGGCATGAGCTGCACGCTATCCACCCGGTCTGACATCCGGCAAACGCCCTGGCTGCCTCGCGCGTCGCCTCCGGGGCCTTGCGACGGACGACCTGCCCGGGTGCCTGGCGCTCAGGAAGCGGCGGCGCCCGGCGCGTGCATCCACTGGACGAGCTGGACGATGACGCCGTTCGCGTCGGCGACCTGGAAGTAGCGCTCGCCCCAGGCCTCCGTCTCGATGGGCGTCAAAATTTTCACGCCCTCCGCCTGGATGCGTGCGTATTCCGCGTCGATGTCCTCCACGACGAACGCGACGATGAGCCCGTCCGCCCGCCGCGTCTTCAGGGACTCCGGCTTGAGCGTCTTCAGGCCCGTGCGCAGGTAGATGACGTTGAAGCCCACGTCGGGCCGGGCCAGGGACACGAAGCCGTCCGCGGCCATCGCCTCCGTGAAGCCGAAGTGGCGCTTCAGGAAGGAGGCCGAGGCCTCCACGTCATCGACATTCAGGGACACGGCGGAAGCGGTGACTCGCATGGGTAGTCCTCCTCACCACGGGTTCCAGGAAACCCAATCTACGTACGCCGTACGGAGTTGCACGTCAAGGCGGCGGCGTTGGAAGAATCCGGCGCATGGCATCGCATCGCAGCAGCATGGGAGACCCCACGCGGACGCTGGAGCTGCTGTGGCGGGACTCCCGGCCTTCCCAAGGTCAGCGGGGTCCGAAGCAGGGGCTCACGGTCAGCGCCGTCGTGGACGCGGCGGTGGCGCTGGCGGACGCGAGCGGGCTGGACGCGGTGACGATGCGGGCGCTGGCGGGGAAGCTCGGCATCGCGCCCATGGCGCTCTACACGTACGTGCCCGGGCGGGCGGAGCTCATCGACGTGATGCTCGACACCGTCTATGCGGGCATGGTCCGGCGCAAGCCGAAGGGGACGGACTGGCGCTCGAGGCTGGAGGCCGTGGCCCATGACAACCGGGCCCTGTTCACCCGGCATCCCTGGCTCGCGGACGTGTCCACCTCGCGGCCTCCCCTGGGGCCCGGGCAGATGGCGAAGTACGAATACGAGCTCCAGGCGCTGGAAGGCGTGGGGCTGGACGACGTGGCGCAGGACGCGGCGTTGACGTTCGTGCTGGGCTTCGTGGAGTCCTCCGCCCGGGCGGCCCTGGACCAGCGCGCCGCGCGGCTGGAGTCACGGATGGGTGACGGGGCCTGGTGGGAGGCGAACGCGCCCCTGCTCGCGCGCATGTCCGACCCGGAGCGCTACCCGCTGGCGTCCCGGGTGGGCTCCGCGGCGGGCAAGGCCCATGGCGCCGCGTATGACCCGGACCACGCCTATGCGTTCGGGCTGGAGCGCGTCCTGGACGGGCTGGCCGCGCTCATCGAACGGCCCCGGGCACGCCGTGGCGCGGCCCGGAAGCGCGGCACCTAGGTCCTGTTCCCCCTCAATTTTCCGAGCCCCTCCCGGCCTTCCGAGCCCCCCTGACAGGGGCTTCGCCTCGGAAGGCCGTCTGGCATCCGCATTGCTCAAGGTCCCGGGCACACGTCCTTTCCGGGAGCCTCCTTGAACATCCATCGACTGCGCCGTCTCTTCTCGCGGGCCCTGAGCACGTCGCTCGCCACGCCGCTGGTGCTGGCGGGCTGTGGCGTCAACCTGGGGAACAGCGCGGACCTGACGGGCTTTTCGCAGGTCGCGTGTGAGGAGCACCGTCTGTCGTTCGGGAACCTGACGCTCTCTTCCGCGCAGGACTTCGTCCAGCTCCGGGGCTTCTACAGCAACGTCCCGTGGGAGGATGCGCGCTCCTTCGGGAGCTCGTCCTCGGGACAGGCCTGCGCGACAGCCACGGACGTCCCCGCCTGTCAGACGGCCGTGGAGGACGCGAGCACCTCGAAGGGCTTCCATCGCGACTGCTTTGACTTCTGTCAGGAGTACTTCCTGCTCACGACGTCCGGCGACACCGTGACGACGTATACGACCGAGCCCTCCGTGCAGGACCTGCTGGGCACGATCGACACGGTGGAGGAGGCCGCGTTCCGGGCCTTCGCCGCGGGCTACAACCTGAGCTGCTACGAGTTGGAGCGCGGCGCCGTGAAGCAGAACAAGGACGGCAGCTTCGACGTCATCGGCACGCAGGGCCATTCGTGCGGCGCCAGCACGGACCTCACACAGCACCGGGTGCGGGTGTCCCGCTCTGGAGACGTGAGGCAGTTGGAGAAGTACATCCTGGAGAAGGGCGATCCCAACTGCGTCATTGGCCGGCGGCCCGTGGGGCTGCAGGCCGCGGAGGCCTGCGAGAACCCGGAGACCCTGGGGAGCTACTTCGCGGACGCGGCCCGCCTGGAGGCGGCGTCCGTGCATGCCTTCCTGCGGCTGCGGGATGAACTGGCGCTGCACGGCGCGGACGTGGGCCTCCAGGACGCGGCCCGCCGCAGCGCCATGGAGGAGGTCCAGCACGCGCAGGTGACGGAGCGGATCGCGCGCCGCTTCGGAGGCACGCCCCAGCGTCCGGTGGTGGAGGAGCTGCCCCTGCGCTCGCTGGTGGACGTGGCGCTGGAGAACGCGGTGGAGGGCTGCGTGCGGGAGACGTACGGCGCGCTGCTCGCGCATCACCAGGCGCTGCACGCGCGCGACCTGGAGGTGCGGCAGGCCATGGTGCGCATCGCGGAGGACGAGACGCGGCACGCGGCGCTGTCGTGGGACATCGACCAGTGGGCCCGGCCGCGCCTGTCCGCCGAGGAGCGCGAGACGCTGCGCGAGGCGCAGAAGCGCGCGGTGGCGCTCTTGCGTGAGGAGGTCGCGGTGCCGCTCGACGCGAGCATCATCACGCTGGCGGGCATGCCCACGCCGGAGGCGGCGCTGGCGCTGCTGGACACGCTGGAACAGGACCTCTGGGCATGAGCCCCTTCTTCTCACGCGCCCTGGCGGGCATGACGCTGCTGCTGGCCGGCTGTGATTCCACGGCGGACACGGACGGCTACAAGGAGGTCGCCTGCGCGTTCTGGGGGAGCAGCCATCCGTTCTTCGACGACCTGCGTCCCGCGCAAGGGCTGGACGCGGTCCAGGTCCGCGTCGCTAACGTGACCCGCTCCGAGGAGGATCCACCCTCTTCCGCACTCACCCTCTGGGGTGAGGCCTGCGCGACGGCCCGTGACGTCCCCGCGTGTCAGGCCGCCGTGGCTGCGTCACGGCCACCCGAGGGCTTCCACTTCTATTGCTTCGAAGGCAAGTGCTCCTACCGCTTCCTGCTCACGACCCAGGGCGACAAGGTGCGGATCCATTCCAGGCCGGAGACCCTCAAGGAAGCGCTGGGGACCATCGACACGGAGCAGGAGGCGGTCCTCAGGGTCTACGCGATGGGTTACGACTTCCTCTGCTACGACGTGGAGCAAGGGGGCGTGAAGACGAACCCGGACGGCAGCTACGGCGTCATCGGCTTCCGGGGCATCCAATGCGACCGGGACATCCCCATCACGCAGCACGTCTTCCACGTGTTCCCCTCAGGAGAGGTCCGCGAGCTGGAGAGCCATGTGCTGAAGGGAGGCACGGAGACCTGCGACTTCGAAGCACACTGAGCCCGCCATCTGTCCGCTCAGCCTGACTTTCCAGGAATCCGACTTGAGCCCCCGCGCGAGCGTTTGCGACACTCCACGCCGTGAACGCCCGCGCTCGCGTCCTCTCCGCTGTCCTGCTGGCCACCTGCATCTGGGCCTGTGCCTCCTCGCCACCGTCACCGTCCACGGACGCAACGCCGGAGACCGGCTCGCCCGCGCGCCTGTGGCAGAAGACGGCCGTGACAGGGGACCTCGCGCGCTTCTCGCGTGACGGCACGCGCGTCACCGCGGAGGGCGCGCTGGAACTGGACCCGTCCACCGCGAAGGAGGGCACCGACCCGTTCCCCGCTGGCGGCTGGCTCGACGGCGGCAGCTTCTACAATGGCGGCACCTTCCGCGTCGGCACCGCCACCTCCGAGGTCCAGTCCGTCCCCGGCGGCTTCGACAGCGTGGTGCCGTCCTTCGACGCCCAGACGCCTCCCGGCACCTGGGTGAAGCTCACCGTCTCCGCCCGCGTCGAAGGCACCTGGACGAAGGACTACGAGCTGGGCGTCTGGGCCTTCGACACCACCACCGTCGCGCGTCACAGCGTGGACGGCCAGGGCGATGACGACGGCAACGTCCTCACCGACACCCTCAACCTCAAGCGCCGGGCGGACGCCCTGCGCGTCACCGTCCACCTCTTCTCCGAACGCCCGGACACCAGCCCCCGCGTCCGCGCGCTCGCCGCCGCCGTCACCGACACGCGCCGGACACCCAGGGACCTCCCGTCGGACCGCACCGCGTGGGGCGTCGTGCTCGACGTGCCGGGCTACTCGCAGATGATCTACCCCGACGGCGGCGAGGTCTGGTGCTCCCCCACCTCCACCACCATGCTCCTGGGCTACTGGAGCCGGAAGCTGGGCCGCGCGGACCTGGAGCACCCCGTGCCCACCGCCGCCGCCCACACCTATGACTGGGTCTACAAGGGCACCGGCAACTGGGCCTTCAACACCGCCTACGCCGCCAGCATGTCCAATGGCGCGCTGCACGGACTCGTCGCCCGCTTCGACTCGTTCGCCCCCGTGGAGCGCCTCATCGCCGCCGGCATCCCCGTCAGCATCAGCATCGCCTACGAACCCGGCGAGCTCCCCGGCGGCGCCGCCCGCCGCACCGACGGCCACCTCATCGTCGTCCGGGGCTTCACCGACACCGGCGACGTCGTGGTCAACGACCCTGCTTTCGGCTCCAACGAAACCACCCACGCCACCTACCCCCGCGCCGAGCTGTGGCGCGCCTGGCAGCACTCCCGGGGGGCCTCGTACGTGCTCTGGCCCGCCGGCACCCCGCTGCCCGAACCGGGCCTGCTCCCCCTCCCGTAGCCCGCGCGTCCAGCGGCGAACACCCGGCCAACGCGGCGCGGCGCGCAGTGTCCACTGGCCGTGGCGTCAGGCCCCCCGTCCCTTGACGCAAGGCCATGCGTGAGCGGCCTGACATGACCTTTAGCCTTCAGTCCGCCGAAATTAGGCTTGATTTCGCGTGGCGGAATGTAAATACCTGCGCCCGTGCATTTGATGTCTCCGCCGGTATTCCGGAACCGGGGACACGCCTGGAGGCAGGACCATGGAGCAGAAGCCGCTGCGGGACTTCCTGGAGATTCCCTACGACGAGCTGGAGGAGCTCAACCTCCGGGTGAAGGAACAGCGCCTCCGCCGCGAGTCGCCGGACAAGATCCGCGAGGAGCGGATCAAGTACCTGACGGACGAGAAGCGCATCAAGGCCGTCACCGTGTGCTTCACGGACCTCGAAGGCCGGCTGCACATGCTGGACTACGACAAGAAGTTCCTCCTCAAGAGCGCGGACAACCTCACCTTCGACGGCTCCTCCATCCGCGGCTTCTCCGCGCAGGCGGAGAGCGACCTGCGCCTGAACGTGGACTGGAGCGCGTTCTACTGGCTGCCCTCGGACATCTTCGGCCCCGGCAAGGTGCTGGCGTTCTGCGAGGTGCTGGAGCGCGACGGCACGCCGTACCACTCGGACATGCGCGGGCAGCTCAAGCGCGCCACGGAGGCGCTGTTCCAGAAGGACGGCACCGTGTTCCACGCGGCGCCGGAAATCGAAGGCTTCCTCTTCAAGAACCGTGACGCCGAGCGCCACTACCACGAAGAGGGCAAGTTCGAGTTCATCTCCATCGGCGGCTACTACCACGCGCTGCCGGGCGACGGGCTGCGCACCTTCATCGACAAGGCCGCGGAAGCGCAGCGCGCCATGGGCTTCCAGAACGAGAAGGACCACCCGGAGGTGGCGCCCTCCCAGTTCGAGATGAACTTCTCGTACAGCGAGGCGCTGGTCGCCGCCGACCAGATCCAGCTCTACAAGCTGCTCTGCCGCCAGGTCGCCGCGCAGCAGGGGCTGACGGCCAGCTTCCTGCCCAAGCCCGTCACGGGCGTGAATGGCAATGGCATGCACATCAACATGTCGCTGTCGAAGAACAACAAGAACCTGTTCTACGACAAGGGCGGCCAGGACGGCCTGTCCGCCATGGGCTGGGAGTTCATCGACCGCATCCTGAACAACGCGAATGACATCTGCCTGGTGCTCAACTCCAGCGTGAACGCGTACCGCCGCCTGGATCCGCACTACGAGGCGCCCAACCAGATCAAGGCCTCCGCGAACAACCGCGGCGCCATGGTGCGCATCCCGTTCGGCAACGAGCGCAGCGCGCGCGTCGAGTGCCGCTCCGTGGCGCCGGACGCGAACCCGTACATGGTGCTCTTCACGCTCCTGAAGACCGGCCTGGAGGGCCCGCAGCCGCAGGAGGACGCGGAGACCAAGCGCAGCCGCACGCGCTTCCTGCCGGACAACATCTACGACGCGGTGCGCTTCTTCAAGGGCAGCCAGTTCGTCGCGCAGGCGCTGGGTGAGCAGGTGCAGGGCAAGTACGCGGAGCTGAAGATTGCCTCCGCGGACCGCTGCCCCAAGCAGCTGGGCACCCGCGTGAAGGAGTCGGAGATCCAGTTCCACCACGAGGTGACCAACCAGTACCTCTGGAACCTCTTCTAGAGCTGGCGGTAGCGCGCCTGGAGGAACAGGTAGGCGGCGTAGGCCACCAGGCCCGCCGCCACCACTCCCAGGAGCACGTCGCCCGCGGGTTGGCGGGCGACGACGGCCAGGGCCTCTCCCAGGCCCTTGGCCTCACCGGGGTTCGCGTCCACGCCCGCGAGCACCAGGAACCCGCCGATGACGGTGAACACCACGCCTCGCGCGGCGATGCCGAACTGGCAGACCCGCTCGATGCGGTGCTGATGCGCCGCCGCCAGGCCCGTGAGCGAGAGCTTCTCCCGGAACTTCGCCTTCCACGCCGTGTGGAACTGCTTCAGCGCGAAGCCGATGATGCCCAGCCCCACCAGCACCACCAGGACGCGGCCGAAGGGCTGCTCCATCAGCGTCGCCGTCCACCCCTGGGTGCCCTTGCCCTTGCCCTGTGACGCGCCCACCACGGTCTTCACGGCGAACAGCGCCAGCGAGCCGTAGATGACGCCGCTGATGAAGTACATGGCGCGCGCGGCGAGGCCCTTCGCGTCCGAGCCCTTGTCCTCCGTGTCCGCGAACGCCTGCGCGAAGCGCCAGATGACGTAGCCCACCAGGCCCACCGCCAGCAGCGACAGCAGCGCGATGCCGAAGGGCCCGTGCGCCACGGTGGCGACAGCGCCGTGGCTGTCGGTGGCGCGTCCGCCCTCGCCCGCCGCGAGCTTCAGCGCGAGCACGCCGATGATGGCGTACACGCAGCCCTTCGCCGCGTAGCCCATGCGGCCCAGCTTCTTCGCCCACGGGTGGTTCGCGGCATCCTTGGCGCCCCGAGACAGCCGCTCCATCCCCGGCCCACGCATCACGTCCATCGTCGCCATGCGGTCTCCCTCCTCCCGGTCTTCGGACCGAAGGACAGGGTGCGCATTCCACGGCGCGGGCGGGCACCGGGCGCTCCTCCCGGTTCCCCGTCCGGCCGGGGAACGGAGGGCCCGGCCGGCTGGCTGCTTCAGCGCAGGTTCTTCACGGCCTGGACCACGCGGGGCCACTCCTTGGAGCGCGGGTCGATGAGCTCGAAGTGGCCCGCGCCTTTCAGAGGCACGAGGTGCACCGGGTCCTTCTGCTGGACGCCCCGGGCGTGGAAGCCCTCGCTGACCTTCAGGGGGACGGTGTCGTCCTCGGTGCCGTGGATGAGGACCTGCGGCAGCTTCAGCGGCTGGAGCGCGGCGGGGGACGCCACGGCGTAGCGCTCTGGCACTTCCTCCGGGGTGCCGCCCATGAAGGTCTTCACGATGCCCTTGCCCAGGTCCAGCGCCGCGCCCTGCGCGAGGTCCAGCACGCCGGCCAGGGACACGACGCCCTTCAGCTTCAGCGGGGCGTCGCGGTACAGCGCCTGCTTCGGCGTGAGGCGGTGGCGCGCGGCCAGCCACATGGCCAGGTGTCCGCCCGCGGAGTGGCCCATGGCCACCACGTTGGAGAGGTCCAGCCCCAGCGACGGGGCCGCGCTCATCAGGTGGTCCGCCGCGGAGGCCACGTCCTCCAGCGTGCCGGGGAAGCCGCCGCCGTCCTGGCCCACGCGCCGGTACTCCACGCTCCACGTCGCGAAGCCGCGCTTCGTCAGGTCCGCGCACAGGTGGCCCGCGTGCTCCAGGCCGTACTCGGCGCGCCAGAAGCCGCCGTGGACGAAGAGGACCACGGGGTGCGGGCCCTTGCCCTTGGGCTTGCGCAGCTCGGTGAATTGCTGCGGGGCTTCGCCATAGGCGATGCGCGCGTCCGGCGGAGGCTGCGGCGTTTCCAGGACCCACATGGAGCTCATGCGCGCATCTTGGGAACGCGCGGCCGGACACCGCAAGCCGCGCCGCGCCGCCGTGCGCGGGGGACGGGCGCTCCGGTACGCTCCCGGCGTGCTTGAAGCGAACGAAGCGGAGCTGCGCCTGGCCCTGGCCGAGGGGCTGCTCTCCCGCGATGACGTGGACGCCCTGCGCGAAGAGGCGGCGCGGCGCGGCGTCTCTCCCCTGCAGCTGCTCGTGGAGCGCGGGCGGCTCACCGGCGATTCGCTCGTGTCGCTGCGCCGGAACCTGGCCCTGGCCCCTCCTCCGGGCACCGCCGACGACACCCTGCCCCCGGGCGCGGCGCCAGGCTCCGGGGTGGACGGTCCCGCGTTTCCGGTGCCGCACTGGACGCTCTACCGGCCCATCCGCTTCCTGGGCCAGGGCGGCATGGGCCGCGTCTTCCTGGCGCGGGACCTGCGGCTGCACCGTGACGTGGCGCTGAAGTTCGTGCGCGACGAGGACCCGGAGCTGTCCCGCCGCTTCATCTCCGAGGCCCGCGCCCAGGCCCGCGTGGACCACGAGCGCGTCTGCCGCGTGTACGAGGTCGGCGAGGTCCAGGGCCGCGCGTACATCGCCATGCAGTACATCGCGGGGGCACCGCTGCACACGCTCGCCGGGACGCTGTCCGTGGAGCAGAAGGCGCTGGTGCTCCGGGACGCCACGCTGGGCGTGCACGCGGCCCATCTGGCGGGGCTGGTGCACCGGGACCTCAAGCCCTCCAACATCCTCTTGGAGCGCGGCGAGGACGGCGCCCTGCGCCCCTACGTCATGGACTTCGGCCTCGCGCGCGACTGGACCCGCGACGATGGCGCCACCGCGACGGGCACCGTGCTGGGCACGCCCCAGTACATGTCCCCGGAGCAGGCCCGGGGTGAGGTCACCCGGTTGGACCGGCGCGCGGACGTCTACAGCCTGGGCGCCACGCTGTACCACCTGCTCACCGGCCAACCGCCTGTCACCGGTGCCAATGGATTGGAGGTGCTGGGCCGCATCGCCACCCAGGAGCCTCGCCGCCCCCGGGAGCTGGACGCGGGGATTCCCGCGGACCTGGAGGCCATCGTCCTCCAGTGCCTGGAGAAGGACCGCTCGCGGCGCTACGGCTCCGCGCGAGCATTGGCGGATGACCTCACGCGGTTCCTCGAAGGGGACCGGGTCCTCGCGCGCACGGGCCCCGCGTACCGGGTGCGCAAGTGGGTGGCCCGTCACCGGGTGGCCGTCGTCGTCGCGGGCATCACCGGGCTCGCCGTGGCAGGGACCGTGGGTCAGGGCGTGGTGGCCCAACGGGAGGTGTCGCGCCGCGAGGCCCTGACCCGGCGCTTCACCGAAGGCGTTGAACGCATCGAGGCCCAGGCGCGTTACTCCGGCCAGGCGCCGCTGCACGACACGCGGCCAGACCGTGAAGAGATGCGCGCCCGCATGCGCGACATTGAAGCGTCCATGCGCGACGCCGGTCCCGTCGCGGAAGCTCCGGGTCATTACGCATTGGGACGCGGGTTCCTCGCGCTGGGGGACGAGGAGGCCGCGCTCACGCACCTGGAGGCCGCCTGGGCCAAGGGCTTCCGGGAGCCCCGCGTGGCGTATGCGCTCGCGCTCGTGCTTGGCCACCGCTACCAGCGTGAGCGGCTGGAGGCGGACCGCATCCCGGACGCGGCCCGCCGCGAGGCGAAGCGGCGCGAGGCCTGGACGCACTCCCGGGACCCGGCGCTGGCCTTCCTGGAGCAGGGCCGGAGCGCGGAGGTGGCCGCGCCGGAATATGCGGAGGCCCTGCGCGCCTTCCACCAGGACCGCTTCGACGACGCGCTGAGGTCGCTGGACGCGCTGGGCACACGGCTGCCGTGGTTCCACGAAGCGCCGCTGCTCCGGGGGGACGTGTTGCTCGCTCGCGCCATGCGCCATGCCCTGGCGAGTGAACGCGACGCGGCCCGGGACGACCTGGAGGCCGGACGCCGGGCCTATGAAGCCGCGGCGGACATGGGCCGCAGCGTGTCCGCCGTGCACCGGGCCCGCGCGGAGCTGGAGCAGGAGGCGCTGCTGCTGGAGCTGTCCGGCAAGGGCGACGTGCTGCCCGCGTACACACGCGGCATGGAAGCCGTGTCACGCGCACGCACGGCGGCTCCGGATGAAGCGGACACCTGGATGCTGGAGGCCCGGCTGCACCGGCGCTTCGCCCAGGCGAGCCTCAGCGGTGGAGGCGACATGGAGCCGCTCCTCACGCGAGCGCTCCACGCGGCGAAGGAGGCGCTGCGGCTTGCTCCCGGGAAGGTGGAGGCGCGCCACACGCTGGCGATGGTCTGGTGGCAGTGGGCCCGCTACCGGCAGGACCGGAACGAGGATCCGCGCGAACAACTCCAGGCCGCCGTCGCCGCCTTCGACGCCATCCCCGAGGCCGCGCGCGACCACGACTTCCACCTGGACCTGGGGCTCGTCTTCAAGGTGTGGGCGGATTCAGAGGACGGACGCGGTGGGGACTCGCTGCCCTTCCGGCAGAAGGCCATCGAGTCCTACCGGCAGGCGCTGGCGCTGGACGCGAAGCGGCCGGATGCGTGGATCAACCTGGGCACGGCCTACGTGAACCGCGCCGACCATCCGCGCGCGCCGTCGAAGGACGCGGACCTGGAGGAGGCGCGGACGGCGCTGGAGCGCGCGAGCACGCTCGACCCGGGCCACGTCGTCGCGTGGTTCTACCTGGCGGAGGTGCATCGCGCGCTCGCCTTGCGCCTGCGGGACCATGGGGGTGACGCAGGGCCAGGGCTTGCCCGCGCGCTGGAGGCCTACCGCCGGGGCATCGCCATCAACGCGAAGCTGCCGCCGCTCCAGAACGGCGTGGGCACCGTCCTGCTCGACCAGGCCCGCGAGGCGTGGGACCGGGGGGAATCACCGGAGCCGTCGTTGGACCTGGCGGAGCAGGCCTTCCAGCAGGCCATCGCCATCGCGCCCAAGGTGGGCTTCGCGCACAACAACCTGGGAGAGGTGCGCATGTGGCGCGCGACCTGGCGCCTGCTGCGCGACCAGGATCCCACCGGAAGCGCGAAGGAGGCCCAGGCCGAACTTCAGCAGGCCACCACGTTGCTGCCCGGGCTCGCGGAGCCGTGGGCCAACCTGGGCCAGGTGCACCACACCGTGGCCGCGTATGCGCTGAAGCACGGGAAGGACCCGAGTCCTTCGCTCACGCAGGCCACGGAGGCCCTGGAACGAGCGCTGAAGCTCAACCCGTCGCTGCCGCAGGCCTGGCGCTGGCGCGGCGAAGTGAGGGCACTCCGGGCCCGGCAAGACGCGTCCTTCCAGGCCGCGGCAAGCGACTTCCAGAAGGCACTGGAGCTGGATCCGGAGAACCTGGAGCCGCGCCTGGCCTACGGCGCGTTCCTTCGCGAATGGGGCGCGGCTGTCGCCGGCCCGGACGCACGCGCCCACCTCCAGCAGGGACTGTCACTGACCGAGGCCGTGCTCACCGCGCGTCCCCGGTGGAAGGACGCGAGCCTGTTGCGCGAGGACCTGCGGCGAGCACTCGCGAAGCTGCCACCGGAGTGAGGGCAGGCCCGCACCTGTCCGGCTGCCGGACAGGTTTCGTGCGGGTCGCCTCGGACGGGCAGCCCCTACGTCCGCTCCGTCGCGCTCACAGGACCGTGCCGGCGTCCGGCGCGAAGTAGTGCCCGTCTTCCAGGTCCGCCAGGAGCCCGGGCCCCTCGGGCTTCCAGCCGAGCAGCTCACGGGTGCGGGCGCTCGACGCGGGCGCATCCAGCGCGAAGAGCGGCCCCAGGAAGCCGAGGAACCCGTCCGCCTCCGCTGGCGTCTTCGAAGCGACCGGCACTCCCAACCGGCGGCCGATGACGCTCGCGATGTCCCGGGCGGGCACGCCCTCGTCCGCGACGGCGTGGAGCCTCGAGCCCGCGGGGGCCCGCTCCAACGCGAGCCGGAAGAGCCGGGCCGCGTCGGACCGGTGCACCCCCGGCCAACGATTCGTCCCCTCCCCCACGTAGGCGGCCACGCCCGTCCGCCGCGCGGACGCGATGAGGTGCGGCACGAAGCCGTGGTCGCCCTTGCCATGGACCGTCGGCGACAACCGCACGATGGACGTGCGCACGCCCCGCCCGGCCAGCGCGAGCATCATCGACTCCGATGCGCCGCGCCCGGACGGAGCCGCCGCGTCGGTCTCCATGGCGATGCGTCCTGGCGCCAGGAACAGCAGCCCCGCCGCGATGACGAAGGGCCGCTGGGAGCCCTCCAGCGCCTGGCCCATGGCTTCAATCGCTCGCGCGTCGGCACGCACCGAGTCCTCGAAGCGGGAGAAGTCGTGGATGAACGCCAGGTGGATGACCCCGTCCGCCTTCGCCGCACCCGCGCGCAGGCTGTCCGGGTCGTCCAACGAACCCCGATGCACCTCGGCCCCCGCCGCCTCCAGGGCCCGGGCTGAAGCGTCCGAGCGGGCAAGCCCCACCACCTGATGCCCCGCCCCCAACAGTTCCGGAACCACCGCCGAGCCAATGAAGCCAGAAGCACCGGTCACGAATACGCGCATGGAAAAGCCCCTTGATGTCAGCTGCTGACATCAGGCATAACAAGTGATGTCAGTGACTGCAATCAGGTTAGACTCCAGCGCATGGGACGCTGGGAACCCAACGCACGAGACCGGCTTGCACAGGCCGCGATGACCCTGTTCCAGGAGAACGGGTACGACCGGACGACGGTGGAGGAGATCGCCGCGCGCGCGGGGCTCACGGAGCGGACCTTCTTCCGCTACTTCGCGGACAAGAAGGAGGTCCTGTTCGGGGGCTCGGAAGCGCTCCATGAGCGCATCGTCACCTGCATCGCGGACACGCCCCCGGGGACCGCGCCGCTCGACGCGGTCGCCGCCGCCCTGGAGTCGATGACTCCCTTCTTCAAGGACCGCCGTGACCACGCGCGGGCGAGACAGTCGCTCCTCGCCGTGCACGCGGAGCTGCGGGAGCGCGAGCTGATCAAGCTGGCCTCGCTCGCCTCGGCCTCCGCGGCCGCCCTGCGAAAGCGCGGCGTCACCGAGCCCGCGGCGAGCCTGGCCGGCGAGGCGGGCATCGCCGTCTTCAAGGTCGCGTTCGAGCGCTGGCTCGAGGACCCCAAGGCGCAGGACCTCTCACGGCACATCCAGCTTGGACTCGATGAGCTCCGGGCCGTCACCGCGAGGACCGGCCCCGGGGCCCCGGCCGAGCCGCCACGCAAGCCCGCGAAGACCGCCAGTGCTCGCAAGCCCTGACGGGTGGCCCGCGCGTCAGACCCCTCCTCCGCTGGTGACCTCCAGCTTGCCGTTGATGGTCTCCCGGATGCTCTGGGCATCAGCGCAGTGGGAGCAGCCGCCGTCACTCGTCGTCGGGCAGGACCAGAGCGCCGTTTCATCCTTGCTCTTATCCGTGGCGAGCAGCGTCCACGAGGCGGTCCCACACGCGGCCACCGTCAGGGGGTTCTGCGAACCGCTCGCGAGCAGCCCCGCGTCAGCCACGACGATGCACCGGTCCTGATTCACCTGGGACACGAATTGCACCGTCTGCCCGGCCCCCACCTTCACGTCCGTGGTGCTGAAGTGCACCTTGTTGGCCGGGCTGGCGGTGATGAATACCTGGACGTCGGTGTCGAGGCGTGTCGGCTCCTGATTGCAGGGGGACACCGGCCCATCGTCGGACAGCGCGGCTTCGGAAGGAGTGGAACGGGCAGCACCGCGGGCACAGGCCAGCAGCAGTCCGGAGATGCACAGGGACAAGAGAACGCGGCTTCGCATGGGGAACCCTCCAGGGGGATGAGGACGGACGACGCGACTCAGCAGCAAGCGTGCCACGCACGCAGGCTCACGTCCCTTTCGCCACCAGCCCCAGCTCCTTCAACCGCCGCCCCAGCGCGCGCTTCGACACCTCCAGCGTGCGCGCCATCGCGTCCAGGTCGCCGCCACAGGCCTCGAAGCAGCGGGTGATTTCCTCCGCGCCCAGGTCCCCGGCGGTGCGCAGGTTCGGGCTGCGCTCGATGAGGTCGTAGACGGACGGGCGCGGAATGCCCAGCGCGTCCGCCGTGGCCTTCAGGTCCCACGCGTTCGCGCGCAGCGCGGTCAGCAGCTCCGCCTCCGTCACCTGCGAGGCCTTGCGCCGGGGCACCGCCGCTTCCGGAGCCGCTTCTGCTCGAACCGGAGCCACGGCGGACACGGACACTCCCAGCAGCTCATCCAGCTGCGAGTCCGCCTGCAGCCGCGCCTGCCCCCGGCTCCCAATCACGAGCTGCCGCGTCAGGTTGCGCAGCTGCCGGATGTTGCCCGGCCACGCCGAGCGCACCAGCCGTGACGCCAGCGGCGCGGGCAGCCACGGCTCCGCGTGCGGATCCTCCGAGTCCAGCCGCGCCGCCTCGCCCAGCGCCGCCAGCTCCTCGCGCGCGAAGTGGAAGAAGAGCCGGCCCACGTCCTCGCGCCGCTCGCGCAGCGCGGGCACGCGCAGGTCGTAGCCCGCCAGCCGGTGCAGCAGCGGCGCCTTGAAGCGCCCGTCGCGGATCTGCTCCTCCAGGTGCGCGTCCGTCGCGGCGATGAGCCGCACGTCCACCTTCACCGGCTGGCTGGCGCCCACGGGGTACAGCTCCCCCGTCTCCAGCACGCGCAGGAGCATCACCTGCACCTCCGGCGGCGCCTCGCCCACCTCGTCCAGGAACAGGGTGCCGCCGTGCGCGGCGCGGAAGAAGCCCTCGCGGTCCTGCGTGGCCCCGGAGTACGCGCCCTTGCGCGAACCGAACAGCTCCGCCGCCGCCAGCTCCTTGGGGATGGCGCCCAGGTTGACGCTGACGAAGCGCCCGGCCCCGCGCGGGGACAGCCGGTGGATGGCCTGCGCCACCAGCTCCTTGCCCGTGCCCGTCTCGCCCCGGATGAGCACCGACACGTCCAGGTCCGCCACCCGCGCGATGTGCCCGCGCAGCCGCCGCAGGCCCGCGCTCTCGCCCACCATGCCCAGCGTGTCCGCCGCGACAGGGCCGTCCAGCTCCACCGCGTGCAGCAGCAGCACCACGCGGCCCGACAGCTCCAGCGCCACGCCGTCCTTCAGCTCCGGCGGCCCGAAGTCCCGGGCACCCTGGAGCGGAGCGCCCGCCGCGACCACGTGCGTGCCGTCCTCCGGCACCGTCAGCCGCACGCCTCCGCCCGGCAGCGCGGAGAGCTCCAGCGGCTTGCGGCTCACGAACGGATCCGCCAGCGGCAGCCCCAGCGAGCTGCCCGGCGGAGCGAAGTCCGGGGCATTGCGGGACAGGGCCACCGGACGCCCCGCCACCAGCGCGTCCAGCAGCCGCCGGTCCCCCACGCGCCGGGGCACCGGATGGGACACCACCGTCAGCGCGGGCACGACCCGCGGAGCCCCCCGGGAGGCGCCTCGGTCCTGCATCGCGGCCGTGGAGATGTCGGCGAGAGGGTCGTGCGGCATGGCCCACGACCCTACCGCACCCGCTCCCGCGCCCCTCTTCGACGCGTCGAGCCGCGTCGGCCGACCCGCCGGACCGCGTGCCGCACTGCGTTTTCGGACACTTTCGCGCGGACTTCTTGAGTCCTGGGAGTCCGCCGGGTTGAGGCCGCCCCGCCCACACGGGTAGCGTGGGAGGGCATGCCGACCCCCGAACGCCTCGTCTTCCAGCAGAGCTTCGAAGGGCTGATTCGCGCCCTGGGTGACCACCTGGACGAACCGTGCGCGCGGCGGCTGCGCGACGTCGGCATCGACCCGCGCGGGAAGCTGGCGGTGGCCTATCCCCTGGACGTGTGGGTGGGGTCGCTGAAGCTGGCGGCGTCCGTGCTCGCGCCCTCGGCCACGCTGGACGACGGCGCGGAGGTGGTGGGCCGGCGCTTCCTGGAGGGCTACGGGGCCACGCTCATCGGCAGCGCGCTCCTGGCCGGGGTGCGGCTGCTGGGCCCGCACCGGATGCTGGAGCGGATGACGCGCAACCTGCGCACGGGCACCAACTACCTGGAGGCGCGGCTGGAGCAGACGGGCCCCACGCGCTACGTGCTCACCTGCCGCCCGGTGGTGGTGGCCGGCTTCTACCGGGGCCTGTTCACCGCCGGCCTGGAGATGAGCGGCGCGCACGGCGCCTCCGTGGTGCTGATGCGCGCGGCGGGCGACGCGGCCGTGTACGACCTGTCCTGGCAGCCGGAGAAGGGCGCGGGCAAGCCGCCCGAAACGAAGCCCCTGCCGCCCCGCAGCCCCCAGCCGAGGAGCTGAGCGGGCCCTATATTCGGCCCATGCTCCGCTTCCCGAAAACCGCCGTGGTGGTGCTCGCGCTGGCCCTGTCTTCCGGGGCCCTGGCCGCGAGCGGCAGTCCTCAGCTGCAGACCTACTTCCAGGGCTCGGTGGACAGCCCCGCCTACCAGCAGCAGGCCTTCCAGCGCGTGGCGAAGGCCTGGAAGCAGCCGGGCCCCAAGGGCACGCCGGCCCTGGGCAAGAAGACCATCGTCCAGGCCGTGCTCGACAAGGACGGCAAGCTGGTCTCCAGCGCCGTCCTCACGGAGTCCGGCTCCAAGGCCTGGGACGCCGCCGCGCTGGCCGCGGTGAAGAAGGCAGCGCCCTTCCCGGCCCTGCCCAGGAGCACCACCACCGCCACGGTGGAGGCCCACTTCCACTTCGCGTGGGTCAGCTCACCTTGATGACAATCTTCCCGAAGTGCGCGCCCTGCTTCATGTGCTCGAAGGCGGCGCGCGCTTCCGGGAAGGGGAACACGCGGTCCACCACGGGGTGGAGGTCATTGAGCGTGAACGCGCGCGCCATCGCCTCGAAGGACTGACGGTGCCCCACGAACACGCCCTGCACGCGCAGGTTCTGCATCAGGATGGGGACCAGGGACACGGAGCCCGCGCCGCCGGACAGCACGCCGATGACGGACACGGTGCCGCCCACGCGCAGCGCCTTGAGTGACTTCTCGAACGTCCCCGAGCCGCCCACCTCCACCACGTGGTCCACGCCCACGCCGCCGGTGAGCGTGCGCGCCGCCTTCTCCCAGTCCGGCGTGGTGACGTAGTTGATGCCCTCCTGCGCGCCCAGCTTCAGGGCCCGCTCCAGCTTGTCGTCGCGGCTGGACGTGGCGATGACGTGCGCGCCGAACAGCCGGGCAATCTGCAGCGCGAAGATGGACACGCCGCCCGTGCCCTGCACGAGCACCGTGTCCCCGGCCTTGAGCGCTCCCTGGGTGACGAGCGCGCTCCACGCCGTCACCGCCGCGCACGGCAGCGTGGCGGCCTCCTCGTCGGTGAGGTACGCGGGCGTGGGCACCACGCCGTCCTCGTGCAGGAGCATCGTGTCCGCGAGCGCGCCGTCCAGCGGTCCGCCCAGCGTGGTGGCGGTGATGGCCTTCGTGGGCTCACCGGCCTGCCACCCTTGCGCGAACAGCGTCATCACCCGGTCGCCAGGCTTCACGCGGGTGACGCCCGGCCCCACCGCGTCCACCACGCCCGCGCCGTCCGAGTTGGGCACCAGCGGCAGCTTCTGGCGCGGGTTGTAGCGCCCCTCCACCATCATCAGGTCGCGCGAGTTGAGGCTCGTGGCCTTCACCCGCACGCGCACCTGGAAGGGTCCGGGCACGGGGTCCGGCCGCTCCGCGCGCACCAGGTTGTCCAGACCGAAGCTTCCGCGAATCTCATAGACGTTCATGGGGCCAGACCTTACGCCCGGCGCACCTGGGAAGTCCTTCGCTTGAAATACATGAACGGCATGTTCGTTCTGTCTTTCAAACAAGGAGGGCTTCACCCATGTCACGTTTCTTCGGTCGTCCCGCGGTGCTGGCGTGTGCGCTGGCATGGGGGCTCCAGGCCTGCGGCGGCAGTGAGCTGTCCAACGAGTCCGTTCCCCCGAGCGCGCCGGGCGTCCAGGCGCAATCCCAGACACAGGACGCGGCGCCGGACATCCTGGCGCGATTGCAGGCGATTCCCGGCCTCACGGTGGTGCAGGAGCGGCCCGCGCCGGCGCCGGGCGTGCGGTTCTTCGTGCTGAACCATGACCAGCCGGCGGACCACCTGAAGCCCAACGGCACGCGCTTCCAGCAGCGGATGACGCTGCTCTACCGGAGCGCGGAGCTGCCCATGGTGCTGGCCAGCACCGGCTACGGCATCAGCACGTCCCCGGCCCAGTTCGAGCCCACCTACCTGCTACAGAGCAACCAGCTGCTGGTGGAGCACCGCTTCTTCACGCCCTCCATCCCGCAGCCCGCGGACTGGAAGCTGCTCAGCATCGAACAGGCGGCGGCGGACCACCACCGCGTCGTCCAGGCCTTCAAGCCGCTCTTCCCGGGCAAGTGGATCAGCACCGGCGCCAGCAAGGGCGGCATGACGTCGCTCTACCACCGGGCCTTCTTCCCACGCGACGTGGACGCGACCGTGGCCTACGTGGCGCCCAACAGCCACGGCCCGCAGGACCCGCGCTACGTGAAGTTCCTGAGCAAGCTGGGCACGCCCGCGTGCCGTGAGCGCATCAAGACCTTCCAGCGCGAGGCGCTGGCGCGGCGCGCGGAGGTGGAGCCCCTGTTCCAGGCGACGGGCGCGGCGTATGGCCGGACCTACAATTTCCTGGGCGTGGACAAGGCGATGGAGTTCGTCACGGTCGAGCTGCCCTTCGCGTTCTGGCAGTACGGCGACGCGTCGTTGTGCGACGTGATTCCGCCGCCGGGGGGCCCCGCGCAGGCGCTGGTGGACTTCATGGATGAGGTCGTCGGCATCACGTACACGAGCGACGCCGACCTGGACTACTACGCGCCCTACGACTTCCAGGCGGCCACGCAGCTGGGCAGCTACGACTCCGACGAGAGCCACCTGCGCGGCGTGCAGCGCTATCCCGGGGGCTACACCCCGCGGGCGCTCGTGCCCTTCGACATGCGGCCGTATCCCTTCAACCCGTTCGCCATGCCGCTCGTGGAGGGCTGGGTGAAGGCGTTCGGCGAGCGCATCCTGCTCGTCTACGGAGAGAACGACCCGTGGTCCACGGGCGCGTTCAGCGTGAGCGCGCGCAACGACTCGTACCGGTTCTTCCAGCCGGGCGGCAACCACGGCTCCTACATCCAGGCGCTGCCGGAGGCGGATCAGGCCCTGGCGCTGGAGCGGCTGCGCACCTGGGCGGGGCTGCCCGCGGAGAGCGCCGGGGCCATGAGCCTGCGCGTCCAGAGCACGAAGGCCTCCACGGAGCTGCCGTTCACCACGGGCGTGGTGGACCGCCGCCGCGGCCCGCCGCGCGACTGAGCCTCACGCCCTTCCGGCCGTCACCTCGCGGGCCACGTCGAGGAAGGCGCGGAACGCGGGTGACACCTGGGCGCGGCTGGAGAAGGGCGACGTGAAGTACCGCTTCGTCATCGGCCTCAAGAGCCTGGGTTGACCTTCATCGCGAGCATCGGGCGGTACGCCGCCCGGTAGGACCAGGCGAGGAAGAGCTCCGCCGCCAGGAGCATCACCGCCATGCCCAGGCCTGACGGCGCCAGGAAGGCGTGCGTCAGGAAGATGTTCACGATGACCGGCGCGATGAGCGCCAGCGCCAGCGGGACGAAGCGGTTGGCCAGCAGCAGCAGGCCCACCACCGTCTCCGTGCCCTTCACCAGCGCGAACAGGAAGCCCGTTGCCTTCATCGCGACGCCAAAGGCCACCGCCGGGTCCGCCGGGTCCAGGTCCTTGGGCATGGGAATGAACTCCAGGAAGCCGTTCAGGCCAAAGACGAAGAACACCAGCCCCATGAAGACGCGGGCCGCCGTCGGCGCGAAGCGGGCAAGTGACTTCTTCTTCGGGGTGGCCTCCACGGCGGTGGAGGAAGAGAGGGTGGCGTCCATGGCGTGCTCCGTTCAGTCGAAAATCGCGGGCCTTCTACCCCACGTCGAATCAGGCCCCTATGAATCGACAGGCCCCGCGCTTTTTAGCGGTGAGGCAGCCCGCCTACATGGCCGTACGCCCGGCCGCGCAGCCGCAGCACCTGGTACGTAGCGCCGCGGAAGGCTCCGCGGTCAGGTGGAGGGACATCACCCCCCTGGGAAGGCCAGGGGGTTTTCAGCGCCAGAGGTTGGTGCGCGCCAGCTCCAGCACCTCGGTGGTGCGGCCGTTGAGCAGGGCCTTGATGCCGAACAGGGTGAAGCCCGCGGCCATGGATGCGGTGATGCGGGGAGGCATCACCAGCTCCGCCTTGCTGACCACGGCGTCCACCAGCACGGGGCCCGGCGTCGCGAGCGCCAGCTGGACGGCCTCATCCACCTGCCCCGGGTCCTCCACGCGCAGGCCCTTGACGCCCACGGCCTCCGCCAGCGCGGCGAAGTTCGGGTTCTGGAGCGCCGTGCCCGTGTCGAGCATGCCGCCCACCTGCTGCTCCATGGCCACGAAGCCCAGCGAGCTGTTGTTGAACACCACGACCTTGATGGGCAGCCCCAGCTGCACCAGGCCGAGGAAGTCCCCCATCAACATCGTGAAGCCGCCGTCGCCGGAGAAGGCGATGACCTGCCGTTCCGGGAAGGCCTTCTGCGCGCCAATGGCCTGCGCGAGCGCACTGGCCATGGAGCCGTGGTTGAAGGACCCCACCAGCCGCCGGCCGCCCCTCATGGTCGCGTAGCGCGCGGCCCACACCGTGGGCAGGCCCACGTCGCAGGTGAAGATGGCGTCGTCCGCCGCCTGGAGGTCGAACGCGCGGGCCACCTGCGGCGGGTGGATGGGCTTGCGGCCCACGGTGCCCTGCCCCAGCGAATCCAATTCCTCGCGCGTCTTGCGGTAGTGCGCGAGCGCCTGCTCCAGGTGCTTCGCGTCGCGCTTCGGCTCGATGCGGGGCAGCAGCGCCTGGACGGTGGCGGACACGCTGCCCACCACGCCCAGGTCCACGCGCGTGCGCTTGCCGATGTTCTCCGCGCGCACGTCCACCTGGATGATGCGGGTGTCGGCGCTGTCTGGATAGAACTGCCGGTAGGGGAAGTCCGTGCCCAGCATCAGGAGCACGTCGCAGTCGATCATCGCCCAGTATCCGGACGCGTAGCCGATGAGCCCCGTGAGCCCGACGAAGTGGGGGTTGTCCTTCTCCAGGAACTCCTTGCCCCGGAGCGCGGAGACGACGGGCGCCTGGAGCCGCTTCGCCAGCTCCACCACCTGGGCGCTCGCGCCTTCGCAGCCCGCGCCGCACAGCAGCGTCACGCGTCCGCCGCGGTTGAGCAGCGCGGCCATCTGCTCCACCTGTTCGGAGGCGGGCATCAGCTGGGACTGGGAGGGGCGCAGCGACTCCGGCGTGGGGGCGCGCGCGTCCTCCGCCTTCTGCATGGCGATGTCGCCGGGGAGCACCACCACGGCCACGCCGCCCTTGCCCACCGCGTTGCGGACGGCGATCTCCGCCGTGCGCTGCATCTGGTTGGGGCCGGAGACCAGCTCGCAGTAGTGGCTGCATTCCTTGAAGAGGGACTCGGGATGGGTCTCCTGGAAGTAGCCGGTGCCCAGCTCCATGGAGGGAATCTGCGCGGCGATGGCCAGCACCGGCGCCCGGCTGCGGTGGCAGTCATACAGGCCGTTGATGAGGTGCAGGTTGCCGGGGCCGCAGCTCCCCGCGCACACGGCGAGCTGCCCGGTGAGGTGCGCCTCCGCGCCCGCGGCGAAGGCGGCGGCCTCCTCGTTGCGCATGGGCACCCATTCGATGTCGCCGCGCCGGCGAAGCGATTCGGTGAGGGCGTTGAGGCTGTCGCCCACCACCCCATAGATGCGCTTCACCCCCGCGAGCGCGAGGACCTCCACGAACTGGTCCGCCACCGTCTTCTTCATGCGCCATCGCTCCCTTCACCCGGGGCGAAGATGTGCACCGTCCCGCTGGCTCGCGACCGGCCGTGCAGGCAAGGGCCACCCCCGCCGGGCGGGTCATCCTCACGGCCACCCGAAGCCCCAGCGGGAGCGCTCAGGGAAAGCCGCTGAGGACGATCTTGCCCAGCGTGCGGCCCGTCTCCACCGCCGCGTGCGCGCGCCGGAGGTTCGCGGCCGTGAGCGGCCCGAAGTCCTGGGTCATCGTGGTCCGCAGCGTCCCCGCCTCCACCAGGTCCGCCACCGTGTCCAGCAGCCGCTGCTGGGAGAGCGGATCCGCGTCGTAGAGCGCGCGCGTGAACATCAGCTCCCAGTGCACGTGCAGCTCGGAGCCCGTGCCGGGCCTCGCGATGGAGCCCGCGTAGAAGACCTCATCGCCGGATTTCCGCCCATACGCACGAAAAGGGAACCGTGGCCCGGCACAAGACCTACGACGGCTAAAGAGCCGCGCCCTACCCCGCCGCGCGCACCATGCGCAGCACCAGCGCGAAGTGCAGCGCCGCGCCCACCAGCGTCATCGCGTGGAACACTTCGTGGTAGCCGAAGACGCCGGGCAGGGGGTTGGGCCGCTTGAAGGCATACGCGAGCGCCCCCAGCGTGTACGCCAGGCCTCCGGCGATGATGAGCACGGTCGCGGCCGGGCCCACCGCGCGGAAGACGTCGCCGAAGTACGGCATCATCGTCCACCCCACCCCGATGGCCAGCGCCGCCGTCACCCACTTGGGCGCGCCCACCCAGAACAGCGACTGCAGGATGCCCAGCAGCGCGCCTGCATAGAGCCACGCCATCAGCGGGTTGCCCACCTCGGGCGGCAACCCCAGCAGGATGACCGGCGTGTACGTCCCCGCGATGAGCAGGAAGATGGCCGCGTGGTCCGCCCGGCGCATCCACGCGCGGGCCTTCGGCGACCAGTTCACCCGGTGGTACGTCGCGCTGATGGTGAACAGCCCCACCAGGCTCAGCGCGTACAGCGCGGACGCCACCGACGTGCGCTGCGTGGGCGCCATGGCCACCAGCACCACGCCCGCCCCCACCGCGAACGGCGCCGCCCACTGGTGCAGCACGCCCCGCAGCTTCGGCTTCTCCATGCCCGGCACCGCCGCGCTCATCCGCGCTCCGCAGTGGACTCGACACATCTTGAAGCGAAGCATTTCATGACGGTGCCGGTTCCTGGTTCTACCTACGGTACGGTAGGTTTCGATTCAGTAAGTTACTGTCGGGTAGGTTCGAGGTCAACTTGAAGAAGAAACAGCGGCTCACGGGCGCGGAACGCCGGATCCAGTTGATGGAGATTGGCCGGTCGGTCTTCGCCTCGAAGGGCTACGAGGCGACCTCGATTGAAGAGGTTGCCCATCAGGCAGGCGTGTCCAAGCCCATTGTCTACGAACACTTCGGCGCGAAGGAGGGGCTGTACGCGGCCATCGTGGACCGGGAGCTGGAGGACCTGGTGACGCGCGTGTCCGCGAGCATCGCGCAGGGCACGCCCCGGCAGCGCTTCGAGGACGCGGTGCTGGCGTTCATGGCGTACGTGAAGGAGGAGCCGGCGGGCTTCGCGGTGCTCACGCGGGACTCGCCCACGGCGGCGGCGCGGCGTGGGCTGACGCGCGTCATCGACGACCTGGCCCAGCGCGTGAGCGACGTCTTCCGCAGCGAGTTCGAGCGCGCCGGCTACCCGCCCAAGGTGGCGCCCATCTACGCCAACGCGCTGGTGGGCATGGTGACGCAGGTGGGCCACTGGTGGGCCGCGGAGGGCAAGGCCTTCTCCACGGAGAACGTGGCCCGCCATGTCGCGGCGCTCGGATGGATGGGATTGAGGCACCTGCCCAGGGACCCGGCAGCACCCGGTGTGAAGCGCGAAGCGAAGCCGCGGAAGGGCTGAACCTCCCGCGGTGGCCGCTTCACGGGAACCCGGGTCTTCCCTGCGCATCCGTCACCCATCGTCGCAAGGCCGGCGCGGCCTCCACGGCCCTGGGGCCGCGCCGGGTTTTTCCCTTCCGCTTCAAGCCTTCGAAGGCCGCGCCTTGAGCGCGGCCTGGATGCCCTCCAGCGCGCCGGGGTCCTCGATGGTGGTGAGGTCTCCCGGCTCGCGGTCCTCCGCCACGGCCTGGATGCTTCTGCGAAGCAGCTTCCCGGAGCGCGTCTTGGGCAGGTTCGCCACCACGTACACCGCCGCGGGGCGGGCCACGGCGCCCAGCGTCCGGCCCACCGTGTCCATCACCTCGCGTGAGAGCGCGTCCCGGTCCTCCTCGCGTTGCAGGCGCGCGGGGTCCCTGGGCACGGCGAAGGCCATCACCACCTGGCCCTTGAGTTCGTCCTTCACGCCCACCACCGCCACCTCCGCGATGGCCGGGTGGCCGCTGATGGCCTCCTCAATCTCACGCGTGCCCAGCCGGTGACCCGCCACGTTGATGACGTCGTCCGTGCGGCCCAGGATGAAGTAGTCCCCGTCCTCGTCGCGCGTGGCCCAGTCGAAGGTGTTGTAGAGGGGCGTGTCGAAGCTTTCGAAGTACGTGGACACGAAGCGCGCGTCGTCGCCCCACACCGTGGACAGGCAGCCCGGCGGCAGCGGCGGCTCAATCACCAGCACGCCCTTCTGGTTCGGCGCCGCGACCTCCTCGCCGCTCAGCCCGTCCACCAGCTTCACGCGGTAGCCGTAGATGGCCGCGCCCGGTGAGCCCAGCTTGCGCTTGCGCGGCTCCACGCCGGGGACGGGTCCCAGGATGGGCCAGCCCGTCTCCGTCTGCCAGTAGTTGTCCAACACCTGCGTGGACGGCAGCGCGTCTGAAATCCACGCGTGCGTGGGCGCGTCCAGCGGCTCTCCCGCGAGGAACAGGTAGCGCAGGCTGGACGTGTCGTGGCGCTTCAGGAACGCCGCGTCCTGCTTCTTCAGGATGCGGATGGCGGTGGGCGACGTGAACATCACGCTCACCTGGTACTGCTCGATGAGCCTCCACCAGACGGCGGCATCCGGCCGGATGGGCAGCCCTTCGTAGAGCACCGTCGTCATGCCGTTCAACAGCGGGCCATAGACGATGTACGAGTGCCCCACCACCCAGCCGATGTCGGAGGCGGTGAACATCACCTCGCCAGGCTGGCCCGTGTAGATGTGGCGCATGGACGCGGCCAGCGCCACCGCTTGGCCGCCCGTGTCGCGCTGGACGCCTTTCGGCTTCCCGGTGGTGCCGGACGTGTAGAGGATGTAGCTGGGCTCGGAGGACTCCAGCCACTCCACCGGCACCTGGGCCCCTTCGTGCTCGCGGCCCAGCGTGGCGAAGTCCACGTCGCGCCCCGGGGTGACGGGGCTGTTGGGGACGAGCCCCCGGTCCAGCACCAGCACGCGCGCGGGCGGATGCTTCGCGAGCGTGAGGGCCTCATCCACCAGCGGCTTGTAGGGGACGACGCGGCCCGCGCGCATGCCCGCGTCCGCCGTCACCAGCAGGACGGGCTTCGCGTCGTCGATGCGCATGGCCAGGCTGTGCGCCGCGAAGCCGCCGAACACCACGGAGTGGATGGCCCCCAGCCGCGTGCAGGCGAGCAGCACGAAGACGGCCTCGGGCACCATGGGCATGTAGATGATGACGCGGTCACCGCGCTTCACGCCCAGCGAGCGCAGCATGGCCGCCGTCCGGTTCACCTCCGCGTGCAGCCGCGCATAGGTGTACGTGCGGCGCTGGTCCGTTTCCGTGGACTCGAAGACGAGCGCCAGCTGCTCCGCGCGGGTGGCCAGGTGCCGGTCCACGGCGTTGTGGCACAGGTTGGTGCGCCCGCCGGCGAACCACTTCGCGAAGGGCGGCCGCGAGCCGTCCAGCACGGCGTCGAACGGCCGCTCCCAGTCGATGAGGCGCGCCTGCTCCGCCCAGAACGCCTCCGGCGCTTCAATGGAGCGGCGGTAGAAGTCCAGATAGCTGCCCATGCGGACGCTCCTGACGAAGGGGATGTCCCCGGACGATACCGAAAAGCCACGCGGAAATAACCGCGCTCCCCGGCGTAACCCCTTCAGACGTTGACTGAAGGAGCTCACACTCACGGGGCCGCTGGACGGACGATGATCACCGCCGCTTCCACCAGGCCCTCAACGCCGGCCCGCGCGAAGAGGTGGAGGCGATGGAGCGCAACCTGTCCCTGGCCATCAACAGCGGCCAGCTCCGGCCGGCGCTGGGCGAGTAGCGCGCGGCACGACGCAGGCGCGTCCAGTCAGCACGCAGTTTCGCGGGCGTGCGCGAGCCCTGGATGTGATCACGCGAGGTTGCGGTCTGGTCCTGGCCTTGCAGTTGGAGCAGGCGTGTCCGTGAAGCAGGTCCTGTTTCACGGCGCATGTCCCCCACCCGCCAGGTCCTGCCATGACGATCTCCACGACCCTCACCATCCAGAACAACTCCGGCTGCCCCATCGATAACCGGGGCACCCCGGACTACAAGGACGGCGCGCTCAGCGGATCCGCCCCCGCCACCAGCATCGCGGCGGGCTCCAGCACGACCTTCAAGATCGAGCAGAAGAACTCCGTCTCCCCAGGTCCTGAAGGCACGGTGACGTACACGCTGGAGACGGGGAACGAGCAGGTGCCCCTCTCCTTCTACTGGGACTTCGCCAGCGGCCCGGCGCACGAGGAGCACTACACCGCCACCACCAACTCCAGCCTCGCGCCGGTGGTCATCACCCAGACGGACAAGAGCGGAGACCACCACGCGACCACGTACCGGGTGGACTTCAAGCCGCGCGCGCCGCACGAGTGGGACCTGGTGTGGGCGCTGTCCGTGGGGCTCATCAACAAGCAGCTGCACGCGCTGCGCTACTACCAGCTCATCCCGTCCGCCTTCACGCAGACCGCCAGCGGCGGCGCGCAGCTCAGCGTGACGGCCATGAACGACCCGGCCGTGTCGGTGCCCGACGACCAGACGACCCACCTGGACGTGCACCTGCCCTTCGCCACCGCGACCCTCCAGTACGTGGAAGGCGGCGCGACGAAGACGCAGGACCTGTCGGGGATGACGGTCATCGTGTCGCTGGACCTGTCGCAGGCGCAGGTGACGGACCCGAACACGCTGGCCGCCACGTCGGAGGCGAAGCAGCACATCCAGGGGCTCCAGTCGCTCAACTACTCCGTCTACCGGCTCTTCCTGGACCTGGCCAACCCGTCGCTGTTCCGCGCGCTCCAGGTGGTGAACGCGAGCAACCAGACCGTGGCGCTCAGCCAGGCCGCGCAGAGCGCGCTCCAGGCCACGCTGGCCGGCGTGGGCCACATGGACGTGGCGTACACGACGCAGGCGCCGGGCAAACCCGCGAGCATCGTCCCCACGTTCGCGAAGGAGCGCACGACCCGCTACAGCACCAACGGGAACTTCAGCACGCTCAACGTGTGCATGATGAGCCGGGGCCGGAAGGAGCCGGCGTGGAACTCGCGCTTCGGCTTCACCGCGCCGCTGGCCGCCACCACCAACCCGGACGGCAGCCCGGCGGAGGCCCGCGCGCGGCTGTTCCTCAGCCAGGACACACTGGGCGAGGGCTACCTCAAGCCGACGGTGCTGCCCGCCATCCTGAGGGCCTCCGGCATCCCCGGCACCTCCACCCTCCGGCTGGCGCCGCTGACGTACCAGTGCGTCGGCACGAAGAACAACTCCAGCAAGAACGGCGGACGCGGCGAGTTCGTCCAGGTGAACAACGGCTTCGACCAGTACGTGGCCGGCACGGAGGGCATCGTCTTCACCGTCCAGCCCAACCTCACGCAGACGGACCGCTGCACGCTGTCGCTGTCGGGTCAGTTCCAGGTGAACATCGAGGTCAGCCAGTATCCGCTCGACTTCATCGGCCTGGGCATGAAGGACGTGCTGGGCAAGGCCACCTACGTGCAGCCCTGGACGGGCACCATCACCATCGCGGCCGGCAACGGCGGCAGGCTGGTGACGTCCGTGAGCATCGTGCTGGGCAAGGCCCCGGCGCCGGACGTGGACAAGACCCTGGATGGCTGGGTCTTCAACGCCATCAACAAGCTGTTCAACTGGTCCTCCACGTCGCCGCAGGACGAAATCACGCAGAAGGCGAATGACTTCGCCAACGCCCTGGCCGCGTCCTTCCGCGACAACGCCTCCATGTCGCTGGACGTCGAGGACTGCGTCGTGCTGCCCACGGGCTCCGCGCACGACTACAGCCAGTTCGTCTTCAACAAGGAAGGCGCCGTCCAGGTGGACGTGTCGTTCCCCGGCTGAAGCGTCAATCCCTCCCAAAGACCTCCCAGGAATCCATCCATCATGTCCCAGACTTCCCAGACTGCCTCGGCGACCGTCTCCTCCAGCCTGATGTACAACTACCTGGCCGCGACCTCCGTGGACGCCGCCTATCCCCTCGCCTCCGCGGAGGACACCGGCGGCTCGCCGCTGGTGTTCAGCGTGGGCGCGTCCGCCGCGAACACCGCGCGCAAGACGCTGTGGGTGATGTTGCGCGACACCACGGTGACGACCGGCTGGCGCCAGGTCGAGCTCAGCCCGGACTCCAACCACGACGTGCAGGGCTACGCGGTGGTCCAGGCCCCCTCGGGCCAGGTCATCATCGCGGTGGCCATGGACGACGGCGCGGGAGGCAGCCGCGTGTTCGTCTCCCCGCCGCTCACGCCCACGCAGGACGGGGCGCCGTGGAACACGCTCAACACCGCGTGGGTCCAGCGCAACGGCGCTCCCACGGGCATGCCCGTGCAGCGGCTCTTGCTGGGTGACTTCGTCAGCGCCAGCGAGGCGCCGCTGCTGGTGGCGGAGGTGAAGAACACGAACGGCACCACCGGCCGCTACTTCGTGGACGCGTCCACGAGCAGCACGGCGAACGCATGGGTGAACTGGGCGCCGCCCAAGGACATGCAGACGCTGCACGACGTGGTGGTGGCGCGCGCCTCCATCACCGGCATCTCCTACCGGGGCACCTGGTCGCTGTACGACGACAACACCGGCAAGCGGTGCCTCACCTTCACCAGCCTCCTGGACCCGGCCACCAGCACCACGCACTCGCTGTCGGTGACGGCGCCCGCGGGGGCCCGCTGCCTGTGGGCGCTGGAGGACCGGCGGAACCAGGGGCTGAGCGCGCTGTACGTGGGCGGTGACGGGCTGTCGTGGTTCCCCTCCTCCGGCCTGAAGAATGCGAAGAGCACCGCGCTGTCCATCGCGTCCGCGGACGTGCTGCCCGGAGTCACCTCCGTGCTGGCGCAGCAGGACTCCCAGCGCGTCAGCGTGTGGGCGGTGGACGGCAGCCAGCGGCTGTTCACATTGAACAACGCGGTAGGCGCCACGGGCGGCTGGTCCGCGCCGCTCCAGCAGCGCGAGCACGTGGCCCGGCTGGCGCCGCGCCGCAACCAGAAGCGCTCCACGGGCGAGCTGTTCGTGACCTCCACGGACAACAGCCTCATCACGTACCTGTGGCAGGACCCGGACACCACGGCCTGGCAGAACACGGACATGGTGCTGCCCGCGCTGGCCAACGGGCAGGAGTTCCCCAGCTACACCACGGTGGTGCGCTTCTCGGACGCGCAGGGCAAGCCCCTGGCGGGCCAGGCGGTGCAGGTAAACGCCTCCGAGTGGTCGCGCGTGATGGTGAACGGCTACTGGACGGACCTGGACACCTCCACCCGCGTGGAGGTGAAGACAGACGCCAGCGGCACCGTGACGCTCATCAACAAGGTGTCCGACGTGGGCACGCCCGTGTTCCGCTTCAGCGCGCCGTTCCTTGCCCAGGACGTGACGGCGGACCCCAGCGCGGAGCTGCGCGCGAACCTGGCCGCGAAGCTGAAGGGCCAGGACCTGTCCCAGTGGAAGAAGCCGGACGGCACGCCCGTGGTGCCCCCCGGTGCCGACCCGGACCTGGTGGCGCAGGTGCAGGCGTCACTCCAGCAGCTGATGGACAACATGGGCAGCCTGCCCTCGGACGGCTCGGCGGCGCCCGTGGAGCCGGCGGCCACGACGGCGCCGACGGCGATGGCCAAGACCCAGACGTCCTTCAAGGTGCTGGGCACCGTGACGAACGCCATCGAGACGGCGGCGGGAGACGTGCTCCAGGCGCTCAAGAGCGCCGCGGGCGCCGTCTACGAGTACGTCATCCAGCCCATCGTCAGCGGCACGAAGACGCTGCTCCAGTTCTTCGTGAAGATTGGCGAGCAGGTGGTGACGTTCGTCATCCGGACCCTCAAGGAAGCACTCCAGCTCATCAGCTGGCTGTTCCAGCAGCTGAAGGTGCTGATTGAAGACATCATCGCGTTCCTGGGCTTCCTCTTCGCCTGGGATGACATCCTGGCCACCCAGCGCGCCATGGAGGCGATGACCCAGGACGTGGTCCGCGCGCTCGCGGGCCGCATGAAGGGCATGGAGGCGTCCATCACGACGTTCTTCGACGACCTCATCGCGAAGTGGGACGGCGTCTGCCAGCAGGCCCTGGGCATGCCGGACGTGACGACACAGCAGGTGGTGTCCCAGACGCAGGCGGCGGAGACGCCGGAGCAGCAGTCCGGCTACGACTGCCTCACCACCAGCCCGGGCGCGACCTTCTCCACCTACCAGGTGTCCCACGGCGGCTTCGCGGACAGCACGTCCGACGAGTCCGGCACGCCGGTGGCGCAGGCCATCACCGACTTCATCCAGACGGTGGGGAAGATTCTGTCGGACGTCGAAGCCAGCGTGGTGTCGCTGTGCAAGGACCTCCAGACGCTGTTCCAGCAGGGCACCGCCAGCCTGCACTCCATCATCCAGGTGCTGGCGGGCGAAGCGGCGAAGGCCCTGCTCGCCGCCGCGAGGGACCTGCTCGTGGGCATGTGTGAGATCATCGCCGACGTGAGCGAGGCGCTGCTGGAGGAGGTGCTCCTGCGCCCGTTCAACATCCCGGTGCTGAGCTGGCTGTACAAGAAGCTCACGGGTGAGGACTCCCTGACGATGCTGGGTGCGCTCTCCCTGCTCGTGGCCATCCCGGCCACCATCGTCTTCAAGCTGCTCACCGGCGAGGCGCCCTTCCCCAACGAGGCTCCGGCCCAGAAGCAGCAGGCCCGGCTCCAGCCGGAGCAGCTGCCCTGGCGGGCCTCCCCCACGCTGGTGCTGGCGAAGACGTCCATCGAGCGCAACGTGATTGGCCCGCAGGCGTATCACTACTCCATCGTGGGCGGAGTGATGTCCACCGTGTCGTCCATCCTCTACACGCTGCTCCTGGCGATAGGGATTGAAGCGAAGAGCCCTGTCACGAAGCGGCTGCTCGCCACGGGCCAGACCGCCGCGACGTGGGTGACGGTGGCGGGGACCTTCCCCTTCGACGAGGCTCCGGCCCAGCAGGACCTGGACCGCATGCTGTGGTTCCTCACCGCGCTGGAGGCCGTGGCCACGGGGCTCGTGGCGCTCTGCAGCTGGACCCGCAAGGCGGACACGGAGGCGACGGGGTTCGCGAGGGGAATGGAGAAGGTGGACAGCGGGCTGCTCGGGGTCACGGGCATCTGCGGCCTCGTGTTGTCCCTCACCAGCTACGTGCTGGAGCTGGCGCGTGAGAAGTCGCCCGAGGTGCCGTACCACTCCTACTTCTGGGACACGGAGAAGTTCGGCGCCAACGTGCTGAGCTTCGGCGGCATGGTCGCCGAGGGCGTCGCGGGCTTCATCCCCACCGAGGCCCCCCGGCTGATGACGCTCTCCGTCGCCGCGGGCGCGGAGGCCTGGGCCTTCCTCCTCAACTACCTGCGGTGGGCCGCCGCGACCCTCGGCCAGTACGACGAGGACAGCGGAGACCACTCCCTCTTCCAGCCCTGGTGAGCCGTCACGGAGGGCGTCTCGGCTACACTCACGCCCCGCATGCCCTCCGCCTCTTCTGACTCCGCGGTCCTTCCGCCCCGGCTTCCCTCGGGGTTGCCGTGGGTGGGCCAGGGGCTGGAGTACCGCAAGGATCCGCTGGGCTTCTTCCTGCGCTACGCGGACCGGGGCGCGGTGGTGCGCACGCGCTTCGTGGGGACGGACGTCTACCTGCTCAACACGTCGGAGGGCATCGAGCACGTGCTGGTGAAGCACTTCCGCAACTACCCGAAGGACGCCTTCCAGAAGCGCGCCCTGGAGGCGGTGGTGGGCCACGGCCTGTTCACCAGCCACGGCGACTTCTGGATGCGGCGGCGGCGGATGATGCAGCCGGCCTTCCACAAGAACCTGCTGGCCGCGCACGGGCGCGTGGCGGTGCGGGCCGCGAACACCTGGCTGGCGTCCCGGCGCGAAGGAGAGTCCTTCGACGCGTACCCGGAGATGATGTCACTGACGCTGGACGTGGTGGCCGGGACGCTCTTCGGCGCGGACCTCTCCGCGCAGGCGCGGGAGCTGGGGCGGGCCATGGAGGCGGTGATGCTGCATGCCCAGTTCCTCTTCGCCACGCCCCTCCCGCTGCCAGCCTGGCTGCCCACGCCCGGGCAGCGGCGGTTCCAGGCCGCCCTGCGCACCCTGCACGCCGTCGTGGACGACGTGGTGGAGCGCCGCAGGAGGCAGGGAGCGCCGGGAGAGGACCTGCTGGGCCTGATGCTGGAGGCGCAGGCCGAGGACGGCGAGCACCTGACGGACGCGCAGCTGCGCGATGAATGTCTGACATTGATGATCGCCGGGCACGAGACGACGGCCGCCGCGCTGGCGCTCAGCCTGTGGTTGCTGGCGCGCCATCCGGAGGCGGAGGCCACGCTGCGAAGGGAGCTGGCCACGGTGCTGGGAGGCCGCGAGCCCACGGTGGAAGACCTGCCTTCACTGCCCTACTGCGAGCAGGTGGTGAAGGAGTCGCTGCGTCTGTATCCGCCCGCGTGGGGCATGAGCCGGGTGGCGGAGGCAGACGACCGGATGGACGGCGTCCTCGTGCCCGCCGGGACGGTGGTCGCGTGGTCCCAGTGGGCGCTGCACCGGGACGCGAGACACTTTCCGGAGCCGGAGGCCTTCCGTCCCGAGCGCTGGGCGGACGGGCTGGAGCGGCGCATCCCGCGCTTCGCGTACTGTCCCTTCGGAGGAGGTCCCCGGCTCTGCATTGGCGCGGGCTCCGCGCTGATGGTGCTCCGCCTGGTGCTGGCCACGGTGCTCCAGCGCTTCCACTTCGACGCCGCGCCAGGCCCCGCGCCGGAGGTGCTGCCCGCCATCACCCTGCGCCCGAAGGGCGGCATCCCGCTCACGCCACGGACGGTTTAGCGCCAGAGGCGCCTACGCGTCCTCGCGGAGCCAGAACCAGCGCCCATTGGAGCGGAGCGCTCCGCCGAGAAACTCGGAGAACGAATTGGCGATTTCACGGCAGTAGTCCGGGTTCGGGAACGCTTCGTTGTAGCCATCGCGGATGAGATACCTGCCGTCCTGCTGCTGCCCCACGTCGAGCAGGATGTAGTTGCTGTCCTGCACTTCAGCGATGGTGTACCAGGACGCGGGCCCCGCGCGGTCGGTGTCGTCCTTGCGCATTACCACTCGCGCCCGGCGAATCCGATTCAAGGGAAGGAAGGAGAAGGCAGGGTCGACCGGGTCAAACAGGTCCGCACCGTCGCAGTACAGATAGAAGGCGCGCAGGTCCGGATCCAAGCGCCATCCCACGCTTCGCTCGAATGCTTCGATTTGCTCCGGCGTCGCGGGCGGGCGCGCGTGGTGGAGGCGTGACACCTCTTCGAGCATCTCCCTCATCGACATGGGCCTACTCTCCATAGGGATGGTCCGGGCCCACCTGGGTCCAAGGAGGCTCGTTCGCGTAGCACTGGTTATAGAGACCGAAGAGGTCCTGGTGGATGTCCTTGGGGAACGGGAGGACGTTGTCCCAATCCGTGGGATTGCCGCCATGCCAGAGGTCGCGGATGTGGTGCCCCTCGAAGGGCTTCCCGTTGGCCTCGGTGGGCCACGCCCCGAAGCGCTCCGCCCACTGTTCGCGGAACCCCTCGCGTCCGTTCTTCCAACGACTCCGGGCGACTTCCGTCTGCCGCGAACTGAGCGTCCCGAAGTTGCAGCAGCAGTGCGCCATGCCAAAGCGGCTCCCAGCCCTGACCAGGGTGCCCGCGAAGTCCATCTTCACGTCCGCCAACCACATACAGCCCTGAAGCACATGCCCACTTCCGGCGCACTTCTCCTGGCAGTAGGTCATGAGCTGAGAGCTGCACTGCCACGGTCCATAGTAGATGACGGTCCGGAACTGGCCCCCGCCTGGCACATTCACCTGGGGCCCTACCCATTTGCGGACGGGCTGGGTCGCGGAGACAGGGAATGGCGTTTCGGAGCATGCGGTCAGGATCAGCGCTCCTGCGAGGGCTGCAAGTTTGCGCTGCATGAAGCGGAACTCTACCCAGAGGACGAAGCAGATGCCCGCGTCATGTCCGGCTGGACTCCATCCCTGGCGTTTCGCAGGCTTGCGCCCATGACGCTTGTCCTGACGGAACCGGAGCGCAGTGGCCACCTGGAGCGGGAGCACGGGCGGCGGGTGGGTTGGACGGAGTGGGGCGCGCCCGACGGCGTGCCGGTCCTCTTCTGCACCGGAGCTGCGACGAGCAGCTCGCTGGGCTTTGGCGCGGAGGCGGTGCGCGAGCTGGGCGTGCGGCTGCTCTGCGTGGACCGTGCGGGGCTGGGCCTGTCCCAGCCGGATCCGCTCAAGGACTTCTCCCGCTGGACGGCGGACGTCGCGGCGGTGCTGGAGTCCTTGCGCCTGTCGCGGCCCGCCGTGGTGGGCTTCTCCCAGGGCGCTCCGTTCGCGGTGGCCCTGGCGGGGGCAGGACGGGTGTCCGCGATGGCGCTCGTGGCGGGCCAGGACGAGCTCGCCCACCCCGCGACCCGTGCCCTGCTGCCTCCGGAGGTCGCGGGCATGGTCGCCGCCATCGAGGCGGACCGCGCGGGCATCGAGGCCGGCTTCGCGGCGCGCGCGGACGCGGACGGCATGTGGGCGCTCGTCGACGGCATGAGCGGCCCGGAGGACCGCGCCCGCTACCGCGAGCCCGCCTTCGCGTCCGCGTATCGCCAGGCGCTGCGCGAGGGCTTCGCGCAAGGCGCCAGCGGCTACGCGCGAGACCTCACGCTGGCCATGGGCCGGTGGCCCGTGCCGCCCGAAGCCATCCCCGTGCCCGTGCGGCTCTGGTACGGCGGGAAGGACACCAGTCCGGTGCACTCGCCGGATGGAGGCGCGCTGCTCGCGACGCGCTTTCCCCGCGCGGTCCGCCACTTCCTGCCGGACGAGGGCGGCTCGCTGCTGTGGACGCGCGCGCGGGACATCCTGCGGGACCTGCTGGCCGCGGCCTGAAGCGCGCTTACGGGTGAACACTGCATCCGGCCAGGGTTCCAGGGGCGGGGGAGTTTCCAGCCCCGGACGCTTCCCGTTTCCAGGGGGCGGCCTCACCTTTGAGGCGAGGAGTCACACACCCCATGGATGCGGACGGTACTTCCGAGCTGGGAGCCGCGAAGGTTCCCCTCGTATCCAACCAGAAACAGCAGCGCACGCGGCGCGCGCCCCGGAAGCTGAAGCCCTCGCGGCTGCAGGCCGTGGACTTCCGCTCCGTGGAGGAGCGCATGGAGGCGGGCCGCGCGTTTCGCAAGCGCTGTCCCCGAAGCAGCCACGCGAAGTGGAAGGCCTTCCGGGGAAGGGATCCGCTCGCGCAGCTGAAGGAGTCCGACGCCACGCGGCTGCCGTGGCTGGTGCCCGTGCGACATGAGCGCATGTCGGAGTCTCCGTTCGCCTTCCTGCGCGGCACGCCCTTCGTCATGGCGCGCGACCTGGCCCACACGCCGCACAGCGGCCTGCGCAGCCAGATTTGCGGCGACGCGCACCTGGCCAACTTCGGCCTCTTCGGCACGCCCGAGCGCAACCTCGTCTTCGACCTCAACGACTTCGACGAGACGCTGCCCGGGCCCTTCGAATGGGACGTGAAGCGACTGGCCGCGAGCTTCGTCGTGGCCGCGAAGCAGAACGGCCTGGGCGCCCGCTGCGGCAGGAAGGCCGCGCGCAAGGCCGTGGAGTCCTACCGGCTCACCATGCACGAGCTGACCACCCGGAGCCTGCTGGAGGTCTGGTCGCTGCACGTGGACGCGAAGGAGCTGAAGAACTCCGACTCCGACGACACGGCGAAGCTCGCCGCGGAGGCGGTGGAGAAGGCGAAGCGCCACACCAGCGCGCACGCGGTGGAGAAGCTCACCGTGGAGCGCAACGGACAGCGGCACCTGGCCTACCAGCCGCCCCTGCTCTTCCCCTTGAGCGCGGTGAAGATGGACGTGTCTCCGGCGGAGCTGGAGCGGCGCATCAAGCGGCTCACGGTGGGCTACCTGGAGTCGCTGGACGGCGCGGTGAGGGACTTGTGCCTGCGCTACCAGCGCAAGGAGTGGGGCTTCAAGGTCGTGGGCGTGGGCAGCGTGGGGCTGCAGGCCTACGTCGTGCTGTGCGAGGGCAACGGCGGGGAGGATCCGCTGGTGTTGCAGCTCAAGGAGGCCAAGGCGTCCGTGTTGGAGCCCTACCTGGGCCCCAGCGAGTTCCACAGCGCGGGAGAGCGCGTGGTGGTGGGGCAGCGGCGCATGCAGGCCTTCTCCGACCTGTTCCTCGGCTGGACGGAGGTGGAGGGCATGGGTGCCTTCTACGTGCGCCAGCTGCGTGACATGAAGGGCTCGCTGGACGCGGAGAAGATGGAGGCGCCGGTGTTCCAGGACTACGCGGACGCCTGCGGCGCCACCCTGGCCCGAGCCCACGCGCGCACCGGAGACGCCGCGCTCATCGCCGGATACCTGGGCACCAAGGACCACTTCGACGAAGCCGTCACCGAGTTCGCCTGTGCCTATTCGGATCAGGTGGAGTCGGACTACGGGCACTTCATCGACGCGCAGGCGAAGGCCCTGGAGGCGCTGACGCACTGAGGAGCCGTTGAAGTCACCGTCCCCCAAGGCCAGGATGCCGCGCCTCCTGCTCTTGAGGGTGTCATGAAGCTGGCCGGAGCTGTCTCGCTGTTGCTGCTGCTCGCGACGGGGTGCGCGACCCGTCGCGTCGTCCACATCGATACCGGGAGCGGGCAGCGGGTCGTCCACGAGCCGGTGGAGGCGGCCCCGGTCCAGGTGGGCGAGGACGCGTTCAGGTCCGCCCTCACGCGGCTCATCCTGGACATGCGCATGGACGTGACCTTCCGTGAGACGGAAGCGGCGGATGCGCGAGGGTGGGTGCGCTCCAGGACGCTGCTCGCCTCCTCGGAGGGGCTGGCGGATTCCGGTTCGCGGAGTTCGCCTGAGTCCTTGTACGCGCGCCTCTGCCCCGAGGCGGAGGACTGCCTGTCCCTGGTGGGCGGGACGGGGCTGCCGTTCTCACGCAAGGACCGGACGCTCATGGCCTTGTCCTTCGCACTCGATGGCGTCTGGGAAAGCGTCGAGGCGGAGTTAGGCAAGCTGCTGAACCCGGCGGCGCTCAAGGCCATGGTGACGTCGGCCGCGCTGAGCGTGCTTCTCACGATGACGCTGCCCGAGCCCGTCACCAAGGTCATCGCCGTGGCGCTGACAGCCGCCCTGGTGGCCTATCTGGGAATCGTGCCGGTCTGGGAGATGGGACGGGGCTTCGTGCGGCTCTGGGACGATGCAGGGACGGCGACGAGCGTCATCGAATTGCAGGACATCGGCCACCGGTTCGGAAAGGTGCTCGGCACGAACGGCACGCGAGTCCTGGTGCTGCTCGTCACGGCGGCGCTCGGCGGAAGGAACGCGATGGCGGCCCAGGGCCCCAAGCTCCCGGGCTTCCCCCAGGCCGCGCTCCGGGGACAAGCTGAAGCAGGGTTTCAGCTTGGGACCGCGCTGAATGGGGGTGTGACGTCCATCGCGCTGCCTGCTGCTGGCGTGCTCAACGTCGCGTTGGCTCCTGGAGCAGCGGCGGCGCTCGCGATGTACTCGAACGGCCAGATTCCAGGTGACGCCGAGGGGCCGGTTCATCACATCTGCACGAACAAGAACTCAATCTCCTCTGCGTCCGGAGGGCCTTGGACACCCGTGTGCGAGGAGATCTTCTCCCGTGCTGGGCTGTCCTTGGACGATGTCGCCAACAAGATACGTCTGAGTGGACATCAGGGGCCACATCCGAGCAAGTACCACGAGGATGTTCTGCGAAGGCTGAATGATGCGCTTGGAAAATGCAGGAGCAAAGACGTCTGCCGCGGGCGATTGCTCGAAGAACTTGCGAAGATCGCGAATGACCTGCTGACGCCGGGTTCCGAGCTACGACTCCTCATCGCGCCAGGAAAGGGTTAGCGGATGACCGACGAGAATTTCTACGACATAGGGATTGCGGACGTTCCTCAGTGGGCCCTGGAGCTGCCTGCTCCGGCATCTGGAGGTGAACTCGACGACCCCTGGATGTTCGGGGACGGAAGGCTCCTGCCAGATCCAGGGCCGCTCAAGAGCAGGCCCTTCCATGAAGGGCCGCGGCGCTCCTTCTCGGTGGCGAATTCGGGAAGAACCCCCATCGCAGATGAGCGGGCCGCAAATGTCTTTCGAAGATTGGCGCCCGACGACATCCAGGTATTCCCCATCAAAATTGAAGGGGAAAACAGAGACTTCTACATCATCAACGCAACCAGATGTTTCAGCTGTGTTGATGAAAAGAACTCCAGGGAAGTTCAAATCTACCCTTCAGATGGAGTTGCACCCGAGAGAGCCGGAACGTACCGCGCGATTTACGGCCTGCGTATCAACCCTGCCAGGACAGAAGGCGCCCGGATCTTTCGCATCCAACGATATACCTCCGCGCTCATCGTATCGGCCGAGTTGAAGCGTGCGCTGGAGGAAGTCGGGAACCTGGGAGTGAATTTCGAGCGCGTGACGGGGCCTCAGGGCACACCGTGAATGAGCGCTCCACGGCCAGAGGGCTGAAGTGCCTCCAAGGACCCTGGCGATGACGCTGGAGGGCCTGGTCAGGGAGTTTGCAGAAAATGTCGCGGCACAGACGGACGCGATCTTCCAGGTGGGCGCGGCTCCTGAAGACAGGCATGGCGACCGATACCTCGCGGCTTTCGATGAACTCCGTGCCCAAGGTAACGCGGGAAGGGAGGCGCTATGTGTCCTCCTGAAACATCCCAGGATGGACGTAAAGGCCACGGCGGCGGCCTTCCTCCTCCGCTACCGCACGACAGAAGCGAGAGCGGTGCTGGAGGAGGCAGCAAGAGGCGAAGAACTGGTTGCCTTTGGCGCCCGACAGACGTTGAAAGGCTGGGACGAAGGAGTCTGGGACCTGGATCCGGGATAAGCGTTCGGCTTGAGCATGAAGACACGTGATCTCAAGGCGCTAGGGACAGAGGAGTTGCTTTCGCGCTTTCGCGAGGTTTCAGCCAGGCACGGGCGCTTGCTGAATGCGCGCGACACCCGGGCTGCCAACAAGGACTACCTTCTCGCGGCAGCTGTCAGGAAAGAACTGCGTACCCGTGGGCCCGATGCGGAGAAATGCCTGCTGGTATTGCTGACTGATCCGGAGCCTGGGACGCGGTATTGGGCCGCGACGGCCGCCCTGGGATTTGCCCCCAGCGAGGCAGAATGTGCGCGTGCCCTGTTGGCGGAACCTCCGCCGACGCTGCTTAGCGTGAGTGCTGCCATGACTCTTGATGCTTGGAAGAACGGAACCCTTCCTCCGGTTGAATAGAACTGTCTTGGGAGCACCAGGAAAGGGGCCGGCGTGAGCTTGCATGTACTTGTCAGTCAATTCGCGGAGAACGTCGCCGCCCAGACCAATGCCATCTGGCAGGGCGACGCGAAGGCCGGAAACCGACGCGCGAGGAAGTACATCTCCGCTTTCGAGCAACTCCGGGCGCATGGGGATGCCGGCCGCGAAGCGCTCACGGTGCTCTTCCGGCATCCCAGGATGGATGTGCGGGTCATGGCCGCGGCCTACCTGCTTCGCTACCGGACGCATGAGGCACGCGAGGTCTTGATGGAGGCGGCCCGAGGCGAAGGACTCGTGCCGTTCAAGGCGGGGCAGACCTTGAAACGCTGGGACGAAGGCGCCTGGAGCCTGGATCCGGAATAGCGGGCGCTCAGCCCGCCATCCGCGTCCAGTCGTCCTCGTGGGCGAAGAGCCTCACGCCCAGGCGCTCGCAGACTTCCGCGTGCGACTGCGCGGCGGGGCCTCCCACCCAGACGGACATCCCCTTGGGCAGCGCATCCCGGATGCGCGTGAGGACGTCCTCGAACACCGTGGCGCCCCGGTTCGTCACCGCCGACAGGCCCACCACGTCTGGCTTTGCCCGGGCCACCATCTCGCCCAGACCTTCCGCCGGCACGCGCTGCCCCAACAGCGTCACTCGCACGCCCGAGTGGCGCAGCCGCAGCGCAGCGCCCAGCAAGCCAATCTCGTGCTCCTCCTCCGGGAAACACGCCAGCACCGCGTGCCTGCGCCCTCCCCGGGGCGCGCCGTGCAGCAGGCTCACCAGCCGCTCGCGCACCACCTGCGTCACCAGGTGCTCCTGCGCGACCGTCAACGTCCCCGCGTGCCAGCGCTCCCCCACCTCGCGCTGCACCGGCACCAGCACGTCCTCGAAGGCCTTCAGCGGCGGCAGCGCCGCCAGCACCTCGTCCAGGACCCTCGCGACCCGGGGCTGATCATAGGCCTCCGCCGCGGCCATCACCGCCGCGCGCCACGCCTCCGGCTGCGACCCCGTCTGCTCCTCGGCGCCCTGGGGGACCGGGAGCGGCGCCGCGTCCATCTCCGCTCGCAGCTGGGGCAGCAGCTTCGCCGCCTCGCTGATGGACACGCCTTCGTCCGTCAGCGCCTTGAGCCGCTTGAGCAGGGCCACGTCCCGGTCGGTGTAGACGCGGTAGCCCGCGGGCGTGCGCTCCGGCGCGAGCACCCCGTAGCGGCGCTCCCAGGCCCGGATGAGCTCCACGCGGACGCCTGACAGCTCCGCGGCGATGTGGATGCGATAGTGCTTCATGGTCGGTTCTGCGCGTTCCGCGCCTGCTGCCAGACGGCGATGAGCTCCTCCGCGGACTCCGCGTACTGCGCGCCCAGGGTGAACAGCGTCTTCAGGTGCTCCCGCGCTCCGGGCCCGCCTACCACCACCGGCGCCGGCGCGCACGCGTGCATCGCATCGGACAACACCGCGACGAAGTCCTCCGCATCCCGGCGGCGGATGAACGACAGCGCCACCACGTCCGGGCGTACCTGCATGCACGCCCCCTGCAACGCCTCTGACGGCGTGTCCGCGCCCAGCAGCGTCACCCGCCAACCCCGCGCCTTGAGATGCACGCCCAGCGCCAGGAGCCCCCCTTCGTGGTGGTCCTTCGACGGGCACGCCAGGAGCCCCCGGGGGCCCTCGCCCACGCGCTCCATCCCCGCCAGCAGGATGCGCAGCCGCTGCCGCACCAGCGCGGAGGCCAGGTGTTCGCGCGCCACGTCCAGGCGCGAGGCCATCTCCCGCAGCAGCGGGACCAGGACCGTGTCGCAACAGGCAAGGGCGTCAAGCCCCACCAGGGCCTCGGTGAGCGCCGCGTCCGCGGCCTCCTCGTCCAGCGCCATCACCGCCGCCCAGAAGCGCTCCACCCCTCGCAGCCGGGGAGACACGGAGGGCCGGGGCTCGTCGCGCACCTGGGCGATGGCCTCACTCACCGACAGGCCCTCCTCGATGAGCTTCGCCACCCGGCGGACGGCCTCCACCTCGTCGCGTGAATACACGCGGTAGTTGTTCTCGCTGCGCTCCGGGCGCGGGAAGCCGTGGCGCCGCTCCCAGGCGCGCAGCGTGGCCTCGCGGATGCCGGTGAGCCGGGCGATGGTGCGGATGCGCAGGCTCATGGGGCCAGGCCTCGCGCGCGGTCCCAGCGCTCCGCCACGCCTCGCGCCCCCGCCAGCTTCTGCGTGAAGCCCTCCAGGCTCGTGGCCCCGGACACCCGCCGCACCAGGGCCTCCAGGTTGCCCTGGAAGCGCTCCAGCGGCCCGGCCTCGTGGACGGTGCCCACCTCCAGCAGGACGTCCGGCCGCTCGTGCTCGAAGAAGGCGTAGCGGATGGCGATGGGCACGCACTCCGCCTTCGCCGCGCGGGCCAGCAGCTCCACGCCGCGCTCCAGCTTCAGTGGCAGCTGGCCGAAGGGCCGGTGCTCGCCCTCCGGAAAGACACACACTGCGGCGCCCGGCTTGCGCAAGAGCTCCTTCGCGTACCGCAGCGAGGACAGGGACGACATCGCGTCCTGCTTGCGGATGCTGAAGGCCCCCATCTTCGTGTGGAAGGGGTAGCGGCGCAGGTTGTCCTCGTCCATGAGGCAGTAGCCGTCCCAGCCCGCCACCTGGCAGAGCTGGTGCAGCACGAAGCCGTCCCACCAGTTGGAGTGGTTCAGGTAGACGAGCCGGCCCACGCCGTCGGAGGGCAGCTCGCCGCGCACCCACAGGCCGCGGAACGTCGAGCGGACCTTCCACCCGATGTACCGGTCCACCGCCCACCCGAAGGGCCCACCCTTGGCCGCGCGAATCAAGACGCCCGGGCCTCCCTGCGCCGCAGGAGCGCCGTGAACAGCGCGAGCCCCAGCGACACCAGCACACTCGTGATGAGGAAGAAGAGGACCTCCTCCAGCGGAACGGCGCCGATGTACACGCCCACGTGGCGGCCCTCGCCGAAGTTCCAGATGCCGGTGGAGATGGCCAGGTGGTCCGCGATGGACAGGTACACGCCGATGACGAACGCGGGCGGCAGCACCGCGCGCAGCACCTCGCCCGAGCGGGACTTGTAGTGCATCACGAGCGCCGCCAGCTGGAGGGCGATGACCGGCAGCGTCCACGCCAGCAGGTGGATGAGGTACGCCCAGCGCGTCTCCATCATGGCGACACCTCGCGAGGCCCCAGGGTCCGTTTCACGGGGACGGGCTTCTGTTCCTGGAGCACGGGCTTCCGGGCCAGCACGCGCTCCAGCCGGTCGCGCGCCCACAGGCCCACGAGCAGCGTCTGGAGGCCGAAGAAGAGGTACTCCTCCAATGGCAGCCAGCCCAGCTTCACGCCCCAGATGCGCTCCGGGTCGAAGCCCCACAGGCCCCACTTCACGGCCATGTTGTCCCACGGCGACGTGGCCGCGTAGACGATGATGAGCAAGAGGCCCATGGGCGCCAGCCCCCGCCACGACAGCGTGCGGCGGTAGCGCACGAGCAGGAACAGGATGGGCAGCACGACGAAGAGGCCCAGGAAGCGCGCGTAGGTCATCCCGGGCCTCCACTCCATTGCGGCGTCACGCGCACCATGCGTCCCCCGGCTTCCAGCGCGTAGGTATGGCCGCGCCAGGTCACCCGTCCCTGCCGCGTCAGCGAAGCCACGAAGGCCGCGAGCAGCAGCAATTCCCCCTGCAACCAGTCCGTCAGCGCGTGGCCCGTGTCCGTCTCCTCGGGCACGCGGCTGAGCGCGGCGAGGCGCAGCGACAAGAGCGTGCGCACGGCGACGAGCGCCGCCACCGCGAGCCATACGGCGCCCTCATGGAGCCACGCGGCCAGCAGCAGCAGCGGCACGGTGGGCGTGAAGAGCAGCGGCACGGTGGGATACAGGCCGGGCCGGTGGCTCGCGAGCACCTGCATCCAGCGCGTGAAGCGCTCCAGCGGCACGCGCCAGGACGTGCCGTGCGCGACGGGCACCCACGCGGGCGCGGGGCTCAGCGCCACGTCCAGGCCGTGCGCGTGCAGCCGCTTCGCCAGCTCCAGGTCCTCGCCGATGTGGTCCGACAGCCCGGCCAGCTCCTCCGCCGCGCGCGGTGACAGCCCCAGGGCCTTGCCACACACGGCCTGCGCGCCCGCGCTCATCGCATGCAGCGCGCGGAAGCTGTGGTGCGTGTAGCGAAGCAGCCCCGCCATCGCGCGGCCGGCCGCGTCCACCGCGCCCACGGGCGTGGGAGCCGCGGTGCTCAAGGCGGCACCGGCCGCGAGCGGAGCGGCGAGTCCCTCCACCAGCGCGCCCGTCACCGCCACGTCCGCGTCCACCGCGAGCACCACGCGCCCCCGGACGTCCAGCGTCTCCAGTGCGTAGAGCAGGTGGCCGACCTTCCGGTTGGGGCACACGGGGTCGCTCGGAAGCCAGCGCACGCCCTCGGCCAGGCGAGGACGGTATGGAGACAGCACCACCTGCTCCAGCGGTCCCGCGTAGTCGATGGTCCGCGCCAGGTTCTCCAGCTCCAGTGGCGTCGGTGCGTCCACGGGGCGCAGGAGCAGCACGGAGGGCAGCGAGCCCCCCGTCGTCACGGACGCACGGCGATGCAGCCGCGCCAGGGCCACCGCGCTGAAGCCACCGGCCATCACCGTCCACCCGAGCGTGAAGAAGCCGAGCGCGTTCATGCCGTCCTCCCCATGCGCGTGCGGAAGTGCGCCATCCAGCGGATGAACGGGGAATGGAAGCGGCGGAAGTCCGCCACCTCGCCCATCGTGTCGAGCGTGTCCCGCCTCGACTCCAGCCGCGCGTAGAAGGGCGACGACTCCAGCAGGCGCGGCTCGCCCACCACCTCGTTGCCCGTGTGCAGCCTCGCGGGGACCCGCAGGCCCCAGCCCGTCAGGTTCGTGGGACGCGTCTCCGGAGCCGGGCCGCGCTCGCACACCACGCCGTTCGCCCCCGCCACCATGCGCACCGGCGCCACGCCGTCCGGCAGGTGGTAGTCCACCACCGTCTGGTTCGCGTGGTGCGTGCGCGCCCAGTGCCAGCCGGACAGCCGCGCGCCCAGCAGCTCCTGGCCGTGGTTCGTGTCGTGGTAGCCCATGCCCTCCGCCGTCACGCCCAGCGTGGACACCTCCAGCCGGGCCTCCGACCGGGGCGCCAGGGGCTGCCAGTAGTGCGGCAGGCCCGGCATGAGCTGCACCTCCGCGCCCCGCCCCGTCAGCGGCCGCAGCGTCAGGCTGGCGCGCACCGGGCGGCCCCACGGCGCCGTGCCGTCGTCCACGTCCATGCGCACCGTGCCGTCCACCGCGTGCGTCAACGTGGAGCGGCCAATCCGCAGCCGTCCCGGCCCCTGCAGGTCCACGCTCGGGTACTCGCTCAGCACCCACAACTTGCGCACACCCTGATGGTAGAGCGCGAAGTTCACCGCGCTGTACGCCAGCGGATGCCCTCCGCGCCGCGCCGCGACGGAATAGCGCGGCGAGAACAGCGACCCCAGCATGAAGATGCACACCGCGCTGTATGGGCCAGCGGTCACGTCCGCGTAGAACCAGCGGTACGCCCCCGCCGCGTCCGGCAGCGCGGGCAGCGCGCACGACTCCACCACCTCCGGCAGGACACTCTGCGCGAGCACGGACTTCATGCGCCCTCCCTCAGGTGGTCGGACGCCATCCGCGCCGCGAACCGGCCCGACAGCATCACCAGCGGCACCCCGCCGCCCGGATGCGTGCCACCACCCGCGTAGAACAGCCCCGGCGTGCCGCCCCGGATGCGCGGCCTGCGGAACGGACCGAAGCGGCCGTGCGGCAGGAAGCCGTAGATGGAGCCGCCCGGAGCCCCGCGCGCCGCCAGGTCCACCGGCGAGCGCTGCCCCACCACCCGCACGCGACCCTTCAATGCCGGGTAGTACCGCAGGAGCTTCTCGAACATCTGCTCACGCACGCGCGCCGCTCCGGACTCCCACTCGCGCCGGGCCTGCTCCGCCGCGCCCTGCTCCACCGGCATCGCCGGGGCGTTCACCATCACGAACAGCCCCGTGCGGCCCGGCGTCGCCATGCTCGAATCCGTGGCGGACGGGTTGCACACGTACACCGTGGGGTCCGTGGCCAGCTGACCCGCGAAGAGCTCATCGAACTCCTTCCGGTAGTCCCCGCCGAACAGCACCGTGTGGTGCGGCACCGCCGTGCGTCCCTCGACCTCCAGCAGCAGCACGAACCCGGACAGCGACAGCGGCTCCGATTCGCGGCGCAGCGACGCCAGCGGATCCGCGTTCACCACCACGCTGTCGAACACCTCGCCCACGGGCTCCACGCGGTAGCCGCCGGCGATGCGCTCGTAGCGGGCGCGCGTGTCCAGGTGCACCGTCACGCCCAGCCGCCGCACCGCCTGCCCCAGCGCATCCACCAGCGCGCCAATGCCACCGCGCACGTGGTGCACACCGTACGCATGCTCGATGTGCGGGATGAGCGCGAACGCCGCGCTGGACGCGTATGGAGACCCGCCCGCGTAGGTGGCGAAGCGGCCCACGTACTGCCGCAGGTGGTAGGTCTGGAAGTGCTTCGCCGCCAGCTGGTGAAGCGTGTCCAGCTTCATCCCCGCCAGCATCGCGCCAATGCCCCGGCGGGCCACGCGCGTCATGAAGCCGGCCATGCCCTCGAAGGGGGCCTCCAGGTAGGGCTCGCCCGCCGCGCGCCAGATGGCCGCGGCCTCCGCGTAGAAGGAGTGCACGCCCTTGCGCTCCACGGGGCGCAGCTCCGCCGCGCTCTCCGCCATGCGCTCCAGGTCCTTGTACGCCGTGAAGCCGCACCCGTCCGCGAAGTGGTAGGTGCACTGCGGCTCCAGCTCCGTGAACGGCGGCAACAGGTCCAGCGCGTCCAGCTGCTCGAAGGTGCCGCGCACCAGCGCCGGCAACGTGAGCAGCGTGGGCCCCGTGTCCAGCGTGAGCCCCTCCACCGTCACCGCCTGCGCCTTGCCCCCCAGCGACGGGCCGCCCTCGAACAGCGTCACCGCGTGGCCCTCCTTCGCCAGCAGGCCCGCGGCCGTCAGCCCTCCAATGCCTCCGCCAATCACCGCCACGCGAGAGGTCTTCACGGCGAGCCTCCCGTGCCCGTGGGCAAGAGCGGCACCGGCGCGGGTGACGCAGGCAGCGCGATGGCGGCCTCCGGCAGCGCGGCGCGGGGGTTCAGGAACACCTTCGCCGTCAGCGCCAGCTTGCGACCCGTCGTCGTGTGCGCGCGGCCACTGAACACGTCGTAGTCCCGCGCTTCGATGTCGCGCAGGATGTCGCCATAGATGGAGCCCATCAGCCGCACCATGCGCTGGCTGCCAAAGCCGGTGAGGTAGTGCACGCCGGCCGCCGCCCGCGCGTAGTACGCCCGCGCGCGCTGGATTTGGAAGCGCATGAAGTCGCGCCACTTCGCGTCCACCCGGCCCGCGCGAAGGTCGTCCCCGGTGATGCCAAAGGCCCGCAGCTCCTCCGAGGGCAGGTACACCCGGCCGCGCTCCAGATCCTCGCGCACGTCGCGCAGGATGTTGGTGAGCTGCATCGCGCGGCCCAGGTCCGCCGCGGGCTCCACCGCCCGGGCGTCCTCGCAGCCCAGCACCGGCGTCAGCATCAACCCGACGACACCCGCGACCCGGTAGCAGTACAGGTCCAGCTCCGCCCACGTGTCGTAGCGCACCTTCGTCAGGTCCATCTCCATGCCGGAGATGAGGTCCTGGAAGGGCTGCTCCGGAATCCGGTAGTGGTGGATGGAGTGGCGCAGCGCCGCGAACTCGCTCACGTCCCAGGGCGACGGCGCGTCCGCGGACGGCTGACGCGCGGACGGCGGGCCCAGCTCCTTCGACGCCAGCTCCGGCAGCGGCAGGTACACCTCCGCCACGCGCTCGCGAGCCCGGGCCAGGCGCGTCGCCAGGTCCATGGGCGCCTCGCCCGGCAGCGCGCTCTCGCCCGCGTCCACCAGGTCGTCCAGCCGCCGGCAGAAGGCATACAGCGCGAAGGCCGCCTTCTTCCGCTGCCCGAAGAGGAGATACGACGCGAAGAAGAAGCTCTTGGCGTGGTGGCGGGTGACGACGCGGGCCCGCTGGTAGCCCTGCTCAATCAGCGCTGGCGAGGCGGTGACGCTCATGCCGCCACCTCCACCGGAGCGCCCGCGCGCGGAGACAGCGTCACGCCCTGCTTGCGCGCCCACGCCGTCAGCCGCTCGGTGACGAGCCGCGCGGAGATGAGCACCGTGGGCAGCCCCGTGCCCGGCTGCGTGGAGGCCCCGACGAAGAAGAGGTTCTTCACGCGAGGGTCCACGTTGGCCGGACGGAAGGGGCCAATCTGGAAGAAGTTCTGCGCCAGCCCGAACGCGCTCCCGCGCGCCAGGTTGTACGTGCCCGCCCAGTCATCCGGGGTGAACACGCGCTCCACCTCGATGTCCGCCTCCAGGTCCGGGTGGCCCAGCTCCGCCATGCGCTGGAACACCTTCGCGCGCACCTTGGGGCCCTCCACCTTCCAGTCCAGCTCCGCGTGCTGATGCGGCACCGGGACCAGCACGTAGAGCGAGTCCTTTCCCTCCGGCGCCAGCGACGGATCCGTGCGCGTGGGCACGTTGATGTAGAAGCTGGGGTCCTCCGGCACGCGGAAGCGCTGGAAGATGTCGTCGAACGAGCCCGCGTAGTCCCGGCCGAACATCACGTTGTGATGCAGCAGGCCCGGCACCTGCTTCTTCATGCCCAGGTAGAGCATGTAGCCGCTGGACGTGAAGCGGAGCTTCTCCCCGCGCTTGAACGGCGCGTCCTTCGGGTCCAGCAGCTTCTCGTACGCGTACGGCAGGTCCGCGTTGCACAGGACGGCATCCGCGGACACCACTTCGCCGCCTTCCAGCCGCACGCCCGTGGTGCGCCCGCCCCCGGTGAGGATGCGCTCCACCGCGCGGCCGTAGTGCAGCGTCACGCCCTCCTCGCGCGCCAGCCGCTCCAGCGCGAGCGGAATGGCATACAGGCCGCCCTTCGGGAACCAGATGCCCACGCCCAGCTCGGTGAAGGGCAGCAGGCCATACACCGCGGGCGATTCAAAGGGAGACACGCCCAGGTACATGGTCTGGAACGTCATCGCCGCGCGCAGCCGGTCGTCCTGGAAGAAGCGGCTGACGTCCGCGTACATGCGGCGGTGCGCGCGCGCCTTGAAAATCCTGGCCAGCACGCCCGGGGAGAAGTAGTCGCTCACCCCGTTGAAGTTGCGGCCCACGAAGTGGTCCAGGCTGATGCGGTACTGCTCGCGGCCCTGGGCCATGAAGGCCAGGTAGCGCTGGAAGCAGCCCGGCTCGATGCGCTCCAGCTCGCGGCCCATGGTGCACAGCTCGGACGTGAAGGTGACGTCGGAGCCGTCGCGGAAGTGCACCCGGTAGTTCGGGTCGCACCGCACCAGCGTGAGGTAGTCCTCGATGCGGCGGCCCAGCGCGCGGAAGGTCTCCTCGAACACCTCCGGCATCAGCACGACGGTGGGGCCCACGTCCCAGGTGAAGCCGTCCACCTTCAGCTGGTTGCAGCGGCCTCCCGGGCCGTGCGTCTTCTCGAAGACCTGGACGTCGAAGCCCTGCCGCGCGAGCCTCGCCGCCGCGGCCAGTCCTCCCACCCCCGCGCCCACCACCACCACCCGCTTGCCCTGTGCGCTCATGACGGTGTCCTCAGGAAGCGCGACGCGACAGCCGGGTGATGAGGGCGTCCAGCAGGTCCCTCAGGCCATGGGGGTTGGGCAGCGTCTGCAGGCTCCGCCGCGCCGCGCGCGACGCCCGCTCCACCGCGCGCTCACACGCCGCCCGGCCGCCGAAGTGCTCCACCAGCTCCCGCGCGCGGGCCAGCGCCGCGTCGTCCTTGCACTCCACCGGCAGCGCCCACAGCCGCTCCAGCTCCTCGCGGCCCTCGGGCGTGGCGCGCACGTACGCGGCCACCACCGGGAAGGTGCGCTTGGCCTGCATGAAGTCGCCGTCGGACGCCTTGCCCGCCACGGCCGCGTCGCCAAACAGGCCAATGAGGTCGTCGCGCAGCTGGTACGCGAGCCCCACCGAGCGCCCCACCCGCTCCAGCCCCTGCTGCAGCGCCTCGTCCGCGCCGCCCAGCATGGCGCCGCACACCAGCGGGGCGCAGAAGCCGTAGCGCGCCGTCTTGAGGTGCGCCACGCGCAGCGTCTGGAAGAGCGTCACCTCCGCCAGCGGCACGCGCGCCAGGTCCAGGTCCAGGTACTGCCCCGCCGCCGTGTGCCGGCACACGCCCAGGTAGTAGCGCGCCACGCGCGAGGCGCCCGGCAGCCCGGACTCCAGCATCGCCTCCAGCGAGCGCGCGAAGAGGTGGTCGCCCATCACCACCGCCAGGTCCTCGCCCGGACGGCCCGGGGCCAGCATCCGGTGCAGCACCGGCCCGCCCCGCCGCAGCTCCGCCTGATCCGCCACGTCGTCGTGGATGAGCAGGAACGTGTGCAGCAGCTCCAGCCCCGCGGCGAAGCGCCACAGTCCCTGCGGCACGGAGGTGCTTCCGCGCGCCAGCCCGTGCCCCGCCAGCACCAGCGCCGGCCTCAGCCGCTTCGCCGGCCGCAGCGCATAGGCCCGGGCCTGCGCCGCCGCCTGTGTCCAACGTGCGTCCAGGCCCTGCTCGTCCGGCAGCTCGAAGAGCTGGGCGAGCGCGGACTCCACCTGCGCCTGCACGAGCTGCAGCCAGGCGTGCTCAGGGGGCGCGGCTCCGGCGGAGGTCTGCTGCACGTTGGGAAGCAGGGTGGCCATACAGCGGATCTCCGAAGTCGGGAGCACGGCGGCGGCAGCCTTCGCACCTAGAGGTAGCGTTTGCGTCCAGAGATTGTCAAGACTATGTCTAAGGTTTGTAAAAACCTTGTACACAGGAGGCTCCCGATGAAGGCGTGGATCACAGGTGCGTTGACGGTGACCCTGGCGGCAGGGAGCGCGAGCGGCGCCTCCCCCGAACCGGAGCCGGTGGACGCGACGTTAAGCACCTCCAGCGGGGACCGGATCCAACTGGCGCGCTGGCGTGGGAAACCCGTCATCCTCTTCTACGAGGACAAGGACTCCACGACACTCAACGCCCCCTTGAAGACGGAGCTGTTCACCCGGGGACGGGAGCGCGGCCTTCTTCAAAGTGCGTTCGTGGTCGCCGTGGCCAATCTGGAGAAATACGACTTCTTTCCCGCGCGGGAGATCGCCCTGTCGTACGTGCGTGACGAGGAGAAGAAGGCTGGCGTGCCCATCCTGGTGGACCTGAAGGGCACCCTGGGCCAGGCGCCCCTGAAGCTGCCCACGAAGACGTCCACGGTGATGCTGCTGGACGCGGAGGGCACGCCCGTCTACCGCCACTCCGGCCGCATGAAGCCGGAGGAGCAGGAGCGCTTCTTCGTCGCCCTGAGCCAGCTGGTGGGCCAGGACCTGACGACCTCGGCCGGCGTCGCGGGGGACCCACCGTGAGGGTGACGTGCACCGGTGCCACCGGCTTCCTCGGTCCAGGCCTTGTTCAAGGTTTGTTGGAGGCCGGCCACACGGTGCACGTGCTCAGCCGGAGCGTGGAGCACGCGCTGGGCCGGCTGCCCTCCGGGGTGACGGGCTCCTACTTCGATGGGAGCACCCCGCTGTCCCCGGACGCGCTCGCGGGGGCGGAGGGGGTGGTGCACCTGGCCGGAGAGCCGGTGGACCAACGTTGGACGCATGAGGCGAAGCACCGCATCCATCAGAGCCGCGCGGAGGGCACGCGCGTGCTGGTGGAGGCCATGAAGCAGGCCGGGTGCGTGCGGCACTTCGTCTGCGCGTCGGCGGTGGGCTTCTACGGCGGCCACCGCGCGGGGCAGACGCTGACGGAGGAGGACCCGCCCGGCGACGACTTCCTCGCCCACGTGTGCCAGGACTGGGAGAGGGAGTCCGTGCGCGCGGAGGAAGCGGGCATCCGCACGGTGCGCCTGCGCATTGGCGTGGTGCTGCACCCGGCGGGCGGCGTACTGCACCGGATGCTGCCGGTGTTCCGGATGGGCGCGGGCGCGAAGGTGGGCAACGGCCAGCAGTACGTCAGCTGGGTCCACAGGGAAGACCTCTTCGGGCTGATGCGCTTCGCGCTGGAGCACCCCACCCTGTCCGGCCCGGTGAACGCCACGTCGCCGGAGCCCGTCACCAACGCGACCTTCGCGCACACGCTGGGCGCGGTGCTGGAGCGGCCCGCGGCGCTGACGGTGCCGGGGCTGGTCCTCAAGGCGCGCTTCGGAGAGATGGCGCGCGTGGCGCTGGAGGGCCAGCGGGTGATGCCCCGGCGCGCGCTGGAGGCGGGCTTCCAGTTCCGCTACCCCGACCTGACCGGAGCGCTGCGAGACCTGCTGTCCCCTCCCGTGGAGCGAGCCACGCATGGATGACACCCGGACGCTGGAAGCCCGCGCGCGCAAGGAGGGCACGCCGCTCATCGACGGAGACACCGCCACCTTCGTGTGGAAGGGCCCCCGCCCCGTCTTCCTCCAGGGAGACTTCCAGGACTGGCGCGGCACGCCCCTGCCGCTGGAGCGCGTGGGCAAGGGGCTGTGGGCGCGCTCGCTGGCGCTGCCCGAGGACGCCTACGTCGAATACGCGCTCCAGGACGCCAAGGGCCGGCGCGTGCGCGACGTCCTCAACCCGCGCCGCTCCGACAACGGCTTCGGCGGCTTCAACCACTGCTTCTGGATGCCCAGGGGCGAAGCCACGCCGCTGGGCAAGCGCGTGCGCAACGTGCCCAGGGGCCGCGTGACGCGCCACCAGCTGGAGACGCACGAGTGGGTCGTCGGGAGGAAGCGCGCGGTGTCCCTCTACGCGCCGCCCGTGAAGGGCCCCGTGCCGCTGATGGTGGTGCTGGACGGCGACGACTACCTGAAGCGCGTGCAGCTGCCCACGGTGGTGGACAACCTCATCGCCGCGGGCCGCATGCGCCCGGTGGCCATGGCCTTCGTGTCCAACGGCGGCCCGGCCCGCACCGCCGAGTACGCGTGCAGCGAGGCCACCGTGGCCTTCCTCCACCAGCGCGTGTTCCCCCTGGCCCGCGAGCACCTGTCCCTGGTGGACGAGCAGCGCACGCCGGGCGCGCACGCGGTGCTGGGCTCGTCGCTGGGCGGCCTCATGGCGCTCTACGCGGCCCAGCGCCTGCCCCACGTCTTCGGCCGCGTGCTGTCCCAGTCCGGCGCCTTCGCCATCGAGGGCACCGACATGGTCGTCTTCGACCTGGCCCGCCGCGCGGGCCAGCCGCCCCTCCATGTCTGGATGGACTGCGGCCGCTTCGAAGGGCTCCAGGACGGCAACGAGCGCATCCTGCCCGTCCTCCAGGCCGCCGGGCACCGCGCCACCTACCGGCCCTACAGCGGGGGCCATAATTACCCCGCGTGGCAGACCAGCCTCCCGGCCGCTCTGGAAGAAATCTTCTCGACCGCTGGGTGACGCGTCGCGGCGAAGTGCCGGATTTCCGCCCGGGACGAAAGCCCCCAGGAATCAGGGGGTTGGCCCGGGAGGAAGGCGGCCAAGGCCGGATGATCCAGGTTTGGGAGGGGCCTCTGACGCAGCGAGCGGGCAGCCAGGCGGGGCG
>NZ_RAWM01000159.1 GCF_003668875.1 Corallococcus interemptor | reverse complement strand
GCGGGGACTGGCGCCGGCGCGGGCTCGGCGGGGGCGGGCTCGGCGGCGGGAGTGGTGTCCTCCTGGGCGAGGGCGGGCGCTGAGAGGAGAACGAGCAGGGCCAGGGGCCAGCGACGCATGGAACCTCCGGAGGGAAGCGCGGCAGCGTAGCAGAGGACGCCGGGCCGGGGTCCTCCGAGCAAGCGGGCATCGGACGGTCTCTTCGGATGCCACAACGCACCGCGTGCATGTGGGGGCGGACGTTGGTATGGGGGGCGCCCGATGCCCAAGCGCACTGATATCCGGAAGGTTCTCGTGATTGGCTCGGGCCCGATTGTCATCGGGCAGGCCGTCGAGTTCGACTACTCAGGCACCCAGGCGATCAAGGCGCTTCGGGACGAGGGCGTGGAGGTGGTGCTGCTCAACAGCAACCCCGCCACGGTGATGACGGACCCTGAGTTCGCCCACCGCACCTACATCGAGCCCATCACCGTGGAGGCGGCGGAGAAGATTCTGGCCGCCGAGCGGCCGGACTCGCTCCTGCCGACGATGGGTGGCCAGACGGCGCTCAACCTGGCCAAGGCGCTCGCGGAGCGGGGCATCCTGGAGAAGTACGGGGTGCGGCTCATTGGCGCGTCCCTGGAGGCCATCAACAAGGCCGAGGACCGCCAGCTCTTCAAGGCGGCCATGCAGAAGATTGGCGTGGCGCTGCCCAAGAGCGGCTACGCGACGACGCTCGCGGACGCCATGGCGCTGGTGGAGGAGATCGGCTTCCCGGCCATCATCCGTCCGTCCTTCACGCTCGGCGGCACGGGTGGCGGCATCGCGTACAACCGCGAGGAGTTCGAGGCCATCTGCCGCTCGGGCCTGAAGGCGAGCCCCACCTCCACCATCCTGGTGGAGGAGAGCGTGCTCGGCTGGAAGGAGTACGAGCTGGAGGTGGTGCGCGACTCCGCGGACAACGTCATCATCATCTGCTCCATCGAGAACCTGGACCCGATGGGCGTGCACACCGGTGACTCCATCACCGTGGCGCCCGCGCAGACGCTGACGGACCGCGAGTACCAGCGCATGCGGCAGGCGTCGCTGGCCATCATCCGCGAGATTGGCGTCGACACGGGCGGCTCCAACATCCAGTTCGGCATCCACCCGCGCGACGGCCGCATGGTCGTCATTGAAATGAACCCGCGCGTGTCGCGCTCCAGCGCGCTGGCGTCCAAGGCGACGGGCTACCCCATCGCGAAGGTCGCCGCGAAGCTGGCGCTGGGCTACACGCTGGATGAGCTGCGCAACGACATCACCCGCGACACGCCGGCCTCCTTCGAGCCGACGCTGGACTACGTGGTGGTGAAGGTGCCGCGCTTCAACTTCGAGAAGTTCCCCAAGGCGGACCGCACGCTGACCACGAGCATGCGCTCGGTGGGCGAGGTGATGGCCATTGGCCGCACCTTCCCCGAGGCGTACATGAAGGCGCTGCGCTCCATGGAGCTGGGGCGCGTGGGCCTGGAGTCGCCGGAGCTGCCCTCGGAGAAGGAGGAGCGGGAGAAGGTGCTGCACGAGGGGCTGCGCGTGCCCCGTCCGGAGCGCCCCTGGTTCGTGGCGCAGGCCTTCCGCGAGGGCATGACGGTGGAGCAGGTGCACCAGCTCTCCGCCATCGACCCGTGGTTCCTGCGGCACATCGAGGCGCTGGTGCGCGAGGCGCAGGCGCTGGCGGACATTGGCCGGCTGGATCACCTGGCGGACGACGTGCTTCGTCAGGCGAAGGCGCACGGCTTCTCCGACAAGTACCTGGGCAACCTGATGGGCTACCCGGAGGCGGAGGTGCGGGCGCACCGGCACGCGCGCGGCATCCGCCCGGTGTTCAAGCGGGTGGACACCTGCGCCGCGGAGTTCGAGGCGTACACGCCCTACCTGTACTCCACCTACGAGGAGGAGGACGAGGCGCCCCCCACGGACCGGCAGAAGGTCCTGATTCTGGGCAGCGGTCCCATCCGCATCGGCCAGGGCATCGAGTTCGACTACGCGTGCGTGCACGCGGCCTTCGCGCTGCGCGAGGCCGGGTACGAGACGGTGATGGTCAACTGCAACCCGGAGACGGTGTCCACGGACTACGACACGTCCGACCGCCTCTACTTCGAGCCGCTGACGATTGAAGACGTCCTGGAGGTGTCCCAGCGTGAGAAGCCGGTGGGCGCCATCGTGCAGTTCGGCGGGCAGACGCCGCTGCGCCTGAGCGTGCCGCTGGAGCAGGCGGGGCTGCCCATTCTGGGCACGTCGCCGGACGCCATCGACCGGGCGGAGGACCGCGAGAAGTTCGCGAAGCTGATTGAGAAGCTGGGCCTGAAGCAGCCGGAGAACGGCGTCGCGCGCAGCCACGCGGAGGCCTTCAAGGTGGCCGAGCGGATTGGCTACCCGGTGATGGTGCGTCCGTCGTACGTGCTGGGCGGGCGCGCGATGGAGACGGTCTACGACGCGGCCAGCCTGGAGCGCTACATGCGCGAGGCGGTGAGCGCGTCTCCGGAGCACCCGGTGCTCATCGACCGCTTCCTGAAGGATGCCATCGAGGTGGACCTGGACCTGGTGGCGGACCGCACGGGGCAGGTGCTGATTGGCGGCGTGCTGGAGCACATCCAGGAGGCGGGCGTGCACTCGGGTGACGCGGCGGCGACGCTGCCTCCGCACTCGCTGTCGCCGGACCTGGTGGAGCGGATGAAGGACCAGGCCATCGCGATGGCTCGCGAGCTGGGCGTGGTGGGCCTGATGAACGTGCAGTTCGCCATCCAGGGGAAGAACATCTACATCCTGGAAGTGAACCCGCGCGCCAGCCGCACGGTGCCGTTCATCTCCAAGGCGACGGGCATGCCGATGGCGAAGATCGCCGCGCTCTGCATGGTGGGCAAGACGCTGAAGGAGCTGGGCCGCACGGAGGAGCCGGAGTTCCGGCACGTGGCGGTGAAGGAGAGCGTCTTCCCGTTCGCGCGCTTCGCCGGGGTGGACGTGATTCTGGGCCCGGAGATGAAGTCCACGGGCGAGGTCATGGGCCTGGCGGAGGACTACGCGTCCGCGTTCGCGAAGAGCCAGCTGGCGGCGGGCGTGAAGCTGCCCAAGACGGGCCGGGTGTTCATCTCCGTGAAGGACGACGACAAGCCGGCGGTGGTGGACCTGGCCCGGCGCCTGCGGTCGATGGGCTTCAGCCTGACGGCGACGGCGGGCACGCACGACTACCTGCAGACGAAGGGCATCGAGTCGCAGCGGGTGCAGAAGGTGAAGGAGGGCCGGCCGAACATCGTCGACAAGATCGTCGACGGGGAGATCGTCCTGGTCATCAACACCACCTTCGGCAAGCAGGAGATCGCGGACAGCTTCTCCATCCGCCGTGAGGCGCTGATGCACTCGGTGCCGTACTACACGACGGTGCAGGCGGCGCGCATGGCGGTGGGCGCGCTGGAGTCGCTGAAGCGCTCGGACCTCGCGGTGAAGCCGCTGCAGGCCTACCTGTACGGCGAGAACGGTGTGCCTCCGGCGCGGCGGTAGGAATCGTGAAGTTTCGCGGCCCCTGGGTGTCTCCAGGGGCCGCTTTCCGTCTTGGGGCCGGGCGTTGTGTGAGATGGCGCTCGGTGTCCTGGTGACGCGTTGGGGGAGCGGCTCAGACCATGGGCAGCTCCACGATGAACGTCGCGCCCTGCCCGGGTTGACTGACCGCGCGCAGGGTTCCGTGGTGGGCTTCGACAATCTGCCTCGTGATGAAGAGACCCAGGCCCAGGCCACCGTAATGCCGGGTGGACACGGCCCGGGTGAACTTCTCGAAGATGGCCTGGAGGCTTCCTGGCGCGATGCCGATGCCTTCGTCCCTCACGCTCAGCCTGGCCCGGCCCCGGTCCCGCTCCACTCGCAGCGTGACCGGGCGCCCGGGGCCGTACTTCAGCGCGTTGGACAAGAGGCTGCTCGCCACCTGCTCCAGCCGGTGGCGGTCCCAGCGGCCCACCGCTCCCGGTTCCGCGTCGATGATGACCTTGCAGCCCGCCTTCGTGGCCTGGGCCTGGAAACGCTCCACCACGGTGCGCACCACGTCCGCCAGGTCCACGTCCTCCAGTTGCAACGGCGCGGCGGGGCCCGTGAGCTGCGTCACCTCCAGCAGGTCGTTGATGAGCGTGGTCATCTTGCGGACCTGTCCGGAGATGGTCTCCGCCGTCTTCACCACCCGCGCCCTCAGCGCCTCCAGGGTCTGTTCAGCCTGCGCGTCCCGGACCAGGGATTGGAGCTTCAGCTGCAACGGCGTCAGCGGGGTCTTCAATTCGTGTGACGCCACCGTCAGGAACTCGTCCCGGAGCGAGACGGCGTGCTGGAGCTGGGCCTGGGTCGTTCGCAGCTCGGTGACGTCCTGGAGCGCCAGGAGGACCGCCGCGTCGTGGCCGTGCTGGGCGGGCAGGGGAGCCGCTTCCACCAGCAGCGAGTAGTGCCCGGTGGGCGTGTGCCAGATGACCGGCTCGCCGTGCACAGGTGTTCCTCTCACCGCGCGGACGCCGGGGATCTCCTCCAGGCTCAGCACCCGGCCCGCTTCGTCCGTGAAGTGGTACTCACCCCGGTTGTAGGCCTCCTCGCTCAGGCCCCCGGGGAAGTCGCCGCCGGCCATCCTCCGGGCCACCTGGTTCGCGAAGACGACGCGGCCCGTCTGGGGCTCCACCAGGATCATCGCCACCGGCGTCCGATCCAACACCGCCTCCAGCCAGCGCTGCTGGTTCTTCAGGGACGCGGCGGACTCCTCCAGCTTCTTGCGTGCCTCCACCCGCTCCGTCACGTCGATGGCGAAGGACAACACGGAGTCCACCTGGCCCTTCACGTCGCGCAGCGGCTGGTACGCCACGTCGAACCGCCGCGTCGACTCCACGCCGGTATTCTGGAAGTCGGTGGTGATGGGGACCTCCTTCTCAATGAAGGGCTCTCCCTGGGTGTAGGCCTTCTCCAGCAACCGCGAGTACTCGGCGGCCCGGGCGTCATCGGTGCCCTTGATGGAGGCCCCCATCAGGTCCACGCCCCCGGACAGCGCCTTGTAGAGCGGGTTCACCAGCGTGAAGACCTGCTCTTCGCCGGAGAGGATGGCGATGGACGCCGGGGCGCTCGTCAGCACGGAGCGCAGCCTCGCGCGCTCGTTCTCCGCCTGGGCCTCCGCGTGCTTGCGCTCGGTGATGTCCTCTGCCGTGGAGATCCATTCGCGGATGGCGCCCTTCTTCCCGAACACGGGCACGGCCCGGCCCACGACGTCCCGGTAGCCCCCGGCGTGGTAGCGCAGGCGGAACTCGCCCCGGTAGGTCGTCTTCGTGCGCAGGGACTCCACCCAGCCCCTCACCACCCGCTTGCGGTCGTCCGGATGGATGGCGGCGAGCCAGCCCAGCCCCAGGTGCTCCGCTTGCGTCTGGCCGGTGAACTCCATCCAGCGCGGCGCGGGCTCCACCACCTCGCCGCGGCCGTTGGTGGTCCATACCGGCTGCGCCAGGGCCTCCACCAGCGAGCGGTAGCGCTGCTCGCTGGCCAGGAGCGCGTCGTGGGCCCTGCGCTGCTCGGTGACCTCCACCACGATGATGCCGATGCCCAGGAGGGCTCCCGCGCTCGTGCGCACGGGGTAGTAGCTGACGAGGAAGTGGCGCTCGACGCCCAGCTCCTTGGAGGTGACGCCGCTGACCTCCAGCGTCTGCGCGCCCCCGCCGTCCAGGATGCGCTGGTACTGGGGACGCAGCGTGGGCCACATCTCCGGGACGATCTCCTGCACCTTGCGGCCCAGGTGGGCGGCGCGGGGGATGCCATTGATGGCCGCGAGCGCGTCGTTGACCTGGACGAAGCGCTGCCGCAGGTCCACCACCGCGAGCCCCACGGGCGTGCTGGCCACCAGCGTCTCGAGGAGCAGCCGGGAGTGCTCGTCGGTGAGGGGCTCGCGGGTCTCCGGGTCGAAGCTTGCGCTGGGGCTCTCCACGCACGCCTCCTTTGACCCCGACCCTTCCCGGCGAGCTTGGAGGCAGGGCCCCGTGACGCCGCTTCCCACCATGGAAGTGGCCTGACCTGGAGGGTGTGCATCCCCCGCGAGGGTGGGCAGCCCGCATCCGCCCGGGGGCGCAGCCTCTGTCTGGCTGGCACCCAACGGCAGACAGCGCCCACTCAAGCGCCCGGTGGACCGGCTTCGTCCTTGCCGCGAGGCGGTGACTGCCAGGGCCACCGTCCGTCGATCTCCACCTCCAGCGTGAAGCTGAGGAAGGTCCGGATGAGGACGATGAGGCCCAGGATGACCACCTGCCGCAGCGTGGGCGACTGGGCGACCGTGCGGATGATGTCCGCCGCGACGAGCAGCTCCAATCCCAGCAGGATGGCGCGGCCCAGGTAGTGACGGAGCTGCCGGTACGCCTTCGCCCGCAGCGGCCCGCGTGCGTCCCGGAGGGCGAGCGCCACGGAGACCGCCGCCCCCACCACCATCACGACCACGCCCGCGCCCTCGAACAGCTGAGCGGCCAGGTCCACGAAGTCCACGAATCGCATCCGCCGCTCCCTTGCCGCGAAAGATGGTTTGCGGCACAGCGGACAACCACCCCGTCAAACCCTCCCGCCGGGGTGGAATGACGTCGGAATAGACACACAAAAACTCAAATCAATACATGCGTGCAGTGTTGACGCCGGCGGAGCTCCTGGTTCATTGTCGCCGCCCTTCGCGGGTCGCAGGTGCCGGGGGGTGCCGTGACGCATTGGTTTAAAGCCAGACATGGCGTTGCCCCAGAGGGTCGTGTCGCGTGATTCGCGAGATCCTCAGTGGACTGCTGTGGCAGGGACGGTTGGCCTTGCGCAGCGGCGACGTGCGTGTCTTTGCCGCGCATGGCTACGTGGACGAGGGCTACCGGCCTTCACGCGTGCCGTTCCTGTCCGTCGTCGGTCCGCTGGGCCTCTTCTCCGAACCCGAGCGTGAGAACGGCCGCACCGGCGTCGCCACCGTCCGCGTCCCGGGCCACGTCGTCGGCAAGCCTCGCGCTCCCGTGGACAGCGTGCCTCCCAATGGCTCGCTCATGCTGCGCCTGGACGGCCGCGCCACCGTCACCCTCACGGGCCTGCCGGGCGGTTCGTTTGCTTCCACCGCGACGGGGCCTTCGGTAACGGCGGCCATCAACGCGAAGCTGGCGGATGCGCTCTCCGGGGGGCTCTTCCAGGAGCCTTCAGGGGCGCCGCTCACGGACCCCTTGATGCTGGAGGCGCTGGGCGCCGTCGCCGCGCGCTGGGACGTGGAGGGCGGCCGACTCGCGATCAGCTCCGACCCGGGCATCGCGTCGATGGCGTTCCGCTCCAGCGTGGAGGTGCTGCCGGTGGCCGGCAGCATCGCGGGGCCTCTGGGGTTGGAGCCTCCGGAGCGCTCGCAGGAGGGCCGGACGTTCCTCAGCAGGATTCGCGCGCCCAAGGCCATGGCCATCGACGTGCAGGTGGACGTGTGGGCGGGTTCGCAGGGGGACCTGGCGTCCATCATGGACACGGTCGCGCTCTCCATCCCCACGCGCGGGAACATGGTCCTGCGCCCGTCGCTCCTGGCCGAGGATGTGACCGACGGCGCCACGGCGGTCCGCCTCCTGACGCTCGGCGAGCCCACCACGCTCCTGTCCCTGGCGCACCTGGAGTCCAGTGACGCGAGCCTGGAGCGCGCTCGCGGCGGACGCGTGGACCTGGCGCCGGGCGCGTCCTTCCTGCCTGACTCCGGAGGATTGCGGCTGTCCGGCACCGGCACCGCCTCCGTGCTCGTCTACCCCATGCCCGCCGTGGCGGATCCGTTCCACGCCGACAATCCGGCTCCGGACGGGCTGGCGCTGTCCTTGGGGCTGCGCGTCGCCGCTGGCGCGGTGGCGGGCCAGACGCTGCCGGTGGCCGTGCTGATGGCGCAGGCGCAGCCCGTGCTGCGGCTCATCGTCCGCTATGAGCAGGTGGGCACTCGGCTCATGGGCGAGGTGGTGGCTACCGCGACGCTCGCTCGGTCCAGCGGCAAGCAGGTCGCGGAGACGCGCTGGCGGCTCCCGGCGGAGCGGCTGGAGGCCGGCGTCGCTTTGCATGCGCGGCTGGAGGCGGGGGAGGGCGTGGTGTGGCTGTCGGCGGATGGGGCGCCGCAGCCGCTCCAGGACGCGGAGGCCACGCCCTCGCCGCCGGTCGCGGCTCCGGGCATCACCGTCGCCGCGAGCGACATGGTGCTCACGCTGGGGGACCCGGCGGGGACGCCGCTGGACTTCACCGTGGACCACCTGCACCTGGTGGCGGAGCCCGTGGGGCCGTTGGATCCGGCGCTGCGCCGCTCCGTCACCGCGGCCTCGCGCCTCAGGCCGGGCGACGTGGTGGTGCTGGGCGCGAGCGAGGACGGCTTCCGCGTGGGCAAGCAGCGCTTCCAGGCGCTGGTGCTGGGCGTGGACGGCGACCGCGTGACGCTCAGCAAGCCCGTGGAGGGCGCGTGGCCCCGGGGCCGCACGCTCGTGTTCCAGGAGGAGTGCTTCTTCTTCCAGACCCAGCTGCGCCGCCGCGACGATCTCTTGAACCACCTGTACCGCTGCTGCGTGGACTACCGGGTCTCCGCGCTGATGGACGAGCCGAACGCGCGCACCACCGCGCGCCTCGTCGAGAAACCCCAGGTGGACCCCGTCGCGCGCGGGGCCTCTCGCGGCGCCAGCGGCCACCCGGGCACTTCCGTCACCGAAGTCGATACCGCCAGGCGCGGGACCATCTGAACCCAGGAGGATGAACGTGGCTGAGCGACTGCATCCGGGCGTCTATGTGGAGGAAATCAGTGCCGGTGCACGCCCCATCGAAGGGGTGGGCACGTCCACGGCGGCGTTCGTCGGCCGCACGGCGCGCGGCATTCCGGCCCTGGCCCAGTTCGTCACCGGCTTCGCCGAGTACGAGCGCGCCTTCGGCGGCCACGAGCCCGGTGAGGCGGGCCTCGTCGCGCAGGCGGTGGAGGCCTTCTTCGATTCCGGGGGACGCCGCGCGTACGTCGTGCGCGTGCTGCCCTCGGACGCGGTGGCCGGCGTGTCCTCGTCCCTGGCCGCTCGCGTGGGCGGCGGCCTCAACGCCCTCACGTTCCTGGCCCGGGGCGCGGGCGAGTGGTCCGGCTATCTCCGCGTCCAGGTGAGCGACTCCATCAACTTCCCCTCGGAGGCTTTCCGCGTGGAGGTGATGTGGACGGAAGCGGGAGCCACGCGCCGGCTGGAGACGTTCGAGGACGTGCGCATGGACCCGGCGAGCGAGGACTACGTCGGCGACCGCATCAACGACATCTCCCGCTACATCCGCGTGCGTGACGAGTTCCAGGCGGCGCTGGCGGCTCGGGCGCCGGGCGCGGTGCTCGTCCCCGGCGTGCCTCCCAAGCTCAAGGCCGCCGTGCTGTCCGGCACGAAGTACAGCCTCTTCGACGGCGGCAAGCTCCAGGTCAGTACCTGGGATGAGGCCCAGCCGGACCTGCCCCGCACGACGCTGGACGTCTCCATCACGCAGGCCCTGGTGGTGGCCGCCGTGCCGGGCGCGGCGTTCGTCAACGGCCGCGCGCAGCTGACCGCCACGGAGCTCAAGACCTTCCTCACCCAGGCCGTCACCTCGGCGGGCCTGGGCAACACGTTCGTCATTGGCGGCACGGACTCACCGGAGATTTCCCTCAAGGTGGCCACCGGGCCCACGCTCACCATCCCCAAGCCCGCGGGCGCCACGTATGACCTGGACCCCGAGGACGCCAAGGTCACCGTGGGCTCGCCGGGTGCGACCACGGTGGTGCCCATCCCCATCCTCGCGGCGAATGCCGGCGCGGTGACGCCCGCGGAGTTGAACCACTCGCTGAGCGTGGCGCTGGCCGGCAAGGTCGCGTCGGTGGTGACGGACGCGCAGGGCAACACCGTCATCACGGGCCTGGCCACGGCGGCGGGCACCTCCACGCTGTCGCTCTCCGCCACCGGCTTCACCGGCACGCCCGCGGCGGGGACGGCGGGCCTGGGCGCGGAGTCCTTCGATGGGCTCCAGCTGGCCATCGGCGAAACGCTCCAGCCCACGGTGCCCACCATGCTGCGGGCGCTGGGCTTCGCGCCGCGCGCCCGGGGTTACTCCGACGACTCGCCCGCGAACCCCTCGGTGCGACCGGTGGCGGCGACGAACCTGCGGCTCTTGGGCGGCGATGACGGCACGGGCCTGCTGGACTCGTCCGACTTCGCGGGCGACGCGAAGCTGCGCACGGGCCTGCACGCGCTGGACACGGAGGACGTCAACATCATCGCGCTGCCCGGCAAGAACGAGGTGTCGTTCATCGCCGCGGGCGTCGCGTACTGCGACAACCGGGGAGACTGCTTCTTCCTCGCGGACGGCCCCGGCGGCGTGGACAAGGACTTCGCGGTGCTGCCGGACGACGCGAAGCAGTTCGTGGAGGGCCTGCCTTCGCGCTCGAAGAACTCGGCCATGTTCTACCCGTGGATCCGCGTGGCGGACCCGGTGGGCGTGGGCCGAAACCCCACGCGGCTGGTGCCTCCGTCCGGCCACGTGGCGGGCCTCTTCGCGCGCACGGACACCACGCGCGGCGTGTGGAAGGCGCCCGCCGGCATCGAGGCGTCGCTCGCCAGTGCGCTGGGCCTCCAGTACCCCGTCATCGACGCGGAGCAGGATCAGCTCAACCCGGTGAGCCTCAACTGCTTGCGCCAGTTCCCCGGCGTGGGGCTGGTGTCGTGGGGCTCGCGCACGCTGTCGCCCGACCCCGAGTGGCGCTACATCCCGGTGCGCCGCACCGCGCTCTTCCTCAAGGAGTCCCTGCGGCGCGGCCTCATGTGGGCGGTGTTCGAGCCCAATGACGAGGAGCTGTGGGGCCGCATCCGCGTCGCCATCGAGTCCTTCATGCTGGGCCTGTTCCGGCAGGGCGCCTTCCAGGGCAGCACGCCCGAGGAGGCCTTCAGCGTCGTCTGCGACCGGAGCACCAACCCGCAGGAGAACGTGGACGCGGGCATCGTCACCGCGCAGGTGGCCTTCGCGCCGCTGAAGCCCGCGGAGTTCGTCGTGATTGAAATCAGCCAGAAGAGCCTGCTGGCGGCCTGATGCCCACGCCCGTCCCCGCCAACGCCCGCAACCCGCTGCGGACCTTCCAGTTCCGGCTCCGGATGAGCACGTCCGGGGCCGGCGACTACGTGGCCGGTGTGCGCACCGTGTCCGGCCTGTCCGTCAGCGTGGGCGCCCATGAGACGTGGGAGGGCGGCAACAACCTGCACCGCTACGCCCAGCCCCACAAGGTGACGTGGGAGCCGCTGGTGCTGGAGCAGGGGCTGGCGCTGGATGACTCGCTGGAGCGCTGGGCTCGCGCGGTGCTGGAGTTCGCGCGCACCGGCAAGGCGCCCGGCGAGCCGGTGAAGCGCGACCTCTTCATCGACGTGTGGGACGCATACGCGCACCCCACGGCCGTGCCCGCGCCCGGCGGCATGGAGGCGCGCATCCGCAGCTTCCACGTGCACAACGCGTGGGTGTCCAAGTTCCACGCCCTGCCCAAGCTGGACGCCATGGCGGGGGAGGTGGCGCTCCTGTCGCTGGAGCTCACCCACGAGGGCTGGGAGCCGGTGCCCCGGCCCGTGCTGTCCCTGCCCGCGACGCCCTGACGTCCCCTTTTCGAGGAGTGATGCCATGCCCCGATTCGTCGAGTCCACGAAGCGCGACCCGTACCGCAACTTCAACTTCCGCGTGCTCTTCAACAACATCGAGGTGGCCGCGTGCCGGAAGATCTCCGGCATCACCGGCACCGTGGAGGTGGTGAAGTTCCGCTCCGGCAACAGCCCGTCCTCCGTGGACGAGCTGTCCCCGGGCCGCGTGCACTACGAGCCCATCACGCTGGAGGCGGGGCTCACGCAGGACACGACGTTCCGGGACTGGGCGCTCCAGCTCATCCGCCACGAGGCCACGCCCGGCTTCCGCGCCGCCGAGCCGGACTACCGGCGCACCGTCGAAATCCTCGTCTACGACCTGGACTTCAACCGCGCGGTGAAGAAGTTCGTGCTGCGCAACGCGTGGGTCTCGAAGTTCACCGCGATGTCGGAGCTGGCCGCGGAGGCGAACGAGATCCTCATCGAGAGTTGCGAGGTCAACCACGAGGGCTTCACGCTGGAGGCGGTGGTCTGACGTGCTCCTCGATCCTCCCATCCCGGTGCTCCTGCCGCACGGCCTCTTCGACGAGGACGGCCGCTGTCACCGTCAGGGCGAGCTGCGCGCGCTCACCGGCCGCGAGGAGTGGTCGCTGGCCCAGGCCGGCGAGCGCCCGGGGCCTCGCGCGGTGAGCGAACTGCTCGCGGCGTGCCTGGGGCGGTTGGGGGACTATCCGCGCGTCGACGCGTCGCTGGCGGCGTGCCTCACGCGGGGAGACCGGCACCACCTGGCGCTGCACCTGCGGGCCCGGCTGTATGGGGACCGCTTGACGCTGGTGGCGCGCTGCCCGGCGCCTGGATGCGAGGCCGTCGCGGACGTGGACGTGCGGCTCTCCGCGCTGTCGCCGGAGCGGCCCCTGGATGCACCGGAGGTGCTGACCGTCGCGCTGCCGGAAGGCACCGCGGAGGTGCGTGAGCCGACGGGCGAGGACGACGCGGTGCTCGCGGACGCGCAGGGCAGCCGGGCGGAGCGCGCCGCGCTCCTGTGGTCGCGGCTGGTGGTGGTGGACGGACGGGCGCTGACGCCCTCGTCGTGGCTGGGGCTGCCCGCGCGTTCACGGCACGCGGTCGCGCTGGCGCTGGCGGATGGGACGTCCGCTCCGGACCTGGGGCTCCTGGCCCGGTGCCCGAAGTGCTCCGCGTGGTTGGAGCTGGAGCTGGATCCGTTCGCGCTGCTGACTCGCGAGCTGCGAGGGGGCGCGGCGCGGCTGGAGACGGAGGTGCACGTGCTGGCCTTCCACTACCACTGGTCGGAGGCGGACATCCTGGCGCTGCCCCGCGCCCGGCGGTGGCGCTACCTGGAGCTGCTTCGCAACGAGCTGGAAGGCCGTCCGCTGGTGGATGGCTGGAGCTGACGACGGAAGGACGCACACGCCATGGCCCCACCCCCGGTGCAAGGACAGGTCGGACTCACCCGCCGCGAGCTGGAGCGTGAGCTCGCGTGGATGCTGCGCAGCGTCCCGGACAACCCGAAGGAGCTCGTGAAGCTGTTCAGCCAGACGGTGGTGGCGCTGATGGACAAGAACAACGAAGCCATCGCCCGGAGCCTCGCCCAGCGCGAGCCGTCCGGCATCCGGGGCAACGGATGACCCGCAACCTGGACCCGACGCTCATCGCGTTTGATCAGCAGCTCCAGAAGGGCATGCTGGTGACGCTGCCGACGTCGGCGGATGACAAGAAGTCCGAACCGGGCGTGCGCGCGCTGCGCTTCCAGTACAACCCGGAGACGGTGACGCGCACGCGCGCGGGCCAGTGGGAGACCAAGCCCGGCAAGACGCCCGAGCAGACCAAGGTCCTCACCGACGGTCAGCGCGGCGGCGGCCTGCACGCCAAGAGCGAGACGATTGCCCTCAAGCTCGTCTTCGACGTGACGGAGGCGCTGCTGCGCGACACGAAGGGGGAGGGCACCCAGGGCGTGCTGCCGGAGCTGGCCATGCTGGAGGGCATGGCGCTGGGCAAGGACCAGACGGGCGAGGAGGAGAAGAAGCCCGCGACGAAGCTCGTCTCGCTCAACCCCACGGAGCTGCTGCTCATGCTGGGGCCGCGCACGTTCCCGGTGGTCATCACCGGGATGACCATCGTTGAGCAGCGGTTTGATCCGGCGCTGTACCCGCTGCGCGCGGAGGTGGACCTGCGCATGCGCATCCTGGAGGTGGGGGAGAACGCGGCGAACAACAAGGTGGCCCAGGCGTTCGCCAACCTGCGCGACCTGCGTCTGCGGATGGAGGACCTGGCGGCGGTGAAGGGCGCGGACGCGAGCACCCTCATCGCGCAGGCCCTGGCGCCGCAGGTGAAGCTCGACGGGGCGAGCTGACGGGACGGCCATGAGCGACCCTTCCTCGCGAAACAAGGACCTGCCGACGTACACGGTACCGCTGGGGCCGGAGGGCGCCTCGGTGTCGCTGTACGTGCCCCGCGTGGCGCCGCGCGTGCCCACGTCGCTGCTCCACAAGGTGGTGGCGGGGGACCGGTTGGACCTGCTCGCGCAGCGCTACTTCAGCGACCCGTTCCAGGCGTGGCGCATCGTGGACGCCAACCCCACCTTCGAGCCCGAGGCGCTGCTGGATCCGGGCACGGTGCTGCTCATTCCGGAGAAGCCCTGATGGCGGACCAGCGCGCGGCGTTCCTCCAGCTGTGGATCGACGGACAGCCCATGACGGACGCCCGCGGCCGGGTGTCCCGCCTGGAGGTGGACGAGCGCACCGACGACGCGTCGTCCTTCCACCTGTCGCTGGACATGGCGCCCACGGACGCGGGGGACTGGGACGCGCTGGCGGACGGGCGCTTCGCGCTGCTCAAGCGCGTCACCATCAGCTTCGGGCTGGGGGCTCCGGACAGCGAGGCGCCGGATGTCCAGGAGGTGGTGTTCGACGGCTACATCACCGCGGTGGAGCCGTACTTCGGCCCGTCGCGCGTGCCGGACTCGTCGCTGGAGGTGTACGGGCTGGACGCGTCGTGCCTGATGCACCTGGAGGAGCGCACGCGTTCGTTCAGCGGCCTGTCCGACGCGGGCATCGTGCGGCAGCTCTACGGGGAGTATGGCTTCGCGCTGGACGTGCAGGAGACGGCGCCCGTGCGCGACCCGGACCGCGCGGTGGTGCTCCAGCGCGGCACGGACGCGTCGCTCATCCGGTGGCTGGCCCGGCGCAACGGGTATGAGGCCTTCGTGGAGCGCAAGCAGGGCCCGGTGGGCGCGGGGGCCAACGCGGCGCTTGAGTGCGTGGGCCACTTCCACCTTCCGCGGCCGGATGGCCCGAAGCAGCCGGACCTGTCGCTGATTCCCCGCTCCACGCCGTCCGTCATCGAGCTCAAGGCGCGCTGGGAGAGCCACCGGCCCACGGAGCTGCATGGCGAGCACATCGACGAGCGCACGCGGCGGATCCGCTCCGCCACGGTGACGGCCCCGCGCTTTCCCCGCATGGGGCCCACCAGCCGCGCGGACATCCTCAAGGCCCGCATGGCGGCGGTGCTGCCCAAGCGGCCCCAGACGAAGGCGGTGGGCCTGCAGTACGTGGACGTGCCGCACGACGTGCCGGAGGTGGAGAACCTGGCGTGGTCGGACTACCGCGAGGCGGACTGGCTCGCGGAGGCGAACGGCACGGTGCAGGGGCTGCGCTACGCACGCATCCTCCGCGCCCGGCGTCCGGTGGGCCTGGTGGGGGCGGGCAAGCTGATGGACGGCACCTGGTACGTGCGCGGCGCGCGTCACCGCTGGGTGTGGGCGGAGGCGCTGGCCCGCTACGAGGTGGACGTGGACCTGGCTCGCGACGCGCTCAACGGGGTGGCGTGATGGGGCGCGGCCTGCACTTCCCCTTCCAGCTGGGAGACCTGGGCACGCCGCGCACGGTGGGGTCCGCGCAGGTCATCCGTCAGCAACTGGAGCAGCTGCTCTTCACGCTGCCCGGGGAGCGGGTGAACCGGCCCCGCTTCGGATGTGGCGTGCAGCGGATGGTGTTCGGTGCCGCGAGTCCGGAGGCCGCCGCCGCGGCCGAGTACATCATCCGCCTCAACGTGCAGGAGTTCATGCGCGACCAGGTGCGCCTGGACGCGGTGAAGGTGAGCGCCGAGGACGCGACGCTCTACGTGGACATCCTCTACACGCTGCTGGCGACGGGTGAGGCGCAAGCGGAGCTGTTCCGCCGGGACCTGGAGGCGCCGCCGTGAGCGCCCGGGTCCTGCTGACCTTGCCGCTGGAGGCGTCGCTGGGGGCGGCGCAGGCCGCGTTGCAGACCACGCCTCCGGGCGAGGTGGAGTGGGTGCTCCCCGTGGGCGAGGGCGTGCTCACCACGGACGCTGTCGTCGGCACGCCCGCGCATGCGCTGCGGCTCACGGGTGGCCCGGGCGTGTCGCTGCGGCTCGAGGGCGGGACGCTGGAGATGACCGGGCTCTTCACAGGGCTGTCGGGCGTGACGGTGGTGGCGGTGGACGCGGGGCTGGTCCTCCTGGGCGCGCGGGTCGAGATGTCGGACGTCACGGTGAGCGCCACGGCGTCGGGGGATTGCGCGGCGGTGAGCGTGGAGACGCCGGATGGCGCGGTGGTCATCGATTCGCTGACGGTGACGGGGGCGAAGGGCGAGGACGCCACGGGCTTGCGGCTGCTGGCGGCGGAGGCCCGCGTGACGGGCCTGTCCGTGGAGGCGGTGCAGGCCACGGTGGGTGAGGCCTTCGGCGTGCGGGCCGTCTGCCAGGCTTCGCAGTGGGCGGACGTGACGGTGCACGACGTCACGGGCACGACGGCGGGCGCGGGCCTGGAGCTGGCGGGCTTCACTCGCGCGGACCTGTCCGGGCTCACGGTGTCGCAGGTGTCCGGAGCGAGCGCGACCGGCGCGCGGGTGCTGGTGGCTCGGGAGGAGGGCGAGGGCCTGTCCCTGGTGGACGTGTCCGTGAGCGACGTGGCTGCGTCCGGGGCGCAGTGGAGCGTCGGGCTCGTGGTGGCTTCGGCGGGCGCCCTTCAGGTGCGGGGCTTCACCGTGCAGCGGGTGACGGGGGCGTTCCTGATGGGGGCGCTCGCGCTGGGCGGGCGGAGCATGGAAGTGGCCATGGGCCAGGTGGAGGACGTCACCGGCGGGACGCGCGCCACGGGCCTGCGGGTGCTGGGCGGGCCTTCGCTGGAGCCGGTGGGGGTGCGCGACGTGGAGGTGAGCCGTGTCGCGGCGGCGCCGGTTCCGGTGTCCGCGCAGCCGGCGGCGGCTTGGTCGGACTGGCTCACCGCCGCGCTGGATTCGCTGTCGGCCTCGGTCGTGGGGCCGCTGACGCTGCCGGAGTTCCCCTCGGACGCGGACGTCGTGGGGCTGCACGTGGCCGCGCCGCTGGGGGGCCTGGAGCCGGTGCTGGATGAGGGCACTCCGGGAGAGATTGCCGTCGAGGACTGCTCCCTCTTCGTCATCACCGGCACCGCGCTGCAAGTGGAGGGCGGGCTGCGCACGGCGCTGATTCGGCGCACCGAGGCCTGGACGTCGGTGCACGCGGGCTGGGTGCAGGCGGAGCAGCTGCTGCTGGCGCAGCTCACCTGGCACCGGCATGCGCATGGGCTGCGGCTGGGGCCGGGCGAGATTCGTGCTTACGACTCGCTCTTCACGGCCATCGTGGGCGCGCCCTTCGTGCTGGAGACGGACGCGGAGCTGTCCGCTTCGCCCGCGCTCTTTGCTCAGGGCGCGGGCCTGCCGTTCTTGGAAGTGGGGCCGCTGCCGTACCGGACGCCGGGGACTCCCGAGGTCCCTCCGGTGCTGCTCACGGGGAGCCTGCCGCCTCCGGAGAGCGTGGACCTTCGGCTGGTGCCGGATGCGGCCATCTCTCGCGCGGCGGTGCCCGTGCCGGGAGATGGGCCTCGCGACCCGGCGCCGTTCGTGGGCGCCTGGGCTCCGGACGTGGTGCCGGGCTGTGACGTGCGGGATCCGCAGCCGCGTCCGTGGCTCGCGGCTCCGGAGCGGCCCGCGCCCGGGGCGCTGGTGGACTACCAGGCCCGTGACGCGCAGTCGTTGCTGGCGGTGATGCTGGAGCGGGCTCGCACGGTGATGGCGCCGTGGGAGGACCGGGGGCCCGCGGACTTCACGACCATGTTGCTGGAGGCCGTGGCCGCGCAGCTGGACTCGCTGGCGTACCAGCAGGAGCGTGCCGTGGTGGAGGGCTTCCTGGAGGATGCCCGGCTGCGGCGCTCCGTGGAGGACCACGCGCGGGGGCTGGACTACGTGCCGGACCCGGGGCTCTCCGCCACGGTGATGCTGCGGTTCCGGTTGGATCCGGTGGCGCTCGCGGCGCTGGTGCAGGAGCGGTTGGAGGAGCTGCACCTGTCCACGCTTCCTCCAGGCACCACCGCGCTGGAGTTCCTCACCGGGGGCGGCGTGCTGGAGATTCCGGCCGAGACACTGGTGGCGAATGTCTCCACGGACGAGCACTCGCTGGTGTTCGTCACCGAGTCGCCGCTGTCGTACTTCCCCCGGCTGGAATCCGTGACGCTCGCGGAGTCCGTGCAGCCGGGGGACACCGGGGCCACGCTCGCGGGCCTGTATCCGGAGCTGGAGGTGGGCCGGTGGCTCATCCTCTACCGGGGACGCGGCGAGGGCGGACACGTGGTGCGCGTGACGTCCGTGACGCTCGCCACGGATACGACGTTCGTCGGGTGGGATCCGCGCAGGTTCGCGCCGGAGACGTTCCTGGCTCCGGGGGACCCCGCGCCCGGGCCTCGCGCGACCGTGCTGGGCAATGGGGTGCCCGCGCATCATGGGCTGCCGGTGTCGCCGCTCCCCGAGGGCTTCGAGGCGGACTCGGCGGAGCCGTTTGCCCGGAGCCTCGCGCAGTGGCGCGCGCTGCTGTCTCCCGTCGTGGATGGCGGTGAGGCGCGCGAGTTCGCCCTGCCGTTCCATCCGGTCAGTGTCCAGGCCTCCGGGTATCCGCTGCCAGGTGATGAATCGCGGCGCGGGACGCCCCAGCTCCAGGTGAGCGTGGAGGACGACCCGTGGACGTTGGTGGAGGACCTGTCCGTGCAGGGGCCGGGGGATGAGGTGTTCGTGCTGCGCGCGACGCCCACGGGGGGGGCCAGCCTGCGCTGGGGGGATGGCACCAACGGTGCCGCGTTGCCGCCTCGGGAGACGGCGCTGGGGTTGTCGCTTCGCATTGGTCTGGGGACGGTGGGCAACGTGGGGGAGGGCGTGCTCACGCGGCTGCTCCAGGTGCCGTTGGATCCGCAGCGCTCCGCGTCCGCGGGCGAGCTGCTGGCCCGGTCGATGGACGACCTGCGCCTGCTGGTGCGCGTGGACAATCCGTTGCCCGCGGTGGGCGGACGCGACGCGGAGTCGATCGACTCCATCCGCTACCGGGCACCGGCGGGCGTGTCACAGCCGCTGTCCGCCGTCACCGTCGATGACTACGTGCGGATGCTCCAGCAGTTGCCGGAGGTCGCGGGGGCTTCGGCCCGCGCGGTGATTCGCGACCTGCGCACGGTCATCCGGGTGACGGTGTTGCTGCGCGACGAGGACACGCTGGACCGGGACGAGCTGCTTCGCCGGTGGGCCGGGGTGCGCCGGCGGCTGGAGGAGATCCGGGTGCTGGGGGTGGACGTGGAGGCGCTGCCGCCCCGGTGGGTGCCGCTCGATCTGGACCTGGAGGTGGACGCGGCGCCGCATTCGCAGGCGGATCAGCTGCGCGACGCGGTGGTGGGCGCCATCGCGGGAGACGGCGGGCTGTTGGATCCGGATCGCTCCGGCTTGAACGGCGACGTGCAGCTCGCGGACCTGTACCAGGCGGTGTTGCGCGTGCCGGGCGTGACGGCGGTGCGGGTGAAGCGCTTCCGCCGCCTGGAGCCTCATGCGCCGGAGCGGCTGGAGGCGGGCGTCATTCCGATCGGGCCGGAGGAGGTCGCCACCGCTCGGGGTGGTTACTGGCCGGGCTCTGAAGGCGTGCTCACCGTGCAGGTGTGTGGAGGGCTGCGATGAGCCGCGTCCCCTCCACGCACCAGGCGCTGACGCACGAGCAGCTCCGCACCCGGCTGGGGGAGTCGGCTCGCATCGTCTTCTCCCGGCTGGACGAGGCGCCCACGTGGAATCCGCTCGCGTACGCGGCGCCGTCGTCGGTGGACCTGGGGAGGGGGCTGCTCGACAGCGTGGCGCTCGCGCTGCATGTGCTGTGGACGTATCAGCAGGCGTGGGCGGAGGAGGGCTTCCTCGCCACCGCGCGCCTGGAGGACTCCGTCTCCAGGTTGCTCGGGCACATCGGCTACCGGCCGAGCCCGGGCACCGCGGCGGTGGGGCTTCAGCACTTCCGCTGCAAGGCGAACGTGCGCGGCACGCTGCCGGCGGGAACGGCGGTGAGTTCGGCGGCGGAGGGAGAAGAGGCCGCCGCCATCTTCGAGACGCTTGCTCCGCTGCGGCTGCTTCCGGAGCTCAATGAGCTTCGCGCGTTCCTTCCGCCTCGCGCCGGTGTGGGGACCGGGACGGGCGCGGGGACGGGAACCGGAGG
>NZ_RAWM01000158.1 GCF_003668875.1 Corallococcus interemptor | reverse complement strand
GGCCCCGCCCGCGCCCCCGGCGGTGCAGCTGTCCGGCACCGACCCTCGCGTGAGGGACCTGCTGAAGGGACTCTCCAGTGACGCGGACTTCGCGCGCTGGCTGGACTCCGAGGACCTGGCCCGCCGCTTCGCCGCGTCCGTGAACCTGATCGCCGAAGGCCAGAGCCCGCGCATGCCCCTGTCCTTCATGGCGCCGGCCGGGGCCTTCCGCGTGACGAAACGTCAGGGCCGCACGGTGGGCTCGGCGGAAAGCCATACCCGATACGACGGGGTGACCCGCGTCATCGTCTCGCTGGACGCGAAGGCCGTGGGGCAGGTGTATCAGGAGCTCAAGCCGCTGCTGGACGCCGCCCACGCGGAGCTGGCCCCGCCGGGCCGGAGCCTGGAGGCGACCCTGTCGCAGGCCATCGGGCGGCTCACGCGCGTCCCCATCCCCAAGACGTCCCCGGAGCTCACCGCGAAGGGCGCGCTCTACGTCTATGTGGATCCGGAGCTGGAGGCGCTGGGCGCCGCGGAGAAGCACCTGCTGCGCATGGGTCCGGTGAACATGCGCAAGGTGCAGGCGAAGCTCACCGAACTGTCGGCGGCGCTGGGCCTGCCGTCGCAGGGGCAGGCCCGCCAGCCGTAGTCCAGACGTGCGGTGTCTTGCTTTGGGTGGAGCCCCGCTCTACTCGCAAGGGGGGCTCCAGGGCCCTTCGGATGGCTACCCCTGGCGCGCTTTACGCGACGTGCTGTTCTAGGCGACTGTTCACTGGCAGGACGCGAGCCGCTTTCGCGTCCGTGACGAGAGACATCTCGATTCCTTGAACACGTATGCCTTTGCGCCGGCGCCCGCCGCTGGCGACAGCATCGCGAAGCCAGAGGGGGAAGTCCGTGGCTGATACAGGTGGGGGCGTGTCCCGCGACCCGGAGCTTGCCTCCCGTCTCGCGGCGATGGGCGTCCTGGAGACGCGGATGGCCGGGCTCGGCGCCGGCCAGCCGCCCGTGGTGATGGCAGGCCCCTTCTTCCACGCGACGGACCCCGCCGAGGTCCAGCGCGTGCGGCAGTTCCGCGACGCCCAGTACCGCGCGCGGCTGAGCTATCTGCTGAGCCCCGAGCAGCTTCAGCTCGACTGGCGGCTGGAGCTGGACGAGCGCAGCGCGCACTTCCACGCGAGCCGCGACGGCCAGCTCTTGGGCAGCCTGCGGATTACCCCCGCCCCCTTCGAGTTCCAGGCGCTCGCCCCGTCCCTGGAGGCGGAGGCGCCCCGGTTCCAGGGCTACGCGGAGTTCAGCCGACTGGTCGTGGACCCGGAAGCGCGCAGCCCCTCCGTCACGCCGCGCCTGCTCATCGCCGCCTGCACCTGGGCGATGACGGAGGGCTACGTCGGCATCGCCGGCCTGTGCCGCCGCGCCGCGCGCACCGTCTTCGAGCGCTACGGGCTGGCCGCGGCCAGCGAGGAACAGCACCGCGTGCCCATGCGCGGTCCGCAGCCCTACACGCTGATGGGTGGCACCTGGCCGCAGCTCATCGCCGCCAGCACCCGGATGTCCGAACGGCTCACCCGCCTCCGGATGAATGACTCACCGGACGCCTACTCCCGCTTGGTCGAGGTGGAACAGACATGACTGACACGACGCAGACGGTCTCCGGCCTGGAGGCCCTGAAACACCGCCGCTCGCAGGTCTGGGACGAGTTGCTTTCCCAGTCCCGCTTCGTGCGCACCATCCAGCAGGGTGAGGTCACGAAGGCGCTCTACGCGCTGTATCTCATTGAGACGTATCACTACACCCGGCACAACGCCCGCAACCAGGCGCTGGTGGGCGTGCGCTGCGACGACGACCGGCACTACCAGAAGTTCTGTTTCAACCACGCGGAGGAGGAGGTCGGCCACGAGCAGATGGCCCTGCACGACGTGGCCAGCATGGGCCTTCAGCCCGGCTTCCCCATCCCGCGCGCGCTGCCCGCCACGGACGTCCTCATCGCGTACCTGTACTGGGTCTCCTACCAGGGCAATCCCTTGCAGCGCCTGGGGTACAGCTTCTGGGCGGAGAGCTGTTACGACTACATCCGGCCGCTGTTGGGCAAGGTCCAGAAGTCGCTGGGGCTCACGCCCGCGCAGATGACCTTCTTCGTCGCGCACTCGGACATCGACGCGGAGCACTCGCAGGCGGTGGACGAGATGATCGCCAAGAAGTGCAAGACGCCCGAGGACTGGGAGGACGTGGCGCAGGTGATGGAGACGAGCCTGCGGCTGACCTGGAAGATGATGGACGAGGTGGCGGACGCCTACGCCCAGCTCGTCGACGGACGCAGCGACCGGGCCGCCTTCCTCAAGGCGCTGTGAGCCTTCCGCCATGGGCGCCTACTTCCGCCACCTGAACTATTCGCTCGGCGACGAGGACTCCCGCGTCGAGCTGCACGCCCTCCCGGCGGACGCCCGGCACGTGGTGGCCGTGGCCGGCAGCGGAGGGCGCGTGGTGCCGCTGCTCGCCCGCGCGCCCCGGAAGGTGACGTGCGTGGACATCTCCGACACGCAGCTCGCGCTCACCGAGCTGCGCATCGCCGCGCTGAGGCGGCTGAACCACACGGAGTACCTGGGCCTGCTGGGCTACGAGGACATGTCCACCCAGCGCCGCCTGGAACTCCTGGCCACCCTGACCCTCTCCGGAGCCGCGAGGAAGGCCCTGGAGCCCGTGTGGCAGGCGGTGGAGGCCGGCGAGCGTATCGTCTACCTGGGCCGCTTCGAGGGGATGCTGCGCACGCTGTCGCGCGTCGTCGGGCTGTTCACCGGCCAGCGCGGACGGAGGATGTTTGATCAGCCGGACGTCGCGGGGCAGCGCGCGTACCTGGACTCGGGGTTTCCCAAGGCGGCCTGGAAGCTGGTGCTCCTCCTGATGGGGAACTCGGCGGTGCTCAACTCGCTGCTCTACCGGGGAGACTTCCCGAAGAAGAACCGGCCGGAGAGCGCGTTCCGCATCTACTGGGACCTCTTCGACCGGCTCTTCCGCACGCTGCCGGTGCGCTCCAGCTTCTTCCTGCAGCTGGTCTTCTTTGGAGAGCTCCGCTACCCGGAGGGCTACCCCATCGAGTGCGACGCCGACGTCTACCTGGCGGCGCAGCGGGCCGCGCGCGACGCGGACATCGAATACGTCAAGGGCGACATCCTCCAGCACGTCCAGGCCCAGCGGGACGTGGACTTCGTGTCGCTGTCCGACGTGCCGTCCTTCCTCCCGCCGGACCTGGAGCGCGACTTCCTCAACGCGATGAAGCCGGGCCTCACCCCGGACGCCCTCGTCGTCACGCGGGGACACCTGCGCGTCGCCGCCCCGGAGGTCCAGGGCTACGAGGACGTGTCCGGCCGCTACGCGGATTCCATCGCCGGGGAGCGCACCCAGCTCTGGAAGATCAACTTCTACCAACGACGTTCTTGAGGAGCGCCGTCGCATGCATGCCGTGAAGCTGACGAAGACGTTCGACGCCCAGGCGCTGGAGGCGGCCTACCACGCCGTCCGGCGCCAGGTGGAAGCGCTGCCCGCGGGCTATCCCGGCGAAGGCCACCAGGGGTGGACCTCCATCTGTCTGCACTCCGCCACGTCCGGCGCCTCACCGGTGCTGGATGCGGCCCCCTACCTGCGAGACCTGCTCGCCGGCCTGGGCCTGAAGCTGCGCCTGGCGCGGCTGCTGCGCCTGGAGCCCGGAGGCGTCATCCGCGAGCACCAGGACGCGTTCCTGTCCAAGCGCATCGTCCGGCTCCACATCCCCGTCGTCACCCACCCCGACGTGGAGTTCTACGTGGGCGGCCAGCGGTGCGTCTGGGGCGCGGGGGAGTTCTGGTACGGCGACTTCTCGCTGCCGCACCACGGGGTCAACAAGAGCGGCATCGCCCGCATCCACCTGGTGCTGGACGTGACGGCGGACGACGCGCTCCTCCACCTCTTCCCGCCCCAGCAGGTGCCGCCGTCGCTCCAGGCGATGGGGAGCGAGACACAGGAAGCGGAGCTGGACCCGCGCGTCATCGAGCGCTTCGCCTTCGACTTCACCCTGCCCCAGGGCTTCAGCCTCCCCGGCACTGGACTGGCGCCGCTGACGTCCGAGGCGCGGGGCGGCATGCGCATGGTGGACAACGAGCTGTGCATCTTCGTCAACGAGCAGCCCATGTTGAAGGCCGTGCCCGTGTCGGAGGACACGGTGGACCTGCTGGGCATGGGGCCGGAGGCACGCCTGCGCTACACGTTCCGTGGCGAGGCGGTGCGGGATGTGACGCTCACCGTGGGCACGACCCCGGTGTACTCATTCGACGTGCGCCATGGCTCCGGTCAGGCTCATTGAGCGCGGGGAGGCGGGAGACGCCAGCGACAGCGCGCGGCTGGCGTCGAAGCTCGTCGGCCACTACGTCGAGCGGGGCACCGGGCCCTTCATCGGGAACACCCGCCACCGCGTCCTGCTGGCGGAGGTCGACGGCGAGGTGACGCCACTCATCGTCAACGACGGCGCGGACAGCGACTGCTACCTGACGTCGCCGTTCATCAACTACATCACCTACGCGGAGGACTTCGTGCGCTCCGTGAAGGACCCCGGCACACGGCGGGCGCTCCTCGCGTTCATCCGCGCCGTGCGGGCCGTCATCCGCTCCAGGGACCTGGACCGGGTCGTCTACGTCAATCACTGGATGCTGGCCACGGGGCCGGCGCTGCGCTTCACCCCGGAGCAGCTGGAGCGGCTGACGCGGGCACTGAAGGAGCGCTTTCCCCAGCACGCCCTCGTCTTCAAGCGGGCCACGGCGGAAATGGCCAGCGCGGAGCTACCAGCCATCTTCAACCGGCAGATGTACGTGTGGCGGCACGAACCGGGGAAGAAGCCGCCCCGGGAGTTCCGGCAGGACCGCAACCTGCTGAACCAGCACCGCGCGAACCTGCGCAGGCTCACCGCCGCCGACCCTGGCGTCATCGACCGGCTGCGCGAGCTGTACCGGGCGCTCTACATCGACAAGTACTCCGACCATAACGCCTTCTTCACGGAGGCCTGGTTCCAGGAGGTGTTCCGGCAGGGGCTGCTGGAGGTCTACGGCATCGAGGTGGACGGCCGCCTTGCCTACTTCGTCACCTGCTTCGTCGCGGGCGGCGAGCTGATTGGCTCCGTGGTGGGGCACGACCCGGTGCTGTCGCGAAAGCACGGCCTGTACCGGGCGGGCATGAGCCACCTGATGCAGCTCGCGGAGGAGCGCGGCCTGCCGCTCAACCTGAGCTCCGGCTCCGGGCAGTTCAAGCAGAAGCGCGGCGCCACGCCGCTCACCGAGTACGAACTGCTCTGCTTCTCTCACCTCCCCTGGCGTGCAAGGCTGTCCTGGTCGCTGCTCCGGCGCATCTACAACGAGGTCGGTCCCAGGGTCTTCACCGCCCTGAGCATCTGACCGCGACCTTCCGTCGAGGACCGCATGCTCTACACGCCCCGAAGCTTCCAGGAGTCGGACCTCTCCACGCTGCACGCCTTCATGAAGCAGCACAGCTTCGCCACGGTCATCTCGCACGGCGCGGAGCTCAACGTCACGCACCTGCCGCTGATGCTGGCGCCGGACCGGGGAGACAAGGGCACGCTGCTGGGACACCTGGCGCGCGCCAATCCGCACTGGAAGGACTTCGACGGCGAGCGGCCGGTCCTCTGCGTCTTCCACGGCCCCCACTCCTACATCTCGCCCACCTGGTACAAGGCCCGGCCCTCGGTGCCCACCTGGAACTACGCGGTGGTGCACGCGCGCGGGAAGCCACGCCTCATCGAATCGCGGGCGGAGCTGTCGAAGCTCATCGACCTGACGATTGCGACGTATGAGCCCACCCTGGGAGCCCCCGGCAACGAGGCCTACCCACCCGAAGAGGCGCGCGCGCAGCTGCTGGAGCACATCGTCGGCTTCGAGCTGCCCATCGACGAGCTGCAGGGCAAGTTCAAGCTGGGCCAGAACCGCTCCGCGGAGGACCAGGCGGGAATCATGGAAGCGCTGACGGTCCAGGGCGGCGAATCGCTGGCCCTGCTCGAGCTGATGCGCGAGCGGTCGCGCGCGAAACCCTGACGCAGTCCCGGGCTCCGGAGGCCCCCGCACATGGCAAGGCAGCGCGTCCTCACCCCTTCCGAACCGCTCCAGCGGACGTGGGCGCTGAGCGCCGTGGACGTCGCGCTGAAGGACATGTTCGTGAGCTTCGCGGCGGTCTTCAGCGGGAGGCTCGACACGGAGCGCTTCACCCAGGCCCTCCGCCAGACGCTCATCCGCTACCCGTTCTTCCACGGCACCTTGAGGCAGCAGGACGACGCGGTGCTCGTCCTCTGCCACCACCCGCCCCGCCCCGGCGTCCGTGAGGGCATGAGCGCCGTGGGGCTGGACCTCGAGGACGTGGACGCGCCCTTCCCCACGGGCGACCGGCGGGTCCTCTACTCGGGGGACTTCGTCTCCAGGCTGGCCCCCGGGAAGCCACCGGTCCACGACGGGCGCCGCCCGCTGTTGCACCTGAAGCTCACGCACTTCCGCGACGCCTCCGTGGTGGGCCTGAGCTGGAACCACGCGCTGACGGACCTGCACGGCATCTACGACTTCCTCCGAGCGGTGTCGGACGCCTACAGCCACCCCGGCCACGAGCCCGGAGCGCCGCCGGTGTTCGGCCGGCGCGACATCTGGCGGAACCTCGAAGGGGCCCCGGAAGCGGGAGCCCGGCCGTCCAGGGAAGGCCGCCACGGCATCGTCCACATCTCACGCGCGAAGGCGGCGCTGGGCATCGCGCGCTACCTGAAGCAGGCCGTGACGGATGCCGTGCCCGTCTGCCTCTTCCTGGACGAGGACGGCGTCGACGCCATCAAGGCCCGGGCACAGGCCGCCGGGACGAAGGTGTCCACCAACGACGTGGTCAACGCGACGCTGTTGAAGTTCTTCGGCGAGTGCACCCGCGACCCACGCGCGTCTCCGGACGTGGGGCTGTACTTCCCCATCGACGTGCGCGAGCTGCTGGGAGCCCCGCACGGGTCGGTGGCCAACTGCCTGGGCAACGCGTCCGCGGTGCTGAAGCGCGCGGACCTGTGGAATTCGAGCGTCACCGAGCTGGCCATGCGCAACCGCGCCGTGGTGTCCGCCTATGGCCGGGAGCAGCTGCGGGGCGACCTGCGTTGGGCGGACTACTGGAGGCGCAACACGAGCGCCGGCAGCGTGTATCACCACTGGTTGCTGGGAAGAGACCGCGTCTATTCCTCCAACTGGACCAGCCAGGAGCTGGCGCGCGTGCGCTTCGACGACGCGGCGTTCGTCGCGCTGCTGCGAAGCTCGCAGCTCAACAAGTGGCTGCTGCTGCCGGCCTTCCACAGCACGGTCCTGCCCCGGATGGAGGGCGGCCGGATGAAGCAGGTGGTGCGGGTGGCCGTCCGCCGGGAGCACTTCCAGGTGCTGGCGAGGCACCTGGGAGACTGGCCTCACGTCGAGGAGGCCATCCGCCTGGACACCGGCGCTTCCGCCAGCGCCGGGTCCTGAAACAAGGGGACGTCCTCGCGGAAGACGTTCCGCTCCACGGGAGGCGGAGGCTTCATCAGGTTCTGGGTGAGCCAGCCCAATCCCTGACGCTGCAGGGCGGACCGGTGCCAGATCCACGCCGATACATGGACCGGCTGCGCGCCGACGCTCATCTTCGGCCCCGCCGTGGTCATCCCCATGTTGACCGCCTTGCAGCCGTGCTCGATGGCGTAGCGGACGACCTCGTACAGCAGCCGGAAGTAGACACCCTCCTGCAGGGCCGCCTCGCGGGAGAAGCCGGTGCAGGAGAAGCGGAGCATGGGTCCGTCGAGGAACAGCAGCCCGAACCCGGCGATGCTGTCATCCGGCCGGCGCAGCAGCATCACCTTCGCCTCCGGCATGTCGCTGGCCGAGGCAAAGAAGCCCTCGGTGAGGACCAGGCGCCGGTACTGGGTGGCGCGCTCGTAGAGGGTCCGCCACAGTACCGTCAGCTCCGGGGCCAGCGGCGCGAACTGCTCCATGACCTCCACGCGAAGCGAAGCCGTCTCCTTCATGCAGCCCGCCAGGCGCGCGCGGTAGCGGGCACGCATGTGGGCCTTGTAGTCATTGAATGACGCGAACGGCACCGGCGCGACGTACGCCGCGGGGAGCGGCGAGGGCACGAAGCCCATCCGGCGGAGCACCTCCACCGCCCCGGGCGCGGCCGCCGTCTCGATGTCCCGGATGACGACCAGCGACGCGCGCTGGCGCTCCGCCTCCGCCTGCGCCCAGCGCGCCACGGTGGTGAGGGCTTCGGCGCTGGTGAGCGAGGAGCGCACGGGGAACCCCACGCCCGCGGGGTTGCCCACCTCGATGACGCCGTACTTCAGGAAGCGAGGCGCCGCGCCTCGCACCAGGTGGACGGCCTGCTGGATGCGTTGATTGCCCAGGTCCGCCCCATCGATGGTGTTGCGATAGGTGGCGGCGACGCCCACCGGCTGACCGCGCCGGTCGCTCAGCACGATGGGCACCTGGTGGAAGCCTTCAATCTGGATGTGCTGGGCGCACTTGAGGAAGCGCTGGCTGAGATTGAAGTGGCCTTCCGGGACCCAGCAATCCCAATCACGCGCACCGCCGTCCCGCCAGAATGCTTCTCCCGCCTCCCGGACCGTCACCCCACCAGTGTCGTGCTCGGCACTGCTACCACGCATGTCATTCCTCCGCGGACATCGGAGGCGGAACAGTGCCTCGCGGCCCCCAGGCGCGGGAAGGCCGCGACGGGTCGCGGAAGGACTGTCACGAAAACCAACCACGATCCGGCGGTGATGTCAGGGGCGTGATTCAGGATGACCGTCCCCCATGTTTCAGTCATCCCAGCCCGTGTCGTCTCAAGAGCGAGTCGCCCTGGTGGATGCCCTGCGCGGCTTCGCGCTGTGTGGCGTCTTCGTCTCCAACACCTTCCTCTGGTTCAGCGGCCGGAACCTGCTGCCGCCAGAACGGCTCCAGGCCCTGGGCTCGCCGCTCCTGGAGCTGGGGGCCGGCGCCCTCTTCCTGTTCTTCGTGGCGCACAAGTTCCTCAACCTCTTCGGCTTCCTCTTCGGGCTGGGCTTCTGCCTCCAGCTGTCGCGAGCGGAAGCCCGAGGCGCCTCGCACGTCCCCGTCCACCTGCGGCGCATGGGAGTGCTGCTGTGCTTTGGAGCCGTGCACCTGCTGGCGCTCTGGATGGGAGACATCCTCCACCTGTATGCATTGGCGGGCTTCGTGCTGGTGCTCTTCGCCGGGAGGTCGGACCGGGCGTTGTGGAGTTGGGTTGTGCTCCTGCTGGGCTTGGTGCCGCCCCTCGTCCTCGCGCTCCAGCATTGGGGGCCGGGAGCCGCGGCGGAGGCCGCGAAGGCCCATGAGCTGGCGCTGCGGGCGGACCTGCTCGCGGCGCTCTCCAGTGACTCGGTCTGGACGGCGCAGGCGGGAAACGCCCGCTACGTCTGGGAGACGTGGTTCAGCACGCCCCGGGTGCTCATCTGGCTCGCGCTGATCCTCGGACGCTTCCTGCTGGGTTTGCTGGCGGGGCGTCACCGGTTGTTGCAGGACGTGGAGCGCCACCGTCCCCTGCTCCGCCGGATGCTGGGGTGGGGGCTGGGCATGGGAGCCCTGCTCAATGCCGGGGGGCTCCTGGCATTCCAGCTGAGAGCCCAGGGACTGGAGCCCACGAACCACGCGGGCCTCTTCCTCCTGATGGCGTTCCAGGACCTGGGCTACGTGCTTCTGGGCGCCGCGTACCTGGCCGGCTTCGCGCTGCTCTTCCAGCGCGAGCGCTGGCGCCGGGCCATGACGGTGTTCGCCCCCGTGGGCCGCATGGCGCTGACGAACTACCTGATGCAGACGGTGCTGAGCCTGTGCCTCTACAACGGCTGGGGCCTGGGGCTCATCGGCCGCGTGCCGCCGTCACACGGTGTCGCCATCGCGCTGGCGCTCTTCGCGGTGCAGGTGCTGCTCAGCCATGCCTGGTTGAAACACTTCCGCTTCGGTCCCGCGGAGTGGCTGTGGCGGTCGCTCACCTACGGCCGCCTTCAACCCCCGCGCTGATTCACTTCTTGGGAGGGTGGTTCCCCCGGCCGCCACCGGACGGCCTTCCCGTCTTGCTCGGTGCATTGGGGGGCGGAGGTGGCCGGGCGCTGCCGCCGCCAGCCTTGCCTCCGCTTGCTCCTTTGCCGCCCTTCCCTTGTCCTCCGCTGCCTTTGCCCATGGCGCTCCTCCGTTGCATGCGATTCAGGGTGGAAACCTATGCACGGTTGCACGCCCTGGCAGGGACGGTTCCCACGGCACAGCTTTGATGCGGTCATGGACGTCCCCGCCTCATTGCTCGACTTCTCGCTGGTCCAGGGCACCCTGCTCGGGCAGAAGCTTCGCCGCGCCCGTCATCGCCAGACGTCGCGGCCCGCGCGCATCCTCGTCCTGACCCTGGTGGCCTGGCTTCCGCTCCTCGTCCTGTCCCTCCTGGGTGGAGGGCTCGGGATGACACGCGCCTTCCTGCACGACGTGGGGACCCAGGTCGCGTTCCTGGTGTCCCTGCCGCTGCTCGTCGCGTGCGAGCGCTACATCGACCTGAACGAGAAGGCGGCCGTGCGCCAGTTCGTCGTCTCGGAGCTGATTGCTCCGAAGGACCTGGCCACCTACGAGCGCATTGCCAGAGACGTGGTGCCGATGCGGCGAAGTGCCATCATCGAGGCCGGGCTCCTGGCCGCTTCCATCGCCGTGTCCTTGCTGGACGTGCCCCACGTGACGAGCCGTCCAGCCTGGCTCCATGCGCAGCCCCAGGGCCCGCTCACCCTGGCCGGGTGGTGGTACCTCGCGGTGAGCATGCCGATCCTCCGGTTCTTGCTCCTGCGCTGGCTGTGGCGGGGAGTCCTGTGGGCCAGGTTCCTGTTCAAGGTCTCCCGGCTGCCGCTCACCCTCGTGCCCACGCATCCGGATGCAGCGGGCGGTCTGGGCTTCCTCGGGACCGTCCAGGCCAGCTTCTCACTGATCGTCCTCGCGGTGTCCGCCACGATCACCACGCACCGCCTGTCGCACGCCTCCACCACGGACATCACCGACTACGCCCTTCACCTGTTCACCTTCGCGCTCCTCTGCATGGCCGTCATCTTCGCCCCGCTGATGTCCTTCTTCCGTCAGCTACTGATGGCGAAGCGAAAGGGGGACCATCACTACTCGGCGGTGGCGGCCTGGCATTCGCAGCGCTTCGAAGAGCGGTGGTTCCACCGGAAGCTGCCGGAGGGACTGGACCCGCTGAGCGCGGAGGACTTCTCCTCGCTCACGGACCTGGGCTCGTCCTTCGTCGCCGCACGCCGCATGCGCTGGTTCCCGGTGGACATCCGGGCGGCGCTGGCCGTCATCGCCGCGGCCATGGCGCCCATGGTTCCGCTGCTCCTCGCCGACCGGCGCTTCGTGGAGGTGTTGCTGGAGCTTGGCAAGAGCCTGCACTGACGCATCGCCGTCAGCGGGCCACCGGGCGCGAGGGGGCTTCCTCCCGGACGATCAACAGCCCATCCATGACCGTCGCCCAGGGGACCTTCATCCAGGACGTGTAGATCAAGGGACGCGCCAGGCTGGGCCCCAGCTCACGAAGCTGGCGCCCATCCAGATACCGGGTGTCCGCGGAGTGGTTCAGGAACGCCTGGCCCTCCAGTGACTCCGGCGTCGCGGGTGCCAGGGCAAACGTCTGGGGACTGGCGCCGATGGAATAGCTCCCGGAGCTGGCGGAGAACCCCAGCACGAAGGACTGGTCCCCGAACCGCTCACGCACGAAGGAGCCGAAGGGAATCCGCTGCCGGCCGTCCGCATCCAGGGCCGACATGCCCTTCGAGGCATGAAGGGTGGCAAGCCAGACAATGGCTTTCCTGGGCTGGGGGGACTGGGACAGGAGCCATTCCAGGTTCATGAACATGGAGCGCTCACGCGCGTTGTCTTCGTTCCAGCTCCGGGGAGCACCGGGCTGCTCCTCCTTGAGGGTCAACGCGGCGGCCGCGCGGGTGAAGGTCCGCACCAGGTTGCGAGCCATCTGCAGCGATTCAGCCTGGGTGAGCGTCGACTCCAGCTCCTGCGCGCAGCCCAGGAGGACCTTCGCGGTCGCCGCATCGTACGGATGGGTTTCGTCGTAGCCCCAGGCCATGTGCCGATCGAGCTCCGCCCGGCACTCCTCCCGCCGAGGGGCGAGCTCACGCACCAGCTCCTTCGTCACCCACCTGCCCCCGTTGATCTGATCATCAATCCCACCGACCGCGAGGGTCCCCGCCCGCCACCGTCCGGCCAGGAACGGAATGAGGGGTGCCATCTCCGGACTGGCCCACATCCCGCCAATGGCAGTCGCGAGCATGTCGTCACTGACGGGCTGGCCGGCCTTCAGCAGCGCCTGGAGATGGAGGAAGTCATAGGTGCCTGTCTCGATGAAGAAGGCATCGTACTGGCATTCCTCCACCAGCCTGCGGGTCAGCTCCGCCTTGAAGGCCACGGTCCTGGCACTGCCATGGTGGGACTCCTCCCCCAGCAGCGCCATCCGCTTGTCGCAGAGTTCCCGGACGATCCGGTCGGTATCGGAGGGCGGCGGCGCCTCACTCCTGGGTGACGAGGCGCAGCTCGCAAGCAAGGAGAGCAGAAGCAGCAGGTATCTCATCCGCGGCACTCCATGGACGCCCTCGGCAGCGCCGAAGGCTCCATCTCCGTCGCCATCGAGGAGGTCTCCCCGCCGGACTGGGCGGAGACCGTTCAGCGCTCCGCGAAGGCCTTCTCGGTGACGTAGTGGCCGGCCTCTCCGGGGGTGCCCTCGCGGAAGCCGCGCTCCTCCAGCATGGTCGTGAGGTCCGAGAGCATGCCGGGGCTGCCACAGAGCATCACGCGGTCGGTCTCCGGGTTCAGCGGCGGCAGGCCCACGTCCTTGAACAGCTTCTCGCTCTGGATGAGGTCGGTGATGCGGCCGGTGTTGCGGAAGTCCTCGCGCGTGACGCTCGGGTAGTACGTGAGCTTCTGCTTCACCAGCTCCCCGAAGAACTCGTTGTGGGGCAGCTCGTGGATGAAGAGGTCGTGGTAGGCCAGCTCTTCCGCCCGCCGGCAGGTGTGCGTGAGGATGACCCGGTCGAACTGCTCGTACATCTCCGGGTCCTTCACCAGGCTCAGGAACGGCGCCAGGCCCGTGCCCGTGCTCAGCATGTAGAGGTTCTTGCCGGGCAGCAGGTGCTTGAGGACCAGCGTTCCGGTCGCCTTCTTGCTGACCAGGATGCTGTCGCCCTCCTTGAGGTGCTGCAGCCGGGAGGTCAACGGCCCACCGGGCACCTTGATGCTCAGGAACTCGAGGTGGTCGTCATAGTGCGCGCTCACCATGCTGTAGGCGCGCAGCAGCGGGCGGGCCTCGACCTCCAGGCCGATCATCGTGAACTGGCCGCTGGCGAAACGGAAACCCGGGTCACGCGTGGTGACAAAGCTGAAGAGGGTGTCAGTCCAGTGGTGCACGCGCAGCACGGACTCCTTCATGAGACTGCTCACGGTTGTTGCTCCAGAAGAGGGCCGGCGGCGTTCTAGACCACCCGAACGCGCCGGTTAACGGGTAACGTTGTGCGACACATTCCCCCCTCCGTACCAGAGGAAGAAGCCCGGCGGGCAGCCTTGCGCTTATCGGCGGGTTCAGGAGTCCAGCGGGTCCGCCGGCCTCGGGCACCCTGGCCCGCTGGTCAGCGGGCGAGCTGGGACAACGCCCGGCCGAGATGACGCCCCGCCTGGGTGCCCACGGCGGCAGGCGCCTCGACTCCGAGCCCCTGGGGATTCAGGGCCCCCCAGCCCGAGAGGAAGGACCCCGTGGACCACGCCGCCCGGAAGCCCTGCTCGAAGAGGGAGGCCAGCGTCCGCTCCAGGCCGGGCGCCGCGGACTCCAGGCGCCTGGAGACGAAGAGCTCCGTCCCCAGCCGTGCGCTGCCCGCCTCCAGCTCCGGCGGGGTGGGAAGGGAGGCCTCCACCAGGATGCCCGCGTAGAGCGGCTCCTCCGCCTCACAGACCCCTTGGAAGACCGACGTGAGGAATCGCGCCGTCGCCTGGGCCTGCCGCCGCTCCTTCTTCGAGAGCGCGGCCGCACCGGGCATGGACAGGAGGGCGCCGCTCACAAAGACCGCCACGGGGTGGAGCGTCCGCTCCTGCGCGTCATCGGGGACCGGCTGGTACTCGACCGTCACTCCGCCCACCTGGGGTGCCTCGAAGCCCACGCGGAGCACCTTCGCCCCAGGGGCCTCGCCGCCGACGAGCGTCTTCCACTCCTGCAGCTGCTTCCCGCCGCGGAGCTCCACGGAGCGGTCCTCCAGGTGCCTCGCGAGGTCGGAGATCATCCCGAAGCGGGGGAAGCGCTCCCCCCGGACCACCGTGAGCGCGCCGGTCGGAGTCGCGCCCGCCGCCGCCACGTGCGCACAGACGCGGCCGAGCGCGGCCTCCGGGGCGAGCCGGTCCAGGTAGAACGCGGCGGCGACATGGGGCGGGTCCAGGTAGAGCGAGGAGCGACTCATGGGCCTCACTGAATCAGCTTGAGCATCTCGCGCAGCTGGGCCGCGTTGGGCACGAACGCGGTGGCCAGCTCGCCGGTTTCCTCGAAGAACTGCACGACGAAGTACTTGCCGTCAACGCGGGCGAGGTGCGCCACGGTCTTCGACGCGCCCGTGGACCACGGAAACACCTTGCTGCTCTGCATGGCGCGCTCGAGGAGCTCGCGCCACAGGCCCAGGTGGGTTTCGCGCGAGACGACGCGTCCGAACCACTGGGCGGCGTGCCGGTCGAAGGAATGATCGAGGCCGGCCTTCGTGAGCTTGCGCACCAGCCCGGGGGCCGCCGCCAGCCCCTTGCGGGCCGCGCGCGAGGCCAGGGCCTTGGACACCCCGCGCATCCGGGCGATGACCGCGAGCGGGATCTTGATGCCCGCCTGGGCGGTCTTCGCCCCCAGCAGCTTGAAGCCCAGCTTGCCGGCGACGCCCGCGCCCTTCGCCACCGTCCCGGGGGTCGGCACCAGGTCGATGGGGTCGAACAGGGGCTTCTCGAGGCCGACCTCGTGGAGGAAGACCTCGTTGCCCTCCCGGTCCACGAGCCGCGTGAGCCCCGTGGTGGCCCGCACCTTGTACCCGATGACGACCCCTGGGTTTTCAGGGTCCATCACGAGGCCGGTGATGAGGTCCGGCTTCGTTTGCAGCTGCTCCTCGAACTCGCTCCGGAAGCCGGGAGGCAGGGGTGAGGAGAGGGAGAGCTCCCCCACCGGCTCGTCGGGCCAGCGCAGCGCGCTGGCCGGGGCCAGGACGAGGTCCGTGCTGCCCACGGCGGACTGCCCCGGGAAGGACGGGGCCTGGGGGCCCGTGCGGTCCGGCGGGCCCTGCCGGAGGTCGATCTCCTGGAAGCGCAGGGAATAGGACAGCGAGGCGCCGGGGTCCGCGACGGGCGCGAGCGAGGCTCCGCCATGGTGGCGCACCGTGATGACCGCGCTGCTGCCGGAGAACTCGACCTTCACCTCGAGCTGGGTCTGCTTGCTCTCGACGGACACCTCCGCGGCGGGGATGCCGCCGATGGTCACCAGCCAGCGGTTCGCGGAGTCCTTGAAGACGATGTCCACGCGGGGCGCTGGCGTGACCGCATCCGAGGCATCCGCCTTGTCCTTGCGCTGGATTCCCGCCGGAGCCGAGGCCTGGACGCGCGGCAGGGAGAAGGGGCCCGGGCCGGTGATGGCCGATGCGAGCCGGTCCGCCTCCGCCTCATGCGGGGAGTCGCGCGCGCCGAGGCGATCCGAGGTGGGCTCCCGGCCTCCCTGCTGAAGGGTGTGGACGACCTCGTGCGCGAGCAGCGACATCCCGCGCCGGGTGTACGGTCCGCCGTGTCCGGCGCCGAGATAGATGTGGGCGCCCCGGGTGAACGCCGCCGCGTCCAGCGCCTCCGTGGCCCGCCGTGACTCCGCGTCGTGGTGGATGCGGACACGGCTGAGGTCATGGCCGAAGCGCGCCTCCATGCCGATGCGGACATCGCCGGGCAGGGGTTGTCCCGCGGAGGTGGAGAGGCTGTCGCCCGTTTCATGCTGGGGGGAAGCCCGTGCGTTGTCTTGCCGTGGGGCCGGGACCGCCTGCGTGTGTTCCAGGTGCCAGAAACCGCGGTACGTCATGGACGTCCCCCTTCACTGAGGCGCTGTGCGGGTACGGCGCGCTACGACTCCTTCCAATTCTTCTCCTTGAGTCCGCGAAGCACCACCTGGGCGACTTCCGCCACCCGGGGCTCTGGGTCGGCGCTCAGCCGCTCCAGTGGCTCACGGAGCTCCCGCCACGCCGCGAACGCCGCCGCCGCGGCCGCAGAGCTCCGCACCCGCGTGTCCGGATTCGACATGGCATCGCGGAGGAGTTCGAAGAGGTCCGGGTCGAGCTCCGCCGGTGCAGCCACCCCTGCGATTCGGACCGCACGCGCCAGCTCCAGGGGCTCCTTTGCTTCCTTCGCCTGCTGGAGCACCTCGTCCCGTGAATAGTGAGGCAGCCTTTTGCGGATTTGCTGCGCGGTCCCCTCCACGTCCGCCCCCGTCACGACGAAGTAGTGGAGGTCCACCATTGGATCCTCGAAGTAGTACGCCTCCGTTTGGTCATCCATCGTGCGATAGATCTTCGTATACGGCTCCAACCCCGAGGCCTCGAAGACGTCCCACATGGACCAGCCGTCCCTCCAGGCGAAGACCTCTACTCGTTCCCGCGAAGACTGTTCCTTGAGGGCGATACGGACCGGGGACATACGCGCTCCTCTTGTCGGGAACCGGGCGGCTCAGGTTCCACGCTTGCCGTACTTGCGGATGTCTTCGATTAGAGCCAGTTGCTCGGCGCGAAGCTCCGGCACGGTCTCGCGCGAGGCTGCTTCTTCAAGGCACTTACGGAAGAACTCGAAGAAGGCGGAGTCAAACACAGGCGGTGCAATGAGTGCCAGGAGGCGGACGGCCAGGTCACACTCCTCCGGCGTGGTCGCCGATTCGGCGCTACCCCTCCTGCCAATTGTTGCTCATGAGCGCTTGCAGCGCGATGTCCGCCCGCCGACGCACTTCCTCCTCCGGGTCCTGGGTCCGCAACTCCTCCAGCAGCCCCTTGAACTCCCTCCATGCCGCGAAGACCGAGGCTCGGGTGACTTCCGCGCGAACATTCGGGTCCGGGTGATGAGCCGCAGCCTGAAACCGGGCGAACACCTCCGGGTCGAACGTATCGGGCACGGCGGCAACCCCGGCGAGGTCCACCCAACGCGCGAGCTCTTCTGGTGACTTCGCCTCCTTCAGGTGCAGGAGGAATTCCTCGCGTCCGTAGGTGGGCAGCGCGGCGCGAATCTGCTCGATGACCGGCTCGCGGTCCTCTCCCATAAGGGCGATATAGCGTGCCCCCACCCATGGGTCCTCGACGTAGTGGATGAACGTCTTCTTCCGGTCCCAGGGATACCAGATGTACTCGTAAGGCTCCTGGTCGCTTCCCGGTTTGAAGTCGTGAAGGATCCACCTCACCTTCCAGACGAAGCTGGTGACCTTTTCACGCGATGCCTCATCTTTGAGTACCAGCCGAATCGGAGACACGAACACGGGTGTACCGCTCGCTACGACTCCTTCCAATTCTTCTCCTTGAGTCCGCGAAGCACCACCTGGGCGATCTCCGCCACCCGGGGTTCCGAATCGGCGCTCAGCCGCTCCAGTGGCTCACGGAGTTCCCGCCACGCCGCGAACGCCGACGCCGCGGCCGCCGAGTTCCGCACACGCGTGTCCGGATTCGACATGGCATTGCGGAGAATCTCGAAGATGTCGGGGTCGAATTCCGCCGGTGCAGCCACCCCCGCGATACGGACCGCCCGTGCCAGTTCCAGGGGCTCCTTCGCATCCTTGACCAGCTGAAGCACCTCGTCCCGCGTATAGCAGGGCAGCCCCCCGCGGATCCGCTGCACGGTCCCTTCCACGTCCGCCCCCGTCACGACGAAGTAGTGGAAGTCCACCATCTGATCCTCGAAATAGTACGCCTCCGTCTGATCATCCATCGTGCGGTAGATCTTCGTATACGGCTCCAACCCCGAGGCCTCGAAGACGTCCCACATGGACCAGCCGTCCCTCCAGGCGAAGACCTCTACTCGTTCCCGCGAAGACTGTTCCTTGAGGACGATCCGGACCGGGGACATGCGCGCTCCTCTTGTCGGGAACCGGGCGGCTCAGGTTCCACGCTTGCCGTACTTGCGGATGTCTTCGATTAGAGCCAGTTGCTCGGCGCGAAGCTCCGGCACGGTCTCGCGCGAGGCTGCTTCTTCAAGGCACTTACGGAAGAACTCGAAGAAGGCGGAGTCAAACACAGGCGGTGCAATGAGTGCCAGGAGGCGGACGGCCAGGTCACACTCCTCCGGCGTGGTCGCCGATTCGGCGCTACCCCTCCTGCCAATTGTTGCTCATGAGCGCTTGCAGCGCGATGTCCGCCCGCCGACGCACTTCCTCCTCCGGGTCCTGGGTCCGCAACTCCTCCAGCAGCCCCTTGAACTCCCTCCATGCCGCGAAGACCGAGGCTCGGGTGACTTCCGCGCGAACATTCGGGTCCGGGTGATGAGCCGCAGCCTGAAACCGGGCGAACACCTCCGGGTCGAACGTATCGGGCACGGCGGCAACCCCGGCGAGGTCCACCCAACGCGCGAGCTCTTCTGGTGACTTCGCCTCCTTCAGGTGCAGGAGGAACTCCTCGCGTCCGTAGGTGGGCAGCGCGGCGCGAATCTGCTCGATGACCGGCTCGCGGTCCTCTCCCATAAGGGCGATATAGCGTGCCCCCACCCATGGGTCCTCGACGTAGTGGATGAACGTCTTCTTCCGGTCCCTGGGATACCAGATGTACTCGTAAGGCTCCTGGTCGCTTCCCGGTTTGAAGTCGTGAAGGGTCCACCCCTTCTTCCAAACGAAGTTGGTGACCTTCCCACGCGATGCCTCATCTTTGAGTACCAGCCGAATCGGAGACACGAACACGGGTACACCTCACGAACCAGGGGTTCGGGTGATGTCAACGCCATAATGCATGGACACGCTCTGCCGCAAAGCATTCTCGAACGATTCCCGGATGAACCGTCTCACCTGATTCCCATCGCTGAAGTTCATGTCGAGCGCCTCCATCTGCGCGCGAATCCAGCGCCGGACGAACTCAATCTGACGGCGCCTCTGCTCCTGGGCTCGCCGTTCACCGCTCGCGTACTCGACTCCGGGTACACGCTCAGCCTCCACCGCTCGCATACCGGCTCCCGCTCCGCGCTGAGAGGCCGGGAAGAGCCCACCGCCTCCCCGGCGCTCCGGGATGCTCGAGAACGCCTCCTGGAAGCTCATCCGCTGGGACCCCGAGTGCGCAACCATGTCCAGAAGCATGGGCACATGGGCGGCCGCCACACCAGCCCGGGCCGCCTCGAGTTGGAAGAGCCGCGTCAGCCCCGCGAGCGACTGCATTAGATTCTGAGCATTGGGTTGACCGGTAACGAACCCGGGCATGGGGTCCCCTCGCGCCAGATTGCGCAGGGCTGTGGCGATACCCTGCTCGCTTGCGCCCGTCAGACGCTGGACGTTTGCGAGTTCCTGCGCGATGTCCCGATAGCGCCCCCTGCCTCCCACCCCCTCGACCCGGATGTTGCCCAGCGCGACCACGCGCTGCTCGTGGAACGACTCCTCTACAAGCGTTCCACCTACGCGTACGTTCTGGGTCTGCCCCTGGCGAGCACCCGCGACCTGCCGCCGGTAGTCCATGATCGCCCCCAGGTTACCGACGCCGGGTTGCACCTCCAGGGGTTCCTCCCCCGGCACGCCCCGGCGCTGCTCTCGCTGCTGGCGCAGCTGCTCGGCTTCCGCCTCGACGGCCCGCGTGTGTTCCGGCTGTTGCTCGGGCCTCAGGCCCAGGACCTCATTGGCGACCTCGTCAATGATTCGCATCAGCCGGATGCCGTCTGGCACCGTGTAGACCGACGCCACCGGCCTGCGGGGATTGATGATCGCGAGGATGCGGCCTCGGTCTCCTCCCTCGCGCTCGACGGAGAGGCGAGTCAGCCGGTACCAGGCGCGCCAGATGGCCAGCTGCGCGCGCAGCCGGAGCCGGGGAACGCCGCGGCGAAGCAGCGAGCCGACTCGTGGCTGGAGCTGCTCCACCGCCCGATCCAACCGTTGCTGGGGTGTCTGCTGCTGCTGCTGCCTCCGCCGCTGCCGCCACTGCCGGATGCGTTCGCGCGCCTGCCGCAGCCGGTCGCGCATGCCCCGCCAGCCCCTGCTCAGCATCCGGCCCAGCCGCGTCCGTGCCAGCCGCCGGCCCACCGCCCTCGCCCCTCGCATCAC
>NZ_RAWM01000157.1 GCF_003668875.1 Corallococcus interemptor | reverse complement strand
GCGCTGCCCCACCGCCACCGCGCTCGCGGCCGCGCGCTGGCCCACCGCCGCCGCGCCCTCCGCCGCGCGCTGGCCCAGGGCGCCCAGGTCCATGCTGGAGTCCGTCACACGCGCCAGGGCCAGGTTGCCGTAGGGCGGCAGCGCGGCCGCCTCCTCCGGCGAGGGCAGCACCGCGTCCGGCGTCGGCGCCAGCACCCGGTAGGGCGCGCGCGGCACACGGAAGACGCGGATCTTCCCGGGGATGCCCTTGAGCTCGAAGGCGCCCACCTCCTGCGACGGCACCTCCGCCTTGTTCATGGCCAGGTACACGGCCTCCGTGAAGAAGACCTCGTCCGCTTCCGCGATGCCCTCCACGCGCGCCGCGATGTTCACCGGCTCGCCGAAGATGTCGTTGGCTTCGACCCGGACCTCGCCCACGTTCACGGCGACGCGGACGTGGATCTGATCATCCTCCAGCAGCTCCCGGTTGTGGTGCCAGAGCCGGTCCTGGATGGCGATGCCGCTCAGGACGGCCTGCGTGGGGGACTCGAAGGTGACCAGGAACGCGTCGCCAATGGACTTGATGATGCGTCCACCGAACGCCTTGAACAGCGGCGCGAGCAACGCCTCATGCACCTGCAGCAGCCGCTGATTCTCCTCCAGCGTCTGCCGACTGGTGCGTTCGGTGAAGCCCTTGATGTCGGTGAAGACGATGGCGAGGTTGGCGGTCTTCAAAGCGGGCGCAGTGTATGCAGCGCGTCGCGAAGAGCAATCGCCACGGACCGCGCACTGTTGCTCGCTGTCAGCGCTTCGAAGGTTTGAGGGCCCGCATGTTTCGCTTCGCTGGCGCCGTCAGCTGCGCCCTCACCTTCGCGGCGAGCTGGGGCCTGTCCGTCCGCTCGTAGAACGCCGCCAGGGTCCGCAGGACGCCGGGGTTGTCCGGCTGGGCGTCACGCGCGGCCAGGAACTCCCGCTCCGCGTCCTGCGTGCGGCCCTGCTTCTCCAGCACCGCCGCCAGCTGCATGCGCACCTGCACCCACGCGGGCCGGGACTTGGACAGGGGGCGGTAGTGCAGCTCCGCCTTGAGCCAGTCCCCCGCCTGGGCCCAGAGGCCCGCCAGCCGGAAGCGCGCGTCGTCGTAGGACGGGCGCAGGGTGACGGCGCGCTCGTAGGCACGGATGGCGTCGAAGGTGGCGCCCTGCTCCTCCTGGAGCTGCCCCTGGAGGAAGTACACGCGGGGGTTGTCCGGGGCCTCGCGCAGGGCGGCGTCCAGGTGGGTGGCAGCGCGCTCCAGCTCCGGGGCGCTGCCCCCCTTGAGGAGCAGCCGCGCGGCCTCCAGCCGGGGCAATTCCCAGCGGGGCTGGTTGGTAATCAACCGCTCCAGGGCGACGAGGGCTCCCGCGTCGTTGCCCGAGGCCTCCAACGCCAGCGCATCCGCCAGCGGATTGGAGGCCGGGGTCGCTTGCGCCGTCAGGACCGGAGAGGCCGGTGCGTCGGACGCGCCCGCAAGCAGCGCCGCCACGAGAACCCACATCATGGTTGGCAGATAGCAGGTCCCGGTGGGCTACCTCAATACTTCCCCTTGACGGGCACCCGGCCTCGCATGAAACCCATGACCGTGCAGATTTCCCAACGGACGCTGGAAGACCTTGGTTTCTCGGAAGTGCTCCGCGCGCTCACGCAGCGCTGCCGCACCGAGCCAGGAAGGGAGCGGGTGCTCTCCCGTCCATTCCTGGACACCGAGGCGGAAGTCACCGAAGCGCTGGCGCTCGTCGACGAGGCCCGCTTCCTTTCCCAGCAGCAGTTCTCCATGCCCTTGGGCGGCGCGACGGACCTGCGCGCCGCCGTGGGCCACGCGGAGAAGGGCGGCGTGCTGGAGCCCCGGCAGCTCATCGACGCGGCCCAGCTGCTCTTCGCCTTCGCCCGCACGCGCGAGGCGCTGGACGAGCGCAAGGAGCGCATCCCCCGCCTGGTGGAGATCTCCAAGCGCCTGCCCTTCCTGGAGGCCATGGCGCGCCGGTTGGATCAGTGTTTCGAACCGGACGGAACCCTCTCCGACCGCGCCAGTCCGGAGCTGAAGGAGGCGCGCGACCGCGCCCGCGGCCTGCACCGGCGCATCAAGACGCGCCTGGACGAGATGCTCCACGACCTGACGTTCACGTCCAAGCTGCGTGAGAACTACTACACGCTGCGCAACGGGCGGTACGTGGTGCCGGTGGTGTCCAACTACCGCGCGGAGGTGGACGGCATCGTCCACAACGCCAGCCAGACGGGGCAGACGCTCTTCATGGAGCCCCAGGTGATGGTGGGCCTGGGCAACGACCTGGCCATCGCGCAGTCGGAGGTCGCGGAGGAGGAGCTGAAGGTCCTCCAGGAGCTGAGCAAGCTCGTCGGCCGCGAGTCCACGCGCATCCTGGAAGGGCTGGAGGCGGTGGCGGAGCTGGACGAGGTGGAGGCCATCGCCGTCCTGTCCTCGGACCTGGACGCCACGACGCCCACCTTCGTGGACGTGAAGGAATTGCAGCTGCGCTCGCTGCGCCACCCGCGCCTGGTGCTCAAGGGCACGGAGGTGGTGTCCAACGACGTGACGCTCACCGAGGAGGCCCGGGCGCTGGTGGTGTCCGGCCCCAACGCGGGCGGCAAGACGGTGACGCTGACGGGCGTGGGGCTGTGCGCGCTGATGCTGCGCGCGGGCCTGCCCATCCCGGTGGGCGAGGGGTCGCGGATGCCGCTGTACCGCTCCGTGCACTCCACCGTGGGTGACACGCAGGACCTGTCGCAGGGCCTGTCGTCGTTCAGCGGCCACGTCACCCTGCTGCGCGACATCCTCGCCGCGGTGGCGGAGAACTCGCTGGTGCTCATCGACGAGATCGCCTCCGACACGGATCCTCGCGAGGGCGCGGCCATCGCCATCGCCGTGCTGGAGGAGCTGCTGGGCAAGGGGGCGTACGTCCTGGTGACGACGCACCTGGAGGAGCTCAAGGCGCTGGCGCACATGGATCCGCGCTTCCTCAACGCGCGCGTGGGCTTCGACGCCAAGCGCATGGCGCCCACGTTCCGGCTGCAGATGGGCGCGTCAGGCCAGTCGTCCGCCATCGACGTGGCGGCGCGGGTGGGCCTGCCGGCCTCCGTGTGCGAGCGCGCCCGGGAGCTGTCGCTCAACGCGGGCGGCCCGCTCACCAAGGCGCTGGCGGCGGCGGAGGACGAGCGGCGCAAGCTCACCGAGGAGCTGGAGAAGGCGCGCATCGCGGCGAAGGAGGCGGAGGCCCTCCGCGCGGACCTGGAGAAGCAGAAGGTCGCCTTCGAGCGCGAGCGCAAGGGCCGCATGATGCAGTTCAACGAGGACGTGCACGCGGCCAGCGAGCACGCCGCCCAGGAGGTCCGCGACCTCCTGACGAAGCTGCGCGCGGAGCAGAACGAGAAGGCGCTCTCCGAGGCGCGGGCGCAGCTGCAGCAGCGCGCGGACGAGGCGGCGAAGCGCGCGGCGGCGGCCAAGGCGGAGCTGTTCCAGGTGGAGGCCCCGGGGCCCGCGAACCTGAAGGTGGGCGCGTGGGTGCACCACTCCGGCCTGGGCCGGGACGTGGAGATCCTGGAGCTGACGGACGGCCAGGCGGTCGTGTCCGCGGGTGGCGCGCTGAAGATGCGCGTGCCCACGACGGAGCTGTCCGGTTCGCGGGGCAAGAAGCCGCAGCAGGCGAAGTTCCCGGACCAGAAGAAGGGCGAAGCGGCCCTGAAGCGCGCGGCCTCCGCGGCGCCGTCCCAGGTGGAGGCCACGAACTTCCGCTGCGACGTGCGCGGCATGCGCGCCGACGACGCGCTGGCGGAGCTGGAGACGTTCCTGGACCAGGGCATGCGCAAGGGTGAGGAGGCCGCGCTCATCATCCACGGGCACGGCACCGGCGCCCTGAAACAGGCCATCCGGGACCACCTGGCCGCGTCGCCCTACATCCGCATGTTCCGCCCGGGTGAGAGCCACGAGGGCGGGGACGGCGTCACGGTGGTGTCCCTGCGAGGCTGAAGGTCCCCGGTTGACGGGGAGTCGGGGTCTTCCCTGCCCCGCTCCCCTGTCCCGGGAGGTGTTGGCTACAGTGCGGCGCCATGTATCGGCTCTGCCTGTTGGGATGCGTGATGTTCCTGGCCGCCTGTGGGGAGAAGGCTCCCGACGAAGGCGCCATCCGTGTGTCCGTGAAGTACGGCACCTTCAAGCCCGCGTGCTTGCGCGTGGAGGCGAAGGACTCGAAGGGGCACCAGGAGGCCACGGACATCCCGGCCAGCGCCTTCAAGAACCCGGACAAGCAAGAGGTCCTGGTCGCGGTGCGCCGGAAGGCGGACTGGGACACGGCGCTGGGCCTCACGGTGTCGTCGTACACGGAGGCCGCGGGCGACCGGTGCTCAGGGAAGGTGGTGGAGACGCGCTCCAGCAAGGAGCCTGTGGTCGTCCCCGCGAAGGCGTTTGCCCGTTCGGACCTCCTGCTCTCCGCGGAGGACAGCGACGGGGACGGTTACCTCGCGGGCGCCACGTGGGACGAACCCGCGGACTGCGATGACTCGAACCCGGACATGCACCCGGGCGCCGCGGAGACCTGTGGCTCCACCCAGGATCTCAATTGCAACCAGCGAACGGGCTGCCAGGAGGCGGGGTGCTTTGGCAATCCGTGCGACGACGGCAATGCCTGCACGACAGGGGACCGCTGCCAGGGCTCGGGACTGGAGGCGAAGTGCGAGCCCACGCAGACGACGACGTGCACACAGCCCACGGGCGTCTGCGACGCGCCCCAGGCCTGTAATCCCTCTTCGGGGCGCTGCGAGGCCACGGAGTCCACGGTTGGCAAGACGTGTGACGACGGCAACCTCTGCACGGACGCCGACACGTGTGGGGCCGACGGGAGGTGCGCGGGCACCGAGCGCACGTGTTCGACCACCGAGCAGTGCAAGGCAAGCTCGGGGACGTGCAACCCGGCCAATGGCACCTGTGTCTTCCCCCCACTCCCGACGACCACGTCCTGTAAGGACCCGCTGACGTGCACCACGGCGGACCACTGTGATGGAGCGGGGAACTGCGTGGGCACGCCTGGGATCTGCTCTCCGCCCCCATGCCACCGCGTGAAGCAACAGTGCACGGCAAGCACCGAATGTGAGTACGAAGTGGACCTCAATGCCGCGTGCACCACATCAGGCAATGTTCCTGGCGTGTGCATGGCGGACGCCAGTTGCACCCCGTTCCCCTACCGGCCTTCCAACTTTGATCCGAACACCATCGCGGCCGCGGACATTGGTGAGCTCAGGGTCAATGCGAACGTGACGTTCGATACCACCAGCCGGACCTGGTCTCCGCAGGGCCAGGTCCCGACCCGGGACACGATCAAGTTCGTGATGCTGGACCAGGGCGCCGGAAACCCGCAGGCAGTGCTCATCCCCGTGAGGCTCCTGGAGTTGAATGGAAGCATCACCATCATCGGTCCCAACCCCGTCATCCTGGCTGTTTATGGCGCCGCGAACGTGAGCCAGTCCATCCTGGCCTCGGGAAGCATCGTGAATGGCAATACGTCCTGTGGCGCATCCAACGGAGCCGCAGGAGCGTTTGCCAATGGGACAGGCGGCGGCGGTGGCGGCGCGGGCAATGCGACCGCCGGTGCAAGCGGTGGAAAGGGCTACAACCACAGCCAGGTAACAGGGGGCGGGGGCGTCGTCCGGCCCGAGTCGCCCGTACCGCTCCTGGGAGGCTGCGTGGGTGGAAATGGCGGAGCCTCGGGTGCGTCGGACGGAGGCAAGGGGGGCGCTGGTGGCGGTGCCATCCAGCTCTCCGTCGCGCGTACGTTGAACATCTCGAAGAACATCTCCGCGAGCGGGCATGGCGGCGCGGGCGGCAGTGCGAACAGCGCGGGCGGCGGTGGTGGTGGTAGCGGTGGACGGGTGGTGCTGGAAGCGTTCCAGGTGGAGCTGACCGCCGCGGCGCGAGTGACGGCCAACGGTGGCGGTGGAGGCAAGGCCGCGAATGCCGTGAACTGGGCCGGATCGGCAGGCGGCAACGGATCCGAGGACGGCGACGGACCAGCGAGCGGGGGTAACACCGGAAACACCACGGGAGGCAATGGAGGCGCCGGTGGCTCTGGCTCCGCCGCGACCCCGATCAAGGGTGGCGACGGAGATACCGCGCTAGGCGTTGACGGAGGTGGCGGAGGAGGCGGCGGCAGCCGGGGTTACATCCATCTGCGCAGCGTCAGGAATTGCACCGTCGCCGTCGGGGCCGTGATCAGCCCCGCGTCCACGAACGGCTGTGTCACCCCCTGAGCTGATTGCCTCCTGGAATTCCAGCAATGGAGGTCTGACGGTTACAGTGCGGCACCATGCGTCTGACTTGTCTATTGGTCTGCGTGGTGCTGCTCTCCGCCTGCCGGATGAAGGACCCCGCTGAGGGCGTGCTTCGCCTCACGGTGGAGTTCCCCTCCTACCGGCCCCAGTGCCTGCGCGTGGAGGTGGGCGACGGAAGCAGTCAGGTGGGAACCGACCTTCCCTCCAGTCAGTTCAAGGACCCTGACGCGAAGAAGGTCCAGGTCGCCATGGTCCGCAAGCTGGCATGGGGCGACCAACTGAACGTGAAGGTGACTTCATTCGCGGCCGTCAGTGGCAATCAATGCTCCGGTTCGGTCGTGGAAACTCACGAGGACCGCGCGTTGGATGCTCCTTCTGGAAAGTCCATCGACTGGACCGTCACGCTCCAGGCAGTGTTCCGCGATGACGATGGCGATGGCTTCGTCGCGAGCGGCCCAGGCGTGGAGTTGCCCGACTGCGATGACTCCCGAGCCGACGTCTACCCGGGAGCCCCGGAGAAGTGCGACACGGCGGTCGACTTCGACTGTGATGGAAAGAAGGCGTGCGCGGATTCGGACTGCGCGGACAAGACGTGCACGGACGCCAGCGATCTGTGCACCGTGGGGAAGAAATGCGTCGGCATCGGCGATGCGGCGCAGTGCGGGGGCGGAGAGCCGAAGTGCACGCAGCCGACGGGCCAGTGCCAGGCGACCGTGACGTGCGAGGCGTCCACGGGTCAGTGCGTCGAAGGGGCCGTGGCCGTGGGCGCATCCTGCGACCCTGGAAACCCGTGCATGACCAATGGACGGTGCACAGCTGACAAACAGTGCGTGGGCGACGTGAAGACATGCAGCCTCCCGTCGAATCCCCAGTGCCAGGAGACTACGGGAAGCTGCAACCCAGCCAACGGCAACTGTGAGTACGCCCCCAAGCCGGTCACGACGTCCTGCGAGGACGGCAACGTCTGCCATGACCCGGGGTTCTGTGATGGCAATGGAACGTGTATCGGCAAGGACACGCCCTGCCCTCCCAGGGAGTGCAACAGCGTCGCGGGCTGCACGCGCAATAGTTCCTGCATGTACGCGCCGGACCCGACGCGGCTCAATCTGCCCTGCAGTGATGATGCTTCGGGCTCGCCTCGCGTGTGCCGCGCGGATGGCCAGTGCGTCGCGTTCCCCTACACGCCCGCCAACTTCAATCCGAACAGCATTCCTGGCGGAGAGATTGGTGAGCTGAGGACCACCGGGGCGGTGGTGTTCGACACGGATGCGAGGACCTGGACGCCGGACAGTGCCGGCCCGGAAACCAGCGCGTTCGCCATCAAAACCGTGTCCCAAACGGGAGGCGCTCCGGACATCCTGCTCATCCCCGTACGGACCCTGGCCCTCGGCGGAGAGCTGCGCATCGTGGGAAGCCGCCCCCTCATCCTCGCCGTGTACGGGGACGCGACGTTGAGCCATGACATCCTGGCCAGCGGGCGCATCGTGAATGGCGCACCGGTTCCCGGGACTGGCGGCAATCAGGGGTGCGCCGCGTCGCAGGGCAGGGCCGGGACGTACAGCGGAGGCCAGGGTGGCGGCGGAGGTGGTGCGGGCGGAACGACGCCTGGAGGCAATGGCGGCAGGGGCTACAACACCACCGCCACGCGAGGTGACGCAGGCCTCCAGCAGGCATCGGCCTTAACGCCGCTCATCGGTGGGTGCCCGGGAGGCAATGGCGGGGGCACAGGCAACGCGGCTGGCGGGCTCGGAGGAGCTGGCGGCGGCGCCCTCCAAATCTCTGTGGCCAGGACGCTCACCCTCGGGAAGGGCCTCTCTGTGAGTGGCGGCGGTGGCTTGGGCGGCAAGGCGAACCCCTCAGGCCCAGCAGCAGCGGGAGGCGGCGGCGGCGGGAGTGGCGGCCGAGTGGTGCTGGAAGCCTTCCAGGTGACCCTGACGTCCGCGGCTCGGATCACCGCCAATGGCGGCGGGGGTGGCCAGGGGGGTGGTGCAGGTAACGGCACTGCGAACAACGGAGCGGATGGTTCAAGCGGCAGTGAGTTCAGTGGAGGCGGCGCCAGTGGCGGCGCTGGAAGCAGCGTTGTTGGTGGTGATGGCGGCGCTGGCGGCGCCTCGAGCAGTCCCTACGCGGGCAATTTTGGAGCAACGCTCTTGGGGGCAAGCGGTGGTGGCGGCGGTGGTGGCGGCGCCTCGGGTTCCATCTACCTGCGCAGCGTCCAGTCCTGCTCGCTGAGTACCACAGCCGTGATCAGCCCCCCACCCACGGGAGGCTGCACAGCCCTTTAACCCGCCTGCCCAGCAACCAGCCTGGCAACCCAATCAGTGAAGCCTGACACACTGAATGTGAAAACCGACACAGTGTGTTTCACCCGGGCAATACACCCGGTCGAAACACATCTCAGGGGGAATCACCTCATATGAATGGCAAGCAATTGCTGCGTTGCAGCGCGGTGGTGGGCTTTGGCTTCTTCGCGCTGACGGCCTGTGGCGGCCCGGATGCCGTGATCCAGGAGCCCGAGCTCGGCAACGTCGAGCAGGGGCTCAACGTCGCCTCCAACGGCAGCTTCGAGAACAACGCCATCGGCAACTTCAACTACGTGGTCCTCAACGCCGGCAGCACCGCGCTTCCAGGCTGGACCATCACCTCCGGCATCAAGGTGATGAAGAACACGTACAAGACGCCGCAGAACGGGGTGCAGTCCATTGACCTCAATGGCCTGGGCGCGGGCTCGCTGTACCAGGACGTGCCCACCGTCGTGGGCGCCGGCTACACGGTGTCCTTCTACGTGTCCAACAGCCCCGCCTGCGCCACCGTGTCCCGGTCCGCCACCATCAACTACGGCCCGTCCAGCGCCAGCTTCTCCAACACGTCCGCGTCCTGGAGCGCGCGCTCCTACGTGTTCAACGCCACCAGCACCACCTCCCGCATCCAGCTCACCAGCACCTCCGGCGGCGTCGGCTGCGGCCTCGCCATCGACAACCTCCTGGTGAACGGGCCCTGATCCACCCCGTCCGCCTGTAGCGCCTTGTAGCGTCCAGAGATCGGACGTCCGCTGGAGAACCCAGGGGGTAGACGGCCAGGGATCCACGACACAGATCGCGGAGCCGTGGATCATCCCCCTCCCCCATCCCACCTCCTGCGCTCGTGTGGCGCCCGGCTTCCGGCCGGGTCCATGCGATCAACGCCGGATCAGCGGACCGGGGGACGACCCACGACAGCGGGCAGGGACGGACGCCCGTAACGGGCACCAGGGCACACGGGACCGGACACGCAGGTGCGTCCGGGATGGGAGGCGTGGACGTGGCGGGTCTGGACTGGGTGCAGGTGGACGTGGGCTTCCCCATGAGCCTCGCGGTGATTGGCGCCGCTCGCGTGCTGGGCATGGACCGGCGCGCGTTCCTGGGCGCCATGGTGGAGCTTCAAATCTGGGCCGTGCAGGCCCTGCCCGAAGGGCGCTTTGTGTCCTTCGGACCGTCCGCGGACATGTCCGGCGGACAAGCGTGGGACGCGTCCGCGGACGAAGCCGTGTGGATTGAAGCGCTGGAGTCCGCCGTCCGCTGGACGGGCACCCCCGGCGCCTTCTGGTCCGCCCTCCTCCGCGCCCGGATCCTGATCCGTGAAGACGACGGCGTGCGCCTCACGCTCTGTGATCGCTATGTCGGAGTGCTCGACAAGCGGAAGAAGGAGGCCGAGCGCAAACGGCGGGAGCGGGCCGCCTCCAAGGGCCTCGCTGTGTCCGCCGGACGTCCTCGGGACACGTCCGGGACGTCCTCCCCCAGAAACAGAAGGGAGAAGGAGAACAAGAGATCTTCATCTGCTGCTGCCGGCCTGGGTGAACTGGAAATCGGCCAGGAGCTCGTCACCGCCCTCCCCGCCCACCTGATCCCCGTGCCGCCCGTGCCCACCGAGGACACGCCCCCGGACGCGGAGCAGGACCCCGTGCAGCTCTCCCTCCCCGGCACGCACCTGGTCCCGGCCGCACCGCCTCGCGAGGACGCCCCCGCGCCGTCCCCGGACGCCGGACGTCCCCTCCCCGCGCCCGCCATGGCCGCCCGCGCGGCGGCGTTCTTCGACGCCTTCCAGGACGCCCGGGTCAGGGCCTTCCGGGGGGTTCCCCGGGAGAAGCCACCCGCCGGCTGGGCGGACTGGTACGCCCAGGCGCTGCGCGGCGTGGACGGTGACGAGGCCCGGCTCCAGGCGGCCTGCCAGGGTTACCTCCAGTCCGACTGGGGCCGGACCCGGCAGCCCGCGGGCACCGTGCTCGCGTTCTGCTCGCCCCGCGTGTGGACGCGCTACGTCCCGCCCCTGGAGGACGGCGCGGAGGAAGGCGCAGACCTGTCCGGTGGACCCGTCACGGACGAAGCCCCGTCCACGGAAGCGGCTCGCGTCTGGAGTGACTGTCTTGAGGGCCTGCGCGCCCAGGGCAAGCGGTACGCGTTGTCGTGGCTGGGCAAGGCCCGCGCGGTGGGAGTCGAGGACGGGCGCCTGGTGCTCGCGGCGCCGGACACCTACTTCCGACAGTGGGTCGATGAACAGTACGGCGCGCTCATGGAGGCCGAGGTGCGGAGCCTGGGGTTGGAAGGCGTGCGCTGGGCCCGGGCCGCTCACGAGGTTGCCTGAAAGCCAGCCCCCGCATCGTTCGTGAAGTCATTCGCACGCCCACCGGGAATCACATCCATGAAGGTCTGCGGCGTGGCCATCGACAACATCAAGGTGACCGGACCGTGATGCACGCCGTCCTCTGAGCGCAGGCGGGCGCCTGGACACCCTCCGGGCGTCCGCCTTTTTCGGAAGGCAGGCATGGGCGCGGGCGATATGGATGGCCCATGCGCAATGCACTGATGGCGGCATCGTTCCTGGTCCTCGCTGGCTGTTCCCACTCGACGCCCACGACTCCGGCGTCCTCCACCCAGGCGCGGCCGGCGGCCGTGTCGTCGCAGGCGCTGGTGGACGCGCCGGACCGCGCGGAGGCGGACCGAAAGCTGGATGCGGGCCGTCATCCCGCGGCCCTGCTGGACTTCGTGGGCGTGAAGCCCGGCATGCACGTCGGGGAGCTGATGGCGGGCGGCGGCTACACCACGGAGCTGCTGGCGCGCGCGGTGGGCCCCACGGGCAAGGTGTACGGGGAGAACCCCAGCATCGTCCTGGAGAGGTTCGCGGAGAAGCCGTGGCAGGAGCGGCTGGCGCGGCCGGTGAACCAGAACGTGGAGCGCCTGGACCGCGAGCTGGACGCGCCCTTCCCGCCCGAGCTGAACGGCACGCTGGACGCGGTGGTCAGCCACATCATCTACCACGACGCGGGATGGCTGGGCGTGGACCGGGCGAAGATGAACGCCGCCGTGTTCCAGGCGCTCAAGCCGGGCGGCGTGTACGTCATCCTCGACTCCAGCGCGAAGCCGGGCACGGGCATCACCGAGGGCCAGACGCTGCACCGCATCGACGAGCAGCTGGTGCGTGACGAGGTGCAGGCCGCGGGCTTCAAGCTCCAGGAGGAGAGCAACACCTGGCGCAACCCGGAGGACACGCGCGACTGGAACTCCAGCCCGGGAGCCGCGGGCGAGCGCCGGGGCACGAGCGACCGGTTCGCGCTCAAGTTCGTCAAGCCGTAGGCCGGGGACCCGCTCATGGCCGCGCGCAAGTTCAAGGCGAAGCTCGAGGTCGCCAACGACGTGGGAGGCCGGTTCGTGCGCTGTCCGTTCGACAGCCGCGAGGAGTACGGCGAAGCACGGCCTCCCGTGGTGGGCACCGTCAACGGTCAGCCCTTCCGGAGCCGCTTGATGGTGTACGGCGGCCTCACCTACCTGGGCTTCACCAAGGAGGTGCGCGAGGCCGCGGGCATCAAGGACGGCGCGATGCTGAGCATCACGCTGGAGCGGGACACGGCACCTCGGGAGATTGAAGTGCCGGAGGACCTCCAGCGAGCGCTGGACGCGGAGCCCGCGCTAGCGGACGTCTTCGCGAAGCTCGCCTTCACGCACCGCAAGGAGTTCGTGAAGGCGCTCACCGAGGCGAAGAAGGAGGAAACCCGAGCCCGCCGCCTCGCGCAGACGCTGGAGAAGCTGCGCGCCAGGGTGGCGAAGTAGACTCAACCTGGCGCGCGAACAGCGGTGAGCAACAGGTCGTACTTACCGCCCAGGAACGTGCGGAAGCCGTGCTGGTGCAAGTAGCGGCGATAGAACGACAGGTCCTTCACCAGAAGCGACAGGTCCGGCTCGCTCAGGTTGCGCACGCGCGCGCCGTACACGACCTCTCCGTCACGGAAGCGTGAGTTGGGGAAGCCCAGGAGCAGCGCGGCCCTGGGCTCCAGGTGCTCCTGCACCAGCTGGCGCAGGAGCGCCCGGTCATCCACCCCCGGACTCTGCAGCGTGCCCACCGACACCACCGCGTCGAAGCGGCCCAGGTCCTTCGGCAGCGCGTTCAGGTCCGCCTGCACGAACGCATGGCGCGGATCCGGGAACGCCGCGCGGGCCTCCGCCAGCGCGCTCGCGCTGTGGTCCACGCCGACGAAGCGGACTCCCTCCACTTCCGCGAAGGCGGCCAGCTCATCGCCCCGGTTGACGCCCAGGTCCAGGAGCCTCGCGCCCGCGGGCAGCGCCAGCCTTCCTACCGCCTCCAGCCACGGCACCAGGAAGCCCGCGTCCTCGAACTTCCGGATGCGCGCGAAGTCGGACGAGGCGCCGTAGCGCTCCTGCGGCGCCTCCGTGCGCGCCCCACCGCTCGCGTGCCACGACGCCTCCGAACCCAGCGGCTCGAACGTGAGCCGCACGTGCGTCGCGTCCACTCCGCGCGGCGTGCGCAGACGGCAGGACAGCCCCTCCGCCAGGTCGCACCAGCTCCGCAGCGGCCGGTGCACCAACCCTCCCTCCACGCGCTCGCCGGGATAGCGCCCGTGTCCCAGATCCGGATCCGGGACTTCGATGGACACCGGACCGGACGGCAACAGCGCCTCCAGGTGGCGCATCACGAGGATCAACGGCTCGGCGACGAAGCGGCGGGGGTGCGGCGACATGCGCCGCACCCTACCCTGCATGGCTCAGGGGGACTCCAGGCCTTCGTCAAGTGACGGCGGGCGCCGCCGCGGCCCGCCGCGCCTGGAGCTGCTCCCACACGAACGCGATGACCAGGAACCCACCGCCCACCGCGCACACGCCCCGCCAGCCCGCGTGGTCCCACGCGATGGCGGACAGCGCGGAGCCGCAGGCCCCGCCCACGAAGTAGAACATCTTGTAGAGCGTGTTGAGGCGCGTCTGCGCCGTGGGATGCAGGCGGTACAGCTCCGTCTGGTTGGACACCGTGGCGGCCTGCGCGCCCAGGTCCAGCAGCACCACGCCCGCGATGAGCCCGGCCCACACCGTGCCGAAGAGCGCGAACACACCGAACGCCGCCAGCATGGTGACGATGCACGCCCGGACGATCCTCCGCGCGCCAATGCGCTGCGCGTGCCGCCCCGTGACGTTCGCGGCCAGCGCCCCCACCGTCCCGATGAGCCCGAACATGCCCGCCGTCCCCGGCCCCTGGTGGTACGCGTCACTGCCGAGGAAGAACGCCAGCGACGCCCAGAACGCGGAGAGCGCGGCGTACATCAGGGCGCCCGTGAGCGCGATGGCCCGGAGCCCCGGCACGTCCCGCAGCAGCACCCACAGCGACTGCAGGAGGCGTGGATACGTCAGCCGCGTGGAGGACTCGTAGCGGGGCAGCCCCAGCCGCAGCGTCATCGCCAGCCCCACCATGGTCGCGCCGGCCGCGAAGTACATCCCGCGCCAGCCCAGGTGCGTGGCCACGAAGCCGCTGAGCGCGCGCGACACGAGCACGCCCACCAGCGCGGCGCTGAGCACGACGCCCAGGTTCCGCCCGCGCTCCTCGGGCGAGCTGAGCGCCGCGACGAACGGGATGAGGATCTGCACCAGCACGGAGGTCAGGCCAATGGCCACGCAGGCCGCCAGGAACAGGGGGAACGTCGGCGCCAGGCCCGCCGCGAAGAGCGCCACCGCCGCGAGCCCCAGCATCGTCACCAGCAGGCCGCGCTTCTCCAGCACGTCGCCCAGCGGCGTGAGGAGCACCAGGCCCGCCACGTACCCCAGCTGCGAAGACATGGGCACGGAGCCCACGGCGGAGGCGGACAGCCCGAAGGTCCGAGCGATGACGCCCAGCAGCGGCTGGCTGTAATAGACGTTGCCCACCGCGAGCACGGTCGCCGTCGTCATCGTCCACAAGAGCCGGCGGTCCATGGGCGCGGCCTGGGGCACGGTGGCGGGGAGCGCGGCGGAGGAGGTCTCCATGCGGGATGCCTAGCGCTCCCCCACCCATACTTCCAATATATCCTGGGTCTGGAGTCCAGACCTGGAGCGTATGGACCATGGAGCTGCGCCACCTGCGGTACTTCGTCGCGGTCGCGGAGGAGCTCAGCTTCACGCGCGCCGCGAAGCGGCTGCACATCGCCCAGCCGCCGCTCAGCCAGCAGATCCGCAAGTTCGAGACCGAGCTGGGCGGAGCGCTCTTCGAACGCGAGGGCCGCGCGGTGCGCCTCACCCGGCTGGGGCGCGAACTGCTGCCGGAGGCGCATCAACTCCTGGAGCGGGCCCGGCGGTTCCAGGAGCACGCGGCGAGGCAGGCGCGGGGGGAACAGGACGTGCTGGTGCTGGGGCTCATCTCGTCGTTCGCGACGCCCCGGTTCGCGGCGATGCTCCGGGCCTTCCAGAAGAAGGTGCCGGGCGTCCACATCGAGCTGAGCAACCATCCGTCCTCGTGGCAGCTGGAGGCCCTGGAGCGGGGCACGCTGGACGTGGGCATCCTGCGGCCCCGGGAGCGCATGCCGCCGGACGTCGTCTCGCACCTCATCCGCCGCGAGCCCTTCCGGCTGGCCGTGCCGGCCCGGCATCCGTTCGCGAAGCGCAAGGCCGTGGCGTGGAAGGACCTGCGGGATGAACCGCTCGTCCTGGTGGAGCCCGGCGTCGCGCCACCGGATTACTACGCGGGGTTCTTCGACCGGCTCCGCGACGCGGGGGTGGAGCCCGCCGTGCGCCAGTACGCGCAGAACGTGGCGACGAAGATCTGGTTCGTCTCCGCGGGCTTCGGCATCGCGCCCATGCCGCACACGCCCGACACGGAGCACCACTCCGGCGTGGCCTTCATCGACCTGCCGGAGGACGCGCCGGTGACGAACACCGTCATCGCGTGGCGCAAGGCCGGAAGCACCCCGGCCCTGCTCCGCTTCGTCGACTTCGCGCGCGAGTCCTTCGCCGCGCGCTGAAGCCCGGCTACGACGTCTCCCCCACCACCGCCCGCCGGATGCCCTTCAGCTTGTCGGGGTTGCGCGTGACGTAGAGGGCGACGATGCGGCCGTCCTCGATGGCGAACGCCGTGGTCTGCAGCATTCCATCCGCATCCATCGTGACGTACGCGGGCAGGCCGTCGATGGTGCCCTCGTACACGAGCTGCGCCGAACCCACGGCCGGAATGCGCGACACCCCTTCGAAGAAGCGCAGCAGCTTCTCCCGGCCGTAGATGGGATTGAGGACCGCCTTCACCTTGCCGCCGCCGTCGGCGTACAGGATGACGTCCTGGGCCAGCAATGCCTGGAGCGCGTGCGTGTCGCCGCTCCGCGACGCGGCATGGAACGCGGAGGCCATCTCATGCCCCTTGGCCTCCGTCACGGGGAAGCGGGGCCGGGCCTCCTGCACGTGGGCCCGCGCGCGGCTGGCCAGCTGGCGGCACGCGGCGGGGTCACGGTCGATGGCCTTCGCCACCTGCTCGAAGTCCATGCCGAACACGTCGTGCAGGAGGAACGCGGCGCGCTCCAGCGGAGACAGCCGCTCCAGGGCCATCATCAGGGTCAGCGTCAAGTCGTCACCCTCCACTGTCTCGATGATGGGCTCTGGCAGCCAGGTGCCCACGTACTCCTCCCGGCGTACGCGGGCGGACTTCAGGACGTCCAGGCACAGGCGCGTCACGGTGCGGACGAGCACGGCCTCTGCGTCCCGCACGGCGTCGCGGTCCGTCTGGTGCCAACGGAGATACGCCTCCTGCACCACGTCCTCCGCCTCCGCGACGATGCCCAGCATCCGGTACGCGATGCGGAGCAGCCGGGGGCGGAGCGGGTCGAAGACGTCCGCGGGGTTCGAATCAGGCGGCTTCACTGCGAGCGGTCACCGGATGGATGGACCGGAAGCCGATGGCGAACCGGTTCCAGGAGTTGATGACACCAATCATGAGGGTCAGCTTCACGATCTCCTCTTCGGTGAAGTGCGGCTTGAGCGCAGCGTAGTCCTCATCCGGGGCGTGCGTCTCGGAGACCAGCGTCAGGGCCTCGGTCCAGCCCAGGGCCGCGCGCTCACGGTCGGTGTACAGCGGCGACTCGCGCCAGCCGTCCAGCAGGTAGATGCGCTCCTCGGTCATCCCCTGGGCACGGGCGTCGCGGGTGTGCATGTGGATGCAGAAGGCGCAGCCGTTGATCTGGGACGCGCGGATCTTGATCAGCTCGCGGAGGCTGGGCTCCAGCCCCAGGGCCTCCACCTTCTTGCTGAACTCGAGCATCAGGTTGACGGCTTCGGGAGCGGCGGCGAAAGCATTCAGTCGGGTCTTCATGGTGGGGTCCTCGTCTGGAAATGGGGTTCGGGGGTCAGGCGGCTTCAGCGCGAGGGGTCACCGGGTGCACGACCCGGAAGCCGAGGATGATCCGGTTCGCGATGTTGATGCAGTTGATCACCAGGGTCAGCTTCGCGATCTCCTCCTCGGTGAAGTGCGGCTTGAGCGCGGCGTAGTCCTCGTCGGGAGCGTGCGTCTGGGAGACGCGCGTCAGGGCCTCGGTCCAGCCCAGGGCCGCGCGCTCACGGTCGGTGTACAGCGGCGACTCACGCCAGCCGTCCAGCAGGTAGATGCGCTCCTCGGTCATCCCCTGGGCGCGGGCGTCGCGGGTGTGCAGGTGGATGCAGAAGGCGCAGCCATTGACCTGAGAAGCGCGGATCTTGACGAGCTCGCAGAGGCTCGGCTCCAGTCCCAGGGCCTCCACCTTCTTGCTGAAGTCCACCATGAGACTGAGGGCGTCCGGCGCGACCGCGAAGGGATTCATCCGGGGCTTCATGTGCAGGTCCTCGTTCTGGGGGGCGAAGTGCCCTTCCATCCCCAGGACGAGGCAGCCGGTGCCCCGTGTGACATGGGCATTTCAAAGGCCTAAAAAAGGCCTTCAGGAGGCGCACCTGATGAAGATCGTGACCGACGTGGAGACGCTCGAACGCCTGTACGGGGTCCCCGGGAAGTCGTCCGTGCTGAAGGAGGTGGACCACCTCCACCCGGCGTACCGGCCCTTCATTGAACGTTCACCGTTCATGGTCCTCGCCACGTCCGGCCCTGCGGGGCTGGATGCCTCGCCGCGCGGAGACCCCGCCGGGTTCGTGGTCATCGAGGACGCGCACACGCTGCTCTTGCCCGACCGCCGGGGCAACAACCGGATGGACTCGCTGCGGAACATCCTGGCGGATCCGCGCGTCGCGCTGCTGTTCTTCGTCCCGGGCGTGAACGAGACCCTGCGGGTCAACGGCCGGGCGAGCATCGTCATCGAGCCGTCCACGCTCGAGCGCTTCACCTTCGATGGGAAGGCGCCGCGCTCCGTGCTGCGCATCAGCGTGGAGACGGTCTACTTCCAGTGCAGCCGCGCGCTGGTCCGCTCCGGGCTCTGGGACCCGGCCCGGCAGATCCCCCGCGCGGAATTCCCAAGCCCTGGCTCCATCCTCGAAGCGCTGAGCCCGGAGGACTTCAACGCCGGCGAGTACGACCGCGAGCTGCCCGGCCGGGTGAAGGCGACGCTGTACTGAAGCCTCAAGCGCCCGCGTCGAACACGGTGGCCTTGCGCACGCGGACGCGGAGCGTCTGGCCCGCGCGCACGCCTTCCAGCGCGGGCCCGATGACGCGCAGGAACGCATCCCCCACCGGGAAGCGGTACTCCGCCGAGTGCCCGAGGAACAGGCGAGCGGACAGCACCAGTGGCGTCCCGGTCTCCCCCAGCTCCAGGTCCTCCGGACGCACCACCAGCGTCCCCGGTCCAGGCTTCGCGGCCAGGGGCAGGTCGAACACGGTGTCCGTCCCCGCGCAGTGGAAGGCGCCCGCGCGAGTCTCCCCGCGCAGCACGTTCGCGCCGCCGACGAAGCCCGCGACGAACGGCGTCGCCGGTTCCCGGTACAGGCGCTCGGGCGTGTCCACCTGTTCAATGACGCCCCGGTTCATCACGGCGATGCGGTCCGACAGGGCGAGCGCTTCGCCCTGATCATGCGTGACGAACACCAGCGTCGTGCCCAGCCGGGCCCGCAGCGCGGCGATCTCCGCGCGCAGCTCCTCGCGCAGGGCCGCGTCCAGGTTCGACAGGGGTTCGTCCAGGAGCAGCACACGGGGCCCCGCCACCAGCGCCCGGGCGAGCGCCACGCGCTGCAGCTGTCCACCGGACAGCTCGTGAGGCATCCGGGTCGCGAATGGCTCCAGGCGCACCCAGCGCAGGGCTTCGCGCACGCGCGAGGCCACCTCGTGTCCGGGCACCTTCCGGAGCACCAGGGGATAGGCGACGTTCGCCTCGACACTGCGATGCGGCCAGATGGCGTAGCTCTGGAACACCATGCCCAGGCCGCGCTTCTCGGGAGGCACGCGCACGCCGGGTCCGGCGACGACCTCGTCTCCCAGCCGGATGACGCCCGCGTCCGGGTGCTCCAGCCCCGCGAGCATCCGCAGCGTCGTGGTCTTCCCGCATCCGGAGGGCCCCAGCAGGGACACCAGCTCGCCCTGCCCCACCTGCAGGCTGAGGCCGCGCACCACGGGCGTCCCGCCATAAGCCTTGACCAGGTCCTCCAGGACGATGGCCGCCATCACCGCACCTCCGGCACTCGACGCCGAGCCCACGCCAGCACGGCCTGTCCCACGACCACCAGCGCCACGAACGCGCAAGCGAGCACGGCCGCGGCAGCCGGGTCCGCGTAGCTCTGCAACTCGAACAGCAGCGTGCCCAGGACCTCGGAGCCCGCGGGCACCAGCAGCACGGACAGGGTGATCTCCGTGGCGCAGGCAAGGAACGCGAGCACGAAGGCCACCGTGAGCGCGGGCCGGAGCAGCGGCAGCGTCGCATCCACGAACGCGCGCACGGGTCCGGCGCCGCCAACGCGAGCCGCCTCCGCGAGCGACGGATCCACCTGGGCCAGGGCCTCGGAGCTGTTGCGTTCACCCAGGGCCAGGTACTTGCCCACGTAGCCCACGAGCATCAGCCAAGGCGTATGCGCCAGGGCCAGCACGAACGCGAACCGGTCCAGCACCACCAGCCGCCAGTCCCGGGAGAACGCCACCAGCAGCGCGAGCGCCAGCACCGTGCCGGGCACCGCGAACGGCCACACCGCCATGGCCTCCACGCCCGCGCCGCCGCGACGGAAGGCCCGCCGAAGCAGCGCCGCGGAAAGGCCCAGCCCCACCACCAGCAAGCCCGCCCCCGACGCAAGCAACACGCTGCGCCCCATGGCCCGCAGCGTGCGAGCATCCCAAAGCACACCGGACCAGTGCGACAGGGTCAGCGTGTCCCAGGTCAGCGCCGCGCCGAAGCTGCGTTGCAGCGACGTGAGCAGGATGGCCGCCAGGGGAAGCACGACCAGGACGCCGCCCACCAGGCCCACACCGGCAAGCGCCGCCGTCCGCCAGGAACCCAGAGCGAGCACACGGGGAGACACGCCCTTGCCCGCGCTCAATCGAACCCGCCCGCTCCGGCCCAGCACCCACGTCAGGCCCAGGGCCAGGGGCGTGAGCAACAGGAGGAACGAAGCGAGCACCGAAGCCCGCGGCAATCCCTCCTCGCTGCCCAGCAGGACCAATTCATAGATGCGGGTGGTGAGGACGCGAGTGGGTGGAGACGCCGACACGCCCAGCAGGTACGGCACGCCAAACGACGAAGCGGCCATGAGGAACACCATCACCGAGCCTGACAACAAAGCAGGCAGCACCAGTGGCACGGTGGTGTTCAGCACGGCGCGGATCGGAGAGGCGCCACAGATGCGGGCCGCCTCTTCCAAAGCCGGATCCACGCGCCGCAGGGCCGCCGCCCCCGCGAGCAGCACCAGCGGCAGGCCGGACAGTCCCTCCACGAACGCGATGCCCGCCGCGCCGTAGAGGTCGAACACCTCCGCGCCCAGCATGCGGTTCAGGTAGCCCGCGCGAGGGCTCGCGAGCGACAGCCACCCCATGCCCCAGATGAACGCGGGGATGGCGGAGGGCAACGTGAACAGCACGGTGAACGCGCCACGAAAAGGCAGGTCCGTGCGGAACAGGAGGAAGGCCAGCGGAGCACCCAGGAACAAAGCCCAAGCCGTCGCGCCCAGGGAGATGCCCAGCGTGTTCACCAAAGCCCCGGACTCCGAGGCAAGCACCAGCCCCAGCCCCCCTG
>NZ_RAWM01000156.1 GCF_003668875.1 Corallococcus interemptor | reverse complement strand
TGAGCGTCTCGTGGGCTCGGAGATGTGTATAAGATACAGGCTCCTGGCCGTGGGAGCGCTCCTGCTGACGCGTGCCTCCGTGCAGTCGCGGGTGATGGAGCGCTCCGTGGACCTGCAGGAGGTGGGGCTTCTGGGGCGGGCCTTCAGCGACAAGGTGTCCCTGGCCAACAGCGCGCTGCTGGCGGGCGGGCAGTCGCTCTCCCGGGACACGGCGCAGGCGCGGCGGCGCTTCCTGAACACCGCGGAGCGCCTGGCCGCGCGGCTGACCACGCCCGAGGACGAGGCCCTGGTGTGGGAGATCCGCGCCGCGGAGCAGGAGCACGAGGTGGCCCTGCGCTGGCTCGTGAACGCTGGCACGCCCCAGGAGCAGGGGCGGGCGCGCGAGCGGCTGGCCCACACCCACCGGCACGTGCGCGAGGCACAGGCCCAGCTGGAGCGCCGGGTGCAGGGGCGGCTGGCCATTGAGAACCGGTCCGCGGCGCGGGTGGACCGGTGGGAGACGGCGCTGCTGCTGCTCGCCTCGCTGCTGGGGCTGGCGGTGGCGGCGGCGCTGGCTTGGGTGCTCCACCGCCGGCTGCACCCGCTGCGGCGCGAGGCGGCGGCCAGCGCGCACCGCTTCCAGGCGCTGGTGGAGGGCGTGCGCGACTACGCCCTGGTGCTGCTGGACACGCGAGGCCGGGTGGCCAGCTGGAACCCGGGCGCCGAGCGCATCAAGGGCTGGAGCGAGGCGGAGATATTGGGCCGCCCCATCTCCATCTTCTACACGTCCGAGGACGCGGCGACGGGCAGGCCGGAGCGGGATTTGTCCCGGGCGCTCCAGGAGGAGCGGCTGCGCACGGAGGGCTGGCGGCAGCGCAAGGACGGCTCGCGCTTCTGGGCGGAGGTGTCCATCACCGCGCTGCGCGACGCGGACGGCCAGCCCCAGGGCTTCACCGTGGTGACGCGCGACATCACCGAGCAGCGGCGCACGGAGCGGATGCAGGAGCTGCTGGCGGAGGCCGGCCGCGTCTTCCACCAGTCCCTGAACCCCGACCTGACGGCGGCGGAGGTGGCGCGGCTGCTGGTGCCGGAGGTGGCGGACGGCTGCATCCTCTACCTGCTCACGCCCGCCGGTGAGCTGCGGCCCCGGGCGGTGACGCACGTGCAGCCCGAGCGCGAGGCGAGCCTGTGGGAGGCCCTGCGGCGCTTCCCGCCCCGCGCGGGCATGCCCCCGGTCGTCTGGGAGGTGATGCGCACCGGGCGCTCGCGGATGGACGTGGAGGTGGAGACGGGCGACCTGGCGGCCTCCGCGGAGACGGAAGAGCACCGGGTGCTCATCGAGCGCGTCGCCATCGGCTCGTCGATGGTGGTGCCCCTGCGCGCGGGCAGCGAGACGCTGGGCGCCTTCGTCCTGCTGACGGCGCGGGGCCACCGCCGCTTCACGCAGGCGGACCAGGTGCTGGTGGAGGAGCTGGCCGGCCGCGCGGCGCTGGCCCTGGAGAACACGCGGCTCTTGCGCGAGGCGCGCGAGGCGGTGGACCTCATCGCCGTCACCGCGCACGACCTGGGCAATCCCTTGCATGCGTTGCAGTTGCTGCTCAGCAAGGTGCAGCGCGCGCAGGCGGCCGGCCGCGACCAGGACGTGCGTCAGGGATTGGTGGCGGCGCGCGGGCAGGCGCAGCGGCTGGGGCAATTGCTCCACAACCTGCTGGACCTGTCCCGGCTGTCGTCCGGCAAGCGGCTGCTGGACGCGGCGCCCATGGATTTGGGGGAGCTGGCGCGCGAGGTGGTGGAGCGCTTCGCGGAGGCCGCCGCGGAGGCGGGCTGTGATTTGAAGTTGGAGGTGGAGGACGGGCAGGTGGGGCAGTGGGACCGCGTCCGCCTGGACCGGGTGGTGACGAACCTGTTGTCCAACGCGCTGAAGTTCGGCCGGGGCCACCCGGTGACGGTGTCGGTGTCGGCGCTGGACGGGGAGCACTCGCGGCTGCGGGTGCGCGACGAGGGCGTGGGCATCCCGCAGGAGGCCCAGCGCCGCGTCTTCGAGCGCTTCGAGCGGGAGCGCGCCGCGAGGACGCAGGCCGGCTACGGGCTGGGGCTCTACATCGCGCGCCAGCTGGTGGAGGCGCACGGCGGCGTCATCCACGTGGAGAGCGCACCGGGGTGCGGCGCCACCTTCACGGTGGACCTGCCGCGCATGCCCCGGCAGGTGGAGGAGCCGCGAGTGACGGAGCCGCAGCCGCTCTCCCAGTGACTTTTCTAGAGGTGCAGCGACGGCACGGGGGCGACGAGCCCGGGCTGGATGGGGAAGTCCTCGGGCAGCTTCTCGCGCTCCTCCAGCCGCTCGAACTCCAGCGAGTCGTGGGCGCAGAACACCGTCACCTGGTCGCCGTGGCGCTGCACCAGCTCCCGCAGCCGGCGCATGTTGTACCAGCGCATCCACCCGTCCTTCTGCATCAGCTTCTGGTAGGCGCGCAGCCCGGCGGTGCACCGGTAGCGGTCCAGGTCCATCTCCCCGTGATAGAAGTACGCGTCGCCCGCGTGCAGCATCCACCCGTCCCCGGTGTCGATGGCCACGCCCGCGTGTCCCAGCGTGTGGCCCACCAGCGGCACCAGCAGGATTTCCGGCGGCAGCCCGGTCAGCTCGCGCACGCAGTCGAAGCCGAACCAGCCCTCGCCCCGGTAGGGGACGTAGGTCTCCCAGCGCGTCTCCTTGGACCACTGCTGCGGGCGGAAGCGCGCGCGGTCCAGCCAGGACTTCTGCGCGGTGGCCACGCGGTACTCCTCCGCCAGCACGTGCACGCGCGCGTGGGGGAAGTCATCCAGGCCGCCCGCATGGTCGAAGTCCAGGTGCGTGAGGATGATGTCGCGCACGTCGCTGGCCTGGAAGCCCATGCGCTCCAGCTGGCGGACGGCGGTGGACTCCTCCGCCAGGGCGGGGCGGCAGAGCACGTCCCGGAACAGGCCATTGAGCCGCACGCGCGGCGCGTACACGTCATTGAGGCCGAAGCCGGTGTCCACCAGCACCAGGCCGCGCGGCGTCTCCAACGCCAGACAGTGGCAGGTGAGCGCCGCCGGGCCGACGAAACCGCGCCGTCCGTCCATGAGCCGCCGGCCGGGCGGGCACATCGTGGTGCAGTTCAGGTGGTGGATGCGCATGGCGGCTCCCGCTCCCTTGCATTCGTTCAGGGCAAAAGTGCGCCGTGCACCCCATGGGAGGAATCGCCGCGCGCGGACGGGACGGGGGCTCGCCCGCCCGGGGGGCGTGGGACGCCGCTCAGGGGGCGGGAGACTGCCCGGCCGCCTCCCCATCGAGCGGCGGGGCCGACATCAGCACCAGCGCCTCCGCTTCCGCGACGGGACGGTGCTCGACGCCCCGGGGGACGATGAGCAGCTCGCCCTCCTCCAGGTCCACGGTGCGCTCGCGCAGCTCGACCCGCAGGGTGCCCCGGGTGACGAAGAACAACGCATCTCCCGTGGAGTGCCGGCACCAGGGGCCGGTGCCCGTCAGCCGCACCAGGTGCACGGGCTGGCCATGGAGCATGCCCACGGGACGGACAATGCCAGGCGCAGGCAGGTCGGTGGAGGCGCGGGCCAGGTTCACCTTCTCCACGGGCGCGGCGACGGGCGCCGGGCCGGAGGGAGCGCGGCGGCGGGAATCCCAGCGGGGCGGACGGCCGCCGGAGAGGGGTGGGGTCCGGAGAATCGTGCTCATGCGGCAGGGACTCCTTCAGGGGGGACGCGTCCCACCCCCTCATGGGTTGTCTTGCTTTCTGACAGAGCCAGGGCCTGTGTTTCACCCCCTGCCACGAGGGCCGGTCCGGTATCCGACGGAAGGCGCCGGTAAGATAGGGATTGCCCCGCCAGGCGGCAGGTCCGCCCGGCGGGGCTGTGTGTTGACCGCCGGAGACGGTTGCCTGCAGGCAGTCACCTGGCGGATGTCTGATGTCCCGGCTCAGCGCACCCAGTTCACGTTGCTGTACGCCCTGGTGCCGTCCGCCCGCTCCGTGTTCGTCAGCGGTGCGTAGACGCGCGTGGTGATGGTGTTGGCGGCGGTGTCCACCTCCACGAGGCGCGTCGGGTTGGTGGTGCCGTCATGGAACGTGTTGAGCATCTGGTAGATGGTGTTGCCGTTCACGCCGGTGTCGGTGCGGTAGGCGGCGTTGCCCACGTGACCGGAGAAGACGAAGCGCACGTTGGCGTACTGCTTGATGAGGTTGTCGAACACGTACTGGGGGCTGTTGTTGCCGTAGCCGCCGTTCGACTGCTCGATGCCGCCGCTGCCGTTCAGGTGCGAGTGGGTGATGATGATGACGTTGTGCTTGGGAAACTGGGCCAGCACGGTCTTCGCCCAGTTCACGGCGTCCGTGCGGGCCCACAGCTCCAGGTTCAACACCAGCCAGTTCAGGCCGCCCGCGTTGAACGTGTGGTAGGCGTTGTCGCACTTGCCGGACTCGAACACGCCGCCCAGGGCCTTGAAGCGGGACAGCGGGAAGTAGGCGTTGAAGGTGGTGGTGTTGCGCAGGTTGGCGTTGACGTTGCCGGGGCACGCGCTGCCGCCCTGGCACACGGCCGCCGTGTCGTGGTTGCCCAGGGCGATGGCGTAGGGAATCTGGGCGTTATCGAGCACCTGGTAGGAATCACTGGCGCGCTGGTAGTAGAGGTGGTCGGGCGTGTCCCAGTCCAGCAGGTCGCCGGTGTGCATCACGAAGCGGATGTCCTGGGCCGTCTTGTTGTCGGCGATCCACTGCATGCGCTGGGTGAGCCGGGTGGGGGCGTAGACCGTCTCCTGCTGCGTGTCGGGGATGACGACGAAGGTGAACTTCGTGTCCACGGTGGTGGGCGCGGCGTAGAACTTGATGCCTTCGTTGGTCCAGCCCGCGGCGGTGAGCGCGTCGCGCTCCGCCTGGGTGACGGCGTGACGGTGTTTCTTCAGGCCCGGGTTGTCGAAGCGGTAGACGGGCACCAGGCACGTGTCCGCCGTCTTGGACGCATAGAAGCCCACGCCCTCGTCGGTGGTGAAGCCGGAGGCGATGAGGTTCGAGCGCTCGGTGGCGTCGATGGTGACGATGTGTTCACCCCGGCTGGGGCTGTAGAGCCGGTAGACGGGGGACAGGCCGGTGCCGGAGGAGCTCGCGGCCTTGAAGGGCGTGCCCCGGTCATCGGTGTAGCCGTAGGTGGTGGCCGCGTTGGCGGCCTCGTTCGCGTTGAGCGTGAGGAGGCTGTCGCCCGTGGACGGACGCACCCGGTGATACACGGGCTTGCTGAGCGCGGCGCAGTCCAGCGCCGCCGTGGTGCTGCCCAGGTGCTGGGGTTCAGGCGCCTCGGCAGGACCGCAGGCGGACAGCACGCCGGCCAGGGCCAGGGCCGCGAGGAGGGAAGAAGGCTTCAAGATGTGCTCCCAGTGAAGTCGTGATGTTCAAACTAAGATTGAATTGCTGGGATATGCATAGCATTGATGGAAGGGGCTGGAGAAGGCGCCTGTCGAGGAGTGTCGCGAGTGTTACAGGGGCGGAGCCGGATGACCGTGTGGGGACTGCTGGTCGTGCTGCTCACGGGCTGCGCCAGCGGGCCCACGGTGCGGCTGCGCGCGGAGCGGGGGACGCGGGTCCATGAGCCGGTGACGTGGGACCGAAGGGTTCCGGTCAGCGCGCGGGAGTTCGAGGAGGCGCTGACGCGGCTGGTGTTGGAGGTGCCGCTGACGGTGCGCTCACCGAGGGTGGTGCGCGCGGCCGCGAAGCAGGGGGCGGAGCTGGACCGGAGCCTCGGGTTCATGCTGCGCGACCGGTACGGACGGTGGTGCCGGGCGCATGAGGCTCCGGGGGACTGCCTGTCCTTGCTGGAGGACGGGGCGGGCTTCGGCGAGCTGGACCGGCTGACGCTCGCGGTGGGCATGTCGCTAGAGCCCCTGCGCGCGAGCATCGGGACCGCGTTGCAGGACACGTTGAACCCGGAGTTCTTCGTGTCCGTGGTCTCGGGAGCGATTGCGTCCTGGGTGGTGCTGGCCGCGGCACCGGAGCCGCTGTTCACCAAGGCCGCGGCGGTGATTGCCGCTGTGTTCCTGGCATACGTGGGCGTGCAGTCGTTCCTCGCGGTGGTGCGGGCGTGCGGGGTGCTGAAGGACGCCACGGACCGGGCGACGACGTTCCAGGAGCTGGAGGAGGCGGCGGAGGTCTTCGCAAAGGCCCTGGGGCCGGAGGTGGCACGCGTCTTCGTGCTCGCGGTCACAGTGGCGGTGAGTCACGGCGTGACGATGGGGTTGTCCTCCGCGCTCTCTTTGATGCCGCGCTTCCCGGGTGCCGTGCGGCTGGGCCCGGCGCAGGTGTTGGATGTGAGCGCGGTGGTGGTGGCGGGTGAAGTGGTGGAGGTCACGCTCGCGTCCACGGCGGTGACCATGGCCACGATGGGGCTTCCACCGTCAGGAGGTCCAGGCAAGTGGGTGCAGGTGAACGAGTCGATGTCCGACCGGGCCCGCGACTATCAGGCCCAGGTGACGGAAGCACCGAAGGGCTCCGCGTACCGGCTACAAGAGGGGGACACCGTCGTGGACTTCGACGGCTACGACCCCGTGGAGAACGTGCTGCTGGAAGCCAAGGGCCCGGGCTACGCGAAGTTCATCACCGACAACATGACGGTCAAGCAGTTCTATAAAGGCTTCATCAAGACGATCGCTCAAGCCATGCGCCAGGTCAGCATGGCAGATGGAAGACACATTCGTTGGATTGTCGCCGAGAAGCGATTCGCCGACCTGCTTCGAGCAACCTTCAACGAGCAGAAGATCATCATTGAGGTTGTACACATTGATCCCGTCCGTTGAGGAGACGCTGAGGCCATGATTGAGACGTACTACGCAGGCTGCTACTGGCTGGCTCGACCTGAGCCCGTCGAGGCTTGCGCCCAGCGTCTGGAGGATTTCCTTCGGCGGATGGAGCCTCTCGAACCGACGTGGAACCGCTGGCATGAAGCGGCAGCAACTTTCGAGAAGGCCCGCCAGCGTCAGGTCCCCGTGAACGTCGCCACGCTCACGAAACTCCTGAGCAAGAAGAGCAATCGATTCCGTGACTTCTCGAGCTTTCCCCTCTGGGCGGGTGAGAACGAGGAGGAAACCTCGGGCATCAATGGCAACTGTGGGGGCGCCTCTTCACGCATGGCCTCTGTCTGTGCCCTCAATGCGCTCAGCACGGGCCAGGTCGCAGAACGCGTACTGACCGCTCCGGTACTCACTGGCGTGGTACGGGCCATGGCCTTGGCGTGGGAGCCCGAGTTCGGCATCGCGACCTCGCATGCGCTGAAGGCCCGTCTCCAAGGGCTAGAAACACGTCCCAGCCTGGACACCTTCGTCGGCTGGGTCACCTACCTCGCCGACTCCCGAGGCCCCGTGCCCCCTCTGCCCGCGCCCGTCCAGGTGGAGCACATTCCCAACCGGGGCACGCTCATCACCCTCACGCCGGAGAAGTTCACCGTCTCCAACCCGGCTCACGTCGCCCTGGCCGCGGACGTCCAGGCGCGCCTCCAGGACGCGGGGCTGCTCATCCCCCTGCGCCCCTGGGCCCCTCAGTCCGGGTAGAACATCGGGTCCCGCGTCGCCACGAACGACGAGATGGCGTGCGCCACCTCCGGCGGCAGCGTGGTGAACTGCACGCCCACGCCCGGCATCAGGTCCGGCGTGCGGTCGTTGCCGTCGCGCGCCCAGCGCACCACGCCGTTCACCGTCAGCGGCCGGCCTCCCGGCAGCGTGAAGTCCAGCTCCACCGGCGTGCCGCGCGGCACCGCCTCCACCGTGGCGATGAAGATGCCGCCCTCGCTGATGTCCATGGAGAAGCCGGTGAAGAAGTTGGAATCACTGCGCGTGTCGATGGCCGTGTGCATCCGCACCCGGCCCGCCTTGCGCCCGTCGCTCTTCGCCGGCGTGAGGGCCACGGCGGCGCGTGCCGGGGGCCGCTCCGCGCGGGTCGGCGACTCCTCGGAGACCTTCGCCCCGGAGGGACGCAGGGCCGCGGGCGGGACGACCTTCTGGGTCTCCGCCTCCGCCGCGCGCCGGGCCTTCTCCTCGGCCTCCGCGCGGGCCTTCGCCGCGGCCTCCACGCGCTTCAGGTCGGACTCGGCGGACGTCAGCGCCTTCTCCACGAGCGCGGCGTCCTCCTGCTGCACGCGCAGCGCGGACTGGAGGTCCAGCCCGGCCTGGCGGCGCGTGTCCAGCGCGGCCTCGCGCGCGTCCAGGGCCTTCTCGCGCAGGCGTGCCAGCTCCGGGGACGGCTCGGGGGACTCGGTGTCCTCCAGGCGCATGGCCCACTGGGACAGGCGCGAGTCTCCGGCATGCTCCGGCCGGGCCAGGGCCTGCCGGGTGCGGTTCAGCCGCTCGGACAACGCGGCCGCGTCGGCGGTGGCGCGAGCCACCTGTTCAGCGAGCTGCGCTTCCAGCTTCGCCATGTCGGCTTCGGCGCGAGCCAGCTCGGCTTCCCGGGAGGGAGTGGGGGACGGGGGCATGGGTGGGGCTCCAGGCTGGCGCCCACTCTAGCGCCGCCCGGCCTCCCCCACGAGCCCCCTCGTCAGTCCGCGCCCTTGATGCAGGCCACCGGCTTGAGGCGGTGCGCCACCCGGGCGAGTCCCGCCTGCTCCACCGTCTCCAGCACGTCGTCCAGGTTCTTGTAGCAGGGCCCGGACTCGTCCAGCGGCGTGGTGCGGGTGTTGAGCAGGATGCCGGCCTCCGCCATGCGCCGGTCCGTCTCCTCCTGCTGGAGCTGCCGGCGCGCCGCGGCACGGGACAGCCGCCGGCCGGAGCCGTGGTTCACCGAGTAGATGGACTTCTCCGCCCCTGCTTCCGCGAACAGGATGGCGCTGCCCGTCTCCATGGAGCCCGGGATGAGGATGGGATGTCCGGTGGACTCCCACGTCGTCCCCTTGAGGGCCGGGTGGCCGGCGGGGAAGGCCCGCGTGGCGCCCTTTCGAGCCACGAACTTGCCGCCCTCGCGCTGGATGAGGTTGTGGCTGATCTCGTAGTAGATGCTCGCGGTGCCGCCGAACACGTCCTCGAGCGCCCCGCACACGGCCTCGCCGATGAGCAGCCGGTTGGCCACGGCGAAGTTGGCCGCCATGTTGTGCAGGTTCCAGTAGCTGCGGCCCAGCGGGCTGTCCGCGTCCAGCCAGACGAAGTCCTCGCTGCGGCTCTTGAGGCCCAGCTGCGCGGCGCCCGCCACGAAGAAGTGCTTGGCGATGTTCCAGCCGAAGCCCCGGCTTCCGGTGTGGAGCATCACCCAGACGCGGCCCGTCTCATCCACCTGCATCTCGGTGAAGTGGTTGCCGCCGCCCAGGCTGCCCAGCTGCCCGCGCTTGTCGAAGGCGCGCTCGGGGATGGACACGCCGGTGTCCTCCACGGGGATGAAGTCGCGCTCGGTGACGGAGCGGCTGCGGCCCAGGGCCTTGGCGCCGTGGCGCAGCACCTCCTTGAGGGTGGGGTCGCTCACCTTGCGCTGCTTGCGCGCCCGGGTGGCGCCCACGCCCACGGCGATGCGCTCAGTGACCTCGTTGATCCACTGGCGGCGCTTCGCGGGGTCGGCGACGTCCTCCACGGTGAGGGAGGTCTGCAGCTGGACCATGCCGCAGCCGATGTCGTAGCCGGCGGCGGTGGGCAGCAGGGTGCCGTCCGTCTCCACGATGGTGCCAATGGGGACGCCGTAGCCCACGTGACAGTCGGGCGTGACGGCGACGCGGGTGACGCCGGGGAAGGTGGCGGCGTTGACGACCTGATCGAAGACGGCGTCCTCGAGCGCGGGGGCTTCCGGGTTGCCCTCTTCGCCCCAGAGGAGCTTGTCGGAGAGGAACAGGTCGGCGTGCACGCGCATGGTCTTGGTGCGCGGCAGGACGTAGTGGCCCTCGGAGACCTTTTCCAGGTGTTGCTTCCAGCTCATGGTGAATCCCCCAGGTGAGTGAACCCGCGGCAGGGACGAAGCCCTCCCTCATCCCTGACGGTGCCGCTTTCCGGACACACGATTGGCTGCTTGCCTGGCGTGCGCCAGGGGAAAACCCGGGGCGGTGGACGGAGGGAACGGCCGGGAGTGCACGGAGTGGCAATCAGACAAGCCTGGGGGTTGCGGAGCCCGATCGGCATTCCCATTTCTGCAGCGTGCATCAAGGGGGTGGGCGATGGGGTTTTTGACGGGGATGGTGCTGGCGATGTCGTTGCAGGCGGGGCCGGTGGAGATGACCGCGGCGCCGGTGTTCAATCCATCGCTGTGCGCCAAGAAGCGCGTGGATCCATGCGGGTGCCACCACGTGTACGGCATCCGGCACTGCCACCAGAACCGGAAGAGCAATCACTGCGAGGCGCAGGTCCGCGCCTACGAGCCGGACGTGGAGCAGGAGACCGCGGAGGCGACGAACCCGCTCCAGAGCCTCATCGACCCGGCCAAGTCCGTGTCCATGTAGGCCGGAGCTATCCCGGGTCCAGGGACCAGGTGCCTTCGTCCCACCGCTTCAAGGCTTCCGAGGCTTCGAAGGGAACAAGCCCCTGGCCCCGGGCGGCTTCCTCCAGGACGGCCCTGGCTTCCGCCGTCCGGTAGCGCAGCAGGTGCGCGGCGGCCATCACCCGCACGTCCATGCGCTCATGCTTGAGCAGCACGAGGAGCGCATCCCGTCCGGGGTCGCCATGGGCCAGGAGTTGATCGATCGCGGCCCCGTACTTCCTGGCGTGCTTGTTTCCGGTCCTGGAATCGCCTTGCCAGATGGCATCGGTCTGGGCGGCGACGTGCTTCGCGACCTGTTCAACCAGCTTCTCCAGGGTCATCACCAGACTCCCTTCTGAGCCGCATCAAAGAACCGGCTCAACCACGAAGAAGGCTGGCTGCGAAGGCCTTGTCCCTGCATCACTCGCCTCAATGCGAGGTGGCGAACTCGTCAGGCAGTGACTCCGAACGGCTCACCTCCAGCTCGCTCTCCGAGCGGATGATGACCCAGCGCGCCTGCGGCGACACACGCAGGGCCATCACGTTCGGCGCCAGGCGGCGCATCTCTGGACGGAAGGGCATCACCGGCGCGGGCGGAGGCGGCGTGGGCTGGGATTCGGGCTCGCGGTTTCGCAGCGCGAGGACCTTCACCGTGGGCCGCTCCGGCATCGGATCGCTCGCAGGGCTTCGCGGCAGCGCGGGCTGCACCTTGAGCGCCGGCTTGTTCAGCACCACGGGCGTGATGGACGGCGGCGTGTTCCCATTCGGCGTGGGCGTCGCGAAGTCGGCCATCGCCACGATGACCTTCGGCAGCGGCGTCACGGCCGGAGTTCCACGGCCGGACACCGGCGTGATGGACGGCGGCACGCTGCGCATCCGCGCGGGCGGCGGCGTCGGCGGTGGCAGCCGGTCGAAGCGGTAGAGCTCCTCGTCCTCCGCCGTCGGCGTCACCGCGCCCTGACCCATCCGCGCCAGCTCCTGCTGCAGCGTCGCGTTTCGCGGATCCAACTCCAGCGCGACCTTCAGCGCGCCCCTCGCGCGGGACTCGCAACCCAGTGACACCAGCACCCGGGCGGCTTCACGGTACGCGGCGATGGCCTGCTCCTGCTGACCCGCGCGGCGACAGGCCGACGCCAGCCGGATGCGCACATTCGCGTCCCGGGGCAGCCGCTTCGCGAGCTGCGCGTACGTCTCCGCGCACTGCGCGAACCTCCCCCGCTGGTACAGCGCATGGGCGGCTTCCTTCAACTCCCGCAACTTCATCGACTCGCGCTCGCTCATGGGGGTCTCCGCGTCGGTGTCGCTCCCCTGAGCTAGCAGGCGACGTGCCGCGCTCCCGTGACGTGCGCTCGCGTTCACTGCCTCGCCCCCACCGCGACCGTGGGCCGGAATCCCTGTCATCCACCCGGCGGACCCAAAGGCAGACCACCGTGTCCCCGTGCACGCTGTCCACTGAAGGACCCCTCACGGACCCTGTAGAAATGGGGAACCGCGCTGTAACAATGCCAGTCCGAGGATTCCCTGAACTCTCAGGAGAAGTCGGATACGCACGCATGGGACAGGGGGGCAGCTCCGGATGACGGGTGTCACCTGGAGGCCGCATCCCTGCCCTCGAGGGCTCACGGCTCCGACAGCAGGAACAGGGCGTGCGAGCTGGCGATGGGCCGCGTGCGGTCATCCTGCCAGGCCTCCACGCGCACGTTGGCCACGCGCCGTCCCTGCCGCGTGATGAACGCCTTGGCGAACGTGTCCTGCGCCTTGCCCGAGCGCAGGAAGTCCACCGTGGTGGAGATGACCTTGGGCACGCGCTCGGTGTCCGTCTGGAGCAGCAGCTCGAAGATGGCGCTCGACTCCAGCAGCGCCCCCAGCGTGCCGCCGTGCAGCGCGGGCAGGATGCTGTTGCCAATCAGGTGCGGCGCGTAGCGCATGCGGCAGAGCATCTCGCCGGCCAGGTTCTCCACGCCAATGCCCATGAAGCGCGTGTAGGGGATGGCGTCGGTGAGGCGGTGGTACTCGCGCGACTGGCGCACCTGGCGCACCAGGTCCGCGAGGGGAAGCGAAGGCGTGCTCATCAGCTCTCCACCCGCATGAAGGTGCCCTGTGAAGAGGCCACCGGCGTCGCCGGGTCGCCCTGGTGCACCAGCGCGCGCACGAAGGCGACCATGCGGGTGACCTTGTAGCACTCGGCCCGCGCGGTCAGCGGCAGGCCCGGGCGCGCGGGGCGCAGGTAGTCGATGCGCAAATCCAGCGTGACGATGGCCGCGAACGCGTTCAGCGCCGCCATCACCGCCGCGCCGCTCGCCGCGTCGATGAGCGTCGTCACCGCGCCGCCCGCCACCACCCCCGTCTCCGGGTTGCCGACGAGCACGTCCGCGTACGGCATCACCACCGTCGCGGCCGTGGCCTCCACCGCGTCCAGCCGCAGCTTCAGCGCGTGGTTGTGGGGCACTGCCTCGGTGAACAGCACGGAGAGCTGCTCGCGCCGCGCCTCCGGGTCCGTGGGAAGACTGAAGTCCGACATGGGCTGGATGCAGTAGCAGATCCGGACCGCGCCAGGGGAACGCACCGCGGCACGCCGCGCCCAGGAACACGCCTGCCCGTCCGCGAGTTCACGGCGCACTGCGAGCCCGCGCATCCTGGCAGGATGCCGCGCCTTTGCGTCTTTCCCCGAGGACACTTCCGGTGAACCGACCCCTCTCGTCCCTCTGCTTCGCGCTGCTCGTCCCGGGCCTGCTCCTGGCTGCGCAGCCCCTGCCCAAGCCCGCCGGTGCGCCCGTACCCGCACCGCCGGGGCAGAGGGAAGCGCCTCCACAGGAACCGCCCAAGCCGCCCGCGCCCAAGGACACCGCGCGTGAGGCCGCCCGGGCGAGCGAGGGCGACGGCGGCACCCTGGCCCCCGTCGCCACGCCGGAAGCCCCCGACGCGAAGAAGGACGAGTGGAAGGTGGACGCGCCCCGGGGCGTGGCCAGCAAGCAGGTGCCCATCGACGTGCGCGAGGGCACGTGGCTGAACGTGGACGTGAGCCCGCGCGGGGATGAAATCGTCTTCGACCTGCTGGGTGACATCTACGCGCTGCCCATCGCGGGCGGCGAGGCGCGCGCGCTGACGTCCGGCGCTTCGTGGGACATGCAGCCGCGCTACAGCCCGGACGGGAGGTCCATCGCGTTCACCAGCGACCGGGGCGGCGGCGACAACGTCTGGGTGATGGACCGCGACGGCAGGAACCCGCGCGCGGTGACGCAGGAGAAGTTCCGCCTGCTCAACAGCCCGGCGTGGAGCCCGGACGGGCAGTTCCTGGTGGCGCGCAAGCACTTCACCGGCCGGCGCTCGCTGGGCGCGGGCGAGGTGTGGATGTACCACCGCGCGGGCGGCGAGGGCGTGAAGCTCACCGAGCGCGCCAACGACCAGAAGGACCTGGGTGAGCCCGCGTTCTCACCGGACGGCCGCTCCGTCTACTTCAGCCAGGACATCACGCCGGGGAAGTCCTTCGAGTACGACAAGGACCCCAACAAGGAACTCTACGTCATCCAGCGGCTGGACCTGGAGACGAAGGAGGTGGAGCCCTTCGTCACCGGCCCCGGTGGCTCCATCCGGCCCACGCCGTCACCGGACGGCAAGCAGCTGGCGTTCGTGCGGCGCGTGCGCGGCAAGAGCGTGCTGTACGTGGCGGACGTGAAGTCCGGCGCGGAGCGGCCGCTGTATGACGGGCTCGACCGGGACATGCAGGAGACGTGGGCCATCCACGGCGTGTCCCCGGTGATGGCGTGGACGCCGAACAGCAGGTCGCTGGTGTTCTGGGCGGGCGGGACGCTGCACCGCATCGACGTGGCGACGAAGCAGGTGACGCCCATCCCCTTCCACGTGAAGGGCACGCGCACGGTGTTCGCGGCGGTGAAGGGCCCCCGGCCCGTGGCGCCGGACCGCTTCGACGTGAAGATGCTGCGCTGGATGCAGGTGTCACCGGATGGCAAGAGGCTGGTGTACCAGGCGCTGGGCAAGCTGTACGTGAAGGAGCTGCCGTCGGGGCAGCCCCGGCGGCTGACGCGGCAGAACGCACACCTGGAGTTCTATCCGTCGTTCTCACGGGACGGGCGCTCCATCGTCTACACGACGTGGGACGACGACGCGCTGGGCGCGGTGCGCGTGGTGCCAGCCACGGGCGGCGAGGGCCGCGTGGTGACGGCGCAGCCGGGCTTCTACGTGGAGCCCGCGATGAGCCCGGACGGCAAGTGGGTGGTGTACCGGACGACGGGCGACGGCTACCTGATGCCGGGCACGTGGAGCCGGGAGACGGGCCTGTTCGTGGTGCCGTCCACTGGCGGGGGCGTGGCGCGCAAGCTCACGCGCGACGGCGAACAGCCGCACTTCGGCGCGAAGCCGGACCGCGTGTACTTCCTGCACGTGGAGTCCAAGGACGTGGAGGACGTGCGCACGCTGCGCAGCATCGGGCTGGACGGCGGCGAGCCGCGCACGCACCTGACCAGCGGCGGCGCGCTGGAGATGCGTGTGTCCCCGGATGACAGGTGGGTGGCCTTCCGCGAGGACTTCAACGCGTACGTGACGCCCTTCGTGCGCGGCGCGAAGGAGGCGCGCGTGGGGCCGGGCACCAAGGCGATGCCGGTGACGCAGGTGAGCCGTGACGCGGGGGAATACCTGCACTGGTCCGGCACGGACGCGCGGCTGTCGCTGCACTGGGCGCTGGGGCCCAAGCTCTACACGCGGGCGCTGAAGGACGCGTTCACGTTCATGGACGGCTCGCCCAAGACGCTGCCGCCGCCGGAGGCGGACGGGGTGGACGTGGCGTTCTCCTCGAAGTCGGACGTGCCGGAGGGGACGCTGGCGCTGGTGGGCGGGCGCATCATCACGATGAAGGGCGAGCAGGTGGTGGAGGAGGGCGTGGTGGTGGTGCAGGGCAACCGCATCGTGGCGCTGGGCCCGGTGGGGAAGGTGAACGTGCCCGCGTCCGCGAAGGTGGTGGACGTGAAGGGCAAGACGCTGATGCCGGGCCTGGTGGACGTGCACTGGCACGGGGCCATGGGCGTGGACGGGCTGATGCCGGAGCAGAGCTGGGTGCAGGCGGCGTCGCTGGCGTTCGGCGTGACGACGCTGCACGACCCGTCCAACCACTCGGAGACCATCTTCGCCGCCAGCGAGCTGGGCAAGGCGGGGATGCTCACGTCGCCGCGCATCTTCTCCACGGGCACCATCCTGTACGGCGCGGCGAGCGCGGACGCGCACGTGGAAATCGACACGCTGGACGACGCGCGCCGGCACCTGCGGCGGATGAAGGCGCTGGGGGCCTTCAGCGTGAAGAGCTACAACCAGCCCCGGCGCGACCAGCGGCAGAAGATCCTCCAGGCGGCGCGCGAACTGGACATGCTGGTGGTGCCCGAGGGCGGCTCGCTGCTCCAGCACAACCTGACCATGGTGGTGGACGGGCACACGAGCCTGGAGCACTCGCTGCCGGTGGCGCGCATCTACGACGACGTGCGCCAGCTGTGGAAGGGCACGCAGGTGGACTACACGCCGACGCTGGGCGTGGCCTACGGCGGGCTCATGGGGGAGAACTACTGGTACCAGAAGACGAACGTCTGGGAGGACACGCGCCTGTTGTCCTTCGTGCCCCGGCGCGTGGTGGACGGGCGCTCGCGGCGCCGCGTGATGATTCCGGACGAGGAGTTCAACCACCAGAACGTGGCCCGCGCGGCGAAGGAGCTGAGCGACCTGGGCGTGAGCGTGCAGCTGGGCGCGCACGGTCAGCGTGAAGGCCTGGCGGCGCACTGGGAGCTGGCGATGTTCGTCCAGGGCGGCATGACGCCCATGCAGGCGCTGCGCGCGGGCACGCTGAATGGCGCGCGGCACCTGGGCATGGACAAGGACCTGGGCTCGCTGGAGGTGGGGAAGCTGGCGGACCTGGTGGTGCTGGACAGCAACCCGCTGGAGAAGATCTCCAACAGCCGCACGGTGCGCTACACGATGGTGAACGGACGGCTGTACGACGCGAACACGCTCAACGAAGTGGGCACGCGGCAGCGCACGCGCGCGAAGTTCTTCTTCGAGAAGGACGGCAACGAGGGCTGGAGCCCCCGCGCCAGCACGCACGCGACCGAGCAGGTATGCGATTAAGCGTCGCCGTGGTGTTGTGTGGAGCGCTCGCGGGCTGCGCAGGCGGCCCGCGGCAGTTCCGTCAATCCCTGGGCCCTGGGCCCGGGCCGGGCTGTGTCAGCACACTGGATTGCCAGTGCAAGGAGGGCTCGGCGGCGGCGTGCGAGCAGCTTGAGACCGTGTCACCGCCCCGGCCCCGGAAACCGAACCCGTTGCCTCCTCCCGGGACGGATAAGGAACTGGAGAAGAAGGAACAGGTCAGGGAGTCCTGCACCCAGGACTACATTCGCTGTGTCGATATGGGCGGAGACAGCGAATCCGGACGCGTGAAGGGAGAGAGCCTTTGTGACTCTTGCCGGTCCTATTGCATGGCGAACGGGTTCTGGCCTGACGCCATCTACACCTGGAACGGGAAGGCGCTGCCATGCCCACGAAAATGAAGAACGCGTTCCCGGACCCGCCTTTTCGGGATCCGGCCTGGCGTGCCTTCGGCGACGAGGTATCGGACGTGACCGTCCTCGCGCCCAAGGACTGGGCTCGGTTCCGCGCTGGCCTCAAGCAGGTGGGGCGGCGCCATGAAGGACGGGTGCCGTCAGCCTCGCTTCATCGCTACATCGCCAAGACTGCTTTCTTCTGCGCCGCGCATTGGGGGCAGACCCCGCGAGTCGTGCGAGGCGCCCTGCGCGCCTACCTGAAGCACCCGCTGGACACCCGGATGTACTCCTACACGGCCGCGGAGTACTGGCAGTGGGCGTTCAAGGTCTCCCCCTCGGATCTGCCCGCCGCGGAGTCCATGCTCGCGGAGGTCCGCGAGTACCTGCCATCCCTGGACGACCACGAACGCCGCAACACGGAAGGCCTGCTGGCCTTCCTGGAGCGCCAGCGCGGCTGAGCCTTCAGCGGGCCGTCGCGGCCACCTGGGCCAGGGCCTGTTGGATCTGCGGCAGTGCGTAGGGCTTGGGCAGCACCACCACGCCCAACCACTGCCGCGGATCCCCGTCCAGGGCCGAACGGCCGTGGCCGGACGCGATGATGATGCGCATGGCGGGCTTGCGCAGCGCCACCTCGCGCGCCAGGTCCACGCCGGACATGCCCGGCAGCGTGACGTCGGTGAACAGCACGTCGAAGCGCTCCGCCACCAGCGCCACCCGCGCCTCCTCCGCGCTCGCCACCGGCATCACCGCGTGGCCCAGCAACCCCAAGAGCTCACTGGCGGACGCGCGGATGTCCTCGTCGTCCTCCACCAGCAGCACGTGCATCCGCCGCGCGGCCTCCTGCGTCGCGGAAGCCTCCGCGGCGCGCGGTGCCTCCGGCCACTGGAGCTTCGGCGTCGCCAGCCGCTGCTGCCGCTGGTCCAGCAGCGCGCGCACCTTGCGCGCCAGGTCCTCGCGCCGGTACGGCTTGGACAAGAGGTTCACGCCGGGGTCCAACCGGCCGCCGTGCACGATGGCGTTATCCGTGTAGCCGGACGTGAAGAGCACCTCGATGTCCGGCTGCAGCGCCTTCGCCTGCCGCGCCAGCTCCGGGCTGCGCACCGGTCCCGGCATCACCACGTCCGTGAAGAGCAGGTCCACCGCCACGCCGCTCTTCAGGATGGACAGCGCGCTCTGCCCGTCCACCGCGCGCAGCACGCGGTAGCCCAGCTCCATCAGCAGCTCCACCACCGTGGCGCGGACCTCCGCGTCGTCCTCCACCGCGAGGATGGTCTCCTTCCCGCCCTCCACCGGCCCCGCCACCACCTCCGTCACCGGGGTCTCCGGCTGGAAGGAGCGCGGCAGGTACACCTTCACCGTCGTGCCGTGCCCCAGCTCGCTGTAGAGCTTCACGTGGCCGCCGGACTGCTTCACGAAGCCGTACACCATGCTCAGCCCCAGGCCCGTGCCCCGGCCCTCCGGCTTCGTGGTGAAGAAGGGCTCGAACGCGCGCTCCATCACCTCCGGCGTCATGCCCCCGCCCGTGTCGGACACCGCCAGCAGCACGTACGACCCCGCCAGCACCTCCGGGTGGGCTTGCGCGTAGTGGTCGTCCAGCGACGCGTTGCTCAGCTCCAGCGTCAGCCTCCCGGCGCCTCCCATCGCGTCGCGCGCGTTGATGGCCAGGTTGAGGATGACGTTCTCCAGCTGGTGCGGATCCGCCAGCGTGTTCCACAGCCCGCCGCCGATGACCGTCTCCAGCTCCACGTCCTCGCCCAGCGCGCGGCGCAACAGGTCATCCATTCCCCGCAGCAGCCGGCCCAGGCTCAAGGAGCGCGGCTCCAGCGGCTGCCGCCGCGAGAACGCCAGCAACTGCCCCGACAACCGCGCCCCGCGCTCCACCGCGCTCAGCGCCGAGCGCACCCGGCTCAACCCCCGCTCGTTGCCCGCGAGGTCGCGCTGGAGCAACTGGAGATTGCCGCCCACCACCTGGAGCAGGTTGTTGAAGTCGTGCGCCACGCCGCCCGTGAGCTTGCCCACCGCCTCCATCTTCTGCGCCTGCCGCAGCTGGTCCTCCGTCTGCCGCTGCGCCGTGACGTCGCGCCCGCTGGCGTACAGCACGCCGTCCTCCGGCACCGGCACCGCCGTCCAGGAGATGCGCCGGTAGCCGCCGTTCTTGCAGCGGTAGGCGCTCTCGAAGCTCAGCGTGGGATTTCCTCCCTCCAGGCTGTGCACCTCGGCGCGCGTGCGCGCGTAGTCCTCCGGGCGCTCCAGCCACTCCGACGTGCGGCCCAGCAGCTCTTCCTCCGTCCACCCCAGCATCCGCGTCCAGGCCGGGTTGACGCTGAGGAACCTCCCCTCCGCCAGGCTCCCCACCACCAGCAGGTCCTGGGACACGTTCCACACGCGGTCGCGCTCCCGCGTGCGCTGCTCCACGCGCTCCTCCAGCGTCTCGTTGGCCTTCTTCAGGTCCGCCAGCGCCTTGAGCCGGGACAGCGTCGCCCACACGCGGTCGGCCACGTTGCGGCACAGCTCGATCTCCTCGTCCGTCCACACGCGCGGCTGCACGTCGTGCAGGAACAGCACCGCCACGAACCGGCCGTGCTCCAGGAGGGGGATGTTGAACAGCGCCCGGATGCCCACCTGCTCCAGCGTGGCCGCCTGCGGCGCCGTGCGCGGGTCCTCCCGCACGTCCGGGATGGCCACCACCTGGCCCTTGAGCAGGTCCTCCAGGAACACGCCGTAGTCGTGGAAGCGGTGCACCCCCTCCACGCGCCCCACGTCCGGTGACTCCACCCAGTTCGGGTGCATCAGCACCAGCGCGTGCGCCGCGTCCACCGTGCCGTAGCCCGCGCGCGGCACGCCCAGCAGCCGCCCCACCACCTCCATGGCCAGCTGCGCGGCGGCGTCCGGGGACGTGGCCTCGCGCAGCCGGTCCGCCATGTCCAGCAGCGCCGCCTGCCGCAGCTCCGCGTGCTTGCGCGCGTCGATGTCCACCAGCACGCCGGGAAAGCGCAGCGGCCTGCCCTGCGCGGAGAGGTGGCAGTGGCCGCTGGCCTCCACCCACCGGTAGACGCCGTCGGCGCGGCGCACGCGGTACTCGGCGCGGTACGCCCCGCCCGCCTTCAGCACGCGGGCGATGACGGCCTCCACCCCGGGCCGGTCCTCCGGGTGGATGGCCGCCACGAACTGCTCAAGGGGCAGTCCTTCGCGCGCCTGCATCGGATCCAGCGAGAAGGAGTGCGCGAAGCGCTCGTCCGCGACGACGCGGTTGCCGGGCACGTCCCACACCCAGGTGCCAATCATCGCCTCGGCGTTCAGCGCCAGCTGCACGCGCTCGTTCGCCGCGCGCAGCGCGTCGTCGGCCAGGTGGCGCTCGGTGACGTCCTGGGCGATGCCAACGAGCTGCACCGGCTTGCCGGCCGCGTCGTACACCAGCGACGCGCGCCGGTGGATCCACCGCACCTCGCCGGTGTCCCGCTTGCGGACGCGGTACTCCACCGACGGCGTGACCTGCCCCGCGGCACGGGTGCGCGCGTTGGACACATGGCGCCGGTCCTCCTCCAGCGCCAGCGCCTCGATGTCCGTCGCGGGCAGCGTCTCCGTGATGGGCACGCCGTACAGCCGGCAGAACTCCGGCGTCACCGTCATCAGGTTGGTGGCGATGTCCAACGTGAACACGCCAATGCCGCCCGCCTCCTGCGCCAGCCGCAGCTGTTCGTGCTTCACGCGCGCGTCGGCGCCGTCATCCAGGCCCGCGTCGCGCAAGCGCAGCCGCAGACGTTCGACCTCGGCCCTCAGGGCCTGTTCGGTTTCGGAAGGGGGCGCGCTCATGAGCGGGGGGGCACCGC
>NZ_RAWM01000155.1 GCF_003668875.1 Corallococcus interemptor | reverse complement strand
CGTCTGCTCGGTCATGGTGTCCTCCTGCGTCTGTCCAAGGTGAACCACCCGGGTGGCGCATGGTCCGCGGCCACCCGGGTGGTTCACCTTGGACAGACGCAGGAGGACACCATGACCGAGCAGACGCCCGAGCCCCCCGACCGTGAGCTGCGCAAGCTCAGTCCCTTCGAGTTGAAGGACGAGCTGCTCCAGGTCGCGGACGAGGCCGTGAGGACCCGCGAGGCGGTGATGCTCAACGCCGGCCGGGGCAATCCCAACTGGATCGCCACCACGCCGCGAGAGGCGTTCTTCCTCCTCGGCCAGTTCGCGCTCGCGGAGAGCCGGAGGGCCTGGGACGTGCCCGGCGTGGGGCTTGGGGGCATGCCCCGCTCTCCCGGCATCGCCCGGCGCCTGCATGACTTCCTGGACGCGAGCGATGACGAGCCCGCCGTGCAGCTGTTGCGCGGAGCGCTGACGCACGGCGAGCACACGCTGGGCTTCCACCCGGACCGGTTCGTCTGGGAGCTCACGGACGCTGTCATTGGAGACAACTATCCGGTGCCGGACCGGATGCTCCCCCACGCCGAGCGCATCGTGCAGGAGTACCTGTCGCGGGAGCTGTTCGCGGGGCGGCCTCCCTCCGGCCGCTTCGACCTCTTCGCGGTGGAGGGCGGCACCGCCGCGATGACGTACCTCTTCCACTCGCTGCAGGTGAACGGCCTGCTGCGCAAGGGAGACACCATCGCGCTGGGCGCGCCCCTCTTCACGCCGTACCTGGAGATCCCGCGCCTGGAGGAGTTCCGCCTGCGCACGGTGGACATCCAGCAGAGCGCCACGACGAAGGACGGCCGCCACACCTGGCCAGTACCCGGACGCGGAGCTGCGCAAGCTGGAGGACCCGCGCATCAAGGCCTTCTTCGTGGTGAACCCGTCCAACCCGGGCGCGGTGGCCATGCGGAAGGAGTCCGTGCACAAGCTGGTGGAGCTGGTGCGCAAGCGCCTGCCGGACCTGTTGATCATCACGGATGACGTCTACGCCACGTTCGTCAACGGCTTCCGTTCGCTGGCCGCGGACCTGCCGCGCAACGCGCTGCTGGTGTACTCGTATTCGAAGCACTTCGGCTGCACGGGCTGGAGGCGCGGTATGGCGCCATCTCGCTGCACCCGGGGCGGCTGAAGTTCATTGACCGGATGGTGGCGGACAGCCGGGCCGTGGCGTTGAACCACACGGCGGGGCTGTCCCTGCCGCAGCAGCTGCAGATGTCACTGTTCTCGCTGTTCACGCTCCTGGACAAGGACGACGGCTACAAACGGTATTGCCAGCGCATCTGCCAGGACCGGCTCCGGGACCTCTACCAGGGCATGGGCCTTCCGCTGCAGGAGGATCCGCTGCGCACGGCGTATTACCAGACGCTCGATCTGGAGGCCTGGTGCCGCGAGCACATCGGCGAGGACTTCGTGCGCTTCGTGGAGTCGCACCACGACCCGCTGGAGATTGTCTTCACGCTGGCCCGGCGCTACGGCGTGGTGCTGCTCAACGGCAGCGGCTTCGACGCACCGCCCTGGTCGGCCCGTGTGTCATTGGCGAACCTGGAGGATGAAGCGTATTGCCGGATTGGCCGGGACCTCCGGGATGAGGTGCGTCGCGCCATTGACGCGTGGAAGAAGTCTGGCGCGTTGCATTGAAACACGGGTCACTCCGGATCCAGGGGGATCGCGAAGGACTCATGACCTCAAAGACAGTACCCCTTCCGAGGTAGAGACACCGATCCTCCTTGCCGCCAACCTCCCGGCTCGGACGGAGACGCTCCGCCGTCGAACTCTACAGGGCTGTAGCGAAAGTCCAGACGGACCGTAGCCAACCTGAAAGCGGGCGTGCGCATGTCAGCGAGGTGTGGGGGATGAGTTACCCATCAAGAGAAGAGGAGTGGGCGCTTCACGACCAGGTCTTGAAACGGATGCCGGTCGCATACTCGAAGGTCTTCGCGCTCTTCATGCCGTTTCTGCTGAAGACGCTCGAATCCGAAATGAGGTGCGACCCGGAAGAAGTGCGAGACGCAGCCCTCAAGGCCATCTTCGACTACCTGGGCCGGCCCGAGACCTACGACCGCGACCAGTCGCTCCTGCGCAGCTTCCTGACGCTGGCGGCCAGACGCAACGTATTGGATTCCCTGCGTTCGACCGAGCGCCGGGTCATCCGCGAAAAGAATTTCGCGGACGTCATCGAACTCCGGGCGAGGCCTCCGAATGAAGAGATGGAGGCAGCCGTGGAAACCGCCCTGGCGCTGAAAAGACTCGAACGCCGCAACATGCCGCAGGAGGACCTCGGAGTCCTCCGGCTCGTTCTGCAGGGGGAAAGCTCCACCCTGGAGCTGGCCCGCCCCCTGGGCAAGGAAGGGCTGCCCGAGCCCGAGCGCAAGCGGGTGGTGAAGCAGAACCGCGACCGCCTCCTCAAGCAGCTGAGGCGGCTCGGAAAGGAGGAGGACACCCATGACGAATCCTGACTGGCTGGAGGCCGCGGCCGAACGCGGCGCGCGTGTACCGGAGATGCTGGGCTCCGTGTTCGCATGGTACCGGGACCTGGAAGACCTCTCGGTCCAGGACTTCGCCCGCAGGCTGGGCTGCACGGTGGAGACGCTCTACTGGGTGTCCCTGTGCCGGAAGCCCGAAGGCGCGGCGTTCTCCGAGCACGTGAACCAGATCGCGGACCACTTCGGCATCGACGCCTTCGAGCTCTCCAAGGTCCTGCGTGACATGGAGGCCACCGCCGCGCTCCTGGCGACGGAGAACAGCCCCCTGGAACCAGAGGCACGGGCCGTGCTGATGGCCGCACTCGACCGCGAGAAGAATTCGTGAGGGAACGCTGGTTGCGGGATGCCCTGCGGGTGGCGGGTCTTCCCGACCACGGCACCTTTCCTCGCGCCATCGTCGCGGATGCACAGAAGGTGCTGCAGGTGAGCTTCGTCTCCCTGGACGAAGTCACCACGCACACCGTTCGGGCCTACCTCTCCCGGCGTGGATGGAAATCCATGCCGGACGGCAGTGACCGGGACATGCACGGATGCATCGTGGCCCTGCGGGGCACCGCCTTCCTCTTCTACTCGCGCAAGGATTCGCCCGACGACCAGCGCTTCACGGCCGCACATGAGCTGGCACACTTCGTCCTCGACCACCTGGTCCCGCGGCAGAAGGCACTGCGCTTCTTCGGCGACAGCATCCGTCCCGTCCTCGACCTCCAGGAGCTGCCCACGAAGGAGCAGCTCCTGACCTCGGCGCTCGACGGTGTTCCACTCAAGGCCCAGGTCCATTTGATGGAGCGGGATGACCTGGGTGACATCCACACCGGGGACGTCTTGCGCGTCGAACAACGCGCGGACCGTCTTGCTTTTGAATGGCTTGCACCTGAATCCGTCGCAATGCCGGTCATGAAGCAGGGCCCGCGCGAGGAGCGGGCCGCGCGGCTCCAACGCACGTTTGGTCTGCCCCGCCGGAAGGCTGAAGTCTACGCGCGGGTGCTGGCTCAACGGGAGGGAGCACCGCGCTTCTCCTTGTCCTCGGTGCTGGGTGAAAGGAACCCGGGTTAGCCATGGCGGATCCCCTGGATGACGGCGAACTCGCGGGGGACGGGGACTTCCTCGCGTCCTTCGGCGAAACCCTGTTGCAGACGCTCGACCTGGGGCGGTGGGCGCACGGGTTGGACCTGGAAGACATCATGCGCACCTTCCGGGAGCAGATTGGCGGCGCCATGCGCAAGGAGGATGTGCTCCGCGCCGCCGTGCGCCAGGAGCTGCTGCCGCTCCTGAAGACAGGCCCGCACGCGCCCAAGGGCGCCGGCGTCTACCACGCCACGGAGGCGCAGCTGCGGGCCGTCCATGACGGATACCTGTTCCGGGGCAACGTCGAGGCGGTCAACGGGCGCGCGGTGTCACACGACACGCTGGCCCTGGGCATCACGCAGTTGGGCATCGCGGCGGTCGGCTACGGGGGCTCGTCGGGAACCTTCTCCCAGCGGTTGTTCCGCAAGGAGGTCACGTTCCAGATGGACGACCCGTTCAAACAGGCTCGTGAATACATTGAGCAGCGGGAGGTTCGCTCGCGCAAGGCACCTCGCAACAAGGACAGCCTGTCGCGGCTCGCGACCCGTGGCATTCGCACCTACGCGGAACGGGCCATCTTGGCCGAACGGCTCCAGGCGGAATGGCGCATCGGAATGGGCAATCCGCTGGCGTATGAGCTCATCACCGGCTCCGGCTACAGGACGCTCCTGGACGCATCCCTCGAGATGCTCGCGAACCTCATCGACCGGCAGCAGAAGTTCGTCTTCGTCACGGACAAGCTGGAGCACCGGGGGTTTCTCACGCTGGGGCACTCGCTCGACACCGGCGAGTACGCCATCCTCGAAACCCTGGAGTCCTACGGCCAGGAGATCCTCGAAGGCTGGCGCTATGACGACGAGGGACTCGCGAAGGCGAGCCGGTTCGTCCAGCGCTACTGCCCCCAGGTCGTGATGGGCCTGTACCGCGCTTCGAACAACTCCCCGCCCCGCCTCTTCTACGCACACCAGGAGCATGTCCACTTCGCCGTGCGCATCGCCATGGCGGACAGCATCCTGCGGCCGGAGCAGGGCTACCCCATGCTCCTCGATGTCGCCTCGATGACCTGTCACAGCGTCTTCGGCGAAGACGGCTTCCAGGGCCTGGTCCAGGACGCCTACGCCCAGGCCGATCCCAGCCTCCAGTATCTCAATGTCCGCAAGATGCGCCGCTAGTCCCACCGAGGGGGAACACATCCATGTCTGACAATGGCCGAGGCCCTGGAAACGCGGGCGCGTACCCGCCGCACAACGGCAACCCCATCCGCAATGGACAGGCGCCGCATCCCCTGAACGGAAACATCCGTCCGTCTGGCAATGGGGTCCGGCCTCCAGCCCCCACGGGGGCACGCCCGGGACCTGCGTCCGCGGTGCCGTCTCAGACGCGCCCGGCGCAGGCGCCGCCCACCGCGCCTCCCCCGGGAAACCGGCCTCCTCCCAGACCGAACAGCATCGTCCAGCAGACACCTCCAGAGGTCATCCACGCGCTCGCCGCCGCGCAGAAGGAGGCCCAGGAAGCGGTGAAGGCGGATCCCGAGCTGGCGCTCGCGGTGGGCTTCACCCATTTCGACACCTCCTCCAGCCACGACAACCTCATCACGGTGTTGTCGACGAAGGAGGACGTGCCCCGGCTGGCGTCCCAGACGCTGGTCCGGGTGAAGTCCCGCGAGGACGGCCGGTCCTATCTGGGGGTCGTCGTGAGGGGTCCCTTCGCGGAGCCCAACGCCGTGCCCGCGAACTCGTCCATGGCCATTGGCGTGGTCACGCACGGCAAGAAGCTGACCTATACGTTCGACTATCACGGCCGCGCCGAGGTGGAGCTGCTGGGCGAGGAGGTTCAGGGGACCCTGCATCCGCCTCGCTTCCGGCCTCGCCCGCAGAGCCCGGTCTTCATCCTGGATGAGGAAGAGAGCGCGCGCGTGCTGGGCGTTGGCGGGGACTTGAGCCTGAGCCTGGGCCTCGTGGTGGGCTACGAGGGAATGGAGGCCCGCCTCAACCCGCGGGACAAGTCGGTCCTGCCCCGGCACACAGGCATCATCGGGACGACGGGTGGCGGTAAGTCCACCACTGTCGCCACGCTCATCCACCGCGCCCAGAACGCGGGCATCGCGACCATCGTCTTCGACGTGGAGGGTGAGTACACCCATATCCATCAGCCCACGAACCACGAGGCGATGCTGGAGGCGCTCCGGCGCCGGGGGCACAAAGAAGAAGGGGTGAAGGACCTGCACATCCATCACCTGGACGGGCGCAAGACGCGGAACCCCCGGCACCGCGCTCTCCACCGCTTCTCCCTGAACTTCTCAAGCCTGTCGCCCTATGCGCTGGCGGAGATCCTGGAGCTGTCGGAAGCGCAGCATGAGCGATTCATCAAGGCCTACGACGTCACCAAGCTCCTGCTGCAGGACTTCCGCATCTTCCCATCCGACCCGAAGGATCCGGAGCAGCAGCGGCAGGTAATGGATGTGGATGAGCTGACCACCGGCTATCCCCGTATGACCATCCAGCATGTGCTGGACGTGGTGAATGCATACATCTACAGCCTCAGCGACGAAGGCCGGGCGGAAGGACGCGCCACGGGCACCCGGGCGTCTTCCCGCCGGCGCGCCGCCGTTCAGGAAGACCTGAGGCTCGGCGAGGAGGCCGAGGAGGCACCTCCCCCAACGCCTTCCGGTCCGCAGTTCTACAGCGAGTTCCGGAACAACCCGGGCATGGTCATGCAGCGCGTGTACGCCGCGAGCAGCCGCACGGAGATCAGCTGGAAGGCCCTGGCCAGCAAGCTCTACCGGCTGAAGCGGCTCAACATCTTCGACCGCGGCACGTCCGCGGGCGTGAAGTATGACGCGATGCTCAGCCCCGGGCGGGTGTCCGTCATCGACCTGTCGGACACGGACTCGCCGCAGCTCAACAACCTGGTCATCGCGGACATCCTGCGCGGCATCCAGGAGCGCCAGGAGGAGGCCTACGAGAAGGCCGACCGCGAAGGGGGAGACGTCACGCCGGTCCTCATCATCATCGAGGAAGCGCACGAGTTCCTGTCCGCCAGCCGCATCTCGCAGATGCCCGTCTTGTTCGAGCAGGTCTCGCGCATCGCGAAGCGGGGCCGCAAGCGGTGGCTGGGGCTCGTCTTCGTCACGCAGCTGCCCCAGCATTTGCCCAACGAAGTGCTGGCACTGCTCAACAACTTCATCATCCACAAGATCACCGACGGAGCGGTCATCAGCCGGATGCAGAAGTCGGTGGGCAGCATCGACGAAAGTCTGTGGAGCCGAGTCTCCCGGCTCGCGCCCGGTCAGGCCTTGATGTCGTTCAGCCACTTCACCCGGCCCTTGATGGTGGCCGTGGACCCCGCGCCCGTGAAGCGGCTGCTCGTCGACTAGGTTTGACCTGAAGTCCAGGAACGCCGGGGGCGAGGAGCGATATAGAGCCAGACGTCATGCTCGGCTCCGCGCTCCTTGCCTCCGTCATCGTCGCCCAGGCTCCCGCGTCCCCGGCCTCCCGTGCCGCGGAAACACTGGGCCTGGGCCCTGTCCTCGACTCCGTCGTCCACCAGGGCGTCACCTATGCCGCGCTCGCGCGGGGCGGCATCGCCGTGCTCAAGGTGGACGGCGCGACGCCCCAGCTCGTGCGGCGCATCGAAGAGGGCCGGCGCTTCGTGCGGCTCGTCGTCGTGGGCCAGTCGCTCCTCGCCGTCGAACAGCGCGAGGAGGCCCACGCGTTCTCCCTCGCCACGCCGGAGCAGCCCCAGCCGGACTCACTGGCCTCCGCGCTGGGCTCGGCGCGCGACCTCACCGTCGTCACCCAGGCGCCGCCTGTGCCCCAGGCCCCGCCTCCCACGGCCGTCCCCTCCTCCACCCGCGTCACCGTCACCGCCGTGGACAATGGCGACGTGACGCTCTCCGGGGGCGCCCGGGCCGGCCTGGGGGAAGGCACCCGCGTCCGCGTGCGCACGCAGGACTCCCGCGAGGTGGTGCTGAAGGTCATCGAATCGCGCGAGGACTCCGCCATCGCCCGGCTGGGCCGGGGTGAGAACGTGCGCGTGGGCGACACCGCCGTCGTCACCGACGCTCCCGCCACCGCGCGCCTCTTCTTCCCCGAACCCCAGGTGCCCCGCCTGCGCTACGGCTTCCATGCCCGGCCCTTCCTCGCGCTGGACGCGAAGACGGCTTCGGGCCACTCCGCTCGCGCGGGCGGTCTGCTCCTGGATGCGTTCATCGCGTGGCGGCCGGGGGACCTGCCCCTGGTGCTGAGCGCGCAGCTGGAGCCCGTGGGCTTCGGCCTGGGCACCGGCCTGCGCCACACGCCGGGCTCCGCGTACGCCGCCGCGGCGTACTCCACCGCCTTCCTGGAAATCGGACTCGGCGTGGGCGCGCAGTTCGGTCAGAAGGAATGCGTCACCCTGTTCGACTACGACCCCATCACCTACGAGCCCATCAACGCCCGGGACGTGTGTGACTCCAAGTCGGGGCCGACCTTCCAGCAGGTGCTGCGGCTCGGGGCGCTCGACGGGTTCCACCTCGCGTGGAGCTCCGCCATCCTCTCGCGCGACAACCAGTTCCGCTTCGGCTCCGGGCGCGGCGAGGTGCAGGTGCCCCTCACGCCCAGCCTCTCCCTCTTCGGCGCGGGCGGAGGCTCGGCGAGCGGTTGGAACTTCGGCGAGCTGGGCGTGCGCAGCTTCGTCAAGGGCACCGGCGGCTCCGGCACCACCGTGCTCTCCGCCAGCCTGGGCATCGTGTCGCTCTCCGACGGCACGGGAGAGACCCTCACCGGCCCCGCCATCGCCATCGGCATCGAGCGCCGGCCCTGACGCGTCAGTGGCCGGACAGCATCGACGCGGAGAACTCCTCCGGCACCATCGAGCCGGAGATGGGGAAGTCCTTCGGCGCCCGCTCCCACGCCTTGCCGGCGGCCGGGCTGGCGGCCGCCCGGGGGAGCTTCCCCAGGGCCATGAACGTCAGGGACAGGACGCCCAGCCCCACGGCCCCGGCGGCCACCTCGGCGACGAGGCCCATGCGGCGACGGCTGCCCACGCCCAGCAGTGGGAGCGCGGCGATGGGCGTGGCCACCCACGCCAACCACGTGCGCCAGTTCGCGCGAGCCTGTTGTCTCAGTGCGTCGAATGAAGCCATCGGGACATCCTTCCGGGCAGGAGGGTTGTCCAGGAGGATGGGGATGGACCTGGGTCCAACGAAAGGCCCCCGGCCGTGCTCGCCTGCCTCCTCTTCAGGCCTTGCGCCGCCTGAAGCCGTCTTCACCCGCTCAGTGCGCGCACGCGGGCCGCGAGGCTCTGCGTGAAGAGCCGGTAGATGTGCAGCGAGGCCGCGTCGTGCGTGGCCAGGAAGTGCTGGAAGCTCTCGCGGGTGATGCGCAGCGCGCGCACGGCCGTCTTCGCGCGCACGTTCGCGGACACGGGCCCGTCCTGCACGAGCGAAATCTCTCCCAGGAACGAGCCCGGCCCCAGCGTGTTGAGGTGCCGCGCGTTCGGCTCGTTGCCGGAGAAGACGTCCACCGTGCCCTCCAGCAGCACGAGCAGCCCCGTGCCGGGAGAGCCCTTCTCCAGCAGCACCGAGCCCGGCGTGGCCGTCACGGGCCGCGCCAGCCGGTACAGGTCCTTCATGTCCTCCAGCGGCAGCTCGCCGAAGATGGGAATGGCCTTGAGGAAGCGGTAGCCGCTGGCCTCCGGCACGGTCGCGCCCGCGGCCAGCCGCGCGAGCAGCGCCTCCGCCTCCACGTCCAGGCCCATGCGCCGCAACAGCCGCGCCTTCTCCGTCACCAGGACCGGATCCGCGCGCAGGTGGTCGGAGCTGCTCAGCGCGTCCGCCAGTACCGCGAGCGCCCGGTGCGTGAAGCCGCCAGCGTCCAGCACCTTGCAGGTGCGCAGCACGGCTTCGACGTAGCGGGGATCCTCCGCGAGCACGCCGCCCAGGGCCTCGGCTTCCGCGTGGGCCTGGCCCAGCTCGTGGTAGAGGTCCGCGGCCTCGAAGGGGCGGCCCAGGCGGACCAGGCAGTGGGCCATGGACTCGCGGGCCCCCAGGCCCCGGTAGACCTCCAGCGCGCGCTCCAGCGCCCCGCCCCGCTCGAAGGCCGCCGCGGCCTTCTCCACCTCGCCCGCGCGCAGGTACGCCTCCGCGGCCGCCACGTGCTGACCGCCCTGGGCGTACAGGTCCGCGACGGAGACGTCGTCGCCGCTGCCGTCCAGCAGCCGCGCCGCGCCCGTGAAGTCGCGAGCCCGGCGCAGCACGTCCACCAGCCAGTGGCGCTCCTTCGCCGAGCCCTGCGCGGCCTCCTTGCGCAGGCGTTCGCGCTGCGCCGCGCCCAGCTCCTCGTAGAGCTGCGCCGCGCGCTCCGGCTCGCCTTGCGCCGCCAGGGATTGCACCACCTGGAGCGTGCCGCCCCGCACCGAACCGCCCCGACTGCTGCCCGCCGTATCGCCTGCCATGTCACACGTCCCTTCCCAGGCCCACCCCGTCGGGGCGGCGCGCCCGGTTCCACCAGCGCCTGACTAACCAGGAACCCGGGCGTAAAGCCAGCCTCCACCGGCCCCCCGTGGCCCTGGAGACACCGGGTCCGGTAGGGTCCGGGCATGGCTGTTCCCGTCCTGGCCGGGAGGTTTCCGGACCGCCTCCCCGGGCCCTCGCGCCCCCGTTCCTGGTACCTGGTGGCTCCGTCCGCGGACCTGCGGCCGGGCCAGACCCTGGGCGTCCAGGTGGGTGGCCAGGAGGTAGTGCTCTTCCGGAGCCAGGCGGGCCGGGTCCACGCCCTCTCCGCGCACTGTCCCCACCTGGGGGCCCACCTCAAGCACGGCACAGTCCAGGGCGAGCTGCTGCGCTGTCCGCTGCACCATTGGAGCTTCGACGGAGGGGGCCGCTGCCGCGCCGCGCCCGGGAGGAGCGACGTGTCCGCCCTGCCGGGTCCCCGGGCCTGGCCGGTGGAGGAGCGCTTCGGAGGAGTACTGGTGTTCAACGGCCCCCAGGCGCTGTTTCCCCCACCCGACCTGGAAGGTGGGGAACACGTCTGGAACGTGGGGCCTCCGGTGACGGTGAAGTGCCCCTGGCTGCCGCTGGCGGCGAACTCCTTCGACCTGGAGCACCTGCGCACGGTGCACCACCGGGAGCTGTGGGACACGCCCAGCTGCGAGACGCCGGACCGGTACACCCTGCGGCTGCGCTACACGTCGCGCGTCGTGGGCACCGGCGCGAGCGACCGGTTGATGAAGGCGCTGTCGGGCAACCGCATCCGGGTGGAGCTCACGCTGCACGGCGGCACGCTGATGTCCGTGAAGAGCGACCTGGGCCGGGCGCGGGGGTTGCTGCTCGCCAGCCTGACGCCGGTGGCGGAGGGGACGTCGGTGCGGCTCGCGGTGGCGGCGCGGCAAGGCCGGGTGCCGGGCGCGGCGGCGCTGGTGCTCAAGGTGTCGCGGTGGCTCTACACGTCGTTCCTGCGCCGCGACCTGTCCGTGCTGGAGGACCTGCGTTTCAACGTCGCGACGGCGACGGCGGATCCGGTGATGCGCCAGCTGCTCGACTTCGCGGTGGGCCTGCCCGAGGACGGGGACGATGCGAGCCGATGACGCTCCGCCCATCCCCGCCGCGCTCAATGCCCTGTTGCTCGTCGCGGCGATGGGCGCGGGGGCGCTGTGCCTGTGGACCGCGTCGCACGCGGAGGCCCTCTGGGTGCGGCTGGTGGCGGCCGGGGTCTTCTCCTACGTGAACAACACGGTGTTCTCGCTGTTGCACGAAGCGACGCACGGGGTGCTGCACCCGTTGAAGCGGATCAACGACGGGTTGGGCCGACTGGCGGCGACGTTCTTCCCCACGTCGTTCACGTTGCAGCGCGCCTTCCACCTCACGCACCACCGGCACAACCGCACGGCGCGCGAGCAGTTCGACTACCTGCACCCGGGCGACCACCGCGTCCTCAAGTATGCGCAGTGGTACGTCATCCTGACCGGCATCTACTGGCTGTTCGTGCCGCTGGGCGCGCTGGTGTTCGCGTTGGCGCCGGGCCTGCTGCGCAGGTTGCGAGGTCCGGGCACGCGCTACGGAGAACAGACGGGCGCGGACGCGTACCTGGGACGCTTGGAGGACGCACCGGGCACGGCCATCCGGGCGGAGGTGCTGGGGATGGTGGCGGTGCAGGCGGGGCTCGCCTTCGCGTTGGACCTGACGGTCATGGGATGGGCGCTCTGCTACGCGGCGTTCGCGGTGAACTGGAGCTCGCTCCAGTACGCGGACCACGCGTGGTCGCCGCTGGACGTGCGCGAAGGCGCGTGGGACCTGAAGGTCGCGGCGCCGGTGCGCTGGGTGTTCCTCAACTACCACTACCACCGGGCACACCACCGGCACCCGCAGGTGCCCTGGCTCTACCTGGGCCGCTACGTGGATGAAGGCGTCGAGCGGCCCTCCTTCCTGCGCATCTGGCTGTCCATGTGGCGAGGCCCCCGGCCCTTCCCGGAGCAGTCGAAGTGAGCGCGCTGTTTGGCTGGCCGGCCTCGGGGGAACTGAAGCGCACGAGCGCCATGGCCTGCGGCTTCGCGCTCTTCTTCCTGGCGGTGTACGGCGGCGCGAGCTGGGTGACGGGCTTCTATCCCGGCGGTCTGCGGGTGGACCTGCCGGTGGAACAGCACATCCCGTTCGTTCCCGGCTGGGCCGCCGTGTACGTCAGCATGGACGTGCTGCTGCTGCTGTCCCTGTTCATCTTCCGGACCTGGAGACAGATGCTCCCCTTCGCGCTGGCGCTGTGCGCGGAGACGGTGCTGGGAGCCCTCTGCTTCCTCGTGTTGCCGGTGGAGGTGGCGTGGCCCCCGCGCGCCGTCACGGGAGTCTGGGCCTCCGTCTTCCAGGCCGCGGACACGATGAACCTGGAGCGCAACTACCTGCCCTCGCTCCACGTCGCCTTCGCCTGCACGGCGGCCCTGGCCTACCGCGAACGCTCCGGCCCGGTGGCGAGCACCCTGTTCACGCTGTGGGCGCTGGCCATCGCGGCCTCCACGCTGCTCATCCACGAGCACCACCTGGTGGACGTGTTCGCGGGAGCGTTGCTCGCCTGGGGCACCTGGCGAGTCGTGGCGCCCCGGGTCCGGAGGGAGTCGTTCCTCGAAGCCGTGCGGGTGGAAGCCCTCTGCGCGCGGGAGATGTACCGCTTCGCGCGGAGGCATCCGCGCTACGGCCTCATCGCGCTCGTGCTGTATCAACAGTCGATAGGACGCTGGAGCAAGGCACGAAGGGCACGGGTGGGCTTCTGCTTCCTCCAGATGGTGGATGACGTGCTGGATGGAGACCGCCCGGTTGAAGGCGAACCGCTGGACGCCATCGACGCGCTCCTGCGCACGCTGGAGACCGGAGCCCCAGGCCCCGCGACGGAGTTCCACGACACCGCTGTGGCACTGGGCAGGGCACTGCTCGCGGAGCTGACAGCCCGCGAGCAGGTGTTCGAGCTGGTGCGCACGATGCGCAAGGACCGCGAACGGGTGCGCGATGGGCGCTGGTGGGACGCGGAGACACTTCAGGCCCAACTCGGAAACACCTTCCGGCTGTCCGTGGGCTTGATGCTGAACGTCGCGGACGCTCGGGTGCGAGCCGAGGACGCCCCTTCCCTGCTCGCGGCATTGGGTTGGTGCTCCGTGATGCGCGACCTGCGCGAGGACCTGGCCCAGGGCCTCTTCAACGTCCCCAAGGACGTCGCGGAGGAGGTGCGCGCCCAGGGGCATGATCCGGCGGACTTCGATTCGCTGCTCGCGGCGGAGGCCGGGCGGGCCTGGGTGCGCGCGGAGTACCAGCGGGCCCGAGCACTGCTGGACCGCTCCGCGAAGGAGCTTGCCCTCCAGGACGGCAGGCCCGGAGTCGCGCTGCTGCGCCTCTTCCACAGGTCGGTGGAGTCCTTCTGGGCCCGGAAGCTGCCGCGTCGCATGCCCTTCCTGCGTGAGGTGCCGGCGCTCGGAATCTCCTGAGTCCTTCACTCGAAGTCGTCATCCCATCGCGAGGAGTGAGGCCACCCAGCGCGACGCGGCGCATGCGTTGACGCGAAGCGAGCAGAGGCATCTGCTGAGCGCATGTCCGACTCCGTTTCCAGCGCCCGTCCGGTGGATGTCTCCGAGCGGTTGCCGCTCCTGGACGTGCTGCGAGGCTTCGCGCTGTGGGGGGTCTTCGTCTCGAACAGCTTCGCCTGGTTCAGCGGCCGGGTCCTGATGCCGCGCGAGCAGGCCCAGGCACTGGCGGCGCCGCCCTTCGAGTCAGCCGTCAGCGCGCTCTACCACTTCTTCGTGAACCAGAAGTTCGTCACGCTCTTCGCCTTCCTCTTCGGGCTGGGGTTCTCCATCCAGTTGAAGCGCGCCGAGGGCCGAGGCGCCTCCGTCGTCCCGGTGTACTCCCGGAGGCTGCTGGTGCTGCTGGGCATCGGGGTGGTGCACCTCACCGCGCTGTGGGCCGGAGACGTGCTCTCCACGTACGCGCTGTTGGGCTTCGCGTTGCTCCTCTTCCGGGACCGTTCGGACCGGACGCTGCTGGCGTGGGTGGCGCTGTCCGTGCTGGTGGTGCCGCTGCTGGTGCCGGCGCTCCTGCACTTCGGTCCCATCCTGCTGCACGGAGCAGAGGCCGCGGCCGCGGCCGCGAAGGCCACCGAGGCCCTGGAAGCCCAGTCGCGCAAGCAACTGCTGCTGGGACTCGCCAGTGACTCGCTGTGGACGACGCAGGCCGCGAACGCGAGCTTCCTCCAGTACATGCTGCCCACGCTGAAGCGGCTGCTGTGGATGATCTTCATCCTGGGCCGTTTCCTGCTGGGGCTGCTCGCGGGCCGGCACCTGTTGCTCCAGGACGTGGAGCGCCACCGCGCCGTGCACCGGAAGCTGCTGGGCTGGGGGCTGGTATTGGGAGTGCTGGGAAATGGCGCCGGAGTGGTGGTGCAGCACCTGCGGGTCGCGGGGGTATTGGACCCGGCCAAGGCCCACTGGATGTTCACGCTGTCGGCCATCCAGGAGATGGGCTACCTGGGGCTCGCGGCGGCGTACGTGGCGGCCTTCGCGCTGCTCTTCCAGAAGGAGCGCTGGCGCAGGTGGCTGGGCGTCCTGGCGCCGGTGGGGCGCATGGCGCTCACCAACTACCTGATGCAGACGGTGGTGAGCCTCTGGCTGTACGACGGCTGGGGATTGGGGCTCATCGGCAAGCTGCCGCCGTCACGCTGCGTGGCGCTGACCCTGTTGGTCTTCGCCATCCAGATTCCACTCAGCCGCGCCTGGCTGTCGCGCTTCCGCTTCGGCCCAGCCGAGTGGCTATGGCGCTCGCTCACCTACGGCCAGCGCCAGCCCATGCGGCTGACGCTCAAGCCGTCGCCGGCCGGCGTCCCCGGCGTCCAATGAAGAACCCCGCGCCGAGCGCGGCGACAGCGACCAGGGCCCCGAAGCCCAGGGCCGCGTTCTTCACCTTGGTGAGCAGGGGGTTGTCGAACACGTTGGTGGAGTAGTGGAACGCGGCGATGAGCCACCGGTCGCCCTCCTTCACCAGCGTGCAGGTCCACCGTCCATTGACGACGAGGTCGGTGCCATCGTTGAGGATGTAGTGGTCCAGCGACGAGCCATAGGCGACGCCCGAGTTGCCATACAGGCGCGTGAGCGCATCCACGTCAAACTTCGCGTTGATCTTCTTCACGACGCTGTCCGGGCCACCCAGCATCTGGGCGTAGTAGGCGCGGATGGCGTCCTTCCCGACGCGAACGTCATTGTTCATGGTGGAGAACACGACGTCCGGGTGCAGGTGCGACAGCAGCCGATCCAGATCCTGCTTGTTGAGCGCATCCTCCATGTCCTGCTTGATGGAGCGAAGCGCCTGGTGCGTCGCCTCGTCGCCAGAGGCCACGGCCGCCGGGGCCACGGCATCCTGGGCCCCCGACACGAAGGGGACCGCGACGAACAGCAACGCCAGGAGACCTACGAACCGGGTGCGCACCATCGAAGCTCCGTGAAAGACGAGGAAGGCGCGCATCCTAGGCAGGTCCCCCGCCGTTCGTTAACAAACCCCTGCACCCCAAAGTTCTCCGTGACGCCCGCCCGGGGGCGGTTGCCAAAAAACCTGTCCGACAGTCGGACAGGTTTTTTTCGTCCGGCTCCGGAAGGGGCCTCACGCGTCAGTGTCAGACCCCTGTGGTTGGATGGCGATGCTGGGACGAGGAGGGGGAATGGGGATGGGGCATGGCGGGCTCGTGGCGTACGTGGAAGCACAGATTGAGCGCGACATCGCGCTGGGCAGGCTGCACCCGAGCGGGCAGTTCGGCTCGGAAGCGAAGCTGGCGCGGCACTATGACGTCTGCCGGGGCACCATCCGTGAAGCGCTGCGGCGGCTGGCGGCGCGGGGCGTGGTGGTGCAGCGGCCTGGACGCAAGACGCGCGCGGTGCCGTTGGATGAGTCGCTGACGCTGGAGAACCTGGGCTTGGCGCTGCATGACACGCGCTCGCCGGACGCCCGGTGGCTCTTGGAGGGCTACTTCAGCCTCCGGCGGCAGGTGCTGGTGGAACTCCTGTCCGACTGCTGCGCACGGGCTTCCATGCGGGACCTGGACCAACTGGGGAGCATCTGCTTCGGACTCTGGGACGCGGCGCGCTGGGAGTCAGGGGCTTACTGCGCCCAGGTGGAGTTCGAATTGCTGCGGCTGGCGGCCCGGGTGGCGGACCGGCCCGGGCACGTGCTCCTCGTGCAGTCCCTGCAGCGGGCCTTCATGGTCGGCGCGGCCCAGCTGCTTCCCCTTCTGGGCGGTGAGCCGCTGCGCCAGTGGGTGAACTGCGCGAAGGATGCCCTGCACGATCGCGATACACGGGCCATCCAGCACGAGCTGCCGCTGCTGATGAAGGCACACGATGACCGTGTGCTGGACGCCTTCGCTCCTGTTACCCAGAAGCAAGCGTCCCCCAGCGCCCAGGAAGAAGGCTCTGGGAGCGAACTTGGCGCTGCCGCGCCCGAAGAAGCCCTCCAGACCGAGTGTTTCTCCGGTAGAAATCTCGAATCTCCGCTCTCAATCCATGCTGAGCAGGAGGGCCTGGAACCTTCCCCAACGACGTTGGAGTGCCTCTCGACTCAAGAGAGCAGCATCACACCTCAACGAGCTGCCAACATACTGGTCGTACCCCATCCCACGGCCCCTGGGATGAATGCTCACCTTGAGGGTCTCGGGATGGATACCCAGCAGATCGAGATCGAAGAGCGTGTGGATGTCAGCGCGCAGGAGCAGTCCGTTGGAGGGATGGTTGTCCTTCGCTCCCCGGTACGGGGCAATGTGTGCAGCCTCCAAGAGGTCCACGAGACCGCAGCCGGTGATCCCGCAGGTATCGTTGAAACGCTCCCGAAGCTTCTGCCGGAATGACGCCTGCCCACGGCGGGCACGGATGGCTCGCGTGATGCGCTCGCGCGCGTCAACGTCATTCAGGGAATAGGGCTCCTCTGCCGCGTCCTGAACCAGTAGCGGTTCATGAACGACGGACGCTGCAAGTCCCGCCAATGGCTCAATCAGGGGGGCGGCGGTGTCACCCAGAAGCGAATACGCGACTTCCTGCATTGCCAACTGCCCGTTGCGGCGGGGGCACGCGCGGCGAACGTGCGCAGTCGGAACTCCTGCAGGCACCGGCCTGAACGAACCGTCGAACCACGCGACGTATTGCGTGCAGGGCACGCGCTCCTCCACGGGGGTGTCGAACGTATGTCCCTCCCTGCATCGGAATGCGGGTTGCGCTCGCTTCCGAACCTTGATCGTCGCAACATTGCACTTCGGGCACCGCTGAAGCGTCTTGGATGCCTCCGTCTGCTCGATCCGCCCAATCCGGCTGACTCCGAGGACCTGCTTCCGGTCACAGATGATGAGCAGGTCTCCCTGGCTCAACTGCAGATGGTTGGGGACGAAGTTGTCATAGCGGTAGAGCCGCTCCAGTTCATCCGCATAGCCCTGATTGCCTCTGTACTCACGCTCTTCTCCGAGGGAGAGCACCAGCCAGAACCTGTTCTGCTCCATGCCGCCAGTGGAGCGGCGGGGGCGGTACAGGGTGAAGGATGCGTCAGGTAGGCATCTCGGCACTGGACTGGCGGCTCAGGCTCCCTCTTCGGAGGTATGGCCAAGGGGAGTCCAACAGGCGTGTAGTTCCCACGAGCCGCCAGACTGTTCTCACGGCTGCGATGCAGGGGGGCAATACCGTGGACGCCAATCAATTGCTGGAGCTGGTCAAGCGCTATCAGGACTCCAAGGCCTTCATCTCCAACGAAGAGACCGCCAAGCAGGCGCTGGTGATCCCCTTCATCCGGCTGCTGGGCTACGACCCGGGGTTCCCTCGGGAGGTCCGCCTCGAGTACTCGGCGGACTTCGTCCAGGGGGATGGCAAGAAGCTCCCGGACCGGATGGACTTCGCCATCTTCGACCAGACGGGACAGAAGCCACTCATCGTCATCGAAACCAAACCCCTGGGCACGGACCTCAAGTCACGCGCCCAGCAACTGGCCCGCTACCTCTCCCAGCTCCCGGAGCTCCACTTCGGCATCATCACGGATGGGTGCCACTACCTGTTCTTCGGAGACCTGGAGAACCCCAACGTCATGGACCCCGAGCCCTTCTTCACGTTCTCCCTGGAGGACACGAAGTCGGATTGGGCCAAGGTCGCGAAGTTCCTGTCCAAGTTCAGCCGCGAATCCTTCAACGCCACCACGCTCATCACCGACGCGGAGAACAGCCGCTACCGCCAGGGGATGATCGACAAGCTCTCCGCCGCCCTGAAATCCCCCGGTGAGCACGAAGGCTTCCTCAAGTGGCTCACCGAGGACATCTACAAGGGCAAGCGGACGACCGCAGTGATGGACCGCCTCGCGGAGGTCGCGAAGGAGGCCATCGAGCCCACCCTCCTCCGGGTCATGGGCGATGACTTCCTCGACAAGCTCAAGGAACGCATCCAGCGCCTGAACGAAGGCGTGGAGCCGGCCACCGCCAAGGAGGGTCCCAACGTCGTGAAGGCCGATAGCGCGAAGCCCTTCGACTCGGAGCCCCGCGCCACGGGCGACGACAGGGCGCGTGCCGCCGTGGAGACCACCGAGGAGGAGCTGGCCTTCTTCGGCGTCATCCGGGACATCTGCACCAAGAACGGCCATGCCGTGGAGGACGTCCTCTACCGGGACACGTCGAGCTACTTCAACGTGTCGTTCAAGAAGCCCACGAAGTGGTTCGTGCGCTTCTTCGGCAATGGCAAGCGCAAGAGCATCGCCACCTGGGTTCCCGTCGACGAAGCGAAGACCCTCGCCGCGGGCTTCGAAGTCGAAGCCGCCCCCTCCTCCCTCGCGGTGAGCCGCGTCTACATCCAGTCGATTCCGGAGGTGTGGGCCCTGAAGGCGCTGGTCGCCCGGAGCCTGGAGCTGTCCCTGTCGGCCAAGGAGGAGGCCCCCGTGGAGCCCACGCTCAAGGTGGTCGCCAGCTTGTAGCGGCCCTACACCGCGGGCAGCGGCTTCACCGTGAGGCCCTTGGACGACAGGAACTCCGGGTTGAAGACCTTGGAGGCGTAGCGGCTGCCGTGGTCACAGAGGAACGTGACGATGCGCAGCCCCTGGCCCTGGTGCTTGCGCGCCACCTCCCAGGCGGCCCTCACGTTCAGGGCCGCGGAGGTCCCCACCACCAGCGCGTCCTCGCGCGCCAGGTGGTAGAGCATCTCCAGCATGTCCTGGTCCTCCAGGCGCATCGCTTCATCCACGCGCGCCTGCCGGAAGTTCTCCGTCAGCCGCATGATGCCAATGCCTTCCGTGATGGAGCTGCCCGCTGTCTCCATCTTCCCCGTGCGCACCTGGCAAAAGAGCCCCGAGCCCGGCGGATCCACCAACACCACGCGCAAGGCAGGGTTCTTCTCCTTCAGGTAGCGGCTGGTGCCGGACAGCGTGCCGCCGCTGCCCACCGACGCCACCAGCACGTCCACCTTCCCTTCCGCCTGCTCCCAGATCTCCGGCCCCGTCGTCTGGTAGTGGAAGTCGCCGTTCGCCGTGTTCTCGAACTGGTTCATCCACGCCCAGCCGTTCGCCTCCGCCAGGGCCCTCGCCTGATGGAAGAAGTGCGAGGGATTGGAGAACGGCACCGCCGGCACCCGCCGCACCTCCACGCCCATTGCCTCCAGGTACTCGTATTTCTCTCGCGCCTGGTTGTCCGGCATCGTCACCACCACGCGGTAGCCGCGCTCGCGCCCCAGCAGGCCCAGGCCGATGCCCGTGTTGCCCGCCGTGCCCTCGACGATGGTGCCTCCGGGCTTCAGCTGCCCCGTGGCTTCCGCGCGCTGGATCATGCCCTTGGCGGCCCGGTCCTTGATGCTCCCGCCCGGGTTCATGAACTCCGCCTTGGCGACGAGGTCACAGCCCGTCTGGCGGCTGAGCGACCCGATGCGCAACAGCGGCGTGTTCCCCACCGCGTCCCAGAGCGAACCCATTCGTGGCGCCATGTCTGTCCCTCTCCCGAACTACAGCTTGCGCATCCGCACGCGGCGGACCTTGTGGTCGCTGCCCTTCACCAGGATGAGCCTCGCCCGGGAGCGCGTGGGCGCGATGTTCTCCGCCAGGTTCGGGCCGTTGATCTCCGCCCACACCGACGCGGCCCGGGCAATCGCCTGCTCGCGCGTCAGTTCGGAGAAGCGCCGGAAGAAGGACCGCTCGTCCCGGAACGCCGTCTCCCACAGGCGCAGGAAGCGCTCCACGTACCAGTGGCGGATGTCCGTCTCGCTCGCGTCCACGTAGATGGAGAAGTCGAAGAAGTCCGACAGGAACGTCTGCGGCAGCCGCCCGCCCTCCACCGGCCCCGTCTGCAGGACGTTGAGCCCTTCCAGGATGAGGATGTCCGGCTGCCGGATGGACTGCGCCTCCTCCGGCACGATGTCGTAGACGAGGTGCGAGTACACCGGCGCCGTCACCTCCTCGCGCCCCGCCTTCAGCTCCGCCAGGAAGCGCACCAGCGCTCTGCGGTCATAGCTCTCCGGGAAGCCCTTGCGGTTCATGATGCCCCGCTCGTTCAACACCCGGTTCGGATAGAGGAACCCGTCCGTCGTCACCAGCGCCACGCGCGGATGATCCGGCCAGCGCGCCAGGAGCGCCTGGAGGATGCGCGCCGTGGTGCTCTTGCCCACCGCCACGCTGCCCGCGATGGCGATGATGAACGGCACCTTGCGCACCGAATAGCCCAGGAACGCCTGCTGCGCCGCCCACAGCGACTGCGCGGACGCCACCTGCAGGTGCAACAGGCGCGACAGCGGCAGGTAGACGTCCTCCACCTCCTGGAGGTCCAACCGGTCGCCCAGGCCGCGCAGCCGCTCCACCTCGTCCGCCGTCAACGTCAGCGGCGTGGAGGCCCGGAGCTGGCGCCACGCGTCGCGGTCCAGGTCGACGTACATCGATGCGGCGCGGGGCTTGGTCACGGACATGCCCCCCAGCTTGAACCAGACCACCCCGGATCCGGCAAGTGAAGGTGACAACAGGTCTTCCCCGCGAGTCTTGACAGCAAGACTTTCCCGTCCCCAACGTGCCCCTCCCGAGGTCCCCGCG
>NZ_RAWM01000154.1 GCF_003668875.1 Corallococcus interemptor | reverse complement strand
GGGCGCGGAGAGGTGTATAAGAGACAGGCTCACGGCGGAGGCCATCGAGGCGGGGGAGCCCGGGGACGGCTCGGCGCAGGCCCGGCTCTTCCTGGCCGAGTCGCTGGTGCCGGGCCGGGCGGGGCCGGAGGGGCGCACCGTGTCCACGGGCGGCGTGGAGCCCGCGTCCCTGGGAGGCCGTCCCGCGCAGCGGATCCGCGCGGAGCTGGAGGGGGTGGGGGGCCGGACGCTCCTGGTGGCGTGGTTCGTGCCGCGCGGAGAGTGGGTGTACCGGCTCGTCTTCACCTGGCCGGGGGCCTATCCGGCCTACGCGCGGGTGGTGGAGCGGATGACGGCGGACGTGCGCTTCGACGAGCCCGCGAGCCTGCGGGTCGCCCGGGCCCGGGCGCTGCTGGTGCCGGGCGTGGCGGGGCCGCTGCGGGAGCTGGGCCATGCGTTGCGGCGGTGGGGGCTGGCGGCGGACGCGGTGGAGCCGCTGTCGTCGGCGGTGCGGCTGGCTCCCACTCAGGTCGACACGCGCGTGGAGCTGGCCCGCGCGTACTTCGAATCCGGGCAGGTGGATGCGGGCTGTCACGCGGCGGAGGAGGCCCGGGTGTACGGGCCGTCCGACACGGGCGCGCTGGAGGCGGGCGTGCGCTGCGCGCTGGCCCAGGGGGACACCGCCGGAGCGCTCCGGCGTCTGGAGGAGGCGCGCCGCGTGGCCCCCCGGGACCCGCGGCTGCGAGCGGCCGAGGGCGCCTTGAAGGCCGCGGTCGAGGCTCCGGGGCCTTAAGCCCCGCACGCGAGCCTCAGCGCTCTCCGAACGGGCGCACCGCGAGCCCCGCGCCCAGCATCCCCTCGTCGCGCCGGAAGAGGCCCGCGTCGTTCTTGATGCCCGTGGCCGTGAGCCGCACGAGCACCGGCGCGTCGTTGACGGCGAGGACCACGTGCTCCAGCGCGACCTCGCCGCGCGCCCGGAAGTGCGAGCCGCCGTCGAAGTCGAAGCTCCAGCCCGCGAGCCCCGTCGCGCGCAGGGCCCACCGGCCATCCCGCGTCTCCCAGCCCGCGTCGAGCAGCAGGGACGTGAACGGAGACACCTCGTTTTGCGTGCCGTCCGGTGCGTGCCGCAGGGCATGGCTCGCGGCGGGGCCCACGGCCAGCCAGGCCCCCTCCGTGTTCGTGCGGAGCGGATCCAGCAGGAGCCCCACGCGGCCCGTCTCCAGCGTCCACCCGGGCCCCTCCCAGACGCGCCGCTCCAGGTGCGCCGCGCGAGCCGCGAGGGCCACGTCGAACGGGAAGGGGATGCGCCGGGGCCGGCCGATGGTGACGAGCAGCGACCCCTCCTCCACGTGTCTGCGCAGCAGCCCGTCATACGCGGTGAAGGTCAGCCCCTTCCGCTCGCCACCCCAGGCCTCCGTCATGAGCAGCCGGTGCGAATCGAACCACAGCGAGTCCGCCTTGCTGCCGCTGGAGCGCGCCGAGCGGACGAGGAACCCCGTGCGCAGGGCCAGGGCCTCCGCGTCGTCCTGCACGCGCAGTTGCGTGCCCAGCACCCAGCCGGTGCCGGGGTCGAAGCAGGTGGGGAACCTCTCCCCGGCCTCCGTGCGGCCCGTGCAGGACAGGCCGGGCACGGTGCCCAGGAGCAATGCCAGCGCGAGCGCCACCATCGCCGGCCCTAGCCCTTCCCGGGGGCGGACACCGGCGCGGACCGTCTGGCCGGGGCCCACAGGGAGAAGCGCAGTCCGGCCTGCGCGGACCACTCCCAGCCCGCGGGCGCGTTCGCCACGTCGTCACGCCACGTCCCGCGTCCGTCCAGCGTCACGCTCACGGGCTGGTCGTTGATGGCCAGCAGGATGAACTCGTAGCCCGCGCGCAGCCGCAGCCGCTCCGGACGCAGGGGCCGGCCCTCCACGGACTCGGCGAGCAGGACCTTCTGGGCCTCCGCGCCGAAGCGCACGTGGTGGAAGCCGTCCCGGTCCAACGTGAAGTCCCCCTCCAGCACCGCCGCCGGAACCAGGGTGTAGAAGCCGTTCGTCCGGTCGCGCTCCAGGGACGGACCGGCGCGCACGCGCACGTAGGACACGAGGTCCTCCGAGTGCCACAGGTCCAGCGTCACGTGCGTCGCGGCCACGTTGAGGAAGTCCGCGTGCACGTCCTCGCGGCGCACCTGCTCACCGTGAAGCACCTCCATCCAGAAGCCCAGGTTGGCGTAGACGTCGAAGCGCCGGGGGCGGCCGTAGAACGTCGTCACCCGGAAGAGCGGCGCGTTGTTCTGACTGCGGAAGTCATAGCGCAGGAGCGTGGCGTCATACGAAGGCGCGTCCCCTAGGTACAGCTCCGTGTCCAGGAGCGTCATCCGGTGCAGCCGGTCAGGCTTCTCCGGCCACTCCAGCTCCACGCCAAAGTCCACCCGCGCGCGCTCGTCCAGGCGGTCCGTCTCGCGCAGCCAGCGCGGCGCCCAGGCTCCGCCCACGTAGACGCGCCGGTGCAGATCGAAGTTGTACTGGAGCACCCGTCCGCGCTCGTCGCGGTACCAGCCGGGCGGCGCCTCCGCGATGGCGGGCACCAGGCGGTACTGGCGCGTCGTCTCCGGAGTCATCACGCGCGACACGCACCAGTCCGCCCGCGGCAGGGGCTGGTCGGTCTCATGTCCCTGGGAGTCCAGCACCTGGGCGGGCGACACCAGGCACTCCTTCTTCGCGTCGTCGCAGCGCGCGCGCCACTGCCCGGAGGGCACGGCGGGCGTGGGCGGCAGGGCAAGGCACCGTATTTGGACGCCGTCGTAGGGGAACCGGGGAGACGCGGCGGTCGGAACGGCCATCTGGAAGTCCCACGGCTCCGGCTCCGCGGGCGGTTCCGGCGCCTGTTCTACTGGCGCTTCGGCTGAAGCCTCCGGCTCCTCCACCTGCCCGAGCAGCAGGGCACATCCCAGGGTCACCGCTGAAACCAGCATCACTGCTCCTCGTGTCGAGCGTCGAGCGGCCCGCCGCGTTCCGGCCACGTGCTCGGGCTTCGTGACGGGGGGCCTCTACAAGCCCCGTGCCCCCTGGCTGGAGGACGGCCTTTCGCGGACTTGCCCGTGCGGCTGTGCAGGCGCCTGCACAGCCCCTGTGCATCGTGGTGACGCGAGAACGACGCATCCCCTTCCAGGTCGGTCGACCGGCGGGGATGGCGGGGGTATAAGCCCCCCGGTCCCATGGGGTGCATGTGGGGCCGTCCCGGACGACGAAGGAGCACGCGCGCGTGGCAAGCGACGGCGAAAAGAACCCGCAGGGGGAATCCACCTTCACCGAGGCCATCCTCGGTGAGGACACCCTGACGTCTTCATGGGCGAAGCGGTGGCTGGCCCTGTCCCTCACCACCCGCGTCGTCCTGGCGACCGCGGGCTTCGCGGCGCTGCTCTTCGTGCCCTACCTGGGCGCGGTCGGCCTGTGGGACCCCTGGGAGACGCACTACGGCGAAGTGGGCCGGCAGATGATCCAGCGCAGCGACTACGTCTATCCCTTCTGGGAGAACGCGTGGTTCTTCTCCAAGCCGCCGCTCACCATGTGGATGCAGGCGCTGGGGATGAACATCGTCGGCGCGCTCCGGGGCGACGGCGCCATGGGCCTCTACACGGAGTGGGGCATGCGCATGCCCTTCGCCATCCTGAGCATCACCGCAGTGGCGCTCCTGTCGCTGGCGGTGGCGCGCATCGTGAGCATGCGCGCGGGCCTGGCCACCGGCTTCGTGCTGGCCACCATGCCGCTGTACTTCCTGCTCACCCGGCAGACCGTCACCGACACGCCCTTCGTCACCACGTTCGTGTGCGCCATGGCGTGCGCGCTCATCGGGCAGCTGGATGACACCACGAAGCACCGCGCGGGCTGGTGGTACGCGTTCTACGTCTTCGCGGGCCTGGCCTCGCTGGCCAAGGGCCTGTTGGGCGTGGGCCTGCCCGCGGTCATCCTGGTGCTGTACGCGGTGGCCGCCGTCATCCCGTGGAACCGCGAGAGCCTGGAGGCCCACCTGCGCTGGCTCTTCAACGGCGAGGTCCGCGCCCAGGTGCGCGCGGGCACGCGGACCATGCCCGTGCTGTGGGCGCAGATGTACCGGATGAAGCTGGGCACGGGCATCCTCGTGTTCGCGGCGGTGGCGGTGCCCTGGTACCTGACGCTGTGCCTCTTCGACGGCGTGGACGACGAGGGCAAGCTGTTCTGGTACCGCTTCTTCATCCACGACCACCTGAACCGCCTCACCGCGGGCGTGCACACCACCACGCCGGGCGGGTCGTTCACCTACTTCATCGAGCAGGGCGGCTTCGCCATCTTCCCGTGGGTGGCCCTCTTGCCCGGCGCGTTCGCGGTGGTGTCGCGCCTCAAGCTGCGCTCGCGGGACAAGGCGGACCACCTGGCGCTCATCGCCGTGCTGTGGGTGGCGTTCGCGTTCTACCTGCTGGCCTCCAGCGCCACGAAGTTCCACCACTACGTGTTCCCCATCCTGCCGGGCCTGGCCATCCTCATCGCGCTGTTCGTGGACCGGCTGTGGAAGGACGGCATCCACGAGCACGCCGTGAGCCTCATCTTCGGCCTGGTGCTCTTCATCCTGGTGGGCAAGGACCTGGCGGAGAACCCCAAGGACTTCACGGACCTGTTCGTCTACAACTACGACCGGCCCTACCCGCAGGACCTCATCACCAAGCCCATGGCGTTCTTCTCCTCGCGCCCGCTGTGGATGGGCGACCTGGTGACGCTGGTGCTCCTGGCCTTCGGCGTGTACCTGGCCTTCGACGCGTTCTCCTCCAAGGTGAAGACGGAGCGCCCGGCCGCCGGACGCGCCATCGCGCTGGGCCTGCTGCTCACCGGCGGGGCCACGCTGGCCGCTGTCGCGTCGCAGGGGCAGGTGTCCGCGATGGGGCTGTGGGGCGTGGCGCTGCTGGCGGTTTCGGGCTTCCTCATCTGGCAGGCGTCGCGGCCGGAGGAGGCGCCGGGGCGCACGGTGCTCCAGGTGGTGGGCTTTGCCCTGGCGCTGGTGGGCGTGGCGCTGGCGGTGCGCGGCTTCCGGGGCCCGCCCGCGGCGGATTCGCTGTTCAAGGCGCTGTCCGGCACCATCAATGTGAAGGTGGGCATGGGCTTCGCGTTCGGCGTGGCCGGCGTGCTGGCGGCGGTGGCCGCGCTGCAGCGCTCGCGCGTGCTCCTTTTCAGCACCTTCTGGGGCCTGGCCGCGGCGTTCGCGCTCTGGTTCAACTGGGGTCACTGGGTGGACCTGTCCCACCACTGGACGCAGCGCGACCTGTTCTGGCGCTACTACGACCAGCGCAAGCCGGGGGAGCCCATCGCCGCGTACATGATGAACTGGCGCGGTGAGACGTTCTACTCGCGCAACACGGTGGAGCAGTTCCGCGCCAGCGACGCCAACACGCGCATGCGGCAGTACGTGTCGCGTCCCGGCCGCGAGTGGGCGCTGGTGGAGCACAACCGCGTGAACCTGCTGCGCAACGCGGTGGGCTCCGACAAGACCGTCACGCTCATCGACCGGGACATCAACAACAAGTTCGTCCTGGTGACCATCGAGTGAGCATCTACGTCCCGCCTCCGCGCGCGGAAGCGCCCGTGCAGGGAGGCCTGCGCGTGCGCGGGCTGGCGAAGCGCTTTGGCGAGCGCACCGCCGTGGAGGACCTCACCTTCGACGTGCGGCCCGGCGAGGTGTTTGGCCTGCTGGGCCCCAACGGCGCGGGCAAGACGACGACGGTGCGCATGCTGACGGGGCTGCTCAAGCCCTCCAGCGGCGACGCGGAGGTGTGGGGCCACTCCGTCACGCACGACGGCGAGTCGCTGCGCAAGGTGGTGGGGCTGCTCACCGAACAGCCCGGGCTCTACGACCGGCTCACCGCCCGGGAGAACCTGCGCTTCTTCATGAAGCTGCATGAGCTGGATGAGTCCGTCGCGTGGTCCCGCGCGAAGCACTATCTGGACCGCTTCGGGCTGGGCGGCCGCGAGGACGACCCATGCGGCAGCTTCAGCAAGGGCATGCGCCAGAAGCTGGCCATCGTGCGCACGCTGGTGCACGACCCGCGCGTCATCTTCCTGGACGAGCCCACCAGCGGCCTGGATCCGGAGTCCGCGCGCACCGTGCGCGACGCGGTGGCGGAGCTGGCCTCCGAGGGGCGCACCATCGTGCTGTGCTCGCACAACCTGTCGGAGGTGGAGCGGCTGTGCGAGCGCGTGGCCGTGGTGCGCCGCCGCCTGCTGGCGCTGGGCCCGGTGCGCGAATTGCGCCGCGCGGGGCAGTCGCTGGACGTGCGCGTGGAGGGTGACGCGGCGGCGTTCGTGCCCCGGCTGACGGCGCTGCCCTTCAAGCCCAACGTGCTGGTGGAGGGCGGCCGCCTGCGGGTGATGGTGGCGGAGGAGGCCCAGGCGCCGGACGTGGTGGCGTGCCTGGTGGGGCAGGGCGCACGCGTGCACAGCGTGGTGCCCTCGCAGCGCCCGCTGGAAGAGGTGTACCTGGACCTGCTGCGCAAAGAGGAGACGTGAGCATGGCCTTCCGGCCGCGGCGCGCGATGGCGGTGTTCTGGAAGGACTGGCTGGACCTGCGCAAGAACGTGGGCCTGCTCGTGTCCATGGCGGTGCTGCCGCTGGTGATGGTGGCGGTGCCCATTGGCATGGTGTGGACGTACGTGCGGCAGCCGGACCACGCGGACCTGCGCACGGTGGCGCTCTTCTACGACCCCACGCTGCCCCTGGGCGCGAGCGCGGCGCGCTTCCTCATCGACAAGTCGCTCACCGACTGGTTCGGCATCTTCCTGGTGATGCCCGTCTTCATCCCCATCCTCATCGCGTCCCAGAGCGTGGCGGGGGAGAAGGAGCGCCGCACGCTGGAGCCGCTGCTCGCCTCGCCCGTGTCCGCGGCGGAGCTGGTGGCGGGCAAGTGCCTGGCCGCGCTGGTGCCCGCGGTGGTGCTCACCTGGGCCGCCTTCATCCTGTTCTGCGTGGGCGTGGACTGGGTGGCCTGGCCGCTGGTGGGCGCGCCGCTGATGCCCAACACGCTGTGGGGCTTTGGCGTGTTCGTGCTGGCGCCGCTGTTCGCCTTCTTCGGCAACGGCGTCGCGGTGCTCATCTCCGCGCGCGTGAACGAGGCGCGCATGGCGCAGCAGCTGTCCGCGCTGGTGGTGCTGCCCCTGGTGGGACTGGTGGGCGGCCAGGTGGCCGGTGTGCTCAAGGCGGGCCTGGGCTACTACGCCATCCAGGGCGCGGTGGTGCTGGTGCTGGACTTCATCCTGCTGGTGGCCAGCATCCGCCTCCTGGACCGGGAACGTCTGGTCAGCCGCTGGGGTTGAGTCACTGGCGGGTTGGGGAGTGGACTGCCAGGGGGCCGGCCGGACGGGCAGGCGCCCGTGAAGCTGTTATGTTCCGGCGGAGGACGCAGGGGGGAGCGCGATGGCGCTTTCGCCCCGGCGGCCCCGCATTTAGGGGTTGGGGTTACGGAGCTTTGAAGACCTGCCGCCCACGCGGCCACGGAGGCGCTGAAACAGACATGGGGATCTTCGACAGCATCAAGGGCGAGGCGCAGCGGAACTTCATCGCCCGCGCGGACAGCGCGAAGGGTGAGATCGTCTACAAGTATCCGGAGAAGAACGTCCGGATGAAGACGCAGCTCACCGTGGACGCGGATGAGGTGGCGCTGTTCGTCAAGGACGGCAAGGTGGAGGGGAAGCTGGGGCCCGGCCGCCACACGCTGGACACCAACAACATCCCGTTCCTGTCCCGCCTGCTGGAGGGCTTCACCGGCGGCAACATGTTCATGGCGGAGATCTTCTTCGTCTCCAACCGCGAGCACACGGGCGTGAAGTTCGGCGGCCCCATCGGTGACGTGCGCGACCCGGAGACGGGCCTGGGCATCGGCACCATGGTGTACGGCGACTTCTCCATCCGCGTGACGGAGCCGGAGAAGCTGGTGGTGGGCCTGGTCGGCATGGGCCGTGCCACCAACGAGGAGTTCCTGGGCTGGTTCAAGGGCCAGGTGCTCAAGGTGACGCGCGACCGCACCGCCGAGCTGCTGGTGAAGAAGAAGTGGCCGCTGCTGGACGTGACGAGCGGCGCCTACGTGGAGGAGATGGAGCAGGAGATCCTCGCCGGCCTCAAGCCGCACGTGGACTCCTACGGCCTCACCATCGTCCGCATGGGCAACTTCGTCGTCAGCATCAAGCCCGAGGACGAAGTCACGCTGAAGAAGCTGTCCAAGGACGTGGCGTACTCGCGGCTGGCCGGCGGCTTCCAGCAGTACGCGCAGGGCCAGGCGATGCTCGGCGCGTCCGAGGGCATGGCCAAGGGCGGCGGCGGATCCGACGGCGCCATGCAGGGCATGGGCATGGGCATGGGGTTCGGCATGGCGCAGATGTTCGCCAACCAGCAGAACCAGCAGCAGCAGCAGCGCCCCGCGGAGCCCGCGCAGGCGGCCGCTCCGGCGGACACGCGCAGCCCGGCGCAGCGGCTCAAGGAGATCAAGGAGCTGAAGGACGCGGGCGTGCTCTCCGACGAGGAGTACGCCGCCAAGCGAGCGGAGCTGATGAAGCTGCTGTAGTCCCGCTGACGCGCTGACTCAACGAGAGGGCCCTGTCTCCCGAGGTGGGAGGCGGGGCCTTCGTATTTCTTCAGGGCGCCTTCGCGCCGGGTACGGCGAGGCGCAGGTGTTCGTGCAGCGTCTCCGCGCGCAGGTAGAGGAACTGCACGTCGCCGAAGGCCAGCGTGGCGCCGTCGTGGAGCATCACCTGGGCCTTGAAGGCCAGGGGCGCGCCGTTGATGAAGGTGCCGTTCATGGACTGGGCGTCGCGCACGGCGAAGTCCCCGGCGCCCGCGTTCCAGCGCAGGGTGGCGTGGTGCTGGGACACGGAGGGCTCGGGGATGATGAGGTCGCACGCGTCGGTGCGGCCCACGGTGAACTCCTCGCCGTCCTGGTTCGGCTCGAGGAAGTGCACCTCCAGGTTGTCGAAGTCGCGCAGCATGGCGAGCAGCCGCTCCTCCATGCGCGAGCGGTGCGCCATCCCCACCGTGCGCAGGCCCACCATGCCGGAGGCCACCACGGCCTTGAAGGCCGCGTCCACGGGCTGCTGGATGAGGGCAATCGCGCCGGACGCGGAGCGGAAGGACTCCAGCGAGGCGCTCGCGAAGGGACGGAGCTGTTTCACGGACACCATGGCTTGGGACCCTACGTGCAATGGGTGGGGACGGGAAGGGGCCGCGCGTGCCTACGAGGCCAGGGGCGTGGCGTCGGCGCGGGGCATCTGCGGCACCGACGAGGCCGGCGTCTTGGCCGGAGCCGCAGGGGGCGCGGGCGTGTCGTCCAGCCGGCGCAGGTCCAGCTTCATGGGCACCTGGAGCGTGGTGCTCAGCCGCAACAGCAGCACGTCCGGCGCCAGCCCGTTCTCACCGATGGCCTGCGTCAGCTCGCGCGCGGAGGGCGCGGCGCCCCGGGCCCAGAGCTCCTTGAGGAACGCACCGGCCTCCGGCGCGTGCCACCACGCGGGACCGAAGCGCGCCTTCAGCTGGCCCTGGAGCTGCCCGGCCAGGAACCACGCCCGGAAGCTGTCCGCGGACTGGTAGAAGTCCTCCTGGTCCACGAGGTAGCGCTCCACGTCGTCCGCCGTCATGGGCATGGCGCCGGTGCGCGCCATCAGGGCCCGGTAGAGCTCGCGCGGATCCACGTCCGTGCGGCGGTGCAGCTCCAGCTGGTAGAGCAGCCGGCCCGCCGCGTGGCGGATGAGGTACAGCTTGTGCGCGCTGGAGGCCGCCAGGTACTGGGCGCGCTTGTCCGCGTCCCCCAGCACGCCCGCGTTCTCCTCCAGCCACACCGGGTCCTCCAGCAGGTCCTCGAAGAGCGCCGAGTACGCCTCGCCCACGGTGGGGTTGCCCAGCCGCGCCAGCTCGAAGCGGGGCTCCTGCGTGAAGGCCGTGTGCAGCAGGTGCCCCATCTCATGCAGCACGCGCCCCTGGTGCAGCACGCCCGTGCCCGGCTTGAAGGACAGCCGCACGTCGGACGGCACCTTCACCGCCATGGCCAGGGGACGCGGGTTCTTCCGCGGCAGGTCGCGCGCGTCCACCTTCACGTTGGGCAGCGCGTTCAGGTCGATGCCCAGCCCCGCCACGGTGGCCTGCGCCTTCGCCAGCGATTCGCCCTTGGGGAAGGCGTCCTCCACCTCGCGCGAGCGGAACAGGCGCGGGATGTCCGCGCGCGTAATCTGCGCGAAGGGCAGCCCCAGCTCGCGCTGGGAGAGCCGCTCCATCACCAGCCGGTACGGCTCCTGCGTGGCCTGGAGCACCTCTTCCGCCAGCTGCGCCAGCCGCTCCAGGTCCGCCTGGCGCAGCTCGCTGCCGAAGGCCTCGTAGGACTCGAAGCCCATCTGCTTCACCAGCTCGTTGGTGCGCGCCTCGCGGCGCAGCAGCGTCTGGTTGAGGCGGGTGAGCGCGGGCGTGGCCGCGGCGTAGAGCGCCTTGCGCTTGAGGGCGCTCTTCTCGTTGGCGAGCAGCCGCTCCAGGTCGTGGTAGCGCACCTCGCGCCCGTCCACGCTCAGCTTGAGGGAGGCCTCCAGGTTGGCGGTGGCGTCGTTGTGCTCGGCCAGCTCCCGCGCCAGGAACTCACCGGCGAAGTGGCCGTGCAGCGCGGTGAGGGCGCGCAATTCACGCGGGTCCTTGGTCAGGTGCCGGAGCCGGTCGATGCGGCGCAGGTTCTCCAGGCTGAACAGGTCCTGCTTGCCACTGTAGGTGGCGGCGATGTCCACCGCCTTGCCCTCCGTCCAGTAGTCCCACACGAGCCGGTGCTGTTCCTCCAGCAGGAGGGCGGACTCCTTGGAGAGGGCATTCACCTCTCCGGTCAGCTGCTCTTCCTCGTTGGGAGGGGGGGGCACCACCGGGGGCGGCGCCTTGTGACAGGCGCTCAGCAAACACACGGCGGCGGCGAGGAGGGATGGAATCCTTGGGGACATGGGCCGCCCATGTTACTTCCGACCTGCCGATGCCCAACGTAAACCCATGGCGGGCGGCCCGAGGACGCCAGGGCCTCTACTCCGCCCTGCGCCAGTTCTTCGCAAGCCAGGGATACCTGGAAGTTGAGACGCCGCTGCTCGTGCCCACCCCCGGCATGGAGCCGTACATCTCCGCCTTCGAGACGCCCTTCGTCCCGGAGACGGACCTGGGCAAGGCGCGCACGCTCTACCTGCACACCAGCCCCGAGTACGCGATGAAGCGCCTGCTCGCTCAAGGGGCCGGGCCGCTGTTTCAAATCTGCAAGGTCTTCCGCAACGGCGAGGTCTCCCAGACGCACAACCCGGAGTTCTCGCTGCTGGAGTTCTACCGGCCGCACGCGGACTACCACGCCATCATGGACGACCTGGAGGGCGCGCTGGTGGCGGCGGGCCGCGCGGCGGCGGACGCGAAGGAGGGGGAAGCCGGCGCGGATCCCGCCTTCTTCACGCGCACCCCGTATGAGCGCGTGACGGTGCGGGACGCCGTCCTGCGGGCCACGGGCGTGGACATCCACGTGCACTCGGACGGCGCGTCGCTCAAGCGGGCGGCGGAGGCCATTGGCGTGCACACCGGGAGCTCCACGTCCTTCGACGACGTCTTCTTCCACCTGTTCCTGGAGCGGGTGGAGCGCGGCCTGGGCCATGAGCGGCCCACGTTCCTCATTGAGTACCCCGCGTCCATGGCCGCGCTGTCCCGGCTGAAGCCCGGCGACGCGCGCGTGGCGGAGCGGGTGGAGCTGTACTCGAAGGGGCTGGAGCTGGCGAACGGCTTCTCTGAATTGACGGACGCGGTGGAGCAGCGCGCGCGGCTGGTGGAGGAGCAGGAGCTGCGCCGCAAGCTGGGCCGCGCCGTGTATCCCCTGGACGAGCGCTTCCTGGAGGCGGTGGGCCGCATGCCGCCGTCCGCGGGCATCGCCGTGGGGCTCGACCGAATCCTGATGCTGCTGCTCGGGGTCCAGCGCATCGAGGACGTCCTCCTGTTCCCCGCGCACGGGTTCGTCTGATGCTCAAGGTGCTCCAGACGGTGTTCTCCGGCACGGCCACGGTGAGCCTCACGGGCGTCGCGGCCGCGACCATCACGGTGCTGTCGGAGCTGGATCAGCACCCGGCGGCGGACAAGGTGCTGCGCGCGTGGGCGCTCTCCGGCCTGGCGTCCGCGGGCGTTCGCCATGAGGCCCATGGCCTGGAGAACATCCCGCGCGAGGGCAACGTCGTCTTCGTGAGCAACCACCAGTCGCACTTCGACGCGCTGGTGAACTTCGCGCACATCGACAAGCACACGCGCTACGTCGCCAAGGCGGAGCTCTTCAAGGTCCCCGTGTTCGGCCGGGCCATGCGCGTCGCGGGCAACATCCCCGTGCAGCGCACCGGCGGCGCGGATGACCGGGCCCGGCTCCAGGAGGCCGTCATGGCGCTGCGCGAGCGCGTCAGCGTGCTGTTCTACGCGGAGGGCACGCGCAGCCCGGACGGTCAGCTGCGGCCCTTCAAGAAGGGCGCCGCCACGCTGGCCATCCAGGCGCAGGTCCCCGTGGTGCCCCTGGCCGTGTCCGGCACAAGGCTCATCCTCCCCAAGGGGGGCCGGGCCATCCAGTGGGGCCAGCGGGTGGCGTTGGTGGTGGGCAAGCCCGTGCCCACCGAGGGACTGACGTTGGCTGACCGGGATACCCTTACCCGCCGCCTGGAAGAAGCGGTGGCCGGGCTGTACGCCGAGGCGCGCGAGCGCTCGGGAGACACTCCATGAAGAAGAGCACCCAGACCCCGTCGCAGGCCCACCCCTGGCACGGCATCTCGCCCGGGCCGGAGGCCCCGGAAGTCGTCACCGCGTACATCGAGATCGTCCCCACGGACGCGGTGAAGTACGAGATGGACAAGGAGTCCGGCATCCTGATGCTGGACCGGCCGCAGCGCTTCAGCAGCCAGTGCCCCACGCTCTACGGCTTCATCCCGCGCACGTACTGCGGCGAGCAGGTGGCGAAGCGCTGCGCGGAGCGCACCGGCGTGAAGGACATCCACGGCGACGGGGACCCCATCGACATCTGCGTGCTGACGGAGAAGGTCGTCTCCAACGGCAACCTGCTGGTGCACGCGGTGCCCGTGGGCGGCTTCCGGATGATCGACGGCAACGAGGCCGACGACAAGATCATCGCGGTGCTGGAGTCGGACCTCGTCTACGGCGAACTCCAGTACATCGCGCAGCTGCCGCGCCCGCTGCTGGACCGCCTGAAGCACTACTTCCTCACCTACAAGCAGATTCCGGGCGAGGGAAAGCGCAGCGTCGAGATCGCGGAGGTCTACGACCGGCAGGAGGCCATGGAGGTCATCCGCCGCAGCATGCGCGACTACGACAAGCTGTTCGTGGAGCCGGAGGCGAAGCCGGCGAAGAAGTCCGCGGCCAGGAAGGCCCCGGCTTCCAAGTCCGCGGCCAAGGGCCCCACGGGCCGCGGCAGCCGGAGCGGCAAGTAGCCTTGAGTCCCGGAGTCCCACCGCGCCGCGAAGGGATGGACTCCCTTCCAGCGCGTGGGCCGTCCGCGTGCCTCGCTCCCTCTCAAGAACGGCGGGCGCGCTTGGGCGCGGGCGTGGCGGCGCGCTTGCCCCGGGCCGGAGCGGCGGGCTTGCGCGCCGTCTTGGCCTTGGCGGCGGAGGCCGTCTTGGCGACCTTCTTCGTGGCCTTCTTCGTGGCCTTCTTCGCCACGGTCTTCACGCGGGCGGCGGCCTTCTTGGCCACGGCCTTCACCTTGCTCACGACCTTCTTGGCGGCCTTCTTCACCGGGGCCACGGCCTTGGAAGCGGAGGCCTTCTTGCCCGCGGCGGCCTTGGCCGGCTTCGAGGCGGGGCCGGGGACGGCGGTGCCCCGGGCGGGGAGCTTCTCCACCAGCTTCTTCGGCGCGATGGCGCGATAGCTCTCGTCGATCCACGCCTTGATGACGGGCACCGGCACCTGCGAGGCCTCCTCGAAGTGGGCGGTCACCCAGCCGCTCTTGCCCAGGCCGTACTCGGTGGGCTCGGTGAAGGGCAGCGTGAGGGCGGCGTCCTTGGAGTCGGGCAGCTTGGCGGAGAGGTTCAGCTTCTCGCCGTCGACGGTCATGAAGAGGAAGGTCTTGTCGTTGACCTTCATCGCGCGGTGGCCCCAGGGAAAGTCCTCGTGGGCGCCGGGATAGCTCAGCGCATGTTCGCGCAGTACCGCTTCGACCTTCTGCGTCTCGTTCTCTGCGGGCATGGGCACCTGGCTTCGTTGTGGGTCGCGACAGCTTAACCGCACCTGTCGCGTCCAGCGTATTCCCCAATGTGTCGGAGACCTTGGCCCTAGGTACGGGATGGGGGGCGCGCTTAGTCTCGGGGTCAACGATAAGGAGTCGTCTCCCGATGCCCCAGTCGCTGCTCGCCACGGATGGCTACAAGTTCAGCATGGCGGAGGCCGGCTGGCCCCTGCGGAAGGAAACGTTCTACTACTCGCACCGCAAGGGCGGGCCCCAGGTGATGCCGCTGGACCTGGAGGCGTGGGTGAAGGCGCTGCTGCCGGACCCGCAGCCAGAGGACTACGCGTTCCTCGCCCGGCACGACTACGAGATGGGCGTGGGCTTCAAGGCGGCCATCCTGCGCAAGGCGCAGCTGTCCGTGCGCGCGATTCCCAGGGGCTCGCTGTTCCTGCCGCGCGAGCCCATCCTGACGATTACCGGCCCCTCCGCGCTGGTGTCCTGGCTGGAGCCGATGCTGCTGCAGCTCAACTACCGCGTGCAGGTGGCCACGCAGGCGCTGCAGGACCGCGAGGCGCTGGCCCGGACGCTGGCCACGGTGACGTGCGAGGAGGAGAAGCGCATCGCCCTGGAGACGTTGGACCAGGTGGGCGTGCGGGCCGTGTCCATCCAGGTGGACACGGAAGGCTACGTGCGGCGCGTGCGGGCGCAGGTGAAGGAGCTGGTGGACATCGTCGAGGACCCCTCGCGCATCTTCGAGGTGGGCCTGCGCGCGGCGACGTGTCTGGAGCAGCACGAGCTGGCCCTGCGCGCGTGCCAGGAGGCGGGCGTGCAGCGCACGAGCAACGTGGAGGGCGCGCGCGTGCTGGGCATGATTCCCGTGGGCACCATGGGCCATGAGCACGTGCAGCGCTACGGCTCCGACGACGCGGCCTACCGCGCGATGCACGAGCGCCGGCCGCAGCGCTCCAGCTACCTCTTGGACACCTTCGACACGCTGACGTCGGGCATCCCGGCGGCGTTCAAGCTCATCTCGGAGGACCCGCAGGGTGGGGACTCCATCCGGTTCGACTCCGGGAACAAGAAGCTCCAGTACCTCTACGCGGTGACGCGCGCGCGCGACCTGGGCATCAAGCCGGTCATCATCCTGGAGGACGGCCTGGACGCGCAGGCGACGCGCGAGTTCGAGGAGCTGCGCAAGCAGGTGGGCTGGGAGCCGACGACGCAGTTCTACGGCTACGGCGGCCACATCGTGGCGCGCACCATGCCCCATGCGCTGACGCGCGACCGGGTGGCGGCCATCTACAAGCTGTCGTGCTCGGGCGCGACGCCGGTGATGAAGTTCGGCAACGAGCTGGCGGAGGGCAAGCAGAGCGTGCCGGGCACGCCGGTGCTCTTCCGCCGCCGCACGGGCTCCGGGCCGCTGGGGCTGGTGGGGCAGGCGGGGGAGGCGACGCCCCAGGGGTACTTCCCGCTGATGGACTCGGCCCCGTCCGCGCCGTCGCTGGTGGGCACCGAAGGCCTCACGCCGGAGGAGCAGCGCATCGGGTACACTGCCACCACGCAGGCGCTGGTGGAGTCCCTCACCCGGCGCCACTTCCCGCAGGGCCGCTGACCGCAGGACAAGGCGCGGCGGCCCATGCGGGCCTGGAGAGGACGTCATGCCGCTGCCCCTGCCCCGGTTCCACGACGAAGCCCGCGTCGGCCAGCTCTACCTGGAGCGCGTGGCGGAGGTCTCCGAGGAGGCCTGGCGCTACGCCGCCGAGCACCGCGTGCGTCCGGCCCGCGAGGACACACTCCGCATCGCGGCGTTCGGCATCGACGCGCAGGTGGCCTTCTGCACGCCGGGCGCGAGCCTCTTCGTCCCGGGCGCGGTGGAGGACACGCAGCGCACGCTGCGCTGGCTGTACGCGAACCTGGAGCGGCTGACGGGGCTGGTGTTCTCCCTGGACACGCACCGGGCCTTCCAAATCTTCCATCCCGGCTGGTGGAGGGACGCGGAGGGCCGTCCGCCCGCGCCCATGACGGTCATCACCGCGAAGGACGTGCGGGAGGGCCGCTGGCGGGCGACGCGCCACCCGGAGGAGAGCCTGGCGTACTGCGAGGGGCTGGAGGCGAGCGGCCGGTACGTGCTGACCATCTGGCCGTACCACGCGCTCCTGGGCGGGCAGAGCCACGCGCTGGTGCCGGCGATGTACGAGGCGAGCCTCTTCCACGCGCTGGTGCGGGACACGCCCACGCACTTCGAGCTGAAGGGCGAGCACCCGCTGACGGAGAACTACTCCGTGATGGCGCCGGAGGTGACGGAGGTGAAGGGGCAGCGCGTGGGTGAGTTCAACGCGCGGCTGATGGAGCACCTCATGTCGTTCGACCGCGTGTACGTCTTCGGTCAGGCCAGCTCGCACTGCGTGATGTCCACGCTGAGGGACTTGCAGCAGTACCTGGAGCGCACGGACACGTCGAAGCTCCAGCGCATCCACATCCTGGAGGACGCGATGAGCCCCGTGCCCGCGCCTCCGTTGAAGCCGCTGCCCGCGGCGCTGGACTTCCCCCGCGTGGCGAAGGAGGCGCTGGAGGGCTTCAAGGCCGCCGGGATGCGCGTGGTGCGCACGACGGATCCGATCGCGCCGTAGCTACCGGCCCAGGTGCGCGAGCGCCCACCGGGTGGTGGCCTCGCGCAGCGTCTCCCGGGCGGTGGCGCCGGGGCGGGCCTGTGCGTTCAGTTCCACCACCTCCTGGAAGAGGGACAGGTCCGGTCTGTTGTCCCGCTGCACGACCCCCGCGAAGAGCACCACGTGCGTGCCCTGCGCGCGCGCCAGCCTCGCGAGCGCCACGGGGCCCTTGCCCATGGACGTCTGCCGGTCGAAGCGCCCCTCGCCCGTGAGCACCAGGTCCGCGAGCAGCACCCGCCTGTCCAGACCCAGCGCCCGCGCCACCAGGACATACCCGGAGGTGAGCTTCCCACCCCCGAGCGCCGCGAGCCCGTAGCCCAGGCCTCCCGCCGCGCCCGCGCCGGGGAGGTTGGCGGTGCCCTCGTCGACGATGCGGCAGAAGGTGGCCAGTGCCGCCTCCAGCTCCTCCACCGCCACCGCGTCCGCGCCCTTCTGCGGACCGAAGAGGCGCGCGGCGCCGTCGTTTCCCAGAAGCGGTGACGTCACGTCCGTGGCGATGAGCAGCTCCACCTGTTCCAGGCGCGGGTGTCTGCCGCTCGCATCCACGCGCGAAAGCCTGGCGAGGCTCGCTCCACCCGGAGGTAGCGGCGCGCCGTCCGCGTCCAGGAAGCGGAAGCCCAGCGCCTCCAGCGCGCCCTTGCCGCCATCCGTGGTGGCGCTGCCGCCCAGGCCGACGATGAGCCGCTCGCAGCCCGAGTCCAGCGCCGCGCGCATCAGCTCTCCCGTGCCGTGCGTGCACGCGGCGCGCGCGTCCCGCTGCTCCGGGGGGACCCGCGCGAGCCCCGAGGCCTGCGCCATCTCCACCACCGCCGTGCGCCCATCATCCAGCCGCGCCCAGCAGGCCTCCACGGGCGTGCCCATGGGGCCGCGCACGGTGAGCGGCAGCCGCTCGCCCTTCGAGCCCGCGAGCAACGCGTCGAGCGTGCCCGGCCCTCCGTCCGCGAGCGGCGCCACGTCCAGCACCACGTCCAGCGAGGCCTCCCGCAGCCCCTCCGCCATGGCCTCCGCGGCCTCGGCCGCGGTCAGGGTGCCCTTGAACTCCTGGGGCGCGATCAACCAACGGGGGGGAATCATGCGCGAGCACCCACGGGCGTGGACATGGCGGGACTCGGGTGGGCGCTCTGCCACCACGTCTGCGGCATGGACTTCATGGTTCCTCCCGGGCCGGGGCGGTACTGACCCCCGCATACCATTCCAGGAGGGGACGTGGCCCTCGCAGTGACGGCATCACGCGCTGTGAAATCCGCTCCAACCGCAGGAGCAGCCTGGAGACCTCCTCCGACGGCTGGCGCGCGGGGCCCTGGATGCGCTGACAGAAGAAGGTGCGGCAGCCGAACGGCCGGTCCGCGTACACGGTGCAGCGCAGGCCCGCCGCGTCCAGGTAGGGACAGCCGCCGTCGGCCCTGGGGGGCGGAAGGGGCTTGCTGCGCTTGAGCAGCTCCCACTCCGGGAGCCACAGCCAGGGCTGGCGCTTCGTCACCGCCAGCTGGCAGCACTCACCGCTCGCCGGGCACGAATACGGGGCGTACGCCTCGTCCGCCTGCCGGTAGACGGTGCGCGTCTCCTGGAGGGCGCGCTCCAATGCCCGCGTACCGGACGCGGGGGCCTCTTCGTCTGCGTCGTCCCAATCCCGGCGTGCCATGCCTCAACCGTTCCCGCACGTCGGGGGCCGATGGATGGACCCCCTGGATGGGTCCCACCCTATCTCACAGCATGCGCAGGACGAAACATTTGAGGTAGCGCGTCTCGCGCAGGTTGAGGAGGACGGGGTGGTCCCGGCCCGCGCCCCGGCGCTCGATGATCTGCACCCGGCGCTTCGCGTCCGACGCCGCGGAGGCGAGCATCTCCTCGAAGGCCTGCTCATCCACGTGGTACGTGCAGCTCGCGGTCACCAGGATGCCGCCGGGGCGCAACAGCTGGAAGGCGCGCAGGTTGAGCTCCTTGTAGCCGCGCAGCGCCGCCGGGATCGCGTCCTTGTTCTTCGCGAAGGAGGGCGGATCAATCACGATGGTGTCGTAGCGCTTGCCCTCGTCCACCGCGTCGCGCATGAAGTCGAACGCGTTGGCCGTCACCACCTCCAGGTTGGTGAGCTTGTTGGACTGGGCGTTCTCGCGCAGCTGCGCGGAGGCGGACTCGGAGATCTCCACCGCCGTGACCTGCTTCGCGCGCGTGGCCAGCTGGAGCGCGAACCCGCCCACGTAGCTGAAGCAGTCCAGCGCCTCGCCGAAGGCGTACTGCGCCGCCATCACGTGGTTCTCGCGCTGGTCCAGGAACGCGCCCGTCTTCTGGCCTTCCAGCAGGTCCGCGCGCATGCGCACCAGGCCTTCGTCGAAGGACACGGGGCCTGGCGGCAGCGCGCCTCGCAGGAGCCCCTTCTCCGGGAGCAGGCCCTCCAGGTGGCGCACGCTCACGTCGGAGCGGTTGACGATGCCCTTGGGGTGGAACTGCTCCTCCAGCAGGTCCGCGATGAGCGCCTTGCGCTGCTCCATGGCGGGGACCAGGAACTGCACGCTGAGGTAGTCGCCGTAGCGGTCCACCACGAGCCCGGGCAGGCCGTCCGCCTCGCCGTGCACCAGCCGGTACGTCGTCTCACCCGGCAGCGCCAGCTTGCGCAGCGCTTCGGCGGACTGGAGGCGCTGGCGGAAGAAGTCCACGTCCACCGCGACGTCGTCGTTGGTGAGCCAGCGCAGGGAGATCTTCGACTGCTTCGAATAGAAGGCCTTGCCCAGGAACCAGCCCCGGCCGTCCACCACGCGCACCACTTCACCGCCCTGGAGGCCGGGGTCGCCGTTCAGGTCCGCGCGGTAGATCCACGGCGGGCCCGCGAGCCACCGGTCGGAGCCCCGGCGCAGGAGCATCACCTGGGGCGTGCCGTCCGGGCCCAGCTCCGGGGACGTGCGGTCCGGGCGGAGCTTCTCCGGGCGCTGGCCGTGCTTCTCCGGGCGGGCGCCGGGCTTGCCGCCGCGACCGGGGGGAGGGGAGCCGGGCCGGCCGGTGCGAGGGGGAGAGGTGGGCTTCATCGAGGCATTCCCGGAGGCAAAGAGGCTGAAGGAGACCGCGCGGCGTATACTCGCAACCCGCGTGAGTTACGAGTTGGTCCTTCAGGCGCGAACCCCAGGCGCCCCCTATGACCCGGCCCGGGTGGACGCCCTCCTGGCCGCACGCCCGGGGACCGTCCGTCCGGACGGCGTGCGCGAGTGGGACCTGGGGGTGGGCACCGTGGAGGTGCTGCCCCTCCACGACGGCAAGCGGGTGGTGGGCACGGAGCTGCGCGTGCCGCTGGAGGACCGCGAGGAGCTCATCCGCGAGGTCCTGGTGGAGGCCGCCGGCCTGGCCCACAAGGCCCAGCTCCGGCTGTTCGACCCGCAGCTGGGAGAGGTCCTCTCGGGCTCGGCCACGGAGCGGGTGGTGGAGCAGTACCTGCGCACGGAGCACTACCGGCGCACCGCGAAGCCCATGGAGATCACCCCCGGCCTGGAGGAGGCGATGGACCGGGCCGCGCGGGTGGACAGGCTGGGCCTGCCGCCCGAGCGCATGTCGCTGAGCACGCGGCTGGTGCTCTTCGCGGTGGGCGGCTTCGCCATCCTCTTCTTCGTGATGCGCTACCTGATGGAGCAACTGAACGGGGAGTGAGCGCGGGAGTGAATCTGGCGTTAACGTGCCCCCGTGCTCAAGGCCCTCGTCATCGTCTGCATCCTGTTGCCCCTGGCGGAGCTGTACCTGCTCATCACCCTGGGGCACCACATCGGATTGGGGGCCACGCTGGGCCTCCTGGCGGCCTCCGCCGTGCTGGGGAGCCTCATCGCCCGGAAGCAGGGCGAGAAGGTCTTCCGCAACTGGCGCGAGGCCATGGGCGGGGGCGGCGTGCCCGAGGAGGGCCTGCTCAACGGCGTGCTGGTGCTGGTGGGCGGAGCGCTGCTCATCGCGCCGGGGTTCATCTCCGACGTGATGGGGCTCCTGCTGATGGTGCCGCCGGTGCGCCGCGTGGTGACGGCGCGGGTGCGGCGCTCGCTGGAGCAGACGCTGATGTCAGGCTCCGTGCGCTTCACGCAGGTCGGGCCCGTTCCGGGCGAGGATCCGTTCCTGGACGCCCGGCGCTTCGACTCGCAGGAGCCGGCCGCGAAGGTGGAGCCCTCGGAAGACGGCTCCTCCACCTTCCGCCGCCCCCGGAGCGAGGGCGGCGAGGTGGACGCGGAGTTCACCAGCGACGAGGAACCCCGGGGGTAGCGGGCACGCGCTGGGGTGAGCCGTTCCAGCGCGGCGTCACGGGCGTGGGGGTGGGCATGGG
>NZ_RAWM01000153.1 GCF_003668875.1 Corallococcus interemptor | reverse complement strand
GGGGAGGGGGCGGGGGGCACCTGCGCAAGGAGTGCGTCGAGGGGGCTCAGGGTCTTCATCGCCGCTCCGCATACACCAACGCGCAGTTGGATGCAGCGCCCGTGGCCGGGTAGAACCGCCCTCCGTCATGCGCCTTCCGCCCCTGAACGTCCTGTTGTCCGCCACCGTCCTCCTGGGGACTTCCAGCGCCTGCATCGTGGAGGCCCCCGGCGGGGCCAGCGAGCAGGAGCGCCGCGCGGCCACCGTTGCCCAGGTGCCCCCGCTGTCCATCCGCAGCGGCGCCAACCTGGGCGGCAAGGTGGAGGTGGTGGGCGCCTCCGTGCAGCCGGGCAAGATCCCCGTGGGGGACCAGGCGCGCGTCACCGTCTTCTTCAAGGTGCTCCAGCCCATTGAAGAGGACTACCTGGTCTTCGTGCACATCGAGGACGCGGACGGGCGCATGGAGCGCCTCAACGTGGACCACAAGCCCGCGGGCGGCCTGTACCCCACGACGCAGTGGAAGGTGGGGGAGACGGTGAAGGACGAGTTCGTCATCGCCCTGCCGCAGGGCGCGTCGCCTCGTGCCATCAACGTGTGGATGGGGTTGTGGGAGCCGCGCAACGACGCCCGGCTGCCGCTCACCAACCCGCAGGCGGTGCGCAACGACGGCCGGGGGCGCATCCTGCTGGCGCAGGTCCCCGTGGGCGGGTGACAGGGAAAAAACCGGAGCGGCCCTGTAAGCCGGGTTCTGTCCCCACCCCTTTCGGGATGGGCGGCGAACATTCATCTAGGGCCCTGGTTGCCCAGGGGCCTCATCAGCGAGCAACCCGAACGCATGGGACGGGCCATCCCTGTCCCCTTTCGGGGACGCGCTCCTATTGGCTCTTGCTCCAGGTGGGGTTTACCGTGCCGTCCGAGTCACCCCGGACGCGGTGCGCTCTTACCGCACCGTTTCACCCTTACCCGCCCCCTCGCGGGAACGGGCGGTCTGTTTTCTGTGGCACTTTCCTGCGAGTCGCCTCGACTGGCCGTTAGCCAGCACCCTGCCCTCTGGAGCCCGGACTTTCCTCCCGCCATCCATGCCTGCGATGGCCGGCGTTCACCCGGACCGCTCCGGCACTCCGGGGGATACAACAGCCAGCCCGGCCGGGTCCACCTTCAGGATTGAACGGTGTCGTGCGTCCGCCTTCGTGCGAGGGGAGGGGCGGCATGGAAGCGGTCATCTTCACGGGCATCCAGGGGACGGGGAAGAGCAGCTTCTACCGGGAGCGCTTCTTCACCACCCACGTCCGGCTGAGCCTGGACATGCTCAAGACGCGGCACCGGGAGAAGGTGCTCCTGCGCGCATGCCTGGAGGCGAAGCAGCCCTTCGTGGTGGACAACACCAACCCCACGGTGGCGGAGCGCTCCCGGTACATCGCGGCCGCGAAGCAGTCCGGCTTCCGCGTGGTGGGGCTCTACTTCCAGTCGAAGGTCGCGGACGCGCTCCTGCGGAATGATCAACGCCCGGTGGAGCAGCGCGTGCCGCTGGTGGGCGTGCTGGGCACCTACAAGCGATTGCAGGTCCCCACTCCCGAGGAGGGGTTCGACAGTCTCTTCTTCGTCCGGCTGGGGCTGGACGGGTTCACCGTGGAGGAGTGGCAACGTGAAGTTCGATGAGCTGGACGCGAGGATGCGGGTGTACGAGACCGCGCACGACCTGTGCGTGCTGCCCGGCGTGTTCATGGTGGCGCGCATCGACGGGCGCGGCTTCACCCGGCTCACCAAGGAGGTGCACGCCTTCGAGAGCCCCTTCGACGTGCGCTTCCGGGACCTGATGGTGGCGACGACGGGCCACCTGATGGACCGCGGCTTCCGGATCGTCTACGGCTACACGCAGAGCGACGAGATCTCACTGCTCTTCCACCCGGACGAGGACGCCTTCGGGCGCAAGACGCGCAAGCTCAACTCCATCCTCGCGGGCGAGGCGAGCGCGAAGTTCTCGCTGCTCCTCGGGGACCTGGGCACGTTCGACTGCCGCATCTGCGAGCTTCCGAACGTGGAACTCGTGCGCGACTACTTCCGCTGGCGCAGCGAGGACGCGGTCCGCAACGCGCTGAACGCGCACTGCTACTGGAGCCTGCGCCGCGAGGGAAAGGGCGTGGCGGAGGCCACGGCCATGCTCATGCGCCTGTCGGTGGCGGAGAAGAACGAGCTGCTCTTCCAGCGGGGCGTGAACTTCAACGACGTGCCGAACTGGCAGAAGCGCGGGACGGGGCTCTACCGGGAGACGTACGCGAAGGAGGCCCTCAACCCCAGGACAGGGGAGACGGTCCTCGCGGAGCGCCGGCGCATCAAGGTCGACTACGAGCTGCCGATGAAGGACGCCTACGACGCCTTCATCCTGTCGCTGCTGGAGGGTGTGGAGCGATAGGGCCGGTCTGGGATGACCTCGACCGCTCGGAGGAATTGAGCGACGCGGCGTCGTTGGGCAGGGGCACTCGGGGTGTCGGGGAGCCAGTTCTTCCTGGCTCGTCCGTATTACCTGGAGCGGTGGCCCACGGGGTCGTGAGTCACTGTCCTACCCGGGGCGGGGGATTGCGCGCGTTCGCCCGGGTGCCGCAGGATTCGCGCCCACGCGTCCGGGTGCCTCACGGCACGGCGCGACCGTTTTTGAGGGGGAATCATCATGGTCATTTTCGGTTCAAGGCTCTTCGGCAAGTGCGATGCGATTCCGGGCCTGGGCTACGTGGCGACGAAGTTCGGTCACATCAACTTCGTGCCGCTCATCCCGCTGGAGGGCTGGCTCGTCGTCGCCGAGGAGGGCAATGGCTGGCGCGGTCAGGCCATCTCCATGAGCGGCAAGTCCGTGCTCACGGCGTGGGCGCGCTTCCTGTTCATCGTCGTGGGCCTGGGCTCGCTGCTCTTTGGCTTCATCGCCTTCACGGAGATGGAGCCGGGCAGGGCCATCCCCCTGGGTGTCCTGGCCCTGGCCTGCATCGGCGGGCTCATCGCTTCGTACAAGTGGAAGTGGGTGACCCACGCGTCGCCGGAGCGCGCGCTGGAGATCGCCCAGGAGGCGGGCATCGGCGAGGAGGGCATCGCGCAGCTGCGTCGCATGTACGCCGCCTCGGAAGCCGCCACCGTCGCCACGCCCGCGCAGCCGTGGACTCCGCCGGAGTCCTGAGCCGCCGTTCGCGGTCCTTCGCCGAAAGGCCTCGGGTTCACCTCGCATGAGTCATGTCGTTGGCATCGATCTGGGCACCACGCACTCGCTGGTGGCCGCGCTCGACAGCGCGGGCCGTCCCAACCTCCTGACCAACCGGTTGGGCAAACGCCTCACGCCCTCCGTGGTGGGGCTGGACGCGGAGGGCCGGCTCCACGTGGGCGAGTCCGCGCGCGAGCAGCTGCTCGTGCACCCGGAGCGCACCATCGCGGAGGTGAAGCGGCGCATGGGCCGCGACCTGCCGGTAACGCTCGGGGACCGGCGCTACAGCCCCACGGAGATCTCCGCGCTCATCCTGCGCGCGCTGCGTGAGGACGCGGAGCGGGCGCTGGGCGGCGCGGTGACGGAGGCCGTCGTCACCGTGCCCGCCTACTTCAGCGATGCGCAGCGCCAGGCGACGAAGGACGCGGGGGAATTGGCGGGGCTCAAGGTGGAGCGGCTGCTCAACGAGCCCACCGCCGCGGCGCTCGCGTACGGCGTGAACCACCTGGACGCCGAGCAGTACGTGCTGGTGTACGACCTGGGCGGCGGCACGTTCGACGTGTCGGTGCTGGAGATGTTCCAGGGCGTGCTGGACGTGAAGGCCTCCGCGGGCAACAACCAGCTGGGAGGCAGTGACTTCGACCAGGCGCTGGCCGCGTGGCTGGGCGCGGAGTTCGAGCGCGCCCACGGCGTGTCGCTGGCCGGCAACCTGGCGGCGCAGGTGCGGCTCAAGGCCGCGGCGGAGGCCGCGAAGATCGCGCTCACGTCGGTGGAGGCCACGCCGGTCATCATCCCGTTCCTCGCGCAGGGCCGGGGTGGCTCGCCCGCGTCGCTGGAGGTGGAGGTGACGCGCGCGAGGTTCGACGCGTTGATCACCGACCTGGTGCGCTCCACGCTGGAACCGATGGAGAGCGCGCTCAAGGACGCGAAGCTGTCGAAGAAGTCCATCGCGGAGGTGGTGCTGGTGGGCGGCAGCTCGCGCGTGCCGCTGGTGCGCCGGCTGGTCGCCGAGTACTTCGGCCGCGAACCCCGCGACGGCGTGCACCCCGACGAAGCGGTGGCGCTCGGTGCCGCGCTGCAGGCGGGGTTGAAGACGGGCGCGGTGAGCGCCGCGCACGGCATCATGATCACCGACGTGTGTCCGTTCACGCTGGGCGTGGAGGTGCAGGCGACGGTGGGGCGTGAGCGGGTGGGTGGGGTCTTCTCGCCGCTCATCCCGCGCAACACGACGGTGCCGGTGTCGCGCACGGAGACCTTCGCCACGACGGCGGACGGGCAGCGCGCGGTGGAGATCCGCGTGTTCCAGGGCGAGGCGCGGCTGGTGAAGGACAACCTGCTCTTGGACGCGTACACGGTGGAGGGCGTGCCTCCCGGGCGAGCGGGAGCGGAGAAGGTCGCCGTCACGTTCACGTACGACATCAACGGCATCCTGGACGTGACGACGCGGGTGGTCTCCACGGGCAAGGAGGCCACGCTCGTGGTGGACAAGCGCTCGCAGCGCCTGGGGCCGGAGCAGCGGCTGGAGGCGAAGGAGCGGCTTGCGCGTGAGTGGGGCGCGGCCCCCGTGTCGGCCACGCCGCTGTCCGCGCCCGTGCCCGTGGCTCCTCCGGTGGCATCTCCGGAAGCGGACGCGGACGCCCTGCTGGCCGCCGCGACCGAACGCATCGCGACCGCGCCGGCGAACGTGCGCCCCCGGCTGGAGTCGCTGTGCAATGCCTTGCGAGAGGCCCGAGCGAAGAACGACCGCGTCACCGCGGCCCGTCTGGACGCCGAGCTGACCGACCTGCTGTTCGACCTGGGCTGAGCAAGCGCGTGCGGCGGACCGAACTTCAGCGCCGGGGGGCGCGGCGCTCCAACAGCTCGCGTGTGTTCGTGGCCGAGGCGCACCCGCCATCCCACGGACTCATGGCGCGAAGGACATGTCGCGCCGGGCCGCAAGCCCTGGTCTTGGTGCCATCGCGGGAGCGCGCATGCTCCTGACCGAGCTCAAACGTGCGGTGGTGCTGCGCCCGACCGAGCCCGCCGCGCGGTTGGCCCTGGCCGAGGCGCTCTTCCAGGAGCGTGACTTCCGAGGTGCCGCCGAGCACGCGCGCAAGGCCCTGGACCTGGGCGGAGGAGGGCCCGCGCGCCGGCTCCTGTGCGGAGCCTGGGCGCGCGATGGCAAGCGGGCGGAAGCGCTGAAGATGTTGCAGACGTCCGCGCGCGAAGCGCCTCGCGATGCATCCCTGCGCGCCGAGCTGATCACCTTCCTGGAGGAAGACCGGCCCGACGACGCGCTCGTGCATGCGTTCGAAGCCACCGAAGCCGCCCCCGGCGAACTGGAGGCGTGGCGCGCCGTCATCCGCCTGTGCGAGCGCACGAACCGTCCTTCGGAAGCCATGCCCGCGCTGAGGCGGGCCCGGCTGCTCGCGCCGGAAGACCCGCGCCTCGCGGAGTCGGTGCTCGGTGCCCGCGCCGCGCTCGGGCTTCCGGCCTCCACCGCCATGCTGGACGCGCCTCCCCTGGAGCAGGCCACGCAGGCGCTCAAGCTGCCCACGGCCCGTGCCGCGCTCACGGAGGCGAAGCTCGACGCGGCCGTGGAAGCGCTCTCCCGAGGCGCGCTCGCGGAGGTAAAGCGACAGCTCGTCATCGCGCCCGCGTCGACCCGGACCCGCGCCGCCGCGGCCCTGCTTCGCGCGGAGTTGCTGTGGCTGGAAGGCCGTCCCATCGCCCAGGTCGAAGAGGCCCGTCGCGCCGTGCTGGACATGGCGGGCGCGCCGGGGGCCGCCGCGCTGCGGCTGGGAGATCTGCGGCTCGAAGCCGGAGCGCTCGACGAGGCACGCGAGCTCTATGCCCGTGCGGCCTCGAACGGAGAGTCCCTGGCGGCGGCGGGCCGCGAGGCCGAGGTCGCCGAACGTCGCCGGCTGCTGGCGCGCGACCTGCCTGCCATCGGGCGCGTGGGCGTGCTCGGCTGGCATCCCGGGGGCGGGCATGTCTCGCCGCTGGAGGCGATCGCGGTGCCCGGACGCGGCGTGCTGCGGTGCAGTGGCCACGTGGGCCCCGAGGGCCAGGAGGCCGCGGACGTGGCCTTCAGCGTGGTTCGCGCCCGCGCGCCCGCGCTGAGCCTGGGGAAGCACACGACGGGTTACGACCTGCACCTGCACTACACCGACACGGAGGTCGGCAAGGACGGCCTGTCGTCAGGGCTCGCGCTCTCGCTGGCGGGACTCTCCGCGTACACGCAGCGCCCGTTGCCCGCGCGGCTGGCCGTGACGGGCGAACTGACGCTGAACGGTGAAGTGCGGCGCGTGGGGGGTGTGCACGAGAAGTTGGTGGCCGCGTACCTCGAAGGCATGCGCGTGGTGGTGCACCCGCGCCGAAACCTGGACGACGTGGCGGCGCTGCCGCCCGAGGTGTCCGGGCGCCTGAGATTGATCGCGGTGGACAGTTTGGATGAGGCGTGGCGGCTCGTGAACGCGGCCGGGAACACGCCAGGACTGGAGCGAAGGTGAACAACGAGCCCCGCCAGAACCCGTACGAGGTGCTGGGCGTCGAGCAGGACGCGGACGCCCGCGCCATCAAGAAGGCGTACTTCGAGCGCGTCCGGCAGAACCCGCCGGAGACGCACCCGGAGGAGTTCCGGCGCCTGCGCGAGGCGTACGAACTGCTCTCCGACCCCGAAGCGCGGCAGGCCTTCGACGCCAGCGCCGCGCAGCAGGCGGACGGCCCGGAGGCACGGAACAACGCCGCCCTCCAGGAGGCCATCAACCTGTTCGAAGCGGGTGACAAGGTCGGTGGACGGAGGCTCCTCACCGAGCTGCTCAACGAACAGCCGGACCTCCACGACGCACGCATCCTGCTGGGCCGCCACTTCCTCTACGAGGGTGACGCCAAGGAGGCGCTGGCGGAGTTCGACGCGCTGCTCGCGAGGGCGCCGGACTACTGGCAGGCGCACCTGCAGCGGGGCTGGGCGCTGCTCCGCCTGGAGCGGATGAAGGAGGCCGCGGACGCGTTCTGGCGCGCGGGCAAGCATGGCCCCTCGGAGGTGAGCCCGCGCGTGGCGCTGGCGGACTGCCTGGAGGCGATGGGGCAGGTGGCGGACGCGCTCAAGGTGCTCGAGCAGGCGCAGTCGCTGCCCGGCATCTCGCGGATGGACGTGCTCGCCCTCAAGGTGCGGCGCATCGCCACGATGCTGGAGTTCGGCCAGGACGCCGTAGCCGCGAAGGAGCTGGATCGGCTGGACGCCGAGCTGCCGGAGGACGCCGACCCCGAGCTGCGCCGGTGGACGGGAGCCCAGCTCTCCGCGGCCGCCGCGCATCTCTTTGGCCAGCAGAAGTCCAGGGGCGCGAACCAGCTGCTCGCGTTCGGCCGGCGCTTCAACCCGGAGAGCGCCACCGAGGCCGCGTATCCGACGTGCGTCACCGTGGAGGTGGACGCCCTGCCGCAGGTCACCCGTGACTGGCTGCACTCGGAGGCCGAGCGGATCGGTGGCTGGCGCGTCCTGTCGACCTGGGTGATGCCGGCCCTCTTCACGTTGATCTGCGCCACGGCCCTGTGCTTCCTGCTGACGTTCATCTTCCTGGGCACCAACGAGCGCGGTGTCTGGGATTGGGTGTTCTGGGCGGCCGTCGCGGGGTTCGGCTGCGGCGCCATGTATTACCAGACGCGCTACCTGCTGCGGGTGATGGCGAGCCCCTACGGGCGCTTCAACACCATCCATCCGCTGCACCTGATCCAGGTGGCCATCGACCGCATCACCGTGTGGCCGCTCGTGCACCTGCAGGACCTGCAGCTGGTGAATCACCAGAACAACGGCGTGTATCAGCACACCAACATCCAGATGCGCTTCAGCGACAAGCGCATGGTCCTGACCGTGAAGGGCAAGGACAAGGCGGAGGCGCTGGCCCAGGAACTCATCGCCCGTCGCCGCCGCGTGCTGGAGCTGCTGGGCCGGGGAATGCTCGACGCGGAGAGTGGCGTGGAGCACCTGCCTCCGGCCCTGCTGGCGAGCGCGGACAAGCAGGGCCACGTGCGGGCACCGCACACGCCTTCGCCCTGGCCCGGTGTGTTCGTCGCCGCGGGGATTGGCGTGTTGCTGGTGGGCGCGGCCGTGTGGCCGCAGAACCGGTTGTCCGCGGAGCACGCCTGGATGCGCGTCGCGTCGAATGCGGACCTGAGCACCATGCTGGAGTACCTGCGCGAGCAGCCCGACCCCCGCTTCGTTCCCCAGCTCCAGGCCCGGGTGGACGCGGAGCTGGGCAAGGCCCGGACGCAGCTGGAGGCCCGGTTGGATCCAGGCAGCGCCGCCGCACCGTCTCGCGCGTTCTTCACGGCCTTGCTGGACGCCGCCTCGCGCACGCACAGCCGCCGCATCACCGTGACGTATGCGGCGCAGGAGGGCGCGCGGACGCCCCAGGATGATCCCTCGGAGTTGCTCGTGAGCGCCTGGCAGCGGACGGTGGATGAAGCGGTGGGGCAGGGCGTCCTCGTCGTGGACGGAGGCCGGGGCTCCCAGCGCGAGGGGCCGCCGTTGCTGACCCTCCACGTGCGGGAGGAGGTCCAGGCGGGCAAGCGCGGTTGGTCGGTGAAACCGGAGGGGCTGGAGCTGCCGGTCGCGCCGCTGGACCTCGTGGCGGACGCGGCGGATCCGCGCGGCTCGGAGGTCCTGTTCCACGCGTGGGTGGACCGTTGGCATCTGCCCGGCGCGGGTGACCGCCGCCCGTTGTTGCTCACCGCTTCGACGCTCGTCCAGGAGGCCCAGCCGTGAGTGCTCCTTCCACTTCTCCACGCCACGGCAGGCTGCTGCTCGGCGGAATCGGCATCTGTGCGCTCGCGGTCGTGGGCGTGACCTGGACCGGAAGGGCCCAGGAGAAGGTGCTCTTCGTCAACGCGTTGGACACCCCGGTCACGGTCACCGCCGGCAGCGAGCGGTTCTCGCTCGGGGCGAATGATCACCTCGTGCGTCCGATGCCCATCGGGCCCATGGACGTGGACGTGCGCGGTGGGGAGGCCACGCTGGCCCACGAGACGGTGTTCGTGACGGACGAGGGCGGACTCTTCGTCTACAACCTGCTGGGCGCCGCTCCGCTCTTCATCACGACGGTCCGCTACGAGCGGAACGATGCGCCCGCCTCCGAGTCCGAGCCCTCGTCGCTGGTCGTCGCGGGGACCTCCTTCCTGCGCGCGGGACACATCGACTACGTCCTCACCGATCCGCCCCGAAGCATCCAGATGCGCAAGGAGGACGGCCGCTACACCACGCGCTTCCATCTGGGCCAGGCACCAGGAGGATGGGCCGCGAGCTATGGCTGGCTGATGTCGAACCATCAGACGGCCAAGGCGGCTCGATTCACGGAAGAGCTCGCGAGGGTGCTGCCGGAGACGCCAGGTGCGCGGAACGCCGCGCTCATCTCGAGGATGGTGCTCTCGCGTGAGGAGGGGCTCCTCGCGTCACTTGCCGCCACGCGGGCGCGGCGTGACGCGCAGCCGGACGACGCGGACGCCCAGCGGGCCTGGATGTACGACATGCGCCGCGCCGGACGGAACGACGAGGTCCGCGCCTACTACCAGGCCGAGGTGGAACGTCATCCCGGCTCCCTGGTCATGGCCGTGATGCTCGCGCGCGTGGAGCCCGAGCCCGCGGGGACCGCGCGGCTGGAGGCGCTGGTGCGCGCTCATCCCGGGGAGCTGCTTCCCCGCCGGGCGCTGGCGGTGCGGTATGCGCGTCAGCAGCGCTGGGCGGATGCGCTCCCGCTGCTGGATGCGATGGAGCAGGGGGACCCGGACTACGCGCGCTACCAGGACACGCATGCCGAGGTGCTGGTGGCCCTGGGCCGCCGAGCGGAGGCGGCGCGCAGGCTGTCGGAGCGACTGCTCCAGGCCAGCCCGGAGACGGAGCCACCCGACCTGGATGACGTGCAGCTCTACGCGAAGCTGGTGGGACACGCGTCACTGGAGGGCAAGGAGAACGCGGCGATGCGGCAGCTCGTCGCGTCGGCCCAGAACGACAGGCCGGAGGGAATGGTGGTCCGGTGGCTGTCGGCCTCGCTGGGACTGCCTCCGGAGGTCGATTCGCCGCTCGGAACGAAGGACGATCCGCTCGAGACCGCGGTGCGGCTGATGCTGGCGCTCGCCGAGGAGCCTGGGTTCGCCGCAAGGGCTTCCACGCAACTCGACTTCTTCGGCTTCCACCGCCTCGGCCCCGAGGCAGGCCTGTTGCTGGCGGCGGAGTTCGAAAGGCTCGGGGACGCGGCGCTCGCGGCGAGGACGCTCGACCTCTCCGGCGTGGAGCTGGGTTACGGAGAGCTGCAGGACGTGCTGCGCGGCACGCTGCCCGTGGAGTCACTGACGACGACGCTGGATTGGGGCGAGCGCGCCGCGCTCCACCTGGTCCTCGCGCGCCAGCTGGATGCCCAGGGGCGGGATTCCAAGGCGGCCTATGCGCGGGTGAAGAAGGAAATCCTGCTGCCTGGAGCAGTCAGCATCGCGCTCCAGAAATGGGACCGCCCCAAGCCGTCCAACGCCGTGGCGGGGGACTCCGTGCCCTGACGGAAGGAGTGCGGCCGTCCGGGCTGACATGGGGTGGGGTGGACCCAACACCACCCTGCCAAATCTGGGGAAGCCGTGAACATTCGGTAGAGTTGTGGGGTGCCTGCTCCCCAGCCGCGCTCCGCGAATTTTGGCTTCCTGTTGCTTCATGACCCATTGCTCGTCGCATTGGGTGCACAGGCAGAGCGTTACTTCGCCGAAGACCCGACCACCTGCCTGATGAAGCTCCGGCAGTTCGCGGAGGTCCTCGCACAGCGAGCCGCCGCGAACCTCGGCCTGCTTGCTTCCCCGGACCAGAACCAGGTGGACCTCATTCGTGCGCTGGACGCACGCGGTGCGCTGACCGTCGAGGTCCGGCAGGTTCTCCATGAACTCCGGCGAGCCGGGAACGCCGCAGCGCATGAGGTCCGGGGGACGCACAGTGATGCGCTTCATGGGCTGAAGATCGCCCGGGTGCTGGCCATCTGGTTCCACCGGACCTTCAGCAAGGAACGTCATTTCAACCCCGGGCCGTTCATCCCGCCTCCGGATCCGGCGCAGGAGAGCAAGGCGCTCGCGCAGGAACTGGAGCGGCTTCGAAGCCAACTGGCGCAGGCGAAGCTCGGTGCCGAGGCCGCCCAGTCCGCCGCGGAAGAAGAAGCCCGACGGCGTCTTTCCGCTGAGGAGAGGGCTCGCAAGGACGCCGAGGAGCGCGAGGTCTGGCAGTCACTTGCCGAGGAGGCGGAGGCGAAGCTCCGTGCGGGGCTTGCCGCTGCACAGGTTCAGGCTGCGGCAACCCCAACCAAGCAGCTCGACGTCCTGGTCCGGCAGGCACAGGACGCCGGTTCCGACCTGGACCTGGACGAGACCGACACGCGCAAGCTGATCGACGCGCAGCTCCGTCAGGTGGGCTGGGAGGTCGACTCGCAGACCCTGACGTTCGCGGCGGGCACCCGGCCGCAGCGTGGCCGCAACCTGGCCATCGCGGAGTGGCCCACCGCGAGCGGTCCAGCGGACTACGTCCTGTTCGCCGGTCTGGAGGTCCTGGCCGTGGTCGAAGCGAAGCGCCGGAGCAAGGACGTGCCCGGCGCCATCCAGCAAGCGAAGCGGTACAGCGAGGGCTATCAGGTCAAGGGCGAAGAGGTTCTTCCAGGGGGGCCATGGGGCAAGTACCTGGTGCCCTTCCTCTTCGCGACAAACGGCAGGCCGTACCTGCGCCAGCTCGAGTTGAAGAGTGGAATCCACTTCCTCGATGCGCGCCGCCCGACCAACCATTCCCGGGCCCTCGTCGACTGGTACTCGCCAGAGGGCTTGAAGGGATTGCTCCAGCAGGACAAGGAGGCGTCGGAAGCGGCCCTGCGCGTGGAGCCGACCGAATACCTCGGCCTGCGCGACTACCAGCTCAAGGCCATTCATGCGGTCGAGTCAGCGCTGGAGACAGGGCGCCGCGAATGTCTCATCGCCATGGCCACGGGCACGGGCAAGACGAGGACGTTCATCGGGCTCGTGTATCGGCTCGTGAAGACCCGGCGCTTCCGCCGGGTGCTCTTCCTCGTGGATCGCAGTGCCCTCGGCGAGCAGGCCATCAATGCCTTCAAGCACGCGCGTCTGGAGGGGCTTCAGACCTTCACGGACATCTTCAACGTGAAGGGCATGGAGGACATCCGGCCGGACCCTGAAACCAAGCTCCACTTCGCCACGGTCCAGGGGATGGTGAAGCGGACCCTCTACAGCGACGACGGCGAGCGGCCGAACGTGGACGACTACGACTGCATCGTCGTGGATGAGTGCCACCGCGGCTACACCCTCGACCGGGAGATGAGCGATACGGAGCTGAGCTTCCGGAGTCAGGACGACTACATCAGCACGTATCGGCGTGTGCTTGATCACTTCGACGCAGTGAAGATCGGCCTGACGGCGACACCGGCCCTGCACACCACGCAGATTTTTGGTGAGCCGGTGTTCACATACAGCTACCCGGAGGCGGTCATCGACGGCTGGCTCGTCGACCATGAGCCGCCCATCCGCATCACCACCGACCTTTCCGAAGGTGGCATCCGCTGGGCCGCTGGTGAGCAGGCCGCGACGTGGAACGTCGAGGCCCAGAAGTTCGACCTCGTTCACATGCCGGACGAATTGTCCTTCGAGGTCGATGCATTCAACACCCGGGTCGTCACGGAGAACTTCAACCGCGTTATCTGCGAGGAACTGGCTCGTCAGGTCGACCCTGCCGCGGAGGGGAAGACCCTCATCTTCTGCGCCACGGACCATCACGCGGACATCGTGGTCGCGGCTTTGAAGAAGGCGTTGGATGCCCAGTATGGGGGCGTGGATGACGACACGGTGATGAAGATCACCGGAAGCTCGGACAAGCCGCTCCAGCTCATCCGCCGCTTCAAGAACGAGAAGCAGCCGAGCATCGCTGTCACCGTGGACCTGCTCACGACCGGCATCGATGTGCCGCCCATCGTGAACCTCGTGTTCCTGCGCCGCGTGAAGAGCCGCATCCTCTACGAGCAGATGCTGGGGCGAGGGACGCGCCGTTGTGACGACATCGGCAAGGAGGTCTTCCGCGTCTTCGATGCCGTGGACCTCTACGCGGCCCTGGAGCGATTCACGTCGATGAAGCCGGTCGTCGTGAATCCATCCTTCACGTTCGTGCAGCTCGCCCAGGAGCTCCTGGCCCTCAAGGATGCCGAGGCCCAGCGGCAGGTGATTGACCAGTTCGTCGTCAAGCTTCGTCGCAAGCGACGGTCCATCGAGCAGAAGTCCTCCGAGCACTTCGAAGCCGTCGCTGGAATGCCCGTCGGCGACCTGTTGCTCTTCCTCCGGAACAAGTCCTCCGTGGAGGTCGCGACCTGGTTCTCAGCCCATCCGCAGCTGGGCGAGGTGCTCGATGCCCACAGGGGACCCGGGTCGCCCATCTACGTCAGTCATCACGCGGACTCACTGAAGTCCGTGGAGCGGGGCTACGGCCCGGGCCGTGTCCGTCCTGGTGACTACCTGAACGATTTTGCGGCCTTCATTCGGAACAACCAGAACGTGCTCCCTGCGCTGATGGTCGTGTGTCAGCGGCCGCGTGAGCTGACGCGCCAGCAGCTCAAGGAGCTGAAGCTGGCGCTCGACAGGGCCGGCTACAACGAGACCGCGCTCCAGACGGCCTGGCGGGAGACGACCAACCAGGACATCGCGGCCTCCATCATCGGGTTCATCCGGCAGAGGGCACTGGGAGAGGCACTGGTCCCGTACTCCGAGCGGGTGGACCGGGCCTTGCGCCAGGTGCTGGAAGCGAAGGCCTGGACGCCACCGCAGCGAAAGTGGCTGGAGCGGATCGCCAAGCAGTTCAAGGTCGAATCCGTCGTGGATAAGGACGCCTTCGACCAGGGGCAGTTCGGGGCCAGTGGTGGATTCACGTACTTCAACAAGGTCTTCGAGGGCCGCCTGGAGCAGGTCCTTGCTGACCTGAACGACGCTCTCTGGCAACAAGGTGGCAAGGCAACCGGATGAACACCAACGCGAACGAACTCGTACAGAAGCTCTGGAACCTCTGCTCCCTCCTCCGCGAAGACGGGGTGACCTACCACCAGTACGTCGCCGAGCTGGCTTTCGTGTTGTTTTTGAAGATGGCGAAGGAGACCAAGCAGGAGGACCAGCTCCCCAAGGGTTATCGCTGGGATGACCTGGCTAGGCGCGAGGGCATGGACCAGCTCCAGTTCTACAAGGAACTGCTCCTCCATCTCGGCACGAAGGGCAGCAACCGCGTCCAGGACATCTACGCAAATGCCAATACATCGCTGAGACATCCGAAGAGCCTGAACGCGCTTGTGAAAGCCCTGGATGCGCTCGATTGGTACGGGGTGGACCGGGAGAACCTTGGCGACCTCTACGAAGGGCTTTTGGAGAAGAACGCCACGGAGGTGAAGTCCGGAGCGGGGCAGTACTTCACGCCTCGGCCCCTGGTGGATGCGATCATCGCCGTGGTGAAGCCGCAAGCCGGTGAGACCGTGCAGGACCCTGCCTCGGGGACGGGCGGGTTCCTTATCGCTGCCGACCGGTACGTTCGCTCACAGACGGACAACTACTTCGACCTCACGGAGAAGCAGCAGGCGTTCCAGCGCCGAAAGGCGTTCTACGGCGTGGAGCTGGTTCCAGAGACCCGTCGCCTGGCGCTGATGAACATGGCCCTGCACGACCTGGAGGGTGAGCTGATTCTCGGCGACACGCTCTCGCCTGTCGGGCGCGACCTGCCGAAGGCGGACATCATCATCACGAACCCGCCGTTCGGGACCAAGAAGGGCGGCGGCAAGCCCGAGCGCGACGACTTCACGTTCCCGACCTCGAACAAGCAGTTCGCGTTCCTGGAACATGTGTACCGAGGGCTGAAGGCAGGGGGGCGCGCGGCTGTTGTTGTTCCGGACAACGTTCTCTTCGAGGAGAACGTCGGCCAGGAGATTCGCGCCGACCTCATGGACAAGTGCGACCTGCACACTGTCCTGCGACTGCCGACCGGCATCTTCTACGCGCAGGGAGTGAAGACCAATGTGCTGTTCTTCACGCGTGGTCAAAAAGACAAGGGCAACACGAAAGCCGTCTGGTTCTACGATATGCGGACCAACGCCCCAGCCTATGGGAAGCGGACTCCATTCCTGCGGAAGCACTTCGATGATTTCGAGACGGCGTTCGGCGAGGATCCTTACGGTAAGAGCAAGCGTAAGGACCAGGGCTCCGAGGGGCGATTCCGGAAGTTCAGTCGCGAGCAGGTTGAAGCCCGAGGCGACAATCTAGACCTGCTCTGGCTCAAGAGTGAAGAACTGGCGAATGCCGATGAATTGCTAGAGCCTGAAATAATCGCAGCCGAAATCAAACGTCAGTTGCAGGTGGCTCTTTCTGAGCTGGATGCGCTGACTGTTGCTTCTGAGTTTGAATAGGTTGAAATATGGATGCTGAGCTTCCACTGGGTTGGGCTTTTGCGACAGCCGACGAACTCTCGGACACAGTTCCCAATGCGCTTGCCATCGGGCCCTTCGGAAGCAACCTGAAGGTTCAAGATTATCGTACTTCGGGTGTGCCCTTGGTGTTTGTTCGTGAGATTCGGCGGGAACGATTTGGTGGCGCAGACACGAAGTACATAAGTAACGAGAAGGCTGCGGAGCTTGCTGCTCACGTGGTCCGACCGGGCGAGCTTTTGATTACAAAGATGGGCGATCCGCCCGGTGATACTGCTGTTTATCCACTGGATAGACCTGGTGCGGTGATTACATCTGATTGTATTAAGCTTAGTCCAAATTTGAAAGTTACGTCTTCGGACTTTCTTGCGCTGCTTTTGCGGTCGCCTGGTGTGCGCAGTCTGCTTGTTGAGCAAACAAAGGGAGTTGCTCAACAGAAGCTAAGTTTGAAGCGGTTTCGAGAGATACAGTTCCCTCTGCCCCCACTCAACGAGCAGCGCCGCATCGTAGCCAAACTCGAATCCCTCCTGGCCTGCAGCCGCCGAGCGAAGGAATCACTGGACGCCATCCCGGCGCTGCTGGAACGATTCCGGCAGTCGGTGCTCTCAGCCGCGTTCCGGGGAGACCTCACACAGGATTGGCGCGAGGCAAACCCGGACGTGGAGCCTGCCTCGAAGCTGTTGGAGCGGATTCGATCCGAGCGCCGCCGCCGCTGGGAAGAAGCCGAGTTGAAGCGAATGCAGTCCAAGGGCAAGCTCCCCAAGGACGAGAAGTGGAAAGCCGAGTACAAGGAACCCGAGTGCAACGATGAGGCGGGCGCCTTTGGCCCTGTCTCTGGCCTTGGGTGGGTTGTGGCGCCTGTCGATGGCCTGTGCGATCCGAACCGAGGCGTGCCCTACGGTATTGTTCAAACGGGCGATGAAACGGCAGATGGAGTGCCGACGGTTCGTTGCGGTGACCTCAAGGATTTCAGCATCGACCTTGCGCTGCTCAAGCGAGTGGCCCCGTCGATTGAGCAGCAGTACACACGCACCCGTCTGTCTGGTGGTGAGGTCCTGCTTGCAATTCGTGGCACCGTTGGCGGGGTGGCTGTGGCATCCGAAAAGATGCGCGGGATGAACATCAGTCGCGAAGTCGCAATGCTTCCCGTGCTGCCAGGAGTGGAGCCCCGGTTCGTCATGTACCTCTTGGCATCGCCAGCCGCGACAGCGCTCCTTGCTGGTCGCACCAAAGGGGTTGCGCAGCAAGGAGTGAACCTCTCTGACTTGAGAAGTTTCCCTGTCCCCCTGCCTTCTCTCGCTGAGCAGGTGCAGATCGTTCGCAGGGTTGATGCGGCCATGTCTCGGGCTCGGGCTGTAGCCCGAGTCTGCGCAGAAGCTGTTTCCCGAACGCCATCCTTGGAGGCGGCCATTCTGGCGAAAGCCTGCCGGGGAGAGCTTGTTCCCCAGGACCCCACAGACGAGCCCGCCTCGGCCCTCCTCGAAAGGATCCGGGCGGAAAACAATCAGCCCGCTGATAGCGATCCAACTGCACGCTCGAAACGTCGCCGTGAGAACAAGGTCGCCTGACCATGCCCATCCCTGACTTCCAGAGCGCGATGCTCCCCATCCTCCGGCTCACCCAGGACGGCAAGGACCACACGCTGGGCGAGGCGCTGGACGCCGTCGCCGTGGAGTTCAAGGCCACGGAGGAGGAGCGCAACGAACTGCTCCCCAGTGGCCGCCAGCGGCGGCTCCACAACCGTGTCGGCTGGGCGAAGACCTACCTGCAGAAGGCCGGGCTTGTGGAGGCCAATGGGCGCGGGCGCTTCCGCATCACACCGCGTGGCCAACAGGTCCTCCAGGGCAAGCCGACGCGCATCGACATGAAGTTCCTGGAGCAGTTCCCCGAGTACAACGTCTTCGCGGCACTCAAACACGACGCTCCGGACGCACCTCCCTCTGCTCCAGAGCTTCCGGTCTCCAATGAGACTCCGGAAGAGGTCCTTGAAGAGAGCTACCAGGAACTGCGCCGGCGCCTCGCGGAAGAACTGCTGGAGCGCATCAAGGCCTGTGACCCCCGGTTCTTCGAGAAGCTGGTCGTCGACCTCCTGGTGGCCATGGGCTACGGCGGCTCCCGCAAGGACGCGGGCCAGGCCGTCGGCCAGAGCGGCGACGAGGGCATTGACGGCATCATCAAGGAGGACCGCCTGGGGCTCGACGTCGTCTACATCCAGGCGAAGCGGTGGAACAACACCGTCGGCCGTCCCACCGTCCAGGCCTTCGCGGGCAGCCTGGAAGGACAGCGGGCTCGCAAGGGCGTGCTCATCACGACCTCGGACTTCAGCCGCGAGGCCCGTGACTACGTGAAACACATCGAGAAGAAGATCGTCCTCATCGACGGCACCGAACTCGCCAGATTAATGATCGACAGCGGCGTCGGTGTCACCGAGGTCGCCACGTACACGGTGAAGCGGCTGGACCTGGACTACTTCGGCGACGAGGAGTGACGCCCGTGCCCTGGGCTACATCTGCTCGTCGATAGTGCGGTGGCTCATCTCGGCAGCCTCCACGTTCTGTATTTGAATGCTCACGCGAGGGTGTGTTTGCCTGGCAGGCGTCAGTTTCCAAGCACCCATGGATGATTCAACGTGAGCAAGTCGCACGTGCAATCCATGGTCACATTGGCCGCTACTCTTTCGCGGTAGCCGGTGGGTCAACAACTCCACAAGCTTCCGCAGTGGCCTTCAGCACTGGGCCCATCGCATGCGGACACGGAGTCGCTTCGAATATCTTGGTGATTCCCTGTTGCTTGCTTGCAAGCAACACAGGCTTGTCCTCGTTGAGCATGAGCACGCATGCGGTTGCGGACCGCCAAAACCACGCCAGGTTCTGAAGTGAAACAGGCCAACGCTTCCGTACCTTTTCGTCCGGCACGTCATGGCCTCCGTTGGCTACTCGGATTCGAACCCGATCGAGCGCAGCCTCCACTGAGGGGAGTGCTACGTATACGAAAAGGACGTTCCAATCGAGCTCCAGCGCACGCTGAACGATGCTCCGATACTTATCGCTCGCCAGTACTGTCTCGATGACGAAGTGTGTCCGCCGCTTGTCGATGAGCGTTCGGACGTGTTGTTCGCATTGGTCGGCCGCGAGACGGTTCGCATCCGGTTGCTTGAGGCTCGGGTCCGCTGCCATGAGAGCCCGCGTAACCGTGTCCGGATTGATGATCTCGATCCTCTCTGCATCCGATAACTCGACGAGGCTGCGCAGCGTCTCAGGGCTCTGAGAAAACGTGCTCTTCCCAGCCCCATTGATCCCCCCGACGAGCATGAACCACGGCGCTTGGCGAACGGTCATGTGGCTACTTCGCATTCTCCGACTTCGCCCGGTTGACTGCCTTGCTGAACGCCGTCAGGAGCTGAGCCGGAAGCTGGGGGTTCTCCATCCAGTCAGGCGACTTGGCCTTCCTGCCTTGAGCGCGTTTCTGGACCGTCGTGGTCTCGAATCGAACAACTGCGGTCGAGCCTTCTCGACTCGTGACCTCCTGGCTGATCCGAATCTTCTCTCCGACCTTTCTGGCTCCGAGCGTGGTCGGCTTCTTGCCCACGATTTTCACGGCCACCGCCTTGGGGCTTTTCTTCCGTGCCATGTCGCTCTCCTTGCCCAGAATCTTAGCTTGGGATGCCGCTGTTGGCATCGAGCGGAGTCCTCTTCTCCGACCGTATGGGCGCGGGTCAGTGGCCTGCTTGCGTGCAATGGTTGGGGGCAGCCGCGTGAGGGCCTGGTCGGGGATGCGTGGCTGAATAGAAGGTCTCCTGCGGGGTGGCTTCTGTCTCAGACCGGACGGTATGAGGGGTGGCTCCCCGGTTCAGTTCTCTTCTTGACCAGGGACTACTTCAGGGTTCTCGGAACGAGACCTGAAGAAAGAGCCTTAGAGACGCTCGTCGATGGCGCGGTTGCTCATCTCGTCCGCCTCCGCGTTCTGCGCGCGGGGGACGTGGGCGAGCTTCACCTTGCCGAAAGTCGCCAGCAGCTTCTGCGCCTCCTGGAACAAGGGCTTCAGCGTCGCGCTCTTCACCTGGTAGCGCCCACCCAGCTGACGGATGAGCAGCTCGCTGTCCGCGAAGACCTCCACCTCGCGGGCGCCCAGGCTCTTCGCGTGCTGCAGGCCGATGAGCAGGCCCATGTACTCGGCGTAGTTGTTCGTCTGGTGCCCCAGGAACTTGCCCAGGCGCGCCACCACCGCGCCCTCGGTGTTCGTCAGCACCGCTCCCGCGCCGGCAGGGCCCGGGTTTCCTCGCGCCGCTCCGTCTGAATAGACGCGCACGCGGTTCAGCACCCCTGCCGCCGCGGGCGTCACCGCCTCGATGCTCGGCGCGGTGGTGTCGAGCGCGGCCGCCGGGGCGGACTCCGTCGCGGGAGCCTCGGCCTCGAGCGGACCGCCGCCCAGCTGCTCGGCGGCTTCGTCCAGCAGCTGGCCCAGGTGCTCGCGGGTGAGCCCGCGAAAGGCGCGCACCGTCGCCGTCAGCGGCTCCTCACGGGCGATGTGACGGAGGACGTCGACGAGCGAAGGTGTCGGCATGGGAGAGGGGACCGAAGGTGACGCGCCGCCGCTACTTCTCGGCGTTTTCCTTCGGCTCCTGCAGCGCTTCGACGGCGAAGATGATGCGGTTGCACGAGGGGCACACGTCGGTGCCCAGCGAGGTGCGCAGCATGTTGTACATCTGCGGGGGCAGGTTCATGTTGCAGCCCTGGCAGGTGCCGGCCACCACGCCCACCATCGCGGGCAGCTTCTTCTTGCGGATGACCTCGTAGCGACGCAGCAGGTTGGCGTCCACGTTCGCGGCGACTTCCGCGCGGCGCCCCTCCAGCTGCTTCACCTGGGACTCGGACTCGCCCAGCTTCCCGCGCAGCTCCGTCATCCGGCCGGACAGGCCCTGCTGCCTGGTGGCGTAGTCCGCCTCCTTGCCCTTGATGGCCTCGCGCGCCTGGCCCAGCTCCTTCACCTTCTCCGTGAGCGCCTCGGACTGGGTGAGGATGCCCTTCTTCGCGATGTCGATTTCGCGAGCGAGCGCCGAGTACTCACGGGTGGAGCGCTGGTCGGACAGGCGTGCTTCCCACTTCTTCACCTTGTCCTTCTCGTCCGTGATGTTCTGCTCGAGCAGGGCCTTCTGCTTCTCCAGGTCGGCCACGCGTGTCCGCTCGGCTTCGATGCCATTGCGCGCGACCCCCAGCTCCCGCTCCAGCTCGGAAATCTGGCGGGGATGCACGTCCGCCGCCTTCCGGAGCGAGGCGACCTCGAGGTCTACCTTCTGCAGCTCCGCCAAGGCCTTCAGTTTCTCCCGCAAGTTGCTGCCTCCCACACGGCCGCACCGACGCGCGGCTCGGCTCTTGTACCAACAAGGGTGCTGGGGTTCCAACGCGTAATTGGGGACGTGTCCATCCCCGTGTTCCCCATCCGCCCCTTCGGCGTTTGAATCCGCTTCACGCACCCGTTAGACCGGCCCCCGTGTCCAGCCTCCGACTCCGCCCCCTCCTGGCC
>NZ_RAWM01000152.1 GCF_003668875.1 Corallococcus interemptor | reverse complement strand
GGGCGGGCTAGCGTCCCGGCCGAAGGGAGGCGACACACACATGCGCGCATTGCAGCTTCAGCGGCTGACGGGGCCCGAGGGTCTTCAGATGGTGGACGTCCCGGAGCCGCAGGCCGGAGACGGCGTCCTCATTGATGTGGTGGCGGCCGGGGTGAGCTTTCCGGATCTGCTGCTCACCCACGGCCAGTACCAGATGAAGCCGGAGGTGCCCTTCGTGCCCGGGGTGGAGGTGGCGGGCGTGGTGCGCGCCGCGCCAGCGGGGGCGCGGGTGAAGCCCGGGGACCGGGTGATGGGCTTCTCCTTCACGCTGGGCGGCTTCGCGGAGGCCTGCGTGGTGGCGCCGGAGCTGGCCTTCCCCATCCCCAGGGAGTGGAGCTTCGAGCAGGCCGCGGGCGTGGTGATGAACTACCACACGGCGCACTTCGCGCTGCACCGGCGTGGGGGGCTGCGCGCGGGGGAGACGGTGCTGGTGCATGGCGCGGCGGGCGGCGTGGGCACCGCGGCCGTGCAGGTGGCGAAGGGCGCCGGGGCGCGCGTGCTGGCGGTGGTGGGCGACGAGCGCAAGGCGGAGGTGGCGAAGCGCGCGGGCGCGGACGGCGTCCTCCTCTTGAAGGACTTCCCCGCCGGGGTGCGCGAGGCCACGGACGGCCGGGGCGTGGACGTGGTGGTGGACCCCGTGGGCGGGGACGTCTTCGACAAGAGCCTCAAGGTGCTGGCGCCGGAGGGGCGGCTCCTGGTGGTGGGCTTCACCAGCGGCCAGATTCCGTCCGTGGCGGTGAACCGGCTGCTCCTGCGCAACGTCTCCGTGGTGGGCGTGGCGTGGGGCGCCTTCCTCATGCAGGAGCCGGGGCTGACGGACACCATCGCGAAGGACCTGGAGGCGCTCGCGGCGAAGGGCATCGTCCAGCCGCTGGTGGGCCGCGTCTTCTCCTTTGAGGAAGGCGCTCAGGCGCTGCGCGAGCTGGAGTCGCGCCAGGCCGTGGGCAAGGTCGTCCTGAAGGTGAAGGCGGGCTGATCAGTCCCCGGAAGGGGGCAGCGGGAGCGGGGCGGCGGTCCCCGCCTCGCGCTCCAGGACGTCCGCGGCGCGGGCGTCCCGGGGCAGGCCGAAGCGGACTCGCGAGTGCATGAGGAGTTCCCCCGCGTACACGCTGTCCGCCAGCGCATCCTCGTAGCGGCCGTGGGCCTCGCACAGGCGGGCCCGCTCATCCACCAGCCGGGCGAGGATGCGCGCCTGCTCCGGGTGGGCGAAGAGACCGACGACGGAGCGCGCGTCGAAGCGGGCCAGGGTGTCGTACTCCATGCCCAGCGTGGTGGTGCACGCCTCGCGGATCCGCTCCAGGCACGCATCCCAGGAGGCCCGCGTACGGACGATGTCCGGCACCGAGCGGCCAAGCTCGCGCACGGCGTTGAGCAGGAAGGCGTGTCGTAGCGAAGGCATCCGGTCCTTCACTACAGCCCAGCCCACGTGAATCATCCAGCGCGGCAGGGGGTACGGCCCCACCCCGACGGATCAGGCCGCACCCACCTGCCACGGGTCCACGCGCGAAACGCGGCACACCTCCACGGGAAAAAGACAGACATCGCCATCCTCGTGTGACAGCGCGCGCCCGCATGGCTCCAAAGATATATCCAGACAGGAATGGCACACACCGTGTACGGGCGTCCTCCGGGAGAGACGGGGGCCTGGATGACCCGATGGGGCGTGTCGCAACCAAGAGTCGAGATGTTTCATCGCGCGGTTCCTACGTATTGCGCGAGCGCTGACAGTCTTTAGACTTTTCAAACGCGCGCCCCCCACGCGCCCGGTCACCACATCCAAGGAATGCACCATGGCCCCCCCGCCCACGCTGCGTCTTCCCCCCACCGCGCAGATCGCTTTCGGATCCACGGTGTTGAAGCAGCCGGAGCTGCTGCGCAGGGCGGCGCGGGTGGCGCGGCGGCTGAAGGACGAATGGAACGTGGGGCCGGGAGACCGCGTGGGCCTGATGGTGGTGCCCGGGCCGGAGGTCATCCCGGCCATCCTGGGCATCTGGATGGCGGGCGCGGCCTACGTGCCGTTGGATCCGTTCCTCCCCGACGAGCGGCTGTTGCGCATCCTGCGCGACGCGGGCCTGCGCGGCGTCGTCACCCAGCGCATGCACCGCGTCTCCGTGGGGCTGCTGGAGACGTGGCTGGGCTCTCCCCTGCCCTTCCTGGAGGCGGAGACGGCGGGGATGGATTCACCGGGTGACGAAACCCCCACGGACGTCATCGACGCGCCGCCGGACCGGCCCGCCTACCTCATCTACACCTCCGGCAGCACCGGTGAGCCCAAGGGCGTGGTGTGCACGTTCCGGGGCCTGTCGAACCTGGTGCACGGCGTGGCGCCGCTGTTGGGCCTGGGGCCGGACACGCGGCACCTCCAGTTCGCCAGCATCAACTTCGACGCGTCGGTGTGGGAGGTGTTCCCCACGCTGTTCGCGGGCGGCACCGTGGTGCAGGGCACGCGCGAGGACCTGCTGCCCGGCCGGCGCATGGCGGACCACCTGCGCCAGCAGCGCGTGACGCACCTGTGCCTGCCCCCGTCCGTGCTGGGGCAGCTGGGGCCGCACGTGGACACGCTGCCGGACGTGGCCTGCGTGGTGATGGCGGGCGAGCGCTGCCCGGCGCCGCTCGCGGAGCGGTGGCACGCGTCCGGCCGCCGCGTCTTCAACGCCTACGGCCCCACGGAGGGCACGGTCTGCGCGACCGCGTACCAGGTACAGGGCGGCGAGTCGCCCGTGCCCATCGGGCAGGCGCTGCCGGGCGTGCGCGTGCGCGTGGTGGGGCCGGACGGCCAGGACGCCGCACAGGGCGCGACGGGCGAGGTGTGGATTGGCGGCGAGGGCGTGGCGGAGGGCTACCGCAACCAGCCCGAGCGCACCCGGGAGCGCTTCCCCACGGACGCCCGGGGCGCCCGGTGGTACCGCACCGGCGACGAGGCCTTCGTCCGCGCGGACGGGGCGCTCGTGTTCCTGGGCCGGATGGATCAGCAGGTGAAGCTGCGCGGCTTCCGCATCGAACTGGAGGCCATCGAGCAGGCGCTGTACGCGTACCCCGGCGTGGCGCAGGCGGCGGTGACGGTCTTCGAGCACACGGACGCTCAAGGGCAGACGACGGGCCTGCTGGTGGCCTACCACAGCGTGCAGGAGGGCCACGCGGTGTCGCTGGATGCGCTGCGCGCGCACCTGGGCGTGGTGCTGCCGGACTACATGGTGCCGCACCGCTCCGTGGAACTGCCGCGCCTGCCGCTCATGCCCCACCTGGGCAAGGTGGACCGGCAGGCCCTGCCTCCCCCCGCGGACTGGATGGGGGCCACGAAGTCCACCGCCCCCAGCACGCCCGCGACTCCCGCCACACCCATTGAAAAGCTGTGCCGTGCCTTCGAGCGGGGCCTGCGCGCGGCGCCGGGCACCGTCACGGCGAACACGCACTTCTTCCAGGCGGGCGGTGACTCGCTGGGCGTGGCGCACGTGCTGGCCCAGGTGGAGGAGGACTTCGGCGTGCCGCTGCCGTCGCGCCGCGTGTACTCGCACCCCACGCCGCAGCTGCTCCTGCCCTTCTGCGAGGCCGGCGCGGCCCCGGCGGAAGGCGGCCCCCAGAGCGTGCGCGCCACGCTGCTCACCGACGCCCGGTCCGCGGGGCTGCCCCCGCTGACGTTGCCTTCCGGGGTGAAGCAGCCGCCGCGCACGCTGCTGCTCACGGGGGCCACGGGCTTCCTGGGCATCCACCTGCTGGCCGCGCTGGCGCCGCGCGTGGAGCGCATCCACTGCCTGGTGCGGGCCCGAGACGACGCGGAGGCCGGCGCCCGGCTTCGCGCCACCGCGCGCAAGTACGGCGTGCACCTGCCCTGGGGCGACGGGCGCATCCAGGCGGTGGCGGGCGACATCACCCGGACGCGGCTGGGGCTGGAGGCCACCGTGTATGACGCCCTGGCGCTCCAGTGCGACGCGGTGGTGCACTCGGCCGCGAGCATCAGCTACATCCTGCCGTACGCGGATGCGGGCCGGCCCAACGTCGCCGGCACGCAGCAGGTGCTGGCCTTCTGCGCGCACGGCCGCGCCAAGCCCCTGCACCACGTGTCCTCGCTCAGCGTCCACGGCGCGGTGGGCACGCTGCTGGGCGTGGAGGAGGTGTCCGAGGACTTCGCGCTGGAGCGCTCGTTGGACCTGATGGTCTACGAGAACGGCTACACGCGGGCCAAGTGGGTCGCGGAGCGCCTTGTCGCGGACGCGCGCCAGGGCGGCCTGCCGGTCAGCATCTACCGGCCGGGCTTCATCCAGGGCCACAGCCGCACGGGTATTGGCAACGCGGACGACATGCTGTGCCGGCTGCTGGTGGGCAACGCGCAGCTGGGCCTTTCGCCGGACCTGCCGGACAAGTACTGGCTGCCGGTGCCGGTGGACTACGTGGCCAACGCCACCGCGCACCTGGTGCTCACGCAGGCGCCGGGCGGCAACTACAACCTGGCGCCGGAGCGCGAGCAGGAGCCCTCCCACAACGCCCTCTTCGACCTGCTGGGCGTGCACGGGCACCCGGTGCGCCGGGTGGCGCCGGCGGTGTGGCTGCGGGAGCTGGGCCGGGTGGGGCCGGACAACGCCCTCTTCCCGCTGGTCGCGTTCCTGCGGGAGAAGGTCTACCACGGCACCCGCACGGTGCTGGAGCTGCACCACCGCACGCCGCGCGTGCGCACGGACCACACGCGCGCCGCGCTGGCGGGCACGGACCTCCAGTGCCCGGACATCGACGCGGCCCTGCTGGGCCGCTACGTGAAGGACCTCTTCGCGCGCCACCGCCACTCGGCCCTCGCCGCGTAGCGGTGGCGGGGGACGTCAGTGGTGCGGCGGGGCCTTGGGCTGTCCGTCGACGAAGCGGTAGTGGGCCACCACCGGCTGGTGGTCCGAGGACTCCGTGGAGCGGTCCACCTCGAAGAGGACGGGGGCCAGGGAGCGCGTCGCGTAGAAGTTGTCGAAGCGCTTGCCCGTGGCGTGCACCACGCCGTGGCTGTCCGGGTGCGAGGTGAGCGTGGCGCAGTCCGCGATGTCCTGCAGGCGCCACCACGCGGGGCTGTGCTTGGGAATCTGCCCGGAGCTCAGCTCCTGGCGCGCGTGGTGCGGCGTCGTCAGCGAGTGGTCCGCCAGCCGCACGCGCACCGTCGTCGCGTGGCACACCGTCTCCGGCAGGTCCTGCTCCAGCGTGTGCAGCTCATGGCGCAGGCGCGGATCCGCGATGTTGCCCACGCCCCGGTCGCCCACGGTGACGTTGTGCATGTCGTCGCCGTAGCGCTGGCGGAACTCCTCGATGGTGTCCGTGTCGTTGTCCTGCTTCGGGTGCAGCAGGTGCGCCACCAGCCAGGAGCCGCCGCGCTTGATGGCGGTGTTGGCGTTGAAGTCGCCCAGCACGACGGCGGGGACGCCCTCGCGGCGGCGCAGGAGCGCGTTGAGCTGGCGCAGGTTGAGGGCGTTGATGGCCGAGTCGCCCAGCGCGTGGTGCAGGTTGTAGAGATAGATGGGGCGCCCCTCCACCTGGAGCTTGAGCCAGAGCACGCCCCGGTCCTCCACCAGCTCGCCCGCGTAGCCCTGGCGCGCGATGGCGTCATTGCGCTCGGCGTCGGTGAGGACGTAGGTGAAGTGCGCGGCGTCCACGATGGGGTGGCGGCTGAGCCACGCCTTGCCGTTGATCAGCCGCGTGCCGTCGTCGCCGTCGCTGCCCTGGTACGCCAGGTGGAAGCCGAAGCGGGACGCGAGCAGCACCGACATGGGCACGCCCGCCTCCTGCAGGCCGATGACGTCCGGCATGCGGTCCTGGGCCTCCAGCTGGGTGAAGTACTCCAGCAGCGCCTCCTGGCGCTCGCCGCCCATGAGGATGTTGTAGCTCATCACCGTGAGGCCCGGTCCCCGGGGCGCGCGCGGCGAGGGGTGGTGCACGATGAAGGTCCGGCCGTCTCCCAGCCGGCGCTCGCTGGTGGGCAGCGGCACGGACTGGAAGTCCGGCAGGGTCAGGGTGGGGTCACGCTTCGGCAAGATGTCCTCCTGCCCGCCCGGCTTGCGTCCGAGCAGGTGTCCAACCGCGGGCAGGTGCTCCAGCACTTCGGGCATCTTCATGCCGCCCTCCCCTTGCTGGGGCGACAGGCCCGCGGGGTGCCGTAAGCAGAGGGGAAGCGATGTCGGGCATCACGCCGTCGCGCTGTGGATTCCACCGGGCCTCCATCTAAAAGTCCTCCGCTCAAGTTCGTGGCGGTAGGCCTTGTCCGCCAGCGTCATGCAGAGGCCGGGCGGCCGGCTGGATGGCTGCCCTGCGTGCGCGGGACAGGAAGCGGACGTCGGACGGTGCACACCGGGCTTGAGTGGAATCGGCCCGGGCTCGGCACGTGGGTGGTTAGATGGGTGGGCGATGAAGGAACTCGATGACCTGCTGAAGGCGTGCGGGCGCGCCTCCGGTCCGGTGGTGCTGGCGACGGTGGTGGCGGTGTCCGGCTCGTCGTACCGGCGCCCGGGCGCGCGCATGCTGATGGGCGCGGACGGGTGGCTGGCCGGTGGGGTGAGCGGCGGGTGTCTGGAGGGAGACCTGGTGCGCAAGGCCTTCTTCTGGACGTCGGGCGGGCCGCGCGTGCTGCGCTACGACACCACCGGCGACAACGCGGAGGACGAGGGCGGGCTGTCGTTCGCGCTCGGGTGCAACGGCGTGGTGGACATCCTGCTGGAGCGCTGGGAGCCCGGCCCGGGTGACGCGCTCGCCTTCGCGGACGAGGCGCGCAAGCAGTCGCTGCGCGCGGTGGTGGCCACCGTGTACCGGGGCCCCTCGGAGTCCGTGGGCGCGCGGCTGATGCTGCGCGCGGACGGCGTGTCGGCGGGGAACCTCACGGGCGCGCTGCTGGAGCCGGTGCGCGCGGCGGCCACGGAGGCGCTGGTGCGCGGCGTGCCGTGGAGCGGCGCATGCGGGGGCGCGGAGGTGCTGGTGGAGGTGGTGGAGCCGGCGCCGCCGGTGGTGGTGTTCGGCAGCGGCTTCGACGTGGCCCCCGTGGTGTCGCGCGCGCAGGGGTTGGGCTGGCACCTGACGATGGTGGCGGACCGGCCCGTGGACCTGCTGCGCCGCCGGTTCCCGCGCGCCCAGGCGCACGTCGCGTCGCGGGCCAGCGAGGTGCTGGAGAAGGTCCCGCTGTCCGAGCGCAGCGTGGTGCTGGTGATGACGCACAGCCTGCCGCAGGACCGCGAGCTGCTGGCGCGGCTGGTGCCGCTGCCGGTGCGCTACCTGGGCGTGCTCGGGCCGCGCTCCCGCACGGAGCGCATCCTGAGGGAGCTGGCGCATCCGCCCACCGCCGCGCAGCTGGAGAAGCTGCACGCGCCCATGGGGTTGGACCTGGGCGCGGAGGGCGCGGACGAGATTGCCCTGTCCATCATCGCGGAGGTGCAGGCGGTGCTGGCCGGACGCGACGGAGGACGGCTGCGCGAGCGGCAGGCGCCCATCCACGGAGAGGCCACCGCGCCGGAGCGCAGGTCCGCGTGACGACCGTCGCCATCGTGCTGCTCGCCGCTGGCGGTTCTTCGCGGCTGGGACAGCCCAAGCAGCTGTTGCGCCACGAGGGCACGTCGCTGGTGCGGCGCGCGGCGGAGCGGGCCCTGGCCGCGAGCCCCGTGGTGACCGTCGTGCTCGGTGCGAAGCGTGACGAGGTGGGCGCGGAGCTGCGGGGGCTCGCCGTGCGGTGCGTGGACAATCCGGGCTGGGCGCTGGGTCAGGGCTCCTCGCTGCACGCCGGCCTGCGGGTGCTTCCGCCGGACGTGGACGGCGCGCTCCTGATGCTCTGCGACCAGCTGCGCGTGGACACGGACCACCTGCGCTCGCTCATCGCCACCTTCGAGCGCACGCACGCGCCCATCGTCGCGTCCGCGTACGCGGGCACGCGGGGCGTCCCCGCCCTCTTCTCCCGCGCCCTCTTCCCTGAGCTGGCGGCGCTTGAGCCCACGGGCGGTGCACGCGGGCTCATCGCCCGTGACCCTTCGCGCGTCGTGGAGGTTCCACTGCCCGGCGGCGAGGAGGACGTGGACACCGCCGAGGACGTCCTGCGCCTCACGCGCCCCGGACGCGATGGGTGATGCCTTCCGGTCCGGCCACCAGCAGGTCGGTGGTCAGGTTCAGGAACAGGCCGTGCTCCATCACCCCGGCCCGAGCATCCAGCTTCGCGGCCAGCCCCGAGGGGTCGCTGATGGGCCCGAAGTCACAGTCCAGCAACACGTTGCCCTGATCCGTGTGGTACGGCGCTCCGTCCAGCGCGAGCCGCACCACCACGCGCGCGCCCAGCGACTCCAGGAACAGCGCCTGCGAGCGCCAGCCGAAGGGCAGCACCTCCACCGGCACCGGCCACTTCGAGCCCAGCCGGGGTGACAGCTTGGGCGCGTCCACGATGATGATCTCCCGGCGGCTGGCCTGCGCCACCACCTTCTCGCGCAGCAGCGCCCCGCCGCCGCCCTTGATGAGCGACAGGTCCGGCGCCACCTCGTCCGCGCCGTCGATGGTGAGGTCCACCACCGGATGCACGTCCAGCGTGGTGAGCGGCACCCCCAGCGACGTGGCCAGGGCCTCGGTCGCGCGCGACGTGGGGATGCCCACCACGTCCTTCAACGTCCCGGCGGAGAGCAGCGCGCCCAGCCGCTTCACCGCGTACGCGGCCGTGCTGCCCGTGCCCAGCCCCACCACCATGCCCGGCTGGATGAAGTCCACCGCGCGCTCCGCCGCCGCGCGCTTGAAGGTCGCCGAAACATTCTCATCGGAAGTCATCGTGGGGCTCGCGGAAAGCAAACGGCTCAGTGCGGCGCCCCAGGATGCCCGGAGTCAACCGGGGGCGCACGCCGCGCTTCACCTCGCGGCGGCCCGAGTGGACCCGCCAACAGTGCCTCGTCCGCGTTCCCCAGACCGGAGGACAATGCCAACGTCTGGCGCCGTTCGCGCTTCCACGCCTTGCGCCGCTCGCGCTGCACCTCCGTGAGCAGCACCTGCCCCGCCGCCGCCGCCGGCACCGCGAGGATGACGCCCAGCAGCCCCGCCACGGTTCCGCCCACCAGCGCCACCAGGGAGATGAGCAGCGGGTTCATCTTGATGGCGCGCCGCTGCACCAGGGGGCTGAGCAGGTGGGCCTCGAACTGCTGGTAGACCATGAACAGCGCCAGCGCGAGCAGCGCCCGCTTCGAGCCCACCGACGCCAGCGTGGTGACGGCCACCAGCAGCGCGGTGATGACGCTGCCGATGTACGGGATGAGCCCCAGGATCATCGCCACCAGGCCGAGCGGCAGGAAGTACGGCACGCCCAGCGCCAGCGACATGCCCGCCGTGAAGGCACCGCCCACGCTGACGATGAGCAGCGTGCCGACGAGATAGTTGCCCACCGCCTCGCGCATGCGGCCCACCACGCGGCGCACGCGGGGACGGCTGCGCGGACGCACCCAGCCCAGGATGCTCGCGTAGAGGTCGTGCCCGAAGAGCAGGCCGAACACGGCCAGCGCCAGCACCGTGATGCCCGCGCCCAGCAGCTCCACCGTGGACGACAGCACGGTGATGAGCGGCTTCGCCAGGATGCCCGGCTCCATGTTGAACGCGTCCTGCGGATGCGAGAGCACGCCGAAGTGCTCATCCAGCTTCCGCACCCAGGGAGCCTGGGTCAGCTCCGCGAAGAAGCCCGGCGCCGCCTCCACCAGGTGCTGGAGCTGCTCCACGAGCAGCGGCACCAGCGTGAGGATGAGCAGGCCGATGACACCCAGGAGCGTCAGCGCGATGAGCGCCACGCCCAGTCCCCGGCGCAGGCCCCATGACTGCAAGCGCCGCACGACGGGCTCCGCCGCCAGTCCCAGGAGCAGCGCCGCCGCCAGCAGCGTGAGCACGGGCCCCAGGCTCTGCATCGCCGTGCCCAGCAGCACGAGCAGCACCACCTGGGCGCCCACCGACCAGACCGTCCGGGGAGGCACGTAGACCGGAAGTCCCCTGCGCGAACCCTTCATGCTCCCAAGGTAGGGAGCACCTTGCAGGCAGGCGACGGGCCCCCTCATGCCAGTCCGGGTTGACCCGGCGTGAAGACGGAGGCCGGCCGGAGGGCAGGCGGCCAGGGAGGCGGTCGTGAAAAGAACCGCGTCTACCAGGAGTCGCTGCCACCGCCTCCGCCCGAGGATCCGCCCCCGCCGCTCCAGTCCGACGAGGACGACGAGGACGACGAGCTGGACGAATCACTGCTGTAGGAAGAGGACGACGAGGAGCCGCCTACCGAGACGACGAAGCCCCAGCCCTTTTGACTCCGGAGCCTGGAGCGCATGTAGAGCGGCAGCCCCACGAACAGGAATGGGAACGCGGCGAACATCGAGCAGAACAAGCCCATGATGCTCAAGTTGAGGAATTCCGAAAGATTGCGAATGGGCTCGGGTGACAAGACCTGGCCAACCAGCGCGAACCACAAGGGGAGGATGATCAGCAACAGGCCCCGGACGATCCGCTTCCGCTGAAGCAGGGACCACCCCCAGAAGAACAGGCCCAGCAGCACGCCATACACGCCGAGGATGAGCACCGGCGGCCGGGGGCCGGACCATCCGATGGAGACGAAAGCGGCGGGAGGCAGCGCCACCATCAGCGCCGCCACCACGGAGTTCTTCGTGTCCCCAAGGCCTGCCCCCTGGAGCTGGAGCAGCAGCCGCGCCACCACGCAGGCCGTCATGGCCAGGGCCATGAGGAACAGGCCCGACTCGAACGGCGTCCAGGATGACGCCCTGGCACCGGGCCCCGGAAGCGCATCGGTGGACACCTGCACACGCACCCCCGCGATGATGGCGAGCAGCGCGGACTCGAGCCGGCCCTCGCGCAAGAGCGGGCCCTGCGCATGCAGCAGGGCCGTCGCCTCGCCATCCGTCAGCGAAGACTCCAGGCCGTAGCCGACCTCCAGCCGCGAGCGCCGGTCACCGCGTGCGATGACCAGCAGCACGCCGTTGTCCCTGCCCGCCTCACCGCCCTTCCACTGCCGGAAGACCGCCTCCGCGTAGTCCTCGATGGGCTGACCGTCCGTGGTCTCCACCAGCAGCACCGCCATCTGCACCTGCTTCGCGGCGCGCAGGTCCACCAGGGCCCGGGAGACAGATTCCGTCTCCGGCGCGGTCAACATCCCGGACGGATCCGTCACCGGCCGCGTGATGGACGGCACGCCGGCCAGGACCAGCGCGGGCAGCAGCAACAGCGTCAGGAGGAGGCTCTTCACCATGAGGACACCTCCGGGGACAGCGGAAGCACCGGGGGCAGGCCGCTCAGGCGCACCACCCAGCTCGTGGGGAAAGAAGCCGCGGAGGCGTTGTACTCCGCGGCGCGTTCGTCGTAGCGGCGCCGCTCCACCGCCACGCGGTTGTCCGCGCCCGCCACCTCCGCGTCGCGGTTCAGGCCGGGCGTGAGCTGCTCCAACCGCGCGTGCAGGGCTTCTCGGCGCTCCACCACGTTGCGCACCTGGGCCCGCTTCTGCGCCACCTCCGCCAGCCGGGTGGTGAGGCCGTTGCGCACGATGAGCCCCGGCACGGCCAGCACGCCCACGAGCACCACGCCCGCCAAGGCTCCCCGCCGAAGCCTGGCGCGGAGCAGGAGCGACCGCCGTTCGCGAGCCCGGGCCTCGTCCTCGCGGCGGCGGGCCAGCGCCTCCAGCGCCTGGTCCACGTAGCGCGCGGGGATGTCCAGCTCCTCGCCGATGCGCCGCAGGTCCTCCGGGGTGAGCGTGTCCGGCGCGGCGTCCTTCTGCATCAGCCGCGTGGCGGTGGCGATGAGCTCGTTGACGTCGTCGTAGGCGACGGAGCCAGGCGACTGCCGCGTCCGTGTCACGTCTCCCATGACGTCCCCCTTCGCGCTTCAGCCCGACAATACGTCATTTCCGTCCCGCGCCCGATATTGCCCCTCACGTGCGTGGCGCGCCGCCGTCGCGCCGGGCAGACTGCCGCGCCCATGGACAAGCCCCAGACAATGCGGTCGTTCGTGAAGCTGCTGGTGACGGATGCCCAGGCCTCCGTGCGCTTCTATGAGGGCCTCGGCTTCGAACGCATCGCGTCGGAACCTCCCATCCTCCGCCTCCAGTGGGGCGGCGAGTCGGACGTGTACCTCGTGAGCCCTCCTTCAAGCCTGAAGCTGGAGGGACGAAAGGGCATGGGCGTGCTGGTGGGCTTCCGCGCGGGCTCGGACGGCGTGGACGCGGTGGCGGCGAAGGCGGCCGCGCTGGGCGCGCACGTGGAGGGCCCCACGGAGCAGCCCTGGTACACCCGTGAAATCGTCGTGACGGACCCGGACGGCTACCGGCTCAACTTCATCGAGCCGGCCTGACGCGCACGCCGCCCCGACACTTGATTGCCCCAGCGGCTTGCGCCAGCCTGTCACGGCCTCCGTGAGCCCACCCCGCTACTTCGTTCCCCACGCCGCCAGCCCGGTTGAACCCGTGCCGTGCGATGCCTCGGAGGTCGTCCACGTGCTGGACGCCTTCCGGCTGGAGCCCGCGTACCTGGGCGAAGCCGAGTGGTTCGTCTGCACCGACGTCGTGGGCCAGCTCCAGCTCATCCCCGGCAGTGAGCGCGCGCGGCTGCCCGCGTCCGTGCAGGCGCAGCTCGCGCACCACGAGGTCGCCTCCGGCAAGCCTCCGCGCCGCCTGGCCGCGGCGGAGCTGTTCTTCTTCTCCCCGGAGGTGGTGGAGCACCCCGCCGACGCGGACGGCTTCAACGACCCCGTCTATCTCTACGGCACCCTCACCGGTCCGTGGCCCGGCAACGCCGTCACGCGCGTGAACGGGCAGCTGACCGTCACGCGCGGCGACGTGCTCGCGGGCTTCGCGCACGGCGCGCCGGACGCCTTCCACTACGTGAAGGACGCGGAGAGCCGCGACGTGCCCCGCGCGTACCATGCGCTGTTGCCGGGCGACCGCGCGGATCAGCTCGCGCAGGGACGCGGGCTCGTCCTCACCTACCCCGCCGTGCCCGCGGAGTTGCAGGCCCACCACGCGGCCAATGGCATGCAGGTCGCCAGCGTGCTGCACGCGGTGCTCAGCCAGCTCCAGGAGGACGCCCGCACGCACCAGGGGCCCAAGGAGCTCGCGGTGCTGGAGCTGCCCGTCCCGAGCCGCGCCATGGCCATCGCGGACCTGGAGCTGCGCGGCTACGAGGTGAAGGGCGACGTCGCCACGCCTCGCCCCACGAAGGGCGGACTGGTGGGCAAGGTCGCCGGGTGGTTCCAGGACGAAGCCGTGCGCGTGCCCCGCGAAGCGCCGCCGCCGGAGTTCCTGGAGCTCGCGCGCCGCGTGCTGCCCTGGCTTCCAGGCTGGCCCACGGAGACGGAGCGCACGCTGCGCGACCACGTGCTCGCGGGCACGCCGGTGGCGCGCACGCACCTCCCCCGCGTGCCCGCACCGCCGCCCGCGGTCATCCCGCCGCGCATGCCCACGCCGCCGGTGCGCTCCAGCGAATGGATGCAGGACTTCATCGACTCGCGCGGCAAGCCGGGCGGCGCGAAGCCCCGGCTCACGCAGCTGCAGCCGAAGCCCGCGCCCCGCCCGCCTCCCGCGAAGCCCGCATCCCCGGCCTCGTGGCAGGCGGACTTCGCTCCGGCTCCGGCCGCGCCCGCCCGTCCGGCCACCAGGCAGCAGGAGAAGGCGCCCGCCCCGCCCGGCAAGAAGCCGGACTGGATGAGCGACTTCGATGACTGAACCCCCGCTCCGTTTGCGGTGCTCGCACACCGGGCGATAGCGTTTTCACCCTCCAGAAAGGCAGACCATGGGACACGAGAAGCCGATCGAGCCGTTTTCGGACCTGCACCGCGAAGGGGACCACGTGCGCGCGGTGCTGCTGCACGACCCCACGGTGGAAGGCCTGGACATGGCCATCTACATGGACGCTTCCGGCAGCATGCGCGAGGAGTACGCCTACAAGACGCAGCAGCGCTCCTTCCTGGAGTGGCTGCGCGGCGCTCCGATGAAGGAGCCCTCCAACGACGTGGAGCCGCAGGTCCGGTGGATGCTGGAGTACCTGGCCACCAAGGACCGCAACGGTCTGCTCCGCGTGGCCTACTGGGCCTGTGGCACCAACGGCCGCCAGGTGGAGGCCGTGGGTGAGCTCAAGGGCACCGACGTGAAGCAGTACAAGTTCCCCGGCGCGAAGCAGCTGGGCGGCTACACGTACCTGGAGCCCGCGCTGCGCGACTACGTGAAGTACCTGGAGGAGCAGGTGAAGGTGGGCGCCAAGCGCGGCTGCGCCATCATCGTCACCGACGGCCGCCTCCATGACGCCGAAGCGGTGGAGAAGTTCTCCGAGGAGGTGGCCAGGAAGATCGCCTCCGGCCGCCTGCCGCGCATCAACTTCGTGCTGGTGGGCGTGGGCGACGACATCGACGAGGAGCAGCTGGAGCACATCGCCCACGCGGAGTACCCGGGCGTGGGCCACCTCTGGTGCCACCGCATCGCGAAGGAGATCACCCAGGTGGCGGAGCTGGTCGCCGTGCTGGTGGACGAGACCATGACGGTCGCCGCCGGCGGCACCATCTACGACGACAAGGGCAAGGTGCTGAAGACGTACGAGGGCCGCCTGCCCGCGGTGCTGGAGTTCGAGGTGCCGGAAGAGGCCAAGAGCTTCACGCTGGAGGTGAACGGCCAGCGCTACACGCAGCCGCTCCCTGACGAAGACCACGACGAGGACGAGGACCACCACTGATGGCCGGCCACGAAGTCATCAACCGCCCCTTCTCCGACGTCCACCGGATGGGCAACAAGGTCGTCGCGACGCTCTTGCACGACCCCACCGTGGAGGGCCTGGACGTGGCCCTCTACATGGACGGCTCCGCGAGCATGGAGAACGCGTACGGGCCGCGCGGCATCCTGGCGAAGCTCGCCCCGGTGAAGAACCAGGTCGAGCCGCAGATGCAGTGGATGCTGGAGTACCTGGCCAACAAGGACCGGGACGGCAAGGTGCGCGTCACCTACTGGGCCTGCGGCGACGGCACCCAGCTGGAGATGGTGGGCGACCTCACCGGCCCGCAGGCCAAGGGCTACCGCTTCCCCGGCCCCAGGTCCTACGGCAAGGCCACGGTGATGCTGCCGGTGCTGCGCGACTTCGTGGCGCACATCAAGCAGCAGGTGGGCGAAGGCGCCAAGCGGGGCCTGGCGGTCATCATCACGGACTCGCAGATCAACGACGCCCATGACGTGACGGCCTACGCCACGCAGGTGGCCAAGGAGATCGCCTCCGGCCGCCTGCCGCGCATCAACTTCGTCTTCATGGGCGTGGGTGAGCACGTGGATGAAGAACAGATGGAGGAGATCTCCCATACGACCTATCCGGGCGTGGGACACCTCTGGTGCCACCGCCACGCGGACCGCATGGAGGAGATGGCGGAGCTCGTGGCCGTGCTGGTGGACGAGACGATGACCGTCGCCGCCGGCGGCACCGTCTATGACGAGCAGGGCAAGGTGCTGAAGGTCTACGAGGGCCGCCTGCCCGCGGTGCTGGAGTTCGAGATTCCCCCCACGTGCAAGCGCTTCACGTTGGAGGTCGCCGGCCAGCGCTTCGACCAGCCCGTCCCCGAGGAGCACGAGGACGAGGACCACCACGACGAGGACGAGGACGAGAAGCCCCAGGCCACGCCGCCTCCGGCCGCCGCCCCCTCGCACTCACGCCGCGGACACCGCCACTAGGGCGACAGGAAGAGCCAAAGCCATGTCGGAGCAGAAGAAGAGCGGTTCGCGGTTCGGCACGTTGAACATCAAGGGCCTCAAGGAGGTGGAAACCGCCGGCAACGCCGTGCAGCGCCACGTCCACGGCCCTTCCTGCTCCCATGGCCACGACCACGGGCATGACCACCATGGGCATGCCCACTCCCAGCGCGTCATCCGTCCGCCGGCGCACCGTCCGGCGGAAGGGGGCGGCTCGGCGCTCCAGCTGGACCTGGAGGGCACGCTGCCGGGAGAGACGGACGACCAGGGCCGCTTCGAGCGGCTGGAGACGGCCCTGGAGTCGCAGCACGGCATCCTCGACGTGCACCTGCGCCGCGACGCAGGGCACGCGGAGGTGTGCATCCACTACGACCCGGCGCAGGTCCCCGTCGCCCAGCTGCTGAAGCTCGCGCGGAAGACGGGAGAGCAGGTGGCCGCGCGCTACCTGCAACACACCTGGTTCGTGCGCGGGATGGACTCCGCGGACGCGGCCCAGGTCATCGAGCACGCGGTCTCCAAGATGAAGGGCGTGCTCACGGCCAGCGTCGCGTACGCCAGCGAGCGCCTGGTCGTCGAGTACGACAAGGCGGAGCTGAAGCTCGCGGACGTGGAGGCCCGGGTGAAGGCGCTCGGGTATGGGCTGGAAGTGCCCATGGCGGGCCACGCCTGTTCGCACCACGCGCACGGGGGCGGTCTGGCGCCGCTGCTGGAGCTGCCGCTGGTGGTGGCCTCCGGCGTGCTGCTGGCGGCGGGCTTCGTGGTGGACCACTTCGCGCTGGCGCCGCCCCTGGTGGCCACGGTGCTCTGGGCGCTGTCCATGGCGAGCGGCGGCTTCTTCGCCATTCGCGGCTCGGTGCAGTCCATCGCGCAGCTTCGCATCGACATCGAGACGATGATGGTGGTGGCGGCGCTGGGCGCGGCGGTGCTCGGCGCGTGGTTCGAGGGCGCGTTCCTGCTCTTCCTCTTCAGCGCGGGCCACGCGCTGGAGCACCGGGCCATGGAGAAGGCGCGCCGCTCCATTGAAGCGCTGGGCCAGCTGCGTCCGGAGGTGGCGCGCGTGCGCCGGGGCTCGGAGGTCGTCGAGGTGCCGGTGGCGGACGTGAAGCGCGGCGAGCGCATCGTCGTGCGCCCGGGCGACCGCGTCCCGCTGGACGGCGTCATCCGCGAGGGCAAGAGCTCCCTGGACCAGGCGGCCATCACCGGCGAGTCCATGCCGGTGGCGCGCAAGCCGGGCGACGAGGTGTTCTCCGGCACCATCAACTGCGAGGCGGCGCTGGAGGTGGAGGTCACGCGCCTGTCGTCGGAGTCCGTGCTGGCGCGCGTGGTGGACATGGTGGCGCAGGCGGAGGCGCAGAAGGGCAAGCGGCAGCGCTTCGCCCAGCGCCTGGAGCGCACCGTGGCGCCGCTGGTGATGGCGTCAGCCATCGTGTTCCCCGTGGTGCTGCTGCTCCTGGGCACCCCCTTGAAGGAAGCGGTGCTGCGCGCGGTGGGGCTGCTGGTGGCCGCGTCGCCTTGCGCGCTCGCCATCTCCACGCCCTCCGCCGTGCTCTCCGCGGTGGCGTCGGCCGCGCGCGGGGGCGTGCTGATCAAGGGCGGCATCTACCTGGAGCTGTTGAGCGGCATCCGCGCCATCGCCTTCGACAAGACGGGCACGCTCACCGTGGGCCGCCCCCGGCTGCTCACCACGTGGGCCGCGCCGGGCGCGACGCGCGAGGAGCTGCTGGGCACCGCGGCGGGCGTGGAGGCGCTGTCCGCGCACCCGCTGGCCAAGGCCGTGGTGGACGGCGCCGCCGAGGCGCGCGTCGCCGTGCCCGAGGGCCGCGACCTGGAGGCCATCCACGGCCAGGGCATCCGCGCGAAGGTGGGCGACGACGCGGTGGAGGTGGGCAGCACGGCCCTCTTCGCCGGTGAAGTCCTCCCTCCGGAGGTCACCGCCGAGGTGGCCCGGCTGGAGGCGGCGGGCCAGACGACGATGGTGGTGCGCCGCGCGGGCCGCTACCTGGGCGTGCTGGGCGTGGCGGACACGCTGCGCGGCGGCGCCCGTCAGGTGGTGCAGGCGCTGAAGGCGGGCGGCATCGAGCGCACGGTGATGCTGTCCGGCGACAACGCGCTCGTGGCCCAGTCCATCGCGCGGCAGGTGGGCCTGGATGAGGCGAAGGCGCCGCTGATGCCCGTGGACAAGGTGACGGCGGTGAAGGAGCTGGGCCGCACGCACCCGGTGGCCATGGTGGGCGACGGCGTCAACGACGCGCCCGCGCTCGCCGCGGCGGCGGTCGGCGTGGCCATGGGCGGCGCCGGCAGCGACGCGGCGCTGGAGACGGCGGACGTGGTGCTGATGAGCGATGACCTGGCGAAGCTGCCCTTCGCGCTGGAGCTGTCCAAGCGCGCCACGGCCGTGATGAAGCAGAACCTGGTCATCGCGCTGGGCGTGAGCGCGGTGCTCGTCGTGGCCGCCGTGCTGGGCCTCACGCGCATCAGCCAGGCCGTGGTGCTCCACGAGGGCAGCACGCTCCTGGTCGTCTTCAACGGCCTTCGCCTGCTCGCCTTCCGGCCGAAGGCGCCCGCCACGCCCGGAGGAGCGGGGGCATGCGCGACGTGTTGTCTTCCGGGCTGCATGACTTGAAGTGGATGCATGCAGCGCGTCGTGAGCGGGGTGTGACAGGCGGCGCGTGTTGGACGTGGCATGGTGGGAAAAGCCATGCCCGTCAGCGTCTTCGACCTCTTCAAGATTGGAATTGGACCCTCCAGCTCGCACACGGTGGGGCCCATGCGCGCGGCCCGCACCTTCGTGGTGGGGCTGTCGGACGCGGGGCTCCTGGAGCGCGTGACGCGGCTCAAGGTGGAGCTGTTCGGTTCGCTGGGCGCGACAGGCAAGGGGCACGGCAGCGACAAGGCGGTGCTGCTGGGCCTGCGCGGCGACACGCCCGAGGACGTGGACGTGGAGCTGGTGCCGTCCATCGTCGCGCACTGGCGCGCGGAGGGGCGCGTGTCGCTGCTCCAGCGGCTGGTGCTCCCCTTCCGGGACGGCGAGCACCTGGTGATGCACAAGCGCAAGGTGCTGCCCTACCACCCCAACGGCATGCGCTTCACCGCCTTCGGTGAGGGCGGGGAGTCGCTGGCCTGCCGCATCTACTACTCGGTGGGCGGCGGGTTCGTGGTGGACGAGCACGCGACGAAGGGCGCGGATCCGCTGCGCGCGGAGACCGCGACCGTGCCGCTGCCCTTCAAGTCCGCGGCGGAGCTCCTGGACCACTGCGAGCGGGAGCGGCAGCCCATCAGCTCGGTGATGATGCGCAACGAGTTGACCTCGCGGAGCGAGGAGGAGATCCGCTCGCGGCTGTTGCGCATCTGGGAGGTGATGCAGGCGTGCGTGACGCGCGGGTGCACCACGTCCGGCATCCTGCCCGGCGGGCTGAAGGTGGAGCGGCGCGCGGCGGCGATGTACCAGCGGCTCATCAGCCGGCCGGAGGCGGGGCTCACCAACCCGCTGACGGTGCTGGACTGGGTGAACCTGTACGCGCTCGCGGTGAACGAGGAGAACGCGGCGGGCGGGCGCGTCGTCACGGCGCCCACCAACGGCGCGGCGGGCATCATCCCGGCGGTGCTGCACTACTACTGGCGCTTCGTGCCGGGTGCGAACGCGGACGGCGTGGTGCGCTTCCTCCTCACGGCGGGGGCCATTGGCGCGCTCTACAAGGAGAACGCGTCCATCAGCGGCGCGGAGGTGGGCTGCCAGGGCGAGGTGGGCAGCGCGTGCTCGATGGCGGCGGGTGCGCTGGCGGAGGTGCTGGGCGGCACGCCGTTGCAGGTGGAGAACGCGGCGGAGATCGCCATGGAGCACAACCTGGGGCTCACCTGCGACCCGATTGGCGGGCTGGTGCAGGTGCCCTGCATCGAGCGCAACGCGATGGCCTCCGTGAAGGCCATCAACGCCGTGCGCATGGCGCTGTCCGGCGACGGGAAGCACTTCGTCAGCCTGGACAAGGTCATCAAGACGATGCGCGACACCGGCCGCGACATGAAGGACAAGTACAAGGAGACCGCGCGCGGCGGCCTCGCGGTCAACGTCCTGGAGGTCGCGAACCTCAGCGTCGGCCTGCCGGAGTGCTGAGGCCTACCGCCTGCGCTTGCCACCGCGCCCGGCGGACGCCGGCACCGCCTTCGCCATGGGCGCGGGACGGGCGGCGAGCCACGCCTCCACCTCCTTCGACTGCGCGGTGCGCCCCGCGGACCTGAAGCGCTCCAGCGCCTGTGACGCCGCGTCGCGCGCCTCCGACTCCTCGCGCTCGGTCCACAGCGCCCGAGCCAGCGCGAAGCCGGACTCCGCCAGCGAGTCCTCCTGCACGTCCTTGAAGGCCAGCGCCTGCTTCAGCGTGGCAATCGCGTCGCGCGTGCGGCCCAGGCCCAGCTGCGCCTGCCCCACGCCGTCCAGCGAGTAGTAGACCCGCTCGTCGTCCGGCCCGAGCTTGTCCTGCTTCACCTTCAGCGCCTCTTCGTAGTCCTTCAGCGCGTCCTCGTAGCGCTTGAGCGCGAGGAGGCTCATCCCCTCCTCGTCCAGCGCCTCCGCCAGCTTCACGTTCTGGTTGCCCAAGAGCGTGCGGTGCAGCGACACCGACACGCGCGCGTGCTCCAGCGCCCCGGCGAAGTCCCGCTGGTCGCGCAGCGCCATGGACAGCGCCTGGTGCCGGCGCGCCGTGTCCAGGTGCACGGGCCCCATCGCCTTCTCCGTCTGGGCGAGCGCGTCCTTCAGCACCGTCACCGCCTGCGCGCTCTTGCCCGTCTCCAGGAGCGTGCGCCCCAGCGTGAACGCCACCCGCGCCCGCTTCGGGTGCCCCTCCGGCAGCGCCTTCGCCAGGAGCCCCGACGCCTGCTCCAGCAGCTTCAGCGCTTCGTCCGGCCGCTCCTGCATCAGCGCGAGGTTGGCCGCGTTCACCTTCAGGTCGCTCTCCAGCACCGCGTCGCCGCCCACGCGCTTGAGCGTCGCCTCGCCCAGCCGGCCCCAGCGCTGCGCGAGCGCGAACTGCTCCTGCTCTCCGTCCACGTAGAGCAGCTTGTTCATCACCGACACGGCCAGCCGGTCCGCGCGTCCCGCCTCCGCGTCGTAGACGGCCTGCTCCAGCACCGCGCCGCCCGCGGCCTTGTCACCCAGCACCGCCTGCGCCCAGCCCAGGTGGAATCTCAGCTCCGCCATCAACGGCAGATAGCCCGTGGCCATCACGCGCGCCTCGGCCCCCTTGGCCAATTCCAGCGCCTTGGGCATCCGGCTCAGGTCCACGCGCGCCTTCACCTCCGCCAGCGTCGTCTCCAGCGCGTCCAGCTCCGCGCGCTTCGCGGGGTCCGCCGGCAGGGGCTGCAGCTCCGTCAGCGCTTCCACATCCGCGCAGTCACCCGGCGCGGGCAGCGCCCAGGCCGCGTCCAGCGACTTGTCCACCAGCGCCACGTCCGCCGTCTGGAGCGTGTCCACCAGCGCGCCCAGGTCCTTGCGCCGCCGCTCCAGGCACACGAAGCGCTGGGACAACAGGGCCTCGGTCTGCACCTCGCGCACGCGCGTGTCCTCGCACGCGGACGTGTGCTGCTTCGCCCACTCCGCGCCGTAGCCGTCCAGCACGTCGCCCACCCGGCGCGCCATGTCCTGCGCCACCGGGCTCTTCGTCGCGAGGAACGCCTGTGTCACCTTCGCGCGCGCGTCCGGCCCCCAGCGCTGCGCCACCAGGTCCGCGGCCCCGTCGCACACGTGCGAGCGCGACCACGCCACCCCACCCGCCACCC
>NZ_RAWM01000151.1 GCF_003668875.1 Corallococcus interemptor | reverse complement strand
GCGCGGCGGCGGGCTTGGACGGGGGCGCGGGTTGCTTGGGGCCGGAGACGGGGCCGTCCGGGGCCGCGTTGCGCAGCACCTGTTCGAACTTCGCCCAGTCCTCCTTGAAGTGCGCGGGGTCCGGCAGCCCCTGCTCGCGGTGCTTCAGCGACGGGGCCCAGCGCAGGGCGTACGCCTCGCCCACGTGGAAGCTGGGCGGGGGCGGCACGCCGTAGGTGGCCGGGTCGAAGAAGGCGTCGTCCAGGTCCTCGAAGCCGTACGCGCGCGCCTTCTGGATGAAGTTGGGGATGATGCCCGTGGGCGCGTGGTAGCCCAGGATGTTGCCGTGCTCGTCCTTGGCGACGGGCGTGAAGACGAAGATGTCCTGGGTGCGGTACTCGCCCTTCTCCGTGAGGGGCAGCACCTCCGACAGGGCAATCGTCTTGCGGCTGCCGTCGTGGAGGCGCTCGCAGCAGATGACGAAGTTGATGGCGCTGGCCACCTGGGCGCGCACGGCGACCATGGGCAATTCCACGGACGACATGAGGCACAGGGATTCAATGCGGCGCAGCGTGTCCGTGGGCGTGTTCGCGTGCGTGGTGGCCAGCGAGCCGCCGTGGCCTGTGTTCATGGCCTGCATGAGGTGGAAGGCCTCGCCGCCGCGCACCTCGCCCACCACGATGCGGTCCGGGCGCAGACGCAGCGCGGAGTGCAGCAGGTCTCCCATGTCCACGGCGCCCTTGCCGAACTTGTCGGCGGGGCGGGATTCGAAGGCCACGATGTGGGACTGGTTGAGCTGGAGCTCGGCGGAGTCCTCGATGGTGAGGATGCGCTCCTCGTCCGGGATGAGGGACGAGACGATGTTGAGCAGGGTCGTCTTTCCGGAGCCCGTGCCGCCGGCCACCAGCATGTTGAGCTTGGTGGCGATGCCGGCCTCGATGAGGCGCGCCATGGGCCGGGTCAGCGACTTGAACTTCAACAGCGAGTCGATGGTCAGCTTGTCCTTGAAGAACTTGCGGATGGAGATGGTGGTGCCGTTGCGCGCGATGGGCGGAATCACCACGTGGATGCGGCTGCCGTCGGGGAGGCGCGCGTCCAGGCGGGGGCGCTCTTCCGAAAGGGGGCGGCCCACGAACTGGGCCATGTTGCGCGCGGCGCCCAGCAGGCCTTCGTCGGAGAAGGACGCATCCGTCTTGATCAGCCGGCCCTTGCGTTCAATCCACACGTCGGTGGGGCCGTTGATCATGATTTCCGACACCGACTCATCGTCCAGGTAGGGGAGGACGGGCTTGAGGAAGGCGCGGAGTGACTCGGTGTACATCGTCATGGCGGACGCGAGGCTAGCGCGCCCGGGCCCGGGCCCCAAGCTCCCGCCCTGAGTGCCTGCTCGCTTTCCGGTGCGGCGTTCCGGCACGATGGCTTCCACGGGGGCCCTCCGCCCCTGCTCCCGAGGAAGGGGTTGCGGCCCATGCGCGGTCCCTGGTGGTGCTGCCTGGTGTCCTGGCTTGGAGGCTGCGCGTCCTCCGCCGCGCTCGACCCGGACCTGGTGCGGCCCGCGCCAGGGGCCCCATTCCTGGAGGAGATTCCAGGGCCCCTGCTGGGACCGTACGACTCGGCCTCGGATGCGCTGCTGGCCGCGTGCGGGAAGATCCTCTCGAAGCCGTACGCCAGCGCGGGCCGCCCGGATCATCCCAGCTTCAGCACCCACTGGCGTGTCTCCAGCGAGTACTGCGCATGGCTCTACTACACGCCGGAGCATCAGTACGCCGTCAGCCGGCTCACCGACCAGTCGAAGGTCGATCCCGCTCAGCGGAGCAAGAGTTGCCTCCTGCCCTCCAAGGTCGCGGATGCGCGATATCCCGCTGACTCCATCCGGTACATCTACGCCCTCCACAACCACCCCTACGGCAGTGCGCTGTCCTCGAATGACCTGCGCTTCATCGTTTCCGAGGGCCGGGTGCATGGCTTCGAGGCCGAAACGAAAGGGGGACGCGTGAGGCTCTCCATTGTCGCGTTCTTCTCCAACGCGATGGAGCCGGCGTCGTGTGACGGCTTCCACCAATACATTCCCCTCACGGGCCAGTTGCTGAAGTGGACACGCACCGCATCGGCGGGGTGGCAATGCGAGCAGACGGGGCGCGTCACATGGCACGATGCGGACGCATTGGACTTCACCCTCCAGAAACTCCAGGGCCCCTGCCTGAGAGGGGCGGGACCATGAAGCGGCTGCTGTTCGTGGGCGCGGTCCTGTGCGTTGGATGTTTGCGGCGCGAGGCGACTCCATCCGACTCGCTGGCGTCGGAGGACCGCTCCATCGTCTTCCCGGAGATGTTCGCGCGCGAGGCGGTGCCCGTCGGGGCTCCGGGACAGCCGTACGCGCTGGAGGGGAAGCTCGTCCGGGCCCTGCTCGTGGCCGCCGATGACTTCCTTCCCCGTCAGCACGAGGGACAGTCCTGTTGGAGCCGGCGGGAAGCCCACCGCTTCAAGCTTCTTCGTGAAGGAGACCTCGTCTTCATTCGCATGGACCTGGACCCGCGCGCCTGTGAAGCCGGAGGGCTGCTGCTTGACGGTGGCGCCACCTACGCGGTCCGGCTGTCGGACGGACGCATCCTGCGGCGGCACCACGATGGCGAGCCGGATGCGCCGAACGTGTCTGGCAACCCTGATGCAGGCGTGTCCCCCGGCCCTTCGGACCCGTCCATTCCCGTGGGCGACACCTCCTGGGGTGAGCCTCAGCCCTCGTTTCCATCCCAATGGTTGGACGCTGGCAGCCCTGCTCCCTGAACAGGCCGCCTCAGGACGCGCGCCCTGGTCTAGGGTGTTGCCCCCACGGAGGGACGTGAATGAGCCTGGCGGATGGGTTGCCCGAGGATTGGAAGGAAGTGCTGCAGGACGCCATCCAAGCTCCGTCGTTCAAGGAGCTGGAGAAGTTCCTGCGCAAGGAGCGCCAGGAGCACACCGTGTTCCCGTCGGAGGAGGACCTGTTCTCCGCGTTCCGCCTCACGCCCTACGCGGACGTGCGCGTGCTGCTGCTGGGCCAGGACCCGTACCACGGCCCGGGTCAGGCCCACGGCCTCGCCTTCTCCGTCCAGCCCGGCGTGCCGCCTCCGCCCTCGCTCGTGAACATGTTCAAGGAACTCCACACCGACGTGGGTGCTCCGAAGCCTCGCGATGGTTCGCTCATCCCGTGGGCGAAGCAGGGCGTGTTCCTTCTCAACACCGTGCTCACCGTGCGCCAGGCGTCCCCCAACAGCCACGCGAAGCACGGCTGGGAGCCCTTCACCGACGCCGTCATCCGCGCCGTCAGCGCCAAGGAGGACCCCGTCGTCTTCCTGCTCTGGGGCAAGCCCGCGCAGAAGAAGAAGGCCCTCATCGACACCGAGCGCCACGTCGTGCTGGAGGGCGTGCACCCCTCGCCGCTGTCCGCCAGCAAGGGGTTCTTCGGAAGCAAGCCCTACAGCACCACCAACGCCGCCCTGAAGAAGCACGGCCAGCACACCATCGACTGGGAGCTGCCCTCGTAGGAGCGTGCTCGGAGGGTTGGCTATAGTGCCCGCCCACGATGGCCACCTCCTTCCTCGAAGAAGCCGCACGCACCCAGGCCGCTGAAGCCGTCGCGGCCATTGAGTCCCAGACCGCCGCGGAGGTGGTGGTGGCCGTCCGGCGCGCCTCCAGCGACTACGCCCACACCGATGCCCGGCTGGGCGCGGCCGTCGCCTTCGTCGTCCTGGGGGTCCTCCTGTTCATCCCGCAGGAGGTCCACCTCTACGCCTTCCCGCCCGTGGTGCTGCTGTCCTACGCCGCGGGCGTGATGGGGGGCCGCCTGCTGCCGTCGCTGCGCCGCGCGCTCACCCCGCGCAAGCTCCAGGAGGACTCCGTGCGCACCGCCGCGAAGGCCGCCTTCACGGAGCTGGGCGTTTCGCACACGTCGCGCCGCACCGGCATCCTGGTGTTCGTCTCCCTCTTCGAGCGCCGCGTGGAGGTCGTCACCGACTACGGCGTGGACCCCTCGCTCATGGGCGCGGAGTGGCAGGAGGCCCTCACGCAGCTGTCCGCCGCGCTCGCCGCGTCCCCCGCGCCGGAGCCCTTCTTCCAGGCCCTGCGCCGCATCCAGGCGCCGCTGTCGCGCGTGCTGCCCCGCCTGGAGGATGACGTGAACGAGCTGCCGGACATGCCCGGAGCCGTGGCGTGAGGCGCTCCACGTCCGTCCTCCTGCTCGCCGTCGCGCTGTTCCTCGGGCTGGGGCTCGCCGCGATCCCAGACGCGGACGCGCGCCCCGGTGGTGGCAGCACCTATCGCGGCTCCAGCCGCAGCTCGTCCAGCAGCCGCAGCTCGTCGAGCAGCCGCAGTTCGTCGAGCAGCCGGTCGTCGTACAGCTCCGGCAGCCGCTCCTACAGCTCCGGCTACAGCTCCGGTGGTTCGTCGTCCTCGGGCGGGGGCGGGGCGTTCGGCGGCCTCTGCCTGCTCATCGTCGTCCTGGGCGTGGTGGCCATCGTCCTCATGAACGTGCAGTCGAGCAGGGGACGGAACGACTGGAGCACCACCGCGCACCACGCACCCCCGCCGCCCCGTCGCCAGGGCTCGCTGCGCACGAAGCTCGCGCACCTGGCGCGCGTGGGGCCCAAGGGGTCGGACGGATCGACGCAGCCGTTGGATCCGGAGTTCTCCATCGTCCTCTTCGAGGACTTCGTCTACTCGCTCTTCGCCCGCGTGCACGAGGCGCGCGGAGGAGGGCGGCTGGACACGCTGGGCGGCTGGCTGTCCGACGCCGCCATCGCCTCGCTCCACGAACTGGGCACCCCGGAAGCGGTGAAGGCCGTGGTCGTGGGCGCGGTGACGTACGAGTCCGTGGAGGGCGTGAGCGCGAACAGCCGGCGCGTGCGCGTCGTCCTGCGCTTCGAGGCCAACTACACGGAGGTCTTCTCCAACTCCGAGCAGAGCTGGTACGTCGCGGAGGAGTGGCTGCTGGAGCGCGACACGTCCGCGAAGTCCCGGTCCCCCGAGGACGCGCGCGCGTTCAAGTGCCCGAACTGCGGCGCGCCGCTGGAGTCCGTGCACGGTCACAAGTGCTCGTACTGCGACACGGTGGTGAACACCGGCGAGTTCGACTGGGTGGTGACGCGCGTGGCGTCCCTGGAGCGCGAGCGGCGCGGGCCCCAGCTGACCGGCACCACGGAGGAGCAGGGCACGGAGCTGCCCACCGTGAAGGACTCGCGCGCGCAGGAGCGGTTGAACGCGCTCCTGCACGACGACCCGGAGGCGACGCCGCTGGCCCTGCGCAAGCGCCTGGAGTTCATCTTCCACGAGATGCAGACCGCGTGGGCCCAGCGCGAGTGGAAGGGCATGCGGCCCTTCCTCAGCGACAACCTCTTCCAGACGCAGCTGTACTGGATCAACGCCTACCGTCAGGCGGGCCTGCGCAACATCACGGAGAACGCGCACATCACCAACATGGTGCTCGCGCGCGTGACGCGGGATGCGTACTACGACGCCGTCACCCTGCGCGTGTACGCGTCCAGCCTGGACTACACGGTGCGGGACCAGGACGGCCAGGTCGTGGGCGGCAGCCGTTCCCGCGAGCGCGCGTACAGCGAATACTGGACGCTCATCCGGGGCCGGGGCGTGCGGGGCAAGCCCTCCACGCAGAAGCAGTGCCCGTCGTGCGGCGCCCCGCTGTCCATCAACATGGCGGGCCACTGCACGCACTGCCAGGCGCGCGTGACGTCCGGCGAGTTCGACTGGGTGCTCAGCCGCATCGAACAGGACGAGTCCTACCAGGGCTGAACCCCGGTCCCTTCATGCACACGCCTCAGGTGTTGTCGCTGCTCGGTCTCCTCGTCACGGCCACGCCCCAGCCCTTCGCCGCCTGGTTCGATGCGCGCGTGAAGGCGGAGAAGCCGGAGGTCCGCGAACGCTTCCAGCTCGACCTGGACGGCGATGGCCGGGAGGACGACGTCGTCTGCTACGACTTCAAGGACCCAGAGGGGCCCGGCACCACGACGCCCGTCATCCTGGTGGGGCTGGCCACCGGCGAGCGCTTCGCCCTGCGTGGCGAGGGGCTGGGGCCCATGACCGTCCAGTGCCCCAGCGCGCCTTCCCCGAAGGCGACGTCCCTGCACCTCGGCGGCAATGGCCTGACGGGCTTCGTGGCCGGGGCGTCCCTCCGGTTCGACAAGAAGGGGCCCCTGCTGACGAGAGTCAACTCCGGTGACCGGTACCACTCGCGGAGCATGGACCTGGTGTCGCAGCGCATGGAGTTCTCGTCCTACGAATACTCCGAATCGCAGACCGAGGACCCGGTCCCGAACCGATCCGCCGCGATGCTCGCCTCCGGTGCGAAGGACCCGGCGCCGCCCGCGCCGGTCTGGGTGAGCTGGGGGCAGAAGAACTGGAGTGGCGCCGCGGACGCGGACCTGAAGGCACAGTGGTTGCGCAAGGGCGACACGGTGACGCTCCTCGCGACGCTCCAGGACGACCAGCCGGTGCCGGCCGTGGGTGCCAGCGCGAAGGCCATCCTCGCCGCGGATCACCTGGAGCTGTGGTGGCTCGAATGGAAGGAAGGCACGCCCCGGCCGGTGCAACTGGGCGTGGCCCGCACCGTTGACGGCAAGACCGTGGCCACGTGGTTCCAGCCACCCAGCCGCAAGAACACGCCGCTTCCCTCCGTGCGGTGGACCGCGCCGGACCGGCTGGAGGTGGACCTGCCCATGCGCTGGATCGTGCCCACGCGGTTGGATCAGCCGGCCACTGACACGGGCGAACTGGAGCCTCCTTCCGGGCAGGCGGACTTCACGGTCGTCTTCTCCGACAGCGACGGGAAGGGCCAGGAGACGCTCGTCTCCACCACCGAGAAGCGGCCCGGCTCCGGAAGCTTCAGCGCCCTCTTCATCTCGGAGCCCGGGAGCCCCTATCCCCGGTTGAACAAGCGCGTCTTCTCCTGGGTGCCCGTCAAGCAGCGCTCCACGCTGCGTGAACTCGTCGGCCCGTAGCCGCATCTCCCCGGGACATCCACGGCGGGGACACTAGGATGCGCTGCATCATGACCGCGCCCTTCCTCGCCGCCACCCTCGTTGAACCGCTGGAACCCGGGCACTACCGCTCGCGCTACGAGGCGGCCTGGTATCAGGGGCGGGGCGCGTACGGCGGCGTGGTGGCGGGGCAGGTGCTGCGCGCGCTGGAGCACCACCTCAACGACCCCAAGCGGCCCGTGCGCTCCTTCACCGTGCACTTCTGCTCGCCCGCGGCCGAGGGCGTGGCGGATCTGCACACGCGCATCGAGCGCGCCGGCAAGCTCGTCACCCACGCCACCGCGCGGGTGGAGAGCGGCGGCGCGGTGGTGGCCGTCGCCACGGCGACCTTCGGCGCTGCTCGCGGCGGAGCGCCCGAGTACATGGAGTTCGTCATGCCGAAGGTTCCCGCGCCCGGCACGCTCGAGCCCATCCCCGACGACACGCCCATGCCGGACTTCTGCCGCTTCTTCGAGTACCGCTACTGCGTGGGCTCGCCGCCGTACTCGGGGGCTTCCGAGGCGGAGGTGGGCGGCTGGCTGCGGCCTCGCGTTCCCGCGGCGCTGGACGCGGCGTTGTGCGTGGGGTTGATGGATGCGTATCCGCCGTCCGTGCTGTCTCGGATGGACGGCTTCCGCGCGGCGGCGTCCGTGGACTTCAGCGTGCAGTTCTTCCAGACGTTCCCGGTGACGGGCATCGCGCCGGACGCGCAGTACCTGCGGACGGGCCGCTCGCGTCAGGCCGCGGAGGGCTACACGGAGGAGACCCAGCTGCTCTGGGCGCAGGACGGCACGCTGCTCGCGCAGTGCCGGCAGCTGGTCGCCGTGCTCGGCTGATCAGTCCTCGCGGGACACCAGCTCGGCCACCACGGCGTGGTGGTCGGACACGGCGTCGGGCAGGCGCGCATAACGGGTGAAGCGCAGGGCGTGGGAGCCCAGCACCTGGTCCAGGCGCTGACGCGCGTTCGGGATGGGATACGTGGGTTCGCCATCCGCGGGCGTGTGCAGTCCCAGCTCCGAGCACAGCCGGTCCACGGGTCCGCCCACGTCCTCCGCGTTGAAGTCGCCCATCACCACGCGAGGCCGCTCCGGCCGCTGACGCAGGGCCTGGATGAGCTGATCCACCTGACGCCGCCGCACCGCCGCGGAGAACGGATCCAGGTGCAGGGACACGACCTCCAGCCCATTTCCCACCGCGAGCGTGGCGACGACGTAGCCCTTGTCCACGCGCCGGTCGCGGCCGAAGTGCGCCGAATCGCATGACTCCAGCGGATGCCGGCACAAGAGCGCGGTGCCCTGCGCGAACAAACCTGGGACGCCGGAGTGCACGCCGTGATGCACGTGCGGATAGCCCGCCTGCTCCGCGATGTGGGCCACCTGATCCACGCCCCCACTGAAGAGGCTGGACCTGTCCGCCTCCTGAAGCGCCACCACGTCCGCGCCCTCACGCGCGAGCAGCGCCGCCATCTGGTTCAACGTGCCCAGCAGCGCGGACCGCCGCCGCAGGAAGGGCATGGGCACGGCGAACGGCGCCCCGTGGGCCACGTTCAGGGTGAGGACCTTGAGTCGCACGGACTCAGTGGGACCACGTAGTCCCGTGCGCCGGCAAGCCTGTACAAACCTGTCCGGCAGCCGGAGCGGAAGCCTGTCCGGCTGTCTGCCAGGCTGAGGGCCACGGCGTCCCGAGACGCGACGGGCCTCGAATGCATCGGACGGCAGGGTGCGCATCTTCCGCAAGGAGTGTCCGTCCTGAACGCTGCTCCTCGCTACGAAACGCTGTTCAAGGCGGGTGACCTGGAGGGGGCCCGTCGTGAGGCCCTGCTCGCGCGCGAGCGCAGTGCCTTGGACTGGCGCGCGTTGCTCACGCTGGCCCGGCTGGCCCTGGTGGACGGGGAGGATGCGCTCGCCGGGTCCCTGCTCCTGGGCGTCTCCCGCGCCGGTGCGGACACGCAGCCGGAAACCCGGCTGGTGGCCGCGGCGCTGCACACGCGGCGCGGTGAGTGGCCCCAGGCCCTGGCCCTGTACCAGACGCTCCTGGCGGAGCCGGAGCCCCCCACCGAGGCCTACTTCGGCCTGGGCTACGTCCGGATGGAGCAGGGCGACGCGACCGCCGCGCAGCCGGCCCTGTCGAAGGCCGTGGCGCTGGAGCCTCGCGTGGCGCTGCATCACTTCCAGCTCGCGCGCGCCCTCTTCCTGCTGGACCGGATGGAGGAGGCCTTCGCGCACCTGGAGCGGTCACTGCACCTGGATCCCTGGCACGCGCCCAGCTACCTCGTGTTCGCTCGCGCCCTGGAGGCGGGCGGAGAACTGGAGGCGGCGGAGGACCTGCTGCGCCAGGGCCAGAAGGCGGTGCCGGATGACGTGGGCCTGCTCAAGGCGCTGTCGGACGTGCGGCTCGCTCGGGGCAACGTGCGCGGCGCGGTGTCCGCGGCGGAGGCTCGCGTGCGCGTGGAGCCTGAAGGCGTGGCCGCGTTGGGACACCTGGCCCGCCTGCGCGTGACGGAGCGGCGCTTCGTGGAGGCCCTGGAGCTGTGCCTCCAGCTGGAGGCGCGGGGCTTGTCCACCGGCCTCAGCCGCTCCGTGGAGGCGCTCGTCTTCGAGGCCGTGGATCCACCCGACGTGCAGCGCGCGCTCGCCGCCTGGCGCGAGGCCGTGCGGCTGTCACCGGACGACTGGATGCCCGCGTGGCGCCTGGGCCTGCTGCTCCTGCGTCAGGGAGAGGCCGGCCCTCCGGAGGCCGTGGCACCGGCGCGCGCGCCGCTGGAGGAAGCCCACCGCCGCGCGCCGCACCGCCCGGAGCCCGTGCTGGCGCTGGCGCGGATGGAGGCCCTACTTGGTGAGCGGGACGCCGCGAAGGAGCGGCTGACCGTGCTGCTGCGAAAACCCTCGCTGGAGCCCGAGTGGCGCGAGCGCGCGCAGGCCCTGCTCTCCGAACTGGACTGAAGAACTGCTCAGGCGGCGAGCTGCTTCTGCAGCAGCCGCGTCAGCTCCGCTGGATCCACCGGCTTGGGCAGCAGCTCCGCGCCGTAGCGGATGGCCACGGGCAGCAGGTCGTCCAGCTCCGAGTGGCCGGTGAGGAAGATGAACGGCGCGCGGCACTCCTGCAGCTCTCGCATGGCGACGAGCACGTCGGAGCCGTTCATGTCCGGCATGTTGTAGTCGCACAGGATGGCGGCGATGCCGGAGAGGTCCAGGTGGAACGCCTCCGCGGGCGACTGCACCGTGAGCACCGTGTAGCCCGCGTCCCGCAGGGTGTCTCCCACGGTGGCGAGGACGAAGAGGTCATCGTCGATGACCAGCACGGTTGGCATGGGCGGCCCTCCAGCGCCTGACCGGCGCGGCGATGCACGCGAGTGTATCCGAGCCCATGCACCCTCGCGCCACACCCCCACGGTACAAGTCGCCGGGGTCGGGTCCACCCACGTCGGAGGGTGTGCGCGCGGACAACGCTCAGGGGCTCAGGGCTTCGCGGGCGCCGCGGCGGTGGCCGGAGACGGGATGAGGATGAGCTGCTCCTGGGGTGGGTTGAGGTACTCGGCGCCGGTCTCCGTCACGACGGCCATCTCCTCCACGGAGAGGATGCGCAGCGCGTCCGGGCTGCTGCCGTCCTTCCACGCGTAGAAGCCGTCGAAGGCGAACACCTGGCCGGGCTGGAGCTTGCGCAGCGCGGAGCCCGCGGGCGGCTTGCCGGACGCGGCGCCGGACAGGGCGGGGCCGGCGTCATGGGCCCAGTAGCCCACGGGATGGCCGGTGCCCCACATCACGGGCTCGGAGCCCGCTTCGCGCATCCAGTCGCGCTGGGCCTTGTCCACGTCGTAGCCGCGCACGCCGGGCTTCATCGCCGCGAGCGCGATGCGGCTGCCCTTCTTCGACTTCTCCCACTTCGCCAGCGCCTCCGCGGGCGGCTGCTTCTCCCCCGGCGCCAGCACGTACGCGAAGCGCTGGATGTCCGTCACCCACGTGCCGCCCACGCGGATGCCGAAGTCCGTCTGGATGAAGTCCCCCGGCTGGATGACGCGGTCGGTGGCGTTCGAGTGCCCGCGCGTGGGCCCGCTGTTCACGTTGGGGTTCTGGTCCGGCTGCCACCCGTCGCCCACGCCCAATTCCGCGATGCGCTTCTTGAGGAAGCGCGCCACGTCCGAGTCCCGCGTCTTGCCGGGCACCACGGTGCGGTACGCCTCCTCCTCCAGCTTCGCGGTGATGTCCGCGGCCTTGCGCATGATGTCCACCTCCTCGGGCGTCTTCACGGACAGCCACTCGGAGACCAGGTCCTCGGAGGACACCAGCTTCTTGCGCAGCGCCGGGGACAGCGCCGCCTCCAGCTTCGCGCGCTGCGTGGCGGACAATCCGTCCGCGATGGACATCCGCTCCGACGAGTTGATGGCCACCTTCGCCGGCTTCGCCTTCGCCAGGCGCGCGGCGACGAGCGCGTGCACGTCCGCGCCGCGCTCGAAGGCCACGACCTCGTCCACCACGGCCATGTCCCTCAGCGCGGTGGCCTCGCCCTCGGGGGAGAGCGCGGTGGAGCGCACCGAGTTGCCCTCGCGCAGGAACAGGAACGCGGCGGTGCCGCCCGCGTTCTCCCCACCGACGTGGGCGGCGAGCGGGTCGTTGTCGTTCTCGCGGCAGAGCACCACCCACGCGTCCACGCCCGCGCGGGCCATGGCCTGCGGCAGCAGCTTCTGGATGCGCTCCTTGCGCACGCGCGGCCACGCGCCTTCCGCGGCGGGCACGGCGGGCGCCGCGTGGGCAAAGGAGGCGAACAGGAGGGCGGAGAGGAGCACGGGCCGGACGCGCGTCGTCATGGGCAAGACGTTCCTTCGGGTGGGAGGCGCGCGGATTGTTTCATGGCCGCGCCGCGCGACAACCCACGCGCCGTGCCTTGCGCGTGCGCTTCGCAGGGTAGTCCCGGAATCAAGAGCCATGGCCGGGACGTAGGCCTGTCCGGCGATGGACGCGGCCCTGCCCCCGGGTCGCGGGCGTGGGTGGCTGTCTGTCATTGCGCCGGGACCGCCGGGTGGGCGCGGAGGACGCCAGGGCTTGCGAGCGTGCGCGTCGTCTCCAACCCCGGAGTCGCACATGCGTGTCGAAGAACCCAATGCCGCCGCCGCGGAGTACGTCCATGGCAACGAAGACCGGGAGCTGCGACGGATCCTGCTCCAGGCCCAGGTGTACGCGCCGCTGACGGAAGGCGTGCTGCGCTCGGCCGGCCTCAAGCCCGGCATGCGCGTGCTGGACGTGGGCTGCGGCGCCGGGGACGTGTCCTTCCTCGCCGCGGAGCTGGTGGGGCCCTCCGGGGAGGTCGTGGGCGTGGACCGCGAGGCCCGCTTCCTTGCCCGCGCCCGGCAGCGCGCGGAGGCGCGGAACCTCTCCCACGTGCGCTTCCTGCAGAGCAGCCTGGAGGCCCTGCCCGCCGGCGCCCCCTTCGACGCCATCGTCGGCCGGCTGGTGCTGATGTTCCAGCCAGACCCCGTGTCGTTCGTCCGCCGCATGGCGGAGCACCTGCGCCCCGGCGGCGTGATGGCCGTGCACGAACTGGAGCTGGCCGCCATGGGCCTGGCGCACCCGAAGCTGCCGCTGTTCAACCGCGTCTGGAGCTGGATGCTGCCCACCTGCGAGCGCACGGGCATCAAGGTCCACATGGGCCTGGAGCTGGTGTCCACGCTGCGCAGGGCCGGCCTGGTGGTGGATGACGGCGTGGTGGGCGGACGGCTGGGCGTGACGCCGGACGCGGAGACGACGCACGCCCTGGTGGAGACCGTGCGCACGCTCTTGCCCCACATGGAGCGGCTGGGCGTGGCCCTGGCCATGGAGGTGGACATCGACACGCTGGCCGCCCGCCTCACCGCCGAGCTGCGCGCGAGCCAGGGCGTGCTGGTCCCCAGCCTCATGGTGGGCGTCTGGGGCCACCGTCCAGGGCCCGTCTGACGCGGACTGCTTCGCACGACTTCACGAGCGGCGGGGGAGTGGGTCGCTTAGAGTGGCCTCATGGCAAAGACGGCATCCCGCAAGTCCCCCGCGAAGGCGAAGAAGCAGCCCGCGAAGGCACCGGCCCGGCCGGTGAAGGCGAAGGTGGAGAAGGTGGAGCCCCGCCGCGCCTCCGCCTCCTCCCCGAAGCCCCCCGTGCTGGAGGCCGAGCCCGTCTTCGACTCCAGCCCCGAGCCCGCCGCGCCCAAGCGCCTGCCCGCGGGCGAACCCCAGGGCCGCGTGCTGCCCTTCGAAATCGACCCGGCCCAGCTGGAGGCCGGCTTCAAGAAGCTGCGCGGCGAGCTGGTCCACTGGACCAACAAGGGCCGCTACACCAAGGTCCGCTTCAAGTTCCGGGGCAAGCAGCTGCTGCCCGACCTGCCCCTGGCCGCCGTCGTCGCGGCAGAGGGCCTGTCCTTCTACTGGGGCGGCATCCTGCGCGTGCTCGTGGCCAACGTCGTGGGCAAGAGCGTGTTCGAGGTGGAGCTGGTCAACGACGCGGACAAGCGCGTCCAGGCGGGCCGCGAGGCGCTCCTGTCGGGTGACGTGGACCAGGCGCTCACGCTGTTCCGCGAGGCCCTGGCCATGGACCGCGACAACGCCAGCGCGCACCTCAACGTGGGCGTGGCGCTGAAGCTGCGCGGCGACCGCGAAGGGGCGCTCGCGGCGTTCGAAACCGCGAAGTCCAAGGACCCCGAGGGCGGTGTGGGAGCGGAGGCCGAAAGGCTGGCCGCGAGCCTGCGTCCGAAGGGTTGAAAACGGGCTGAAAACGCACCGCCCGTTTGTTCCATCCGGGTGCCCCGGAAAGGCCCTCTCCGACCCCCGGAACCGGGCGGGCGGGCAGCCGTGGCGAATCCCCCTGTTTCCCTTGTTGACTGAGGGAAATCCGGGGGTTACGAACACTCTTCCATCGGGCGGAGCCCCCCTCGCGCGGGGCCCGTCCGCACCTTCCAGAGCCCATGGCTGACGACACCACCGACACGCCGGCAACGCCCCCCGCGCCCCCTCCGTCGAGCGGCGCCGGGGAGCTCATTCCCATCAACATCGAAGACGAGATGCGCCGCTCGTATCTCGACTACTCGATGTCCGTCATCATCGGCCGCGCGCTGCCCGACGTGCGCGACGGCCTGAAGCCCGTGCATCGTCGCGTCCTCTTCGCGATGAACGACCTGGGCAACCTCCACAACCGCGCCTACAAGAAGAGCGCGCGCGTGGTGGGTGACGTCATCGGTAAGTACCACCCGCACGGCGACTCCTCCGTCTACGACGCCATGGTGCGCCTGGCCCAGGAGTGGAGCCTCCGCTACCTGCTGGTGGACGGCCAGGGCAACTTCGGCTCGGTGGACGGCGACTCGCCGGCGGCCATGCGTTACACGGAAGTGCGCATGGAGCGGCTGGCGGAGGACCTGCTCGCGGACATCGACAAGGAGACCGTCGACTTCGGTCCCAACTACGACGACTCGCTGGAAGAGCCGCTCGTCCTGCCCGCCAAGTTCCCCAACCTCCTCGTCAACGGCAGCAGCGGCATCGCGGTGGGCATGACCACCAACATCCCGCCGCACAACATGACGGAGGTCATCAGCGGCACGCTGCACCTGATTGAGAACCCGGGCTGCACCGTCCTGGACCTGATGGAGTTCATCGAAGGGCCGGACTTCCCCACCGCCGCCATCATCACCGGCCGCGAGGGCATCCGCCGCGCCTACGAGACCGGCCGCGGGGCCATGACCATCCGTGCGCGCACGGAGATTGAAACGAACAAGAAGGGCGACCGTGAGGCCATCATCGTCACGGAGATCCCCTACCAGGTGAACAAGGCCCGGCTGATTGAGAAGATCGCCGAGCTGGTGCGCGAGAAGAAGCTGGAGGGCATCAGCGACATCCGTGACGAGAGCGACCGTCAGGGCATGCGCATCGTCATCGAGCTCAAGCGCGACGCCATCTCCCAGGTGGTGCTCAACAACCTCTTCTCCATGACGCAGATGGAGACGACGTTCGGCGCGGTGATGCTGGCCATCGACGGCGGGCAGCCGCGCACGCTCAACCTGAAGGAGCTGCTGGACCGCTTCATCGCGCACCGCCGCGACGTGGTGACGCGCCGCTCGCGCTACGAGCTGCGCAAGGCGCTGGCGCGCATGCACATCGTGGAAGGCCTGCTCGTCGCGCAGGACCTCATCGACCTGGTGGTCAGCCTCATCCGCGCGTCCCGCGACCCGGATGAAGCGCGCTGGGGCCTGATGCACATCCTGTCGCCGGAGCTGTACACGCGCGAGCGCTTCCAGAACCTGGAGCGCATCGACTACGCGAAGGCCAAGGCGCAGATGGAGCTGCTGGTCAGCCGCGCGCGCAACGAGGAGCCGGCCTACGGCGGCCTCGAGCACAAGTACGAGGGCGCGGGCTTCAGCGAGGACCAGGCGCAGAACATCCTGGAGATGCGCCTGCAGCGCCTCACCGGCCTGCAGCGCGAGGAGCTCTTCAAGGAGCTCATCGGCCTGGTGCGCGACATCGCGCGCCTGCGCGACATCCTCGCCAACGAGAAGAGCCTGCTCTCCGTCATCAAGGCGGAGCTGATGGAGATCCGCGAGCGCTACGGCGACAAGCGCCGCACGGAGATCACCGGCGCGGTGGATGAAATCACCAGCGAGGACCTCATCGCCGAAGAGACGATGGTGGTCACGCTGTCGCACACGGGCTACGTGAAGCGCTCGCCCCTGTCGGAGTACCGGGCGCAGAAGCGCGGCGGGCGCGGCAAGACGGGCGCGGGGACGAAGGAGGACGACTTCGTCACCAAGGTGTTCGTGGCCAGCACGCACGCGTACCTCATGCCCATCACCACCAAGGGCAAGCTGTACTCGCTGAAGGTGCACCAGATTCCGCAGGGCAGCCGCACGTCGCGCGGCAAGGCCATCGTGAACCTGGTGCAGTTCGGGGAAGGGGAGCGGCTGGCGCAGGTGCTGGTGACGCGCGACTTCCCGGAGAACCGCTACGTCTTCTTCGTCACGAAGAAGGGCGTGGTGAAGCGCACGGACCTGAGCGCGTTCGAAAGCGTCCGCGCCAGCGGCATCATCGCGCTGGGCATCGACGAGGGCGACGAGCTGGTGGGCGTCATGATCACCGACGGCACCAAGGACATCCTCCTGTCCACGGCCACGGGCATGAGCATCCGCTTCAAGGAAGAGGACGTGCGCTCCATGGGCCGTCAGGCCTACGGCGTGAAGGGCATCACGCTGGAGGACGGCGACGAGGTGGTGGGCGCGGACCTCCTGGACAAGGAGCCGGAGGAGGGCCAGGAGACGGCGGAGCAGGGCAGCGCCATCCTCACCGTGACGGAGAACGGCTACGGCAAGCGCACGCAGGGCGGCGAGTACCGGCAGCAGGGCCGTGGCGGCAAGGGCATCATCGACATCAAGACCACCGAGCGGAACGGCCGCGTGGTGGGCGTGGTGCAGGTGAAGGACAGCGACGAGGTGATGCTCGTCACCAACGGCGGCATGCTCATCCGCATGAAGGTGAAGGAGATCTCCGTCATCGGCCGCAACACGCAGGGCGTGCGCCTCATCGCGCTGGAGAACGGCGAGGAGAAGGTGATGGCCATCTCCAAGCTGCCCGAGGGCGAGGAGTCCGAGGAGGAGACGGAGACCACGACGCCGGTGGAGGGTGCCGAGGCCGAGGCCGCGCCGGTGGAGGCTGCTTCCACGGAGGCGGCTCCGGCGGAGGACGCGGGCGCTGCTCCGGCCGGTTCCGAAGGTGAGCCCGGCTCGGAAGGCTGAGCCCAGGCGCTGGAAACACGGGAGGGCCGGGTCGGTGACCCGGCCCTCTTCGTTTGTGCGCGAGGACTACTTCTGGGTGAGGTCCTTGGGCACGGTGAGGCCGGCGGTCTTCTCGTCGATCCAGAAGATGTTCATGACCCACCAGCGCTGGCCGTCGTTGAAGAGCTGGATGCTGTTGACGCCCTTGGCGATGAGCGGCCCGTCCTGCGTGCCGCGCGCCTCATAGGTGCTCATGACCTGCACCAGGCCTCCGAAGGCGTGCGTCTGGCGCGCAATCTCCTTCTCGAAGAAGCCGTGCGTCGCGGTGCCTTCCTTGCCCCACGTCACGTAGTCCTCCGGGGTGATGGGGCGGGCCGCGAGGGTGGTCGCGCCCGGCGGCTTCACCAGCGGGATGAGCTGGGCGCCCGGATAGAAGAGGGAGCGGAAGCGCTGCCAGTCGCGAGGCGCGCCCGCCGGTCCGCTGATGACGTCGTAGAGGGCCTTGAGGATGGCGTCCTGGGACTTCACGTCCTCGGGCTTCGGCTTGGGCAGCGCGGCGAGCGCGGCCTGCGTCCGGTCCGCGGCGGCCTTCAGCGGGTTCGGCTTCTCCGGAGCAGCGGGGGCGGCGGCTGGGGCCTTGGGCTGCGGCGGAGGCGCGGCAGGGGCCTGGGCGAAGGACGCGGTTCCCAGCAGGACGGCACAAGCGACGAGCAGGCGCGACATGGGGACTCCCGGAAGTGGGGGAATGACGGCGCGGGAGCCTAGCCTCGCGGCGGGAAGCGCCGCAGCCGCATCGGGCGTCCTGGAGTCTCCATCGGACGGGAGCCGGTGCTTGGCCTGGCCGGGGCCGCACCGTAGTGTGCCCGCGTCATGGCCTTCCTCTCGCTCGATGCCCTCACCCTGAAGTTCCTCGGCGCGGCCGCCCCGGCGGTGCGGGACGTGTCCCTGACGCTGGAGCCGGGGGACGTGGTGGCGCTGATGGGCACCAGCGGCTCTGGCAAGACGGCGCTGCTGCGGCTTGTGGCGGGCCTGGAGCAGCCGACGTCCGGCACCCTCACGCTCGCGGGCCGGGTGGTCGCCGGGCCGGACACGTTCGTGCCCCCGGAGCAGCGCCCCCTGCGCCGCGTCCTCCACGACGCGGAGCTCGAGTCCGGCCTCACCGTGCGCGACGTGGTGATGGGCGTGCAGCCCCAGGGCGAAGGCCTGGCGCACGCGCGCGGCCTGCTGGCGCTGTTCCAGCTGGAAGACCTGGAGGCGCGGGTCTGCGGCACGCTCTCACGGGGACAGCGGCAGCGCGTGCTGCTGGCCCGCGCGCTGGCCTCCGGCACGAAGCTGCTGGTGCTGGATGAGCCCTTCGCCGGCATGGACGCGGGCCTGCGCGCCACCGTGCTCGGGGAGCTGCGCCGCGTGCTCAAGGCCCGAGGCGCCGCGGTGCTCTTCGCCACGCACGACGTGGCGGACGCGCTGGCCTTCGCGGACCGGCTGGTGCTGTTGCGCGGGGGCACGGTGGAGCAGCAGGGCACCCCCGAGTCCGTCTACGAAGCGCCGCGCACCGCCTTCGCCGCGTACTTCCTGGGCGGCACCAACCTGCTGCCCGGCTCCGGCTTTGGCCGCGTCGCGCGCACGGCCCTGGGCAACCTGCCGCTGAGCACGGAGGCGCGCGGCGAGGTGATGCTCTCCCTTCGCCCGGAAGCGCTGCGGCTCGTCCCCGACACGGACGGCGTCGCGGTGGGCGGCGCGCTGCGAGCGGAGATTCTGGAGCGGGCCTTCCGGGGCGCGCACGTGGACTTCACCGTGTCCTGCGCGGGCATGGCGCTGGTGGTGCGCACCGCCGCTTCCGCCCCTTTTCGCGAAGGTGGCCGCGCCCGCCTGGAGGTCGCGGGCCGCGCGGACGTGCTGGAGGAGACATCCGGCCAGGCCCGCTAGCCCACCAGGCGTGCAGTCGCGCGGCACGGATGGTGCAATCAGCCGCGTCCCCCATGCGTAGGGAGGGGTATGAACATCGCAGGCCTTCGAGGAATGGGAACCCGCTTCTTCCACTACGTCCGCGACCCCAGGGTGGCGACGTGGCGCAAGCTGGCCGGGCTGCTGGCCGTCCTGTACTTCGTGTCGCCCGTGGACGCGATTCCAGACTTCATCCCCGTGGTGGGCTGGCTGGACGACCTGGGCGTGCTGTCCGCCGCCGCCTTCTTCATGGTGCGTGAGGTCCAGCGCTGGCGCCCCGCCGCGGTGGCCGGGGAGCCGGCGCTCGACGGCCTCCCGCGTGACGAGGAGGGCCGCGCGCGCGTGCCCACGCTGCGCCGGCACTCCTAGCCGTCAGTCGTTGCCGCCGCGGCGGTCCTCGAAGTGCACGAAGTCGATGAGGAACGTCGCGGCCACCACCAGCGTGCGCACCAGCGGGTCGCGCAGGCCGTCGAACCGGACGCCGAAGTTGTCGGCGTCCGTGAACAGCTCCTTGCCGAACCCGCTCCACTTCTTCGCGATGGTGCCCACCTCGCGCCCCTGCTGCTCCACGTTGAACGTCCACGGCCGGAAGAACGGCCCGTTCAACCGGGCCAGCTCCTCACCGCCGGGCCCCAGCACCTCGTAGGCGCGGGTGAAGAAGCGGAAGCGCTGCTGGATGGCGCCCAGGTGGCGCCCCTCGCCGTCCTCCACCTCCAGCCGGGACAGCCAGAAGCGCCACGGGCGGCGCAGCCGCAAGAGCGTCTCCCCGCTCGCGGACTTGAGCTCCATGGTGAAGGGCCGCTTCGCCTTGAGGAAGCCGCGCAGGAGGAACAGGCCCAGCCCGCTGCCCACCTCGCCCGCGAAGAAGAGCGGACCGCCGTCGTCGCCCACCACCTCGTAGCGGTTGCGGCCCTCGAAGCCGGTGAGGATTTCGCCCCACTCCTTCACCTGCCGCACGCGCAGCGTGCGCTCATCACGCAAGAGGGTCAGCGCCTGGGACTCGACGGGCATGGGAGGCTCCGGGGAAGGCTGAAAGGGGAACAGCGGCCGCGGTCTAGAACTGTCCCAGCACCGCGAGCCCCATCCCCCCATGGCGCCCCATGGCCGCCGGGAAGATGGAGACGGCCGGGACGTCATCTGGCGCGTCGAAGTCGCGCGTGAGGAGCGTCGCGGTCCCCAGGCCGGCCACCACGCCCGCGGCGGTGCCCACCAGCAGCGCGTCCCCGTGGTCGTTGTCCAGCGCCAGGAACAGCGCGCTCAAGCCCACCAGTCCGCCCAGGATGCCGCCCGCGTCGATGAGCAGCACCCGCCCCTGGGAGATGTCCAGATTGCGTGACACCAGCGCGAAGGTGACCAGGCCCGCGCCCACCACGCCCTGCTCGAGGGCGACGAAGTCGCGCGTCTCACCGCTCTGGGTGGCCAGCAGCAGCCCCGCCACCACGCCCGCCCACAGGCCGCCGGAGTTCGTCAGCGACACCTGGCCCGCGGTGGGCCGCGCGAACTCCGCCACCAGGATGCCCAGGCCCGTGAAGCCCAGCGCCCCCGCCATCACCGCCCCCGTGGAGCTGTCTCCGTCCAGGTCGAAGGAGCTCCCGGATGCCAGGCCGTAACCGAAGCCCCACAGCGTGCCGGAGTTGATGGCCGCCGCCTGGCCCTGCGTCAGCCCGCCCCGGGTGGCGAGCATCGAAATCGCCGCCCCCGCGCCGCCGCCCAGGAGCGACACCGCCACGAACGCGCGCCCGTCCTGGCAGTTGGAGATGGAGCACAGCATGGCGCCCTGGGTGATGCCGTGCAGCGTCTGCACGACGGTCAACGACGCCCGGGCCCCCTGCGACGGTGGCTCCTTCGGAATCACCCCTGGCTCCGCCACCACCGGCCGCGCCAGCGTGTCCTGCGCCAGCCGCGCGCCCGGCTCCAGCCGCGTCCGCGCCAGCCGCGCCAGCTCCGGCGCGTACGGATGACCGGGGCACACCAGCATCACCCGCTCCAGCAACTCCAGCGCCTGGGCGTCCTGGCCATGCACCAGCGCGTCGAAGCCCGCCGCGTAGTCGGAGTCCGCCGCGCAGGCCTCCTCACCCGCCACGAGCGGCGGAGCGGACATGGCGCCGGGAGGCGCGGAGCCTCCCTGCGGTGAAGGACCGGGCTGCGCTGCGACGAGGACGGCCAGGATGAAGGGCGCGAGGACCATGCGGCCGTCCACCCTAGCCGACCCCCGGGAAAAGACGGGAGGCGCGGGGACGGCCTACCGCGTCACCAGCGTCTCCAGGTGCTGGCGGAGCGCGGCCGTGTCACCCAGCCGCCCGTCCAGGCCCGGAAGGGGCTTCGCGGCCTGCTCGATGCGGCCCCGCGTGCGCGGACCCGCGGCCACCAGCCACGCCACGCCCAGCGCCAGCTCCGCCACGTCCGGCGCCTGGCCCAGCTGCGTGGCCAGCGCGAGCAGCGCGTCCACGGCCTTCTTCACCTGCGCGCCGTGCAGCGGGTGGCTGCTGGTGATGCCCTCGCGCAGGAGCACCAGCAGCACCCGCGCGGTGGCGCGGGCCTGGCGCACCGGCTCCGGCCCTTCACCCGTGCCGGCCCACAGCCCGTTCGCGAGCTGCCGGCCCAGGAGGCTCCCCACGTCCTCGGTGGCGAGGGGCCCCTCCGCCACGGACAGCGGCTGGATCTCCTCCTGCTCGTAGAGCACCTCCGCCTTGTCCTTCCGGCCGCGCGGAGCACCCTGCGCGGAGGGCCGGGCCTCCAGCTCGGCGGCCGTGAACAGCTTCGACGCGGACTTCAGCCGCTCGAAGAGTCCGCCCTTCGTGTTCCTCGCGGACTCCTGCTCCCTGCGCTCCACGTGCTCGGCACTGCCTCCCATGGGCCCGGCGCCATCCGCGAACGCGTGGAAGGAGGATCCCGTGGTGGGCTCCGCCTCCAGCGGGGGGGCGAAGGCGGGGGC
>NZ_RAWM01000150.1 GCF_003668875.1 Corallococcus interemptor | reverse complement strand
CCCCCACCGCCTCCGCGCTCACCGACCCGTGCACCTGCAACAGCGCCAGCGGCACTCCCAGCTGCTCCCCCTTCGACTCGTTCGAGTACGGCACGAACCCCCGCTCCACCACCGCCGAGGCCCCCGGCACGTCCGTCAGCGCCGCCGTCATCAGCCCGCCCGTGCACGCCTCCGCCAGCACCAGCCGCACCCCAGCCTCCCGGCACCTCGAGATGACCTTCGGCGCCAATGCCTCCAGGTCGCTCACGCGCCCTCCCCCGGCACCGCCGCCAGCACCGACACCAGCACGTCACCGCGGAACGTGATGCCCACCGTGCCCTCCTCGCGCAGCAGCCCCACCGCCGGGTGCACGTCGCCGGGACACACCGGCTCCGGTCCTCGTCGCGGCACGAAGCCCGCGCGCTGCAAGCGCTCCCACCAGGCCGAGGCCGGCTCATGGCGCTCGCACCGCTCCTTCTCGTTCACCGTGCCCACGATGTCATCCACCTCCCGGCCGAAGAACCGCTTGAGGGCGCGACGCTCCGAGCCCGGTATCTCCAACGTATCCAGCAGCTGGAACACGCGGGAGAAGTGATTCCACGCATTCTTCAATCGCTCACGTGCCGGCGCACGGTGGTGGTCCACGTGCGGCTCGCACATCACCACCCCCACCGGCCCCAGCGACGCCAGCCTCGCCAGCACCGCGTCGCGCGCCTCCATCCCCCCCACCTCCTTCTCCGCCACGTGATGCAGCGCGAACGCCGCGTTCACCACCAGCGGCCTGCGCACCGCCCGCAGCGCGGCCCACGTCGCCACGTTCAGGTCCTCCACCGGCGACTCCAGCTTCATGAACTCGAGCCGCAGCCCCACCTCCTTCGCCACCGCCAGCACCGCGTCGCGCGCCTCCGCCAGGCTGGTGCCGCTGGGGTCCACCCCCACCACCGTGAGGCGCCGGGGCAGCGCGCCCGCCTTCGCCAGCGCCCGCAGCAGGTTGCACTCCTGCCGCCCCTGCCCGATGCCTACGTCCAACAGCGTCGCCTCCGCGTGCCCTCGCAGGAAGCCCGCGAGCAGCGCGTTCGCCACCGCGTCCGCCGCCGACGCCAGCGGCAGGTGCTTCATCAAGCGCCGGAACAGGTCGATCTGCGGCGCGCCCCCGTCCACCTCGGATGCCCGGTACGGGTGCAGCGCCCCCGTCGCGCCCTCCAGCCGGCGTGACAGCGCCGTCGCGAACACGGCGTAGTTTTCGTCCTCCGGGATGCGCTCCACATCCAGCAACCGGTAGAGGTCCGCCAGCGCCTCCACCGCCTCCAGCGTTCGCGCGGACAGCGCATGATCCATCGCCCGGAGCAGCAGTTCGTCCTTCGGCGTGCGCATGCGACCTCCCCGCGGAACCCTGGCCGTGGTGTCCGCTCGACATGAAAAAGTGTAACGACCGCCCTTGGCGCGGCTCCAGGGGGCGGCACCTCGGGACATCGGGCCGTGCGCGTCCACACAGCGCGCGGCACCCGGGGACGGACTGGCGCGATGCGGGGACCGTGTCAGGTGCTGGTGGAAACGGACGACTCGGGGGCGAGGGCGTCCATCGACTTCATGCAGAAAGGCACAGCCGGGACTTCCCACCCGGTCCGTATGCCCTGCGTGAAGCGACTTCCGCCTCGGGCGAGGTCACGGACGCCAGGGGTCGAATCCATGAACGCAGGCGGTGTTCACGTTGTCCCGGGTGACAGACGGGCGGGGTGGCTGGTGTCGAAGCGCGCGCCCATGCCGCACCCTCGCGCCGTCCGCTGGGTGCTGGCGCTTGTGCTGCTGTCCGGCGCGGCCGCCCGCGCACAAGGCGTGCCCTCCGCCACCAGTGAGCCTCGCGCCATTGAAGTGGACGTCCACGCCACGGACGCGGGCCAGGTCCTCTCCGCCGAGGACGCCCTGCGTTTGGGCCTCTCTCCCGACGCGGGTGACACCACGCTCGTGCCTCCCAGCCTCACCGCCGACGCGCCCGCCGCGTGGCCCGAAGGCCTGGAGGGCACGCCCGGCGAGGTAGAGCTGGAGCTGCTGGTGGACGTGGAGGGCCGCGTCGCGGAAGCGAAGGTGACGCGCGCCGCCTCCGAGCCTCGCCTCACCGACGCGGCGCTCGCCGCCGCTCCGGGCCTGCGCTTCACCCCGGCCACGCTGGGTGGTGCACCCGTGGCCGTGCGCCTGCCCTTCATCTACCGCTTCACGCCCCCGGTGCAGGTCCCTGCCTCCACCACGCACCTCACCGGCGAGGTGCGCGCTCGCGGCACGCGCAAACCCCTCTCCGACGCGGCCCTCTTCCTGGACAGAGCGGCCGAGCCCGCCGCCACCACGGACGCGCAGGGCCGCTTCACGCTGGACGTGACGCCGGGCCCGCACACTCTGGAGGTCCGTGCTCCCGGCCACGAGACGACGACGTTCACGGAGACGCTGACGCGAGGCCAGACGCTCCAGGTCATCTACCGGCTCCAGCCTCGCGAGGTGAACCCCTACGAGACCGTGGTGCGCGACGAGCGCCCTCGCACGGAAGTGACGCGCATCAGCCTGCATGAGCAGGAGATCCGCGAGGTGCCCGGCACGCTGGGTGACCCGTTCCGCGTGGTGATGTTGATGCCAGGCGTGGGCAGCCTCGCGTCCGGCATCAGCTACCCGGTGGTGCGCGGCAGCCAACCCGCCGCCACGGGCTTCTTCCTGGACGGCGTTCGCATCCCGATGCTGTACCACCTGCTGCTCGGGCCCGCGGTGGTGCACCCGGACTTCATCGACACCGTGGACTTCTACTCGGGCGCGCCACCGGTGCAGTACGGCCGCGTGCTCGGCGGCGCGGTGGAGGGACGCCTCAGCCGTCCTCGTGAGGACCGGCTGCACTTCACCGCCTACGCGGACCTCATCAACGCGGGCGGCTTCATCGAGCAGCCCTTCGAGTCCACCGGCACCAGCGTCAGCCTGGCGGGCCGCTTCAGCTACTCCGCGCTGCTCATCTCACTGGCAACCCAGGTCCTGCCGGAAGTGGACAAGGTGCACGCGGGCTTCTGGGACTACCAGGCGCGCGTCGAGCAGAAGGTGGGCAGGGGCCGCCTGCGCCTGTTCGCGCTGGGCAGCTCCGACGACGTGGGCATCTCGCCGGAGCTGCGCAGGAGGGCGGACGGGGCCGGCGTGGTGTCGCGCTTCCACCGCATCGACCTGCGCGGCACGCACCCGCTGGCGGGCGGCGAGGGCGAGGTGGGCGTCACCCTGGGCTGGGACGGCCTGGGCCTCAACGGCGAGGCGACGCGGGCCGATGCCGGAGGCCAGCTCTTCATGGAGAAGGTGGGCGAGTACAGCCTGCGGCAGGCAAGCGTCTCCGCGCGCGCGGGATGGCGCCGCGCGCTGACGTCCTCGCTGGACGTGGCCGTGGGCACGGACGTGGAGCACCGCCGCTCCGCCACCGTCATCACCGGCAGCGCGCATCCGCCGGGCTGGCGCCCCTCCGACGACGCGGATCCGCTCAAGCGGCCCAGCGCCCTGGCCACCTTCTCCGGCGCGTATGCGTCCGCCACCTGGAGACCGTCCGACACCTGGGTGGTGACGCCGGGCCTGCGCGTGGACGCGTACCACCTGGTGCCGGGCATGACCTTCACCGCCGTGGAGCCGCGCCTGTCCGTGCGTCACTCGCTGACGGACACCCTCACGCTCAAGGGTGGCGCGGGTCTGTACCACCAGCCACCGACCGTGCTCATCCACGTGCCCGCCTTCGACACCGCGAGCCTGCGCTATGGCCTCCAGTCCGGCGCGCAGTTCGACGTGGGCGCGGAGTGGAAGGCCTTCGAAGGGCTGGAGCTGAGCGCGGACGCGTACTTCAACCCGCTGTCCCGCGCGGTGGAGTTCGACCTGATGGACGTGGTGGAGAACCAGCGGCGACGGAGCGCGCTGCGCGAGGCCACCGCCACCACCGGCTACGCCTACGGCTTCGACCTGATGGCCCGCCACCCGCTGGGCCGCCACTGGTTCGGCTGGGTCTCCTACAGCTTTCTTCAGAGCAAGCGGAAGGCGCGCTTCGGCCGCATCAGCGACGACAACCACGTGCTGGAGACAGTGGAGGGCACGCTGCCCTTCGCCTTCGAGCAGGCGCACACGTTCAACGCCGCGCTCAGCTACAAGTTCGGCAACAACTGGACCGTGGGCACGGTGGTGCACTTCAACACCGGCCGCCCGGAGACGGGGCAGATCACCTCGCAGACGCAGCGATGGGTGACGAACCCGGACGGCTCGTCCAATTGGGTGCGGCAGGACCTGGACCGCGCGCAGCGGCTGGCGCCGTTCTTCCGCGTGGACGCGCGCATCGCCAAGTCGTGGGCCTACCAGGACTTCACCCTGGATGCGTCGCTGGACGTGCTCAACCTCTCCGCGCAGCAGGAGGTGGTGGCCTACGAGTACCGCCTCGAATCGGAGTTCAGCGGCTCGACCCCCACGGACATCAAGCCCACCCGGGCCCCCGTCCGCATCCCCATCATCCTTCCGCTCCTCGGGCTCAAGGCGACCTACTGACATGCGACGCGCACTCATCACCTCCCTCGCGCTCGTGGCCTCCGCCGTCACCGGCTGCCAGCGCTATCCCGAGGACCCCGTCTTCGTGTACGGCCGCGCGCTCCGGCGGGACGGCACGCCTCACTCCGGCGAACCGCTGAGCATCCAGCGCATGGACCCGGCGACCCGGAGCTTCCAGCCCTTCGGTACCCTCAGCCCCGAGCCGTCCGGCGAGTTCACCCTGGAGCTGCTCTACGGCGAGGCCGTCACCGATACGTACTCCTTCAGGGACATGAACCGGTTCACCCTGGCGCTTCCCCTGGATGCGGATGGCAGCGGAGCCTTTGTCTCGTTCCTCTTCCAGGACGACGTGGAGCTGCCCACGTTGCAGCCCTGGGACGCGCACCCCGTCGTGAGCATGGGAGCGCAGGGTCCCAGTGTGGCCTTCCCCTCCGCGCCCCCGGCGCCCGCCCAGCCTCCGACGGCGGACACGATGGAGATGCAGGACGGGCTCACCGGCGAATTCATCCCCCTCCTGGCGACCGACCCGAAGCCCCTGTTGTGGGTCATGTCCGGCGACTCACTGCTCTGGCGCGAGCCCGGCACGACGTCACCGTGGACGCCGGGGCCGTACGTCCTGGAGGACTTCGCCGGGCCTCGCGTCCTGCTGCGCGCCGCCAGCCGCGGCACGTGGCTCTACTCTCCCCTGGGCAGCGAGATGAGCTCCGTGGAGTTCCAGCTGGAGTGGCGCACCGGCGCCGAACCACTGCCCGCGGGGACGCTGCGCCCCCTCAGCCGAGGCGCGGCGTGCGAGCCGTCCCCCTCCGGTGCCTGCCCATGGACGGATGGCCTGCTCACGCCCGTGGACCTCCCCCAGGAGCAGGGCCTTCCTCGGGCCAAGAGCCTCGCCGTCACCCTGCCCCAGCCGGACATGCCCCGCCGCGCGGTGGTGCGCGGGCTGAGCTACGTGCCGGGCCCCGAGGGCAAGGACTGGCTCCTCCTGGAGGGCAGCGCGGACGGCGAACAGTGGCAATCCCTGGCGCGCGTCACGCTCCAGGACCTGACCTCGCGGGAGCGCAACCTGCTCGACATCCAATTCGGATTCAACGTCCAGTCGACCGGCGACTCCCCCTACGGCGACGGGCCGCTTCCCCTGGGCCGGAAGGAGCCGGTCTTCCAGGACGTGCCCCTCACCCCCACGGACCCCGTGCGCTTCGTGCGGCTCACCGTGCAGACCCGGGGCTACAACGGCGCCCTCCAACCCGCTGAGCTCCAGACCCTCTCCGAGCTGTCCATCTTCGAGTAGAGGCGCGACTCGGGACGCGGCATCCCGTAGATTGGGCGCGAAAGGGCACCACCGGGATTCGCGTCCCGGTCCGTATGCCCTGCGTGAACTGACTTCCGTCCCGGGCCGGGGAAGTCATGGGCGCCTGAGCCGAACCCATGAATGCATGCAGTGCCCTCACCGGGCCGGAGCCGTCTGGCGCCAGCGCGGGTGACACTTTCGCGGGGGACCGGTGTTGAAGCGCCCGCCCATGTCCGTTCCCCCTGCTGTCCGCTGGGTGCTGGTGCTCGTGCTGCTGTCCGGCGCGACCTCCCACGCACAAGGCGTTCCCTCCGCCACCAGTGAGCCCCGCGCCATTGAAGTGGACGTCCACGCCACCGACGCGGGTCAAGCCCTCTCCGCCGAGGACGCCCTGCGCCTGGGCCTCTCTCCCGACGCGGGCGATACGACGCTCGTACCTCCCAGCCTCACCGCCGACGCGCCCGCGACATGGCCCGAAGGCCTGGAGGGCACGCCGGGCGAGGTGGAGCTGGAGCTGCTGGTGGACGTGGAGGGCCGCGTCGCGGAAGCGAAGGTGACGCGCGCCGCCGCCGAGCCTCGCCTCACCGATGCGGCGCTCGCCGCCGCCCCGGGCCTGCGCTTCACCCCGGCCACGCTGGGTGGTGCCCCCGTGGCGGTGCGCCTGCCGTTCGTCTACCGCTTCGCGCCCCCAGTGCAGGTCCCTGCCTCCACCACGCACCTCTCTGGTGAGGTGCGCGCTCGCGGCACGCGCAGGCCTCTGTCCGATGCGGCCCTCTTCCTGGACGGCGCGCTCCAGCCCTCCGGCGCCACCGACGCGCAGGGCCGCTTCGCGCTGGACGTGACGCCGGGGCCGCACAAGGTGGAGGTCCGTGCTCCCGGCCACGCGACGACGGTGTTCGAGGAGACGCTGACGCAGGGCCAGACACTCCAGGTCGTCTACCGGCTCCAGCCTCGCGAGGTGAACCCCTACGAGACCGTCGTGCGCGACGAGCGCCCTCGCACGGAAGTGACGCGCATCAGCCTGCATGAGCAGGAGATCCGCGAGGTGCCCGGCACGCTGGGTGACCCGTTCCGCGTGGTGATGTTGATGCCAGGCGTGGGCAGCCTCGCGTCCGGCATCAGCTACCCGGTGGTGCGCGGCAGCCAACCCGCCGCCACGGGCTTCTTCCTGGATGGCGTGCGCATCCCGATGCTGTACCACCTGCTGCTCGGGCCCGCGGTGGTGCACCCGGACTTCATCGATACCGTGGACTTCTATTCGGGCGCGCCTCCGGTGCAGTACGGCCGCGTGCTCGGCGGCGCGGTGGAGGGACGCCTCAGCCGCCCTCGCGAGGACCGGCTGCACTTCACCGCCTACGCGGACCTCATCAACGCGGGCGGCTTCATCGAGCAGCCCTTCGAGTCCACCGGCACCAGCGTCAGCGTGGCGGGCCGCATCAGCTACACCGCGATGCTCATCTCCCTGGCGGCCAATGCCTTCCAGAAGAAGGAGGCGGAGCAGCTGCGTGCGGGCTTCTGGGACTACCAGGCGCGCGTCGAGCAAAAGGTAGGCAGGGGCCGCCTGCGCCTGTTCGCGCTGGGCAGCTCCGATGACGTGGGCGTCGCACCGGAGCTGCGGGACACCGCGGACGGAGGCGGCGTCGTGTCACGCTTCCACCGCATCGACCTGCGCGGCACGCACCCGCTGGCGGGCGGCGAGGGCGAAGTAGGCGTCACGCTGGGCTGGGATGGCCTGGGGCTTTCCGGCGAGCAGACGCGCGACACCGGCGAGGAGCTGATCCGCGAGAAGGTGGGCGAGTACAGCCTCTCGCAGGCGAGCATCTCCGCGCGCGCGGGATGGCGCCGCGCGCTGACGTCCTCGCTGGACCTGGCCGTGGGCGCGGACGTGGAGCACCGCCGCTCGGCCACCGTCATCACCGGCACCGCGCGGCCGCCGGGCTGGCGCCCCTCCGACGACGCGGATCCACTCAAGCGGCCCAGCGCCCTGGCCACCTTCTCCGGCGCGTATGCGTCCGCCACGTGGAGGCCTTCGGACCGGTGGACCGTCACACCGGGGCTGCGCGTGGACGCGTACCACCTGGTGCCGGGCATGACCTTCACCGCGGTGGAGCCGCGCCTGTCCGTGCGCCACGCGCTGACGGACACCCTCACGCTCAAGGGCGGCGCGGGCCTGTACCACCAGCCGCCCACCGTGCTGGTGCACGTGCCCGCCATCGACACCGCGAGCCTGCGCTACGGCCTCCAGTCCGGCGCGCAGTTCGACGTGGGCGCGGAGTGGAAGGCCTTCGAGGGACTGGAGCTGAGCGCGGACGCGTACTTCAACCCGTTGTCCCGTGCGGTGGAGTTCGACCTGACGGACGTGCTGGAGAACCGGCGCCGGCGCCTCGGCCTGGACACGGATCCCGCCACCTCCGGCTATGCCTACGGCTTCGACCTGATGGCCCGCCACCCGCTGGGCCGCCACTGGTTCGGCTGGGTGTCCTACAGTTTCCTTCAGAGCAAGCGGAAGGCGCGCTTCGGCCGCATCGGCGATGACAACAAGGTGATGGAGACGGTGGACGGCACGCTGCCCTTCGCCTTCGAACAGGCGCATACGTTCAATGCGGCGCTCAGCTACAAGTTCGGCAACAACTGGACCGTGGGCACGGTGGTGCACTTCAACACCGGCCGTCCGGAGACGGGGCAGATCACCTCCCAGACGCAGCGCTGGGTGACCAACGCCGACGGGGGCCAGGAATGGGTGCGGCAGGACTTGGACCGCACGCAGCGCCTGGCGCCGTTCTTCCGCGTGGACGCGCGCATCGCGAAGTCGTGGGCCTACCAGGACTTCACCCTGGATGCGTCGCTGGACGTGCTCAATATCTCCGCCCAGCAGGAGGTGGTGGCCTACGAGTACGGCGCCGAGTCCAACCTCGACCCCGACAGCCCCCGGGCCGTCACTCCCATCCGCAAGCCCATCCGCATCCCCGTCATCCTCCCGCTCTTCGGGCTCAAGGCGACCTACTGACATGCGACGCGCACTCGTCACCACCCTGGCGCTCGTGACCTCCGCCCTCACCGGATGCGAGCGCTATGCCGAGGACCCCATCTTCGCCTACGGCCGCGCGCTCCACCGGGACGGCGCCCCGCGCTCCGGCGAGACGCTGACCCTGGAGCGCCTGCATCCGGAGGCGGAGGTCTTCGAGCCCTTCGCGACCGCCGTCACCGATGCCTCCGGCGAATTCATCCTGGAGCTGCTCTACGGGGACGTCGTCGACAGGACGGATTACAGCAGCGCCCGCAGCCGGTTCCGGATGTCGCTGCCGCTGGAAGCCGACGGCAGCGGCGCCACGCTCGCGTTCTCCTTCCAGGACGACGTGGAGCTGCCCGCGCTGCAGGCCTGGGACGCGCACCCCGTCGTGAGCGCCGGTGAAGCGGGCCCCCAGGTGGCCTTCCCACCCGCGCCCCCGGCGCCGCCGCTGCCGGTGACGGCGGACACCCTGGAGCTGCTCTCCGAGGACGGCGTCTTCATCCCCATCCTGCCCAGCACCCCGGAGCCCCTGCTGTCGGTCACGTCCGGCGGCGAAGTGCTCTGGCGCCAGCCGGGCACCACCTCACCGTGGGCGCCGTCCCCGTATGTCCTGGAGGACTTCGCTTCGCCCCAGGTCCAGCTGCGGGCCGCCAGCGCGGGGACGTGGCTGTTCTCGCCCCTGGGCGGCCAGGCGAGCTCCGTGGACTTCCAGCTGGAGTGGCGCACCGGCCAGGAGCCGCTGCCCGCCGGGACGCTGCGCCCCGTCAGCCGCGGCGCCGCGTGCGAGCCGTCCTTCGGCGGTGTCTGTCCATTCACGGATGGACAGCTCACCCCGGTGGACTTCTTCGAGAAGGAGACCGACCCGCGGTCCTACGGCGTCGTCATCACCCTGCCCCGGCCCATCCTGCCCCGCCAGGCGGTGGTGCGCGGGCTGCTGTACCTGCGAGGCTATGGCGGCAGGGACTCGCTCCGCGTGGAGGGCAGCGAGGACGGCGAGCACTGGCAATCCCTGGCACACGTCGTCCTGCGGGACCTGAGCGCCACCGAGCAGTCGCTGTTCGAGGCCCAGTTCGGCTTCTACGCCGAGCCGACCGCGGGGGCATCGGCCTATGGGGACGGGCCGCTCCTGCTGGGCATGCGGGAGCGGGTCTTCCAGGAGGTGCCCCTCTCCAGCACCGGGCCCGTGCGCTTCGTGCGCCTCTCCGTGGAATCCCTTACCTACGACGGAACCACCCCACCTGCTGAGTTCTATACCCTCTCCGAGGTGTCCATCTTTGAATAGTCATTGCGGATGACCCTCCAACCCCGGGAGATTGCTTGGGTTGTGTAAGGCCCGAAGTCCATCCCAGACAAATAAATCAAGAAATAAAGGGCGAACCGTTCTTCTCTTGCAGCACCGCTCATTCGTGCCCGAGGGAGGGCCCCATGATTGCGCTGACCTGGACGTATGGGCAGCTCCTCAAGGGACTGTCGGAGCGCGTGCGCCGGGTGCTGCTGGTGCAGGTGCTCATCCTGGCGCCGAGCTTCGGGGTGCTGGAGCTGAACCCGCTGGGTCCCTCGCACCGGGGGCTTTCACTGACACGTCTGGCGCTGTGGGGCTGCGCCGTAGGGCTCTTGTGGGCGCTGGACCGGTATGCCTTCGGGCGCTCGCGGGTGGCGTCATGGCAGCGCCTGGTGTGGGTGACGGCGCTGTGCTGGCTGGGGCAGTGGATGGGCGGCTTCGTCGCGTTGGAGGCGCTGCCTCGCTCGCTGCAGCAGTGGTCCGCGGCGCGCTGGGTCCACGTGGGCTTCACCGTGCTGTTCTTCTGGGCGGCGACCGCGCTGCTCTACCGGCTGGCGGCGCCGGTGCCGGAGGCCGAGGCCGCTCCCGCCATGCCCACGGGTCCCGAGGCCGCGCCCGGCAAGAAGGGCTTCAGGCGCGCGGAGCGTCCAGCGGGAGCTTGAGCCTCGCCCGGCAGCCTCGGCCGTCGGTGCGGTTCTCCAGGCGCAGGCTGCCTCCGTGGGCTTCGGCGATCTGCCGGCTGAGCGCCAGGCCAATGCCGCTGCCCTGGGGCTTGGTGGTGAAGAAGGGCACGAAGAGGTTCGCGGTGTCGGCGAGGCCGGGGCCTTCGTCCTCCACCCAGACCTCCACCGCGCCCGGCGCGTGCACGGCCCACGAAACCCAGACACCGCCCGGGCCTCCGTCCGGCAGGACGGCGTCCACGGCGTTGCGCACCAGGTTGATGAGCAGTTGCTCCAGCTGATCCGCGTCCCCGGACACGGTGAGGCCGGGGCCGGGGCGCACGGCGACGGCACGGCGCGGCTCCAGGGCCACCACGCGCCGCACCCAGGGCTCCACGTCCACGGGCCCCAGGGTGGGCGGTGGCAGGCGCGCGAGCCGGGCGTGCGCGGACATGAAGCGGGACAGGGCTTCCGCGCGGCGGGCGATGATGCCCAGGCCGTGGCGGGTGTCCTCCTCCCAGTCCTCGGGGCGCGGCACCTGGGCGAGGGTGTCCCGGAGGGCGTCCGCGATGGAGTGGATGGGGGTGAGGGAGTTGTTGATTTCGTGGCTGAGCACGCGGACCAGCCGGCGCCAGGCTTCACGTTCTTCCTCGCGCAATGCCAGACGCAGGTCGGTGAGCACGACCAACTGGTGGGGTTGTCCTCCTTCGCGGAAGGAGCCGCGCCACAGTTCATACGGTCCGCCGTCCTGCTGCGCGAAGACGCGCGTGAGGCGGCGGGGGGCGGGGCCCTCCAGCAGGCCGCTCCAGCCGAGGGCTTCCGCGCGCTGCCCCAGCAACTGTGCGCGCGGCAGGCCCACGAGCCGGGCGCCCGCGCGGTTCACCAGCTTGAGGGTGCCGGAGGCGTCGAAGGCGAGCACCGCGACGTCGATGGCCTCCATGACCTGGCCCAGCAGCGCCCCGGCTTCGAGTGCGCCCAGGCGCTGTTCGCGCAGGGTGTCGCCCAGCGCGTTGACCTCCAGCAGCACTTCCCCCAGCGGATCGCCCGCGCGTCCGCCCCGGCCGCGCACGGAGTAGTCGCCTTCACGCAGGGCGGCCAGCAGGCCCGCGACGGTGTGCAGGGGCCGCACGACGCGCTCGCGGATGGCGAGACACGCTCCGGCATGGATGCCCACCACGAGGACGGAGAGCGTCCAGCGCACCTTGGCGGTGAAGTCCCCTGTCCAGAGGAGCGCGAGCGCCACGACGACCGCGGGCAATCCTGCGACGACCGCGAGCCACATCACGCGCAGGTCGTGCGGCACGGGGAACTTGCGCTCGTGCGGGTCCTGCGGAGCCGGGGGACCGCGTTTCACCTTGCGCCCTTGATGCCGTAGTACTGGAGCCGGCGGTAGAGCGCGCTGCGCGACAGGCCCAGCGCCTTCGCCGCTTCGCTCACGTTGCCGTCATGACGGCCGAGCGCGCGCTCGATGAGGTAGCGCTCCACCTCCTCCAGCGTCATCTCCTCCAGGCGCGTGCTTCCTCCGCCCGGCGGGCCCATCCGCTTGAGCAGCAGGTCCTCCGCCTCCACGCGGTCCCCCACCGCCATCAGCAGCGCCCGCTCCACCGCGTGCTCCAGCTCGCGCACGTTGCCGGGCCACGGGTACGCGATGAGCGCCTCCATGGCTCCCGGCCCCAGGTGGATGCCGGGTCGGCCGTAGCGCTGGCCCTGCGCGGCCAGGAAGTGCGCCGCGAGCAGCGGGATGTCCTCGCGCCGCTCCCTCAGCGGCGGCAGCTGCACCTCCACCGTGTTGAGCCGGTAGAGCAGGTCCTCGCGGAAGCGGCCCTCCGCCGCCGCCCGGCCCAGGTCCACGTTCGTCGCGCTCACCACTCGCACGTCCACGCGCCGCGTCCTCGACGAGCCCACCGGGTGCAGCTCTCCCGTCTGGAGCACCCGCAGCAACTTCGCCTGCTGCGTGAGCGGCATGTTCCCAATCTCATCCAGGAAGAGCGTGCCGCCGTCCGCCAGCTCGAAGCAGCCGATGCGGTCCGCCTTCGCGTCCGTGAACGCCCCCTTCACGTGACCGAAGAGCTCGCTCTCGAAGACGCCCTCGGACAGGCCGCCGGAGTTCACCGCGACGAAGGGCCGGTCCGCTCTCGTGCTCGCCGCGTGGATGAGCCGGGCCACCACCTCCTTGCCCGTGCCGTGCTCCCCCGTCACCAGCACCGGCGCGGACGACGGCGCCACCCGCTCGATGAGCCTGCGCACCGGCAGCATCGCCCGCGACTCACCCACCAGCGGCGAACGCCCGCCCTGCTCACGGCGCAGGTGCTGGTTCTCCTCCTCCAGCCGCCGGCCGCGCCGCAACGCGCGAGCCAGCTCCAGCTGCGTGCGCAGCGTGGCCAGCAGGCGCGTGTTGTCCCAGGGCTTCTGCACGTAGTCGCGCGCGCCCAGGCGCATGGCCTCCACCGCGCCCTCCACGCTGCCCCACGCCGTCATCACCACCACCGGCAGCAACGCGTCCCTCGCGCGCAGCTCGCCCAGGAGGTCCAGGCCCTCGCGCCCGGAGGTCGTGTCGCGCGCGTAGTTCAGGTCCATCAACACCAGGTCCACGTCCTCCGCGTCCAGCGTGGCCTTCACGCCCGCGGGGGACTGCGCGCTCACCACCGTGTAGCCGTCGCGCTTGAGCAACAGCCGCAGCGCCTCCAGCACGTCCGGCTGGTCGTCGGCCACGAGGATGCGGGTGGGGGTACGCGGAGGGGGAGCAGTGGGTTCGGACACGGGGAGCGCCACGGTTGGGAACTGTGCCAGAAAGGAGGGAACTCAGTCCGCCCGGAGCGCGATGATGGGGTCCACGCGCGTCGCCCGCCGGGCAGGCAGCCACGACGCCGCCAGCGCCACCCCGGTCAACAGCAGCGCCACCCCTCCGAACGTCCACGGGTCGCCCGCCGAGACTCCGTACAAGAGCGACCCCAACAGCCGCGCCAGCGCCAGGGACAGACACAGCCCCACCGCCACGCCCATGAGCGACAGCCGCAGGCCCTGCGCCAGCACCAGCCGCAGCACGTCGCCTCGCGCCGCGCCCAGCGCCATGCGGATGCCCAGCTCCCGCGTGCGCTGCGACACCGAGAAGGCGATGACACCCGACAGCCCCAGCGCCGCGAGCAGCAGCGCGACGCCCGCGAACAGCCCCATCACCAGCGCGGACAGCCGCCGGGGCCCCGTGGACTGGTCCATCCGCCGCGTGAGCGGGGACACGTCGAACAGCGGCAGGTCCGCGTCCACCGCGCGCACCTCCGCCTCCACCTGGGCGCGCACCGCCTCCGGCTCCCCGGACTTCACGCGCACCGCCAGGCCCATGGAGACGTCCGGCAGCTGCGACAGCGAATAGTAGGCCGCCGGGCGCGACGGCACGTCCAGGCCCCACTCGCGCAGGTCGTCCACGACGCCCACCACCGTGGTCCACTGCATGTCCTGGCCGTGCAGCTTCAGCCGCTGCCCCAGCGCGTCTCCTTTCGGCCAGAAGAGGTCCGCGAAGGAGCGGTTGATGACCACCGCCCAGGGCGCGTCCGGCCCGTCCCGGTCCTCCAGCAGCCGGCCCTGCCGCAGGTGGACGCGCAGCGCGTTCAGGTAGCCGGGCGTGGCGGCGCGGAACTCCACCGCCTTCCACTGCTCCCCCGGCTGGCGCGGACGCCCGTCGATGTCGAAGCTGCGGTCCGCGGAGCCCCCCAGCGGCAGCAGGTTCGTGAGCCCCGCGGACTCCACGCCCGGAAGCGCCTGGAGCCGCGGCAGCAGGGCCTGCAGGAAAGCGGCCTGTTTCGCCGGGTCCGGGTACTGAACCTTGGGCAGCGCGAGCGCTCCGGTGAGCACGCCCTCGGACTCGAAGCCCGCATCCACGCGCTGAAGCGCGAGGAAGCTCTTCACGAACAGGCCCGCGCCCACCAGCAGCACCAGCGCGAGCGACACCTGCGCCACCACCAACGCCGCGCGCAGCCGGCCCGTGCGGTGGCTCCCCGTGGCACGTGCGCCCTCGCGCATCGCCGCGTGCAGGTCCACGCGGCTGGCCTGGAGCGCGGGCACCAGCCCGAAGAGCACGCCCGTGAGCACCGACACCGCCAGCGTGAAGAGCACGGAGGCCACGTCCAGCTTCACGCCCTGGGCGCGCGGCAGGCTGTCACCCACCGTGGCCACCAGCGCATCCGTGCCCCACAGCGCCAGCAGGAGCCCCACCGCGCCCGCCACCAGCGACAGCACCAGGCTCTCCGTGAGGAACTGCGCCACCAGCCGCAGCCGGCCCGCGCCCAGCGCCGCGCGGATGGAGACCTCACGCCCTCGCGACACGGCCCGCGCCAGCAGCAGGTTCGCCACGCTGGAGCACGCCACCAGCAGCACGAAGCCCACCGCGCCCCAGAGCAGCCACAGCGTCTCGCGCACGCCGCCCACCACCTGGTCCTCCAGCGGCTTCACGCTCATGGACCAGCCCCACTCCCGGTACCGGCTCACCAGGTCCGCCGGGCGCGCGTTGCCCATGCGCACCAGGTCCGTGCGCGCCGCGTCCAGCGTCATGCCCGGCTTGAGCCGCGCCATCACGCTGAGGAAGCGGTTGCCGCGCCGGGACTCCTCCTGCTGCTCGGGCGTGGGCGCCAGGGGCAGCACCCCCTCCGTGTCCTCCGGGTAGACGGCGCCCGGAGGCAGCACGCCCACCACCGTGCGCGGCACCCCGTCCAGCCGCAGCACGCGCCCCAGCACCTCCGGGTCCTTCGCGAAGTGCGTGCGCCACGCGGAGTCCGACAGCACGACGACCTTGTCCTGGCCCGGGACCTCCTCTTCCTGCGTGAAGCCCCGGCCGAGCACCGGCGTGACGCCCAGCGTGGGCAGGAAGGACGCCGTGGCGACGACGACATGCAGGCGCCGGGGTGAGTCCCCTCCGGTGAGCGTCATGTCGTCGGGCCGGAAGGCCGCGAGCGACGCGAAGGCCTTGGTGTGCGTGGTCATGTCCCGGTACTCGGGAAGGGAGTTCGACACCTCCTTCAAGCCGAAGGCTTCGAAGTTCGGGGCCAGCAGCACCAGCTGCTCCGGCTGACGGAAAGGGGGCGGGGTGAGCAGCACGCCCTTCACCACGCTGAACACGGCGCTGTTCGCGCCAATGCCCAACGCCAGCGTCAGCACCGCCACCGCCACGAAGCCGGGGGCGTTCCTCAGGGAGCGCCACGCGTAGCGCAAGTCACCGAGCAGGTGTTCCATGGCCGTGTCTCCCTTTCTTCAGCGAAGCTGTTCGTCCTGCACGACGCGGCCGTCGAACAGGCTCACCGTGCGCGTGGAGATGCGCGCGTGCGCCGGGTCGTGCGTCACCATGCAGATGGTGGAGCCCGCCTTGTGCAGGTCGGACAACAGCTGCATCACCGCCTCGCCGTTCTTCGAGTCCAGGTTGCCCGTGGGCTCGTCCGCCAGGAGGATGAGGGGGTCTCCCGCGACGGCGCGCGCCACCGCCACGCGCTGCTGCTGACCGCCGGAGAGCTGCCCCGGCAGGTGCCGCGCCCGGTGCGCCATGCCCACGCGCTCCAGGGCCCGCTCCACGCGCTGCTTGCGCTCCTGCGCGGGCAGTCCCCGGTAGGTGAGCGGCAGCTCCACGTTCTCGAAGACCGTGAGGTCGCCGATGAGGTTGAAGCTCTGGAAGATGAAGCCGATGTGCTGGTTGCGCACCTTCGCGCGGTCCGTGGGGGACAGGTCCAGCACGCTCCTGCCATCCAAGAGGTAGCTGCCACGCGTGGCGGTGTCCAACAGCCCCAGCACCGCGAGCAGCGTGGACTTGCCGGAGCCGGACGGGCCCACGATGGCCACCCATTCGTTCTGACGGACGGTGAGCTGGATGTTGGAGAGGGCGTGCGTCTCCACCTCTTCCGTCTCGAACACCTTGGTGAGCCCGTCGAGCTGGAGCAGCGCCTTCGCCTCGCCGTCGTTCGTCATCGTCGTCATCATCGCAGCCTCACGCGCTCCACCGCATCCCACGCGGTCATGTCCGACAGCACCACCTGGTCACCCTCTGAGAGTCCCTGCACGACCTCCACCGCGTTCACCGAGCCCCGGCCCAGCTTCACGGGGATGCGCACCGCCTCGTCGCCACCGGGCAACAGCCGGAAGAGCGCCAGCGTGCTCTCCGCCTGCGCTCCCGCGGGGCGGCCCACGGACAGCACGTCGTCCAGCCGCTCCAGTTCCACGGTGCCCTCCACGGTGAGGTCTGGCCGGGCGCCCCTGGGCAGCGTGTCCGGCAGCGACACCTCCACGCGCACCGTGCCCTGGCTCGCGGCGGGCGCCACGCGCGCCACGGTGCCCTCCACCACGCCGTTGCGCGTGTCCACCTGCGCCTTGAGGCCCGGGAGGATGTCGCGCGCCTGCGTCTCCGCGATCCGCAGCTCCGCCTTCAACCGCTCCGGCTTCACGACCTTGGCCAGGAGCACGCCGGGCGTCACCCACTGGCCCAGCTCCAGCGGCAGCTCCTGGAGCACGCCGTCCTCTCCCGCGAGCACCTTCATGGACTCCACCTGCTGGCGGCGGAAGCGGGCCACGGCCTTGAGCCGCTCCACCTGCTCCTGCTGGGACGCGAGGCGCTGGCGCAGGCTCTGGGACATGACGTCCAGGCGCTGGCGCTCCAACTCCAGACGCTGGCGGGACTCGTCGGCCTTCTCCTGGGCCTGACGCGTCTCCAGGTCTCCGACGAAGGCCCTCTGGAAGAGCTCGGCGTTGGCCTGGGCGCGGCGGGTGGCGTCGGCGGACTCGGCGGTGAGGGTGGCCACGGTGGCCTGCTGGGACAGGCGCTGCGTCTGGAGCAGTTCGCGCAGCTCCAGGAAGTCGCCTTCGGCGCTCGCGAGCTGGCGTTCGGCTTCAAGCGCCTGGAGCTGCACGTCCGGGTTGGACAGCTCCAGGAGCAGCGTGCCGGCGGTGACGGTGGCGCCGGGACGGACGTGGATGCGCTCCACGCGGCCGGCGGTGTCGGCGGTGAGCCAGCGGATGGCCTCAGGCACCAGCGAGCCGGTGCCCTTCACCTGGCGCACCAGCGGGCCGCGCTTCACGGTGTCCAGCCACACGGAGGCCTTGTCCACGGTGGGCGCCGCGGGGCGCAGCCGGGACAGGCCCACGGTCACCGCCACGAGCGCGGCGAGGCCCAGGGCGGCCAGGAGGTAGGGTTTGCGGCGCGGCTTGCGAGCCTTCGGGATGTCCACGCCCCGGGCCATAGCGAGCCGTGTGCCAGGGCTTCGAGCCGGGCCAAGCCCCCGGAAACACGAGCGCGAGGAAGGATTGTCCGGCCGCGTTGACCGCTTGCGCGAAGCGCGCGTCCCAGGAACGGACACCGCGAAGAAGTGTGCTGGGGTTGAATAGCAACAGCGTCAGGCCGTCTGCCTGCTCGATTCAATTCCCACACAATTTCGAGGAACACCCCATGCGCTCCACCTCCTTCGGGAAGCGCGCCGGCATGCTGCTGGCCGCCACCCTCCTGCCCTTCTCCGCCTTCGCGGATGCCCTGTATCTCCAGCTCACGGACGTGGGCAGCGAGGTGGACGCGTCCGGACTGGCGGCGAGCACCGTGGCGGAGCGCACGCGCTACGGCATCAACGAGGCGCTGAAGGGCGCGACCACGGAAGCCATCCTGATGGATCCGCAGCACGAGGGTTCGGCGGACGTGACGGTGAGCGCGAAGGTGACGCGGGCCGGAGAGAAGTACCGGCTGACGTATCTGCTGAGCACGACGCACCAGCCGGTGCGCACCAAGACGCTGTCGTACGATTTCGTCAATCCCAGCCTGAGCGACAAGGGCTCGGTGGTGATGGCGCAGGCGGTGCTGGCCGAGGCGCAGAAGCTGGAGGCCGCGAGCCAGGAGACGCCGGTGGCGGCCGAGGAGGTCCCGGCGGCCTCCGGCGCGGGCTCGGACTCGCTGGTGTCGGAGCGCGTGAATGGCGACGCGCCCCGCCATGAGGGGATGGAGGGAGACTCGACGGGGCGCCAGGTGGAGCGCGAGGCGCCGCCCCGCCGGGGTGGGCGCACGAACCTGGACCTGGGTCTGGCGCTGGGTTTCAACAGCCCGTCGGGCATCTTTGGCGGTGAGCTGGAGTACCGGGTGGCGCCCGTCCTGGGGCTCAACCTGAGCGCGGGCACGGGCGCCTGGGGCTTCCGCGTGGGTCCGGTGGCGCGCCTGTATCCGCTGGGCGAGGTGCGCACGAGCCCGTTCCTGGAGGCGGGCATGAGCTTCAACATGGGCGGCACGTCGACGACGACGCTCAGCTTCGGCGGCGAGTCCGAGGTGTACACGACGGAGAAGCTGATGACGCCGGTGGCGACGCTGGCGCTGGGCATGCGTCAGTCGATGGGCCCCATGTACCTGGGCCTGCGCGCGGGCTGGGGCTTCCGGCTGCGTGAGGACAACTGGCGCACGTCGGACGGCCGCGACCCGAACCTCCTCGACGACCTGGACATCGCCACCACCCAGCACGGCGGCTTCCTGTGCAGCGTCACGCTGGGCATGTCGCTCTTCTAGGCGGCTTAGGGCAAACGGCCGGAGCTTCCGCCACGACACGGCAGCTCCGGTTTCCACACGTCAGGCTGTGACAACTTCCAGGTGCCCTGGAGCCCGGGACCTGGGGCGGTCCCGTACGACGATCTGGACGTCACTGCCCAGGAGGGTCAGGAAGCGGATCAACCGTTCCGTCGAAAAGCCCGCCATGCGTCCACGCAGCAGGGCCGAGACCTTGGGCTGATCCACTCCCAGCAGCTTCGCCGCCGCAGCCTGGGTCAGCTTCTTCCTGGCGATGAGCTCCGCGATCCGCGCCATGAGCTCCGCCTTGGCCTGCGCCTCCTCGGGCTGAGCGACCTCCAGATCCCGGAAGACATTCCCACTGCTGGCCGTGAACTTCGGTTCGCTCTTCATTCTGATTCCTCTTCCGTAGCGTCCTTCCGGGCCGCGTGGAGGTCTTCCGCCGCCTTCAATCGGAGCTTCACCAGATCGATGTCCTGCTTGGAGGTCTTGATGCCCTTCCGAGACTTCTTCTGGAAGGCGTGCAGCACGTAGAGGACTCCCTTCAGCTTGACCGTGTAGACCGCACGGAAGGTGTCACCGTCGAAGTCCTCGACGACTTCCAGCACTCCAGCCCCCTTGAAGCCCTTGAGGGGCTTGGCGTCCGGGTGCTTTCCCCCTGTCTGGGCCAGATGCAGCGCGTAGCCCATGACGCCTCGCACCTCTTCAGGAAACGACTTCAAGTCCTCCAAGCTGCTCCCCACCCAGACCAGAGGCCTCGCCATCTTCTGGAGCATGCCAATTCTGGCATGTCGCGGCAACTGATGGCCGCCTGGCAGGCCTTCCGGTCCAAAGTCGGAGCACGCTCCCATTCCCACCGGCAGGCGCTAGGCTCGCGCGCCATGCCGGCCTCCCTGCTTGAAGTGTTCCTGGACCATGCCCGTCACGAGCCCTCGCGCCCGTTGCTGTCTTTCGAGGGGACCGAGTATTCGCGTGGGCAGCTGGCGGAGCGGGTCACCGCGTTCGCTCGCGGACTCAAGGCCCGGGGGCTGGCTCCGGGGGAACGCGTCGCCCTCTTCCTGGAGAACAGCGACGCGTTCGTCATCACGTGGCTGGGTGTCCAGGCCGCCGGCTGCGTCGCCGTGCTCGTCAATACGGCCTACCGCCAGGTGGAGCTGGCCCACATCCTCTCCGACGCGGAGGTGAAGGTCTGCGTCACCGGCAGCTCCGGCGCTTCCGAACTCGTCCCCCTGCGCGATCAGCTTCCGTCGCTGCAATGGCTCATCACCGTGGAGCCTGCGCCCTCCGGGCTCCCCGCCGTCGCCTTCGACGACGTGCTCGCGCAGGGCGCCGCGTCCACCGCTTCACTGCCCCTGCCCCGCGCGGAGGACCTGGCCGTGCTGGGCTACACGTCCGGCACCACCGGCCGCTCCAAGGGCGCCATGCTCCAGCACCGGCAGCTGCTCTCCAACGTGCGCGCCGTCACCGAAGCGTGGCGCTGGACGGACGCGGACCGGCTGCTGCTCACGCTTCCCCTCTTCCACACCCACGGCCTCATGGTGGGCCTGCACGGCACCCTCTTCACCGGCGCCAGCGTGGACCTGCGCCGCCGCTTCGTCGCCTCCGAAGCCCTCACCGCCCTGCACGACGACGCGTCCCTCACCCTCTTCTTCGGCGTGCCCACCCTGTACGGCCGCCTCCTCGAAGAATCCCGCCGCACCGGCGTCACGCCGCGTCCCCTGCGCCTCTGGGTCTCCGGCTCCGCCCCGCTGAGCCCCCAGCTGTGCCTGGACATCGAGGCGCGCTTCGGCGCCCGCATCCTGGAGCGCTACGGGATGACCGAAACCCTCATGAACACCACCCAGCCCTACGACGGCGAACGCCGCCCCGGCACCGTGGGCATGCCCTTCCCCGGCCAGGAGGCCCGCGTCGTGGACGTGCGCTCCCGCCAGCCCCTGCCCCGCGGCGAGACAGGTGAAATCGAGGTCCGCGGCCCCCACGTCTTCACCGGCTACTGGCGCCGCCCGGACGCCACCCAGGAGGCCTTCGACGCCGATGGCTGGTTCCGCACCGGAGACCTGGGCGAGTGGGACCCGGACGGATTCCTGCGCATCACCGGACGGGCCCGGGAGCTCATCATCAGCGGTGGCTTCAACATCTACCCCCGCGAGGTCGAAGAGGTCCTCACCCAGCACCCGTCCGTCGCGGAGGCCGCCGTCCTGGGGCTGCCCGACCCGGACTTCGGCGAACAGGTCGTCGCCGTCATCGTCCCCCACCCCGGCGCCCCCACCGACGCCCAGGCCCTGGTGGACTGGTGCCGCGAACGGCTCGCCGCCTTCAAGAAGCCCCGCCGCGTCGTCTTCACCGACGCCCTGCCCCGCAACGCGCTCGGAAAGGTCCAGAAACACATCCTCAAGGAGCGCCTGGCCGCCTCCTAGGACACACTCACCGCCATTCGCCGAACAAAGCCCACACCGTCCCCTGGCCGAACTGGCGCGCCGACCTACCTTCTGCGGCGAGAGAAAATGGAGCCACCGCGTGAAGTCCCACCC
>NZ_RAWM01000014.1 GCF_003668875.1 Corallococcus interemptor | reverse complement strand
GCCGCGCCCCACGCACGCAAGGCGGTGCGCGAGCAGGAGGTGTGGGCGCGCCACCGCTGAGACCTCCCACCCCGCCCTGAAGTCGGAGCGAGGTGTTGGCCCTTGGAAGGGTCTGGGCGCCGGTGTCGCCGCGACAGCGTCCCCTGGCACGCAGGGCCGCCTTGTTCCCGCGGGCCACCATCCCCACCTCGGAAGCCCGGTCAGGGGGAGTCCGAATGGTGGTGTTCCTCATGGATGGGCAGTCCGCTTCGGCGAGGGTGGTGCGCCACTCGACCGCGGCGCGCCGGCTGCGCCTGGAGGTCCCTGACCTGCAGTGGAACACCTCGCTCGGCACGCGGCTGGAGGCCACGTTCGCCACCTGGCCCGGCGTCGAGGAGGTGAGCGCGCAGCCCCGCACCGGCCGCCTGCTGGTGCGCTACGCGCCGGAGGCCCCCCTGCTGGCCCGGCTGCACGAGGAGCCCGAAGCGCCGCTCGCCCGCACTCGCAGGCATCACAAGGCCCGCCCGGCGCCAGGCGGACAGCGCGGACCGCGGGAGCCGTGGCACGCGATGACGGTGGACGCGGTGCTGGCGCGGCTGGACGGCTCGACGCACGGACTCTCCTCGGAGGAGGCGGCGCGGCGGCTCAAGCGCTTCGGCCCCAATGTCGTGGAGGAGGAGACGCAGCGCTCGCGCCTGGCCATGCTGGGCTCACAGCTGGCCACCATTCCCACGATGCTGCTGATGGGCTCGGCGGGGGCCTCCGCGCTGGCGGGGGACGCGCTGGAGGCGACCGCCATCCTCGCGGTGGTGGGGCTCAACGCGGGCATCGGCTACCGCATCGAGCGCCGCAACCAGGAGCTGCTCGCCTCGTGGCAGAAGCTGGAGGCGGGCTCGGCGCAGGTGCTGCGCGGCGGCGTGCTCGTCACGGTGCTGGTGGCGGAGCTCGTGCCGGGGGACGTGGTGCTGCTGCGCGCGGGCGACGTGCTGCCCGCGGACATGCGCGTGCTGGACGCGCACCGGCTCTCCGCGGACGAGGCGCCCCTCACCGGCGAGAGCGAGCCGCAGCCCAAGCAGCCCGCGCCGGTGGATGCGCGGGCGCACCTGGCGGAGCGGACGTCGCTGCTGTTCGCGGGGACCACGGTGGCCACGGGCCATGGGCGCGCCCTGGTGGTGGCCACGGGCGCCAACACGGAGATGGCGCGCGTGCGGGAGCTGGTGGCGCAGGAGTCCGCGCCGACCACGCCGCTGACGCGCAAGCTGGGCCAGCTGGACCGGCACGTGGCGGTGGCCTCCGTGGGCGCGGCCGCGCTGTCCGCCGTGGTGGGCCTGGCGCATGGCCGCTCCGGGCCCCAGGTGCTGCGCGGCGCGGTGGCCCTGGGCGTGGCGGCCCTCCCCGAGGGTCTGCCCCTGGTGGCGACCGCGGCGCTGGTGCGCGCCATGCAGCGGCTGCACGCACGAGGCATGGTGGTGCGGCGCGTGTCGGCCGCCGAGGCGCTCGGAGGCGTCACCGTCATCTGTGCGGACAAGACGGGCACCCTCACGCGCAACGAGATGCGGCTGGAGGTGCTGGACCTGGGGGATGGCTCCCTGGATTTGTCCACGCTGCGCACCCGGCCCCAGGCCGTGCTGGAGGACCCGCCCACCCTGGCGCTCGCGCTGGGGCTGCTCAACAGCGACGTGGACGTCCACCACCGCGGCAAGGCGCTGGAGGTGTCCGGCAGCTCCACGGAGAAGGCGCTGGTGGCCGCCGCGCACGCCGCGGGGCTGGACGGGGCCGCGCTGCGCCGCGCCTTTCCCCGCCGCCATCTGCTCGAGCGCTCCGAAGGCATCCACTACGTGGTGAGCGTGCACCATGCGCCCGGCGATGGCGTGGTGGCCTTCATCAAGGGCGCCCCCGAGCAGGTGCTCGGCATGTGCGAACGCACCACGAAGGGGCCGCTGGACGCACGTGAGCGGGAGCGGCTGGCCCGGCGCAACGACGCGCTGGCGGCGGAAGGGCTGCGCGTGCTGGCGCTGGCCTGGCGGCGGCTCCCCGGCGACGAGGGCGCCGCGCCGACGGAGGGCTACACCTTCATCGGCTTCGTGGGGCTGAAGGACCCGCTGCGCGAGGGCGCGGCGGAGTCCGTGCGCCAGGCGCGAGGCGCGGGCATCCGCACGGTCATCCTGACAGGAGACCAGCCCCGCACGGCCGAGGCCATCGCCCGGCAGGTGGGACTGGAGGGGGACACCCTCACCCCGCGTGAGCTGGCGGAGATGCTCGAGCTGCCGGCTGACGCGCTCGCGGAGCGGCTCGAACGCACCGAGGTGCTGGCGCGCGTGACGCCGGAGGACAAGAGCAAGCTGGTGAAGGCCCTGCGCGCGCGGGGAGCCATCGTCGCCATGGCGGGAGACGGCATCAACGACGCCCCGGCGCTCCAGGCGGCGGACGTGGGCGTGGCGGTGGGCGTGCGCTCCAGCGACATGGCGCGCGCGGTGGCCGACGTGGTGATGGCCAGTGAGGACCTGCGCAGCATCATGTCCGCGGTGGGCGAGGGCCGCATCGTGCAGGACAACCTGCGCCGCGCGCTGCGCTTCCTCTTCGCCACCAACTTCTCGGAGATGGCGCTGGTGCTGGGCGCGGGACTGCTGGGGCTGCGGGAGCCGCTCACCCCGCTGCAGTTGCTGTGGATCAACCTCCTCACGGACACGCTGCCGGGAATCGCCCTGGCGCTGGAGCCCGGCGACCCGGCCATCCTCGACCGGCCTCCGGCGCCTCCCGGGATGCCGCTGCTCACGCGCCGGGCGGCGCGGCGGGTGGCGCGCGACGGAGCGCTGATGGCGGGCGTGGGAGGGCTGGGGCTGGCGCTGGGAGGCCCGCCGCTGGCGTTCGGGACGCTCACCGCGGTGCAGCTCGGCTATTCGGCCGTGTGTCGCGCGCCCACGCAGGCGCGGCGCCATGCCCCCACGGACGGCGAGTGGCGCCTCCCCGCTTTCGTCGGCGGGGCCGCGGCCCTGCACGTGGCGGCGCTCACCTTCCCGCCGCTGCGGCGGGTGTTGGGACTTCCGGCGCCCACGCCGCTGACGTTCGGCGGGCTGGCCCTGGGTTTCGTCCTGCCAGGCCTGATGGGCGCGGCGCCCGTATGGAGTGGCCACGCGGTGCGCCGGGTGCGCCGGATGACGAGCACGACTTCCTCACTGGAGACACCCCCATGAAGTTCGACCTTCCCTCCTTTCTGCTGGGCTATGGCGCGGGCGCGGGCACGGTGCTGGCGAGCAGGCACCTGCGGCCGCTCGCCGTGGAGGTCGCCTCCGCGGCCTACCGCTTCGTCGACATGGTCATCGCGCGCGTCGCCATGAAGCAGGAGGACTTCGATGACCTGCTGGCCGAGGCGAAGGCCCGGGCCCGGGGGCGCGAGCGAACGCGACCGGCGGCCGAGGCCCAGGCCCAGGCCTGAGGGAACGCGCATGGAACGGGTCATCTACATCGTCCACACCTCGCCCGGGCGCACGCGCCTGCGGCTGCCGTGGTTGCGAAGCGACGCGAAAGAGGCCACGTCGCTGGCGGACGGGCTCCTCCAGGTGGAGGGGGTCGAGGAGGTGCAGGTGCGGCCCTACACAGGCAGCGTGCTGTGCCTCCACGACCCAGGGCAGCTGAGCCTCGAGGGGCTGTTGGAGGAGGTGCGCCGGAGCACCGGCGTGGACGTGCTGCTGCGCCCCGGTGAAGAGCCGCCCGATGGGGATGCGCTGCTGCGCTCCCTCACCAAGGGGAGCGGTGTGGCGCGCGCAGCCAGCTTGTTCTTCAAGAACGTCAACGTGGACGTGCTGCGAGCCACCGATGGGCACCTGGACCTGGGCACGCTGGCGACGCTGACCTTCGCGACAGCGGGCGCGGTGGAGGTGGCCGTGAAGGGGAAGCTGCCCCCTCCCCCGTGGTTCAGCCTGGGCTGGTGGGCCTTCCAGACCTTCATCAACATGGAGCGCGTGGCCATCCAGCACACCGCCGTCCCGGTGCGCCACAACGGCAACGGGGCCGCGGCGGCGCCCGGTCCGGACGCCGCCGGGTACTCCGAATGAGCTCAATCCGGCCGACCCAGCGGGTGTAGGCGGTGCAGCGCTGCTTGCCGAAGTCGAAGCCCGCTCGAATCTGCGCGCTGAGCGCGTCCCAGTCCGAGAAGTGCGTGATGGCGTAGGCGTTCACACCCTCCATCTCCAGCGCGTAGCGCTTGACCGTGTCACGCAGGCGGCGGTGGACCTCGCCACCGTTGGCGCGGCCGCCAATGAACGCGACGCCCGCGATGAGCATGGGCGGCATGGGAGCCCTGCTGCGGGCGAGGGCCGGGGTAGGTGGTGGGCCAGGAGGGCCTTGCGACATGCCCTGGACGGTGAAGGAGGCCCCCAAGGAGGCCTGCACGTCTCGCTGCAGGGGCACCCCTGCCTTGCGCGGGCGACCGGTTGCCGCGAGCTGCTCGAGAGGGTGCGACCCTCAGCCGGGAGTGACTCCCAGAGCGCCTGCCGCGGTGGCCCCAGCGCCGGAGCCAGGCGCGGCGGCTGCTCGGGCAGCTGAAGGTGACGGAGAATGCAGAAGTTGGTGAGCAGGATCTTGAGCAATGACACACACCGGCCATCCGGCGTGTAGCTGTGACAGATGCCCATGCCCTCGACGCTGCCGAGCCCTTCCTTGCCCGCCTTGCGTTTGCCGCCGCTGCTCGGACACGAGGCGTCGTACTTGGCGGCATCGGCGAGGATCTCCAGCTTCTTGCGCACGTCCATGGAGACAACCCCAGTCACCGCCTCTGACGTGCGACGTAGGGAGAGAAGTGGGCAACCAGGGAAGCAAGGGCCCTCTTTCTCCGCCTGCTGACGTATCCTTTTTCGCCCGTCGCGTGTCTCCCCGACATGAGCACTGAGTCACAAGATCCGCTGGGCGACGCCGTCAAGGCGTCCTGGCGCCGTTTCCTGGATACCTACGAGCCACTCCGCCCGGACCTCTACCGCTACTGTCGGCAGCTGACCCGCAGCCCCTGGGATGCCGAGGACATGGCCCAGGAGACGATGGCCCGGGCGTTCGCGAGCCTCGGCATCATGGCGGAGCCGCCGCGCAGTCCGCGGGCGTGGCTCTTTCGGGTCGCGAGCAACCTGTGGCTCAACCGGATGCGGCAGGCGCGAGAGGTCCCGGCCCCCGACGGCATGGAGGTCCCGGAGCCGGCGACGCGCGCCGAGCCTCGCGCGACGCGTGAGGCCGCGGGAACGCTGCTCTCACAGCTATCGCCGCAGGAGCGAGCCGCGGTCGTGCTCAAGGATGCGTTCGGGATGTCACTCGAGGAGACCGCCGAGGCGCTCTCCACCACGACCGGAGCCATCAAGGCCGCCCTACACAGGGGGCGGGCGAAGCTGGTGACGCAGGAACCGGCCGAGCCGGCACCGGTGGCTCCCGCCGTCCTCGACGCTTTCTGCGACGCCTTCAACGCGCGGGACCTGGATCGTCTCACGGCGCTCCTGCTCGATACGGCGACCCTGGAGTATCCAGGCTTCAAGCTCGAGTACGGGGCCCGGGCGGTCAGGGACGGCTCGTTCCAGGGAACGCTCTTCGGCTGTCCCGAGGGCGGCTACGTGCTCGTGGATCCGCCTCGCTGCGAGCTCCGCGCGCACCGCGGCGAGTCGCTCTTCCTCTGGTGGTCGGGAGAGGAAGTGCATGCCGTCGTGCGGGTGGAGCTGGACGGCGACCGCATCGCGCGGCTGCGCAACTACTACCACGCGCCCGAGGTCCTGACCGAGGTCTGTCGCGAGCTCGACGTCCCGTTCCGCACGCACGGCTACCACCCTGCTGCCTCGCCCTGAAGGAGCTGCCATGAAGATCCACACCGTCAAGTCCGCCGATGGGACGTCCATTGCGTTCGAGACCACCGGCAACGGTCCACCGCTCATCCTGGTGGGCGGAGCGTTCTGCGACCGCACGGCGCCGGCCTCGGGAACACCGCTGGCGGACCTGCTGGCCCAGCGCTTCACCGTGTTCAGCTACGACCGGCGCGGTCGCGGGGACAGCGGGGACACTCCGCCTCATGCGCTCGAAAGGGAAGTGGAGGACCTCGCGGCGCTCATCACCGCCGCAGGCGGATCCGCCGCCGTGTTCGGAAACTCTTCGGGTGGCCTCCTGGCCCTCGATGCCGCGGCGCGAGGACTCTCCATCCCGAAGCTGGTCGTCTATGAGCCTCCCGTCATCCTCGACGTGGAGCGGGCGAGGGCGTTTGAAGGCCTCGCGAAGCAGCTCGACGAGGCCGCCGCGGGGAATCGGCGTTCAGAGGCCGTCGAGCTGTACTTCACGAAGGTGATGCAGATGCCCGCGCCAGCCGTCGCGCAGCTGCGCAAGGCGCCCATGTGGGCGGGCCTCGAGCACCTCGCTCACACGCTGAGCTACGACCTCCTCATCACCGCCCGCGGCCCCTTGCTGCTCGAGCAGATGCCTGCCGTCCGCGCGGCGACGCTCGTCATGGAGGGAGGTGCGAGCCCGGGCTGGATGCGCGAGGCGATCCAGACCCTTGCACGGGCCATTCCCGGCGCACGTCACCGGACGCTGGAGGGACAGACGCATGCCGTCGACCCCAAGGCGCTCGCCCGGGCACTGGAGGAGTTCCTGGGCGAATGACCTCAGGCGCCGGAGCTCCTCGCGCCTTGAGGCAGGGGGCTCCCTATGGCTTGCGCTTCGGGGGATGGCCAGCGGCGGCGGCTTCGCGCAGCTTGTCCTTCTTGCTCTTGCGCCGGCCCTTCACGCCGCCGTTCACATCCAGCGGCGGTGCGGCGGGCGCGGCCGTCTCCGTCGGTTCGAAGCCCGCCACCTGCTCTCGCGCGACGGCGAAGTGGTTCCGCTTCTCGATGAGACGGAAGTGGGCTTCGGTGTCCGCGCTGACGAAGCTGATGGCCACGCCCTGCTCGCCCGCGCGCCCCGTGCGGCCAATGCGGTGCACGTAGTCCACGGTCGAGCGGGGCAGGTCGTAGTTCACGACCGCGGGCAGTCCCGCGATGTCCAGGCCGCGTGCGGCGACGTCGGTGGCGACGAGGACGCGCACGCGCTTCGCCTTGAAGTCCGCGAGCGCCTGTGTGCGGGCCCCCTGGCTGAGCTCTCCGTGCAGCGACGTCGCGGGGATGCCGGCGCGGCTGAGCTTCAGCGCGACATGGTCCGCCGCGTAGCGGCTGGCGACGAACGTCAGGACATGGGACCACGCGTGGGTCTCCAGCAGCTGCCGCAGGAGCATCGTGCGCCGGGGTGCATCCACCCTGATGGCCCGCTGGACGATGAGGTCCGCGGAGGGCAGCTCGCCCTCGTCGACGTCGATGCGCGTGGGCTCTTGCAACAGCCGCTCCGCGAGCGTGCGCACGGAGGGTGGGAACGTGGCGGAGAACAGCAGGTTCTGGCGGCGCGCGGGCAGGAGCGCGAGCAGGCGGTTGAGCTCGTCGGCGAAGCCCAGGGAGAACAGCCGGTCGGCCTCGTCGAGCACCAGCGTCTCCACCTGCCCCAGCCGGAGCGCGTTCTGCTCCACGAGGTCCAGCGCGCGACCCGGCGTGGCCACGACGATGTCCGCTCCGCCCCGGAGCGCCAGCATCTGCGGGTTCGCGGAGACGCCGCCGACCGCGAGGCAGGTCTTCAGCGGCTTCTTCAGGTACCGGCCGTACTGTTGGACGGCTTCGACGATCTGCGCCGCGAGCTCTCGTGTGGGGACCAGGATGAAGGCCCGCACCGGCCGGACCGAACCGCCGGGGCGCGCCCGCAGAGCCTCCAGGAGGGGCAGCAGGAACGCGGCGGTCTTCCCCGAGCCGGTCTTCGCCGAGGCCTGGACATCGCCGCCGCGCAGCACCACGGGAATGGCCGCGCGCTGTACCGGTGTGGGTTCGTCATATCCGAGTTCGGCCACGGCACGGGTGAGCGCGTCCGACAGGCCGAGCGAAGCGAAGGTCATGGGGAGGGGAGCCCTGGGGTGGCACGAAGCGCCGTCATCCTATCCTGCTCCGAGGCTCGACGCGGGAACGAGCGCGAACCAGGGCTCACGCGCATGAGAAGCGGCGGCACCGCAACCCCTTACGAACCGGGCACCTCACCCCAAGGCCACCAGGATCGGAATCAGGCCGCTTCCTTGGCTCCACGGTCGGAGCGCCTTTCCGATAATGGCACCGAAAGCGCGACGCGGGTCGGAGGCTTTCATCGCATGTCCGAGAGTCGGTGAACTCGTGAGCAGGTCGCCGAAGGAGATCGGCCCATACTGCCCGTCCACCTTACAGAACACCTTGCCCGCCAACGATACCGACAGCCGTCCGTCCGAAGACTGCTGCCTGTCCAGAATCCTGGGTCGAATCCAGGAGGGCCCAACCTCTTTCCTCAGTGCTCTCGCGCCCCTGTGGGCCGGTCCCACGCTGCTCTCCACCGGAGGCGTGGCGACCAGCACCACCGGGGCATCACAGCTCGCCTCGGTGCCCGTGGCCTCATTGGATATCTTGCATCGATTGCATGTCTTGCGCATCGAGGTTCCGGCTCGTCCTACCAACGAATGAAAGGGGCTCAATGCACGCAAGCGTGGCGCCATTCGCGGCGAGCCATTCTCCGCAACCTTAGCGGAGCCTTTCGATCCGTCCATCCTCCTGGATCCGGTAGAGGCGCCTTCCGAAAGCGCACCGAGCATCGGACTCACCGTCCCTTCCCGCAAGCAGCAGCCTGCCGAGCGAGTCGTGCCCGTACGCATACATGTCTCCCGGAAACCCGATGAAGGGTTCGAGGCGCCAGCGCCCTCGACCCTCATGCACCAGCCGGCTGAACCCCCAAGTGCCGAAATCGCCAGAGAGCAAGAGCAACTGGCCGCTGGCTCGCACCAGGCGGCGCGGACGAGGACTCACCACATCCACAGAGAAGGTTCTTCGGCCCGACTCGAAAACAGCGAAGTCACCTCCCCATTCGCCACGGTCCACACCGCGCATACAGGTGTTGCCGTCAGCCATGGCGAAGGAGGCAGCCCCCAGGCCGGGCACACTGCGACAGGCCCCGGCTGATGCGGCCACCACCCCGTGACCATCGCCGTCCGTGGACGCGAGCGGGAAGACCCCCTCCTTGAGGTGCGCCCTCATCCAATCGTCGCTCTCCCGTAGCACGGCGCAGTCCGGCGTTTGGACCCAAACGCGCTCTCCGGTGGCCTGCCATGGGTGGGCTCTCTCCCCGCCGCCAGGAGAGGAGGCACATGCGCCAAGGAGCGCGGCGAGCGTCGTCGTCAAGAGCGCACTCGCCTTGCTGCCCAGGAGCTTGGTGGAACTCATGGAGCGCCTCGCTGGGTTGCATGCGGCTTCCTCGTCCATGCGCCTCCGCCCCGGATGCCTCCGGCGGGGTGGATGGTGCAGGATTCGACGGATTGTATACCCTCTGTGGCGCCTCCTCAATCTCCACGGAGGCGCCGGGGTCTGCACGGGAGCGCTTGTCTTTGAGCCGATCGCCTGGCGGGGTAATGACAGGCATCGCCCCGGCGCCGTGGACCTTGCCTTGATGACAAACTCTTTTGAAGTACGCCCCCTGACCCGCGCGGAAGAACTCGACGCCTACCGGAGGCTGCTCTTCGAGGTCTACATCGAAGAAGCCGGCTGGAACTTCAACCCGGACAATCCCTCCGGAATCCGGATCTCCGATCGCAAGTTGCTGGATGACCGGGATGACATCGCCACCTGCTTCGGGGTCTTCAGGCAGGACGTATTGGTGGGGGGAGGCCGCATCTGCGGAAGGTTTCAGGGTCGCTTCGAGGTCCATGGCTACCAACCCGAGCGGGACCTGGGCTTCCTTGACGTTCCCAACCTGTTCGAAGCAGGCCGGGCCGCCCTGCGACCCGAAATCAGGGGCAGCGACGCCTTCCCACTGCTGGTCTTGCACATCTTTGAATACTGCAAGAGCAACCGCTTGTTTGTATTCACGACCCCAAGCGTGCGATCCGTGATGCGCTTCTATCACTCGATTGGGATGCCAGCGGTCGAGGGGTGCAGGTTCAGGTTCGAGCCCGAGGATCCAGCGGAGGCGCAGCTGTTCCTGGTGGACTCAGAGGACGTTCTGGACACCGTGATCCAGAAGCTGCGTCAACTCCTCCGTGGCGTTTGAGGAATGGGCCATCTCCAACCTCCCCGGAGGACCCAGCGGGCGGACAGGGCGGCGTGTGCCCTGCTGGTACACTCCCAGGGATGACGGACCGAGCTGGGAGCGAGCGCGACTTGTACCTCGACGTGCTTTCCATCCTGGAGGCCGCTGACACCACCGAACCCTGGAGACGGGTCCTCGCCGGCCTGGTGTCGCAAACCGGCGCCGAGAGTGCCTACGTCGAGCTGCACCCGGAGTCCTCGGCGGGCGAGCGCGTGTGGACGTTGTTCCATGGGTGCTCTCCGGGTGACAGGGAGTGCATCCGTGCAGCGCAGGACGTTCCGTGGGTGGTGCTCTGCGTCCCGCTGGCCGGAGGGGCGGCGGGAGCCCTCTACCTGGAGGGCCGTCCGGCTGGCGGAGCCTTCCCGCCCGAGGCCGTGCAAACCGTGGAGAACGTCGCGCGCTTCCTCAACACGACCTTGCGGGGACGCACGCTGGCAGGTCCGGAGAACACCGAGGACCCGACCCTGCCGTTCCGGCGGCGGCTCCGCGTGGACGCCTTCGCAGGGCACAGCCATGCCCTCGCGCGGGTCTTCGAACAGGTGGAGCTCGCCGCGGCGCGGGACGACACCGTGCTCATCCGGGGACCGCTGGCCACCGGCAAGACGGAACTGGCGCGGGTCATCCATGAGCACAGCGCGCGCAGGGAAGGCCCCTTCGTGGAGGTCGACTTCCTCGTCATCCCCGGTGAGTTCATCGATGAGGTGCTCTTCGCCTCAAGTCCCCGACCTCTCTCCAGAGCGCACGAGAAGGGAAAGGCGGCGGAAGCAGAAGGGGGCACGCTGTTCCTGGACGACATCGCCGAGGTGCCCCTCTACGCGCAGGGCATCCTGCTACGGCTGCTTGAGCCCCGGGGTGCGAAGCCGAACAGGCGGGTGATTGCCGCCACCGATGCGAACCTGGAGGAATTGGTCGCGGAGGGGCAGTTCCGGAAGGACCTCTTCGACCGCCTGAGTGGCTTCACCCTCCACCTGCCGAGCCTCGCCGAGCGGCGCGAGGACATCCGCGACCTGGTGGACTCGCTGTTGGGAGCGCTGGCGGAGAAGCGGGCTCTCCCGCAGCTTCGTCCCTCGCGCGGGCTCTACGAGTTCTGTGAGGCCTCGGACTGGCCTGGCAATGTGCGGCAGCTGCGAAGCGAGCTGGAGGCGGCACTCCTCCGTGCCTCCAGGGAAGGAACCGCCTTCATCGAACCGAGGCACCTGGCGGATGGGCCCCGCGTGCGCGAGGTGAGCCGAACGTCATTCTACGAGGAGACGCGGCGGTTCCAGCGAGACCTGCTCCGCCGTGAGCTGGATGCGAGTGATTGGAACGTGAGCGAGGTGGCACGCAGACTCGACCTCACCCGCTCGAATCTCTACAACCTCATCCAGGCTTTGGAGCTGGCCCGGCCATAGCCGTCTGCTCGGCGAGGGACGGCGCCATCGGACTGCAAGTCGAGATCCTCCGGGCAAGCTCGTGCTCATCGCGCTCCCCCTGGGGCGACGAACCTTTGTCACCCGGTGAAGACACCCCAGCAGATGTCGTTGCGCGTCCGCTGATCATCAAGGACCAGCTCACGGAGGGCCGTGGGGATCCGCTTCCGCTGCCATCCCGCCCCTTATCCACGCCCGTCCCACGGCGATGGCGTCACGGGGGGCGCGTGTCCCCAGAGGACGCCTTCTCGAAGAGGGGCAGGACGTGCTCCGCGCAGACGGCGGCCCACTCCGCGAGCAGGTGGGAGCATCGGCGGCATGGGAGCCCTGTTGCGGGCGAGGGGCGGGGTAGGTGGTGGGCCAGGAGGGCCTTGCGACATGCCCTGGACGGTGAAGGAGGCCCCCAAGGAGGCCAGCACGTCGCGCTGCAGGCGCACCCCTGCCTTGAGCGTGCGACCGGTTGCCGCGAGCTGCTCGAGAGGGTGCGACCCTCAGCCGAGAGTGACTCCCAGAGCGCCTGCTGCGGTGGCCCCAGCGCCGGAGCCAGGCGCGGCGGCTGCTCGGGCAGCTGAAGGTGAGCCCGGCTTACGCCTGGGGTGGACGATGTCGGAAAAGGGGGACCTCGCCGCCTTGCCTCAACGCGACGAGTGGGTCGCGGCCAATATGGCAAACGGCGGTTTCCCGTTCCTCTGCAACGATGATGACAACCAGCTCGTGACGGTGGCCGGACAGGAAAACCCAAACGGTCTTGCATCAGGAAGCCCGCCGCATTTTGAAATCCATGCGGACCTGCCACTCGACGCAGTCGGCCTCGCGGGGGCTCTCGATGTGCTTGCAGGTGTAGCGGAGGGCGCTCGCGCCGTATGGGGGCATGCAACACCGAGCGGTTATGGTGGGATCGTGGCGCAACAGTTCCGCCATCCCGGCGATGCGCTGCACGTTCCGCCCCAGGGACTGCCATCGCTCAAGCTCCCATGGGACAGGTCCACGCCTGAGGTTCCGCACTTCCTCGGATGGCTGAACTACTGGTCTGCCGCTGCCGCACGGGCCATCGGATTCCCAGACCTGGCTCGGGACGCGGACCTGCTTTCACAGGCGCGGCGCACGGCATCGGGCGGCTGGGTCGTGCAGCTCACCGACGCGCCGCTCGACTTGGACAACCCCGCCCACCTGGACGCGCTCCTTCGGGCCTATGAGCGCTTCCCGGAGATCGTCGGGCGTGCAGCGCCTTGACTCGATTCGGGTCACGGGATGCCGCTCCGCCTGTATGAAAGAGCCCCACTGCGCGGGCGTCCGCGATGGTAGCCTTCCCATTCGGGAGGTCATGCACCATTGCTCCAACCTTTCAGATTGGCTCTCGCCCTCGTGCTTGTCTCGGGAGCTGCTGCGGGGGCTGAGCCGGCCACGGGGGCGCGCGTTGATCGTAAGCGCTCCGTGACCATCGCCAGCACGCCTGCCGAACCGCTGCCCGTCGTCCATGTCGCGGCGGATGCCCGGACGGTGTTCCTGTTCTCTGCGCCGATCCAGCGGAAGACCGTCACCTTCGACGAATCCCGGATCCGTGTCCTGGACGCGGGCGAGCGGTCGATCATCGTTCAGCCCGTGGCCAACCTTACCGACGGCGAGCGTCAGGAGATTGGGGTCTTCTTCGCCGACGGCCGAGCGCCCACCCGGGCCGCCTTCGTGCTCGTGACAGACCCGCGCGACGTTGATGCACTGATTGACGTGCAACGCCCGGAGCCGCCGAATACGGCCTGCCAGCCCACGGCCCAAGCCCCAGTGCCGAAGCCGGAAGACTTCGTGCTCCTTGGCTACGTGGACGCGAAGGGCGTCACGGCGTCCAGCCGCAAAGGCACGCTCGATGCTGTACAGGGGTTGATTTTGGACAGAATCGTAGCCTTTCGGGGCACGGGGTGGATTTTGGCGGACGTGACGATTGCGAACGGCACTGACCGCCCCGCCTGGACACCACGGGAAGCGATGTTCGTGGGGCGAGTCGGCATGCCCCTGCGGGCGCGACTCGTAGCCAAGAAGCCGGGAGCAATCCCCCCGGGGGAGGACGGGCGCGTTCTGGCGGTCGTGGAAGTACCCAAGACGGAAGCAGACCTCGTCTTCACCCTGGAGGTGCGTGGGGATGAGGGGCGTCGGCTCACGATTCCAGACGTGCGTTTCCTGAAGCCCGCCGTGGAGGATGCTCAATGAGCGCGACGCTGCTTCACGTTCCGCCCGGTACTTTGATTGACGGTTGGCAGGTTTCCAAGCCACTCGGTGACGGAGGCTTTGCGTTCGTCTTCCTTGGCGAAAAGAACGGCAGGCACCGGGCCATCAAGGTGGCCCAGCACCGGGAGTCCAGCGGCGACCCCAAGCAGACCCATGCCCGGACGCTGCGGGAGTTGACGGCGCTGCTCATGCTGGACCATCCCCACATCGTCCGGCCGCAGGGGTACGGCCTAGCGGAGAGTGGGAACCTGTACCTCGCACTCGACTACGTGGACGGCTGGACGCTCGCGGAGTGGGCGGAGCGCAAGCACCCGACCGTTCGCGAAATCCTCGGGGTCTTCGAGAAGATCGCCGGTGCGCTGGCATACATGCATCGCCGGGGCATCCTGCATCGGGACTTGAAGCTGTCCAACGTGCTCGTCCGCAAGAGCGACGGTGAGCCCGTCATCATCGATTTCAGTTGCGCTACCTACACCTTCGCCGAAGGCCTGACGGATGGGGGGTTGCCTCCAGGGACAGACCGCTATCGCGCGCCCGAGCAGTTCAAGTTCCTGCGCGAGCACAAGGACGAGCACCGTGCCCGCTACGCCTTCCAGGTCGCCGACGAAATCTTCGCGGTCGGCGTCATGCTCCATGAGCTGCTGACAGACCCACGCCCGACGGAGTTTCGTCCGCGCTTCGACTTGAACAGCCCTGCCCTCCCACCGCCGCCCCCTCGATTGGCGAATGCGCGGGTGCCAGCGGCATTGAGCGACCTCGTCGAGACCATCCTGGCCCGAGACCCCAAGGGGCGTCCGGTCGATACCGAAGCGCTGCGCCGCGAGCTGGCGGACCTCCGTACCGAGCGCTCCGCTGAGTATGACGTGCCGGCCCATCCTCCCGCTGAACAGCGTCGCGGAGTGCCAACACCTGCGGCACTGGCAACGACCTCCGCGCCGCAATCCCTCAAGCGGCATGTGGCCATGATGGAGCGACCGCCTCGCGCGGGAAGGTGGCTTGCAGGCGTCGTTTGTATCGTCGCGCTCGTCATGGCTGCGGCCCTCTGGCGCTCGTCAGGGAGCGCCCCCAGCGGGCCTGCCGGGTCGCGCGACGCCGCAGCCCCACGCCCTCCTCCTGCCACCACCCATTCCCCACCGACCAAGACACCCCCTCCTGCTATGACACCTGCTGGCCCTTCGTTCGTGACAGTCCCGGGGCCAGCCATCGCCGCTGCCCCGAAGGAAGGATCCGCCTTGAAGACCCCAGCACCCGAAGCCTCGCCCCCAGGACGTGCGCCCCGAATGCCGAAGAAGTCCGTTGCCGCCGTCGAGTGCGCTTCGCTGTCGCTCGTCGCGGCGCTGGCGGCGGGTTGTCCGGGTGCCCAGATCCGTCCAGAGCGCTTCACCTGCCCGGCTGGGGCGGAAGAGGCCATGCGGGAGCAACTTCACTGGGAGGAAGGGGACCGCTTCTCCCTTCAACTCGATGAACGCCAAGCGGGTTTTGACAATGTATGGTTCACCGCTGGCGCGGAGGTGGTGGGGGTGGTCCCCAAAGGCGTCAACGATGACCGGCAGGCCGCGGTCGCCCCTCGTGGGACGCGCTTCTACGGCAAGGCCTACTACCTCTCCGACAAGATGGGGCGTGCGGAGGGGCCGGCACTCGTCATCCGGTACGACCGCGTGAAGCTCCCGGGGCAGGAGGAGTACCCCATTTGCTTCGTGCACGAGGGAACTGCCGTGGCGTTCAAGGACGGCAAGGTGATGGCGGTCAATCGAGGCTCCGGGACAGTGGTGGACCGCTGGCCCTGAGCGCGCCCGGGGCGACGTGGTGGGTAGGTGCTTGATTTCGCCCCCGCCTCCTCAAACTCGACATGACCTCCCAGGGTCGTTCCACGACGGCCCATCCCACAGGTAACTTCGTCCACGACGCGTCGGCCTTCGGATGCCTGCGCGAAGAGGAGGAAAAGAGCATGTCGGAAAGTGAGTTCAGGCTTCCACGCGGGGCGATTCTCTTCACCCGGGACGGCTTCCAGTACGAGTTCCGCGAAGACCTGGGAGAGGTCCACCACGGGTTGAGTCTCTTGCTGGCCCGGCGCCGTACCTCCGAGGGCAACATCCGGGGCAAGGTGCTGCTCAAGGCGGTGGGCGTTCCGAAGTTGATGGAGCTGCCTCGCATCAAGCGGGCGCGGGCGAAGCTTGAAGAGCAGGTGCGCCTCGCGACGTACCTCGACCATCCGGGCATCCTCCGTGTCCATGGACTGCACAAGGCAGAGGGGTGCTGGTACGTCATCACCGAGCATCCGTCGGGGCACAGCATCAACACCCTGTTGACGCTCTCGGGGGAGTGCGGTCGCCGGGTCTCTCCCTTCTTCACCCTCCACGTCGGGGCGCGCGTCGCCGAGGCCCTGGAGCATGCCCACGAGGCGAAGGACGAACAGGGGCGCTCCCTCAACATCGTCCACCGGGCGCTCGACGTTGAGCACATCTTCGTCGATTGGAACGGCGACGTGCAGGTCTCCGACTTTGGGCTCGCCCTTTCGGACCTGCCCGGCCGCGTTTCATCCACGGTGCGTCAGCCGCAGGGGGATGCGTTCTACTCCTCCCCGGAAATGCTCCTGACGGGCCGCGTGGACGCGCGCTCGGACCTCTTCGCGCTTGGCAATGTCCTGCTTGAACTTGCGACGGGGAAGAACCTCCTGGATGCCCCGGATGCCTTGACCGAAGAGGTGAAGGGCTCGCTATCGGTCAGGCAGCGCGTGCGGGTCCGACGTGCCGTCAGGCGGGCTCGGCTCGCAGGCAGCCCTGTTGGCGTGGAGGACGCGATCTGGCGCGCGGCGACCTACTCGCAAGCGGACCTGGAGGCGTTGACGGAGTCGCTTCCGCAGGGGTTGGGCCTGGCACTGCGCAAGCTCCTCCAGCCCCGCCCGGAAGCCCGCTACCAGACGGCGAGGGAACTGGCGGCGGACCTGCGCCGCTGGCTTGGAGAGGGAGATGCCTACGGCCGGAAGGAAGCGGTGGCTGAACTGCACGAGATGGCGAAGCGATCCCGCGAGGTGATGGTCGAGCTGGGCATGCGGCGCCCCCGTGGCATCCAGGCGTCCCAGGACGAGATCAGCACGAACTAGCCACGCTGCCTGCAAGGAGGCTCCACTCCAGTCCCGCCATGTTGCACGTATGTCGCATGAAGCTGCGGCATGGGGTGGAACATGGCGGGACAACAGGTCATGCGGCGGGATATCGAATCCGGGTCGCTCCGAGCGGTAGCGAGGTAAGGGCGCGATCCTGCTGGGAGTTTCGCACCGCCCGGTGCGGGTTCGATTCCCACCGCCTCCATTCTTTTAGGGGCTGTCCCTGCTCTCGTGTTCGAGAAGCGATGCCGATTGGGGTCGCGTCGAACCCCTGCTGGGCTCCGGGAGCGGCCTTCGCTCGAAGCGAGGAGACCGTGACTTCATCAACGCAGGGGTGTGGCGCGTGAAGACCGGGGTGCAGTGGCGGGACTTGCCCGATTGGGGCGTTCTCGGCGACCTCGCCGTCCTGCACGTCGCATCCATGCTTCTTTGGCTGCGCTAATCAGGGACAGCCCCTGGCCCCCGCTTTCCCTTTTTCATGACTCGCTGTGCGGACGTGGCTGTGATTGCGCGTGCGGGTCCGCCTGCCTTGACCGTGTATTGTTCAAAATCCTATCATCGGCCCCTTCCTGAGGGGGAAGTCCATGCAAGGGTTGAAGTGGTTCGTGGGCGCGCTCGCGTTGCTGGCGCTCGCGTGTGGCGGGGTGTCTGAACCGTCCACGCCGGTGCTGCGCGACGGTGAGGGGCTGCTGGAGCTGCCGCTGGTGTCGACGTCAGCGGGACGCAGCTACAAGCTGGTGGGGGCGACGTTCGCCATCACCGGCCCGCAGAACGCGACCCTCACGGACACGTCCACGGATTCCGTGATGCTGCCGCTCATCGCGGGGACGTACTCCATCCAGATGAACGGTGACTGGCACGTGGAGCGCACGGACGCGCCGGGCGTCACCGTTCCCGTCACGCTGGTGTCCCCGAACCCGATGCGGTTCACCCTGGGCGAGGGGGAAACGCAGCCCGTGCGCTTCCTGTTCAAGGTGCCGGGAGATGGCACCGTGAACGTGGGCATTGGCGTGGACTCTGGGGGTTGGATCTCCGGAACCATCCAGTTCGACGCCTATGATGGGCCGCTTCCCGCGGATCCCCCGGACTACTTCGCGGAGCTGCGCGGGAAGTCGGTTCCCTTCGTCATCACCTTCGAGTCCGCGACGCTCACGCGGGTGGACGATTATTGGACCAAGCAGGTGGAGGTGCAGACCAGCCCCATCACCGTGCAGTTCGGTGGCGCGCCCACGGTCGTCCTGCAGCAGTTCGCTTCCGCGTTCCGGGGACTCCCGCTGTCCTTCACCCTGATGGGCAGCACCCAGGGCTCTGGCTGGATGTCCATGATGCACATCCAGACCGCGTCCGGGGGCTTCAACTGGGACCTGGATATGTCGCGGGCCATGCTGGACGTGGATGCGGAGGGCTTTCCCCTCCTGAAGCCGTTCTCCTTCAACCAGGTCAACACGATGCTCTTCCGGCAGTACATGGGGAACGCCTCGGGCATCGTGAGCAACGGCACCTTCGCGCCGCGCTAAGCCACCACCGGCCTGCTCAAGGTCGGATGGCGACCTTGAGCACGCCGTCCTTGCGCTGGCTGAACAGCTCGTACGCCTCCTGGATGTCCTTGAGCTGGAAGCGGTGCGTGAAGAGCGGCGTCAGGTCCACGCGCTTCGCGCGCACCACCTCCATCAGGCGCCGCATGCGCTCCTTGCCGCCCGGGCAGAGCGTGGTGACGATGCGGTGGTCTCCCAGCCCCGCCGCGAAGGCGTCGTAGGGCAGCTGCAGCTTCCCGGAGTACACCCCCAGGCTGGACAGCGTGCCGCCGGGGTTGAGCGAGCGCAGCGCGCTTTCGAAGGTCTGCTGCGTGCCCAGCGCCTCAATCGCCACGTCCACGCCGCCACCGGTGAGCCGCTTCACCTCCGCCACCACGTCCTGGTTCCGGAAGTCGAGCACCACGTCCGCGCCCAGCTTCTTCGCCATGGACAGACGCGCCTCGTCCCCGTCCACGCCAATCACCAGCGACGCGCCCATCAGCCGCGCCCCCACGGTGGCGCACAGGCCAATGGGCCCCTGCGCGAACACCACCACCGCGTCACCTATCTTCACGCCGCCGGACTCCGCGCCGCTGAAGCCCGTGGACGCGATGTCCGCCAGGAGCAGCACCTGTTCGTCCTTCAGCTCGTCCGGGATGGGCGCCAGGTTCGCCTGCGCGAAGGGCACGCGCACGAACTCCGCCTGCACGCCGTTCATCGTGTTGCCCAGCCGCCAGCCCCCCGCCGCTTCAATGCCCCCGCCGTGGCCGCACTGGGACGCGTGCCCGGAGAGACAGCCCCGGCACTGGCCGCACGGGGTAATCGCCCCCACCAGCACGCGCTGCCCCGCCTGGTAGCCCGTCACCCCCGGGCCCAGCTCATCGATGACGCCCACCATCTCATGGCCCACGGTGAGGCCGGGCTTCACCGGGTACTCCCCGCGCAGGATGTGCACGTCGGTGCCGCAGATGGTGGTGAGCGTCACCCGGACAATGGCCTCGCCCGCGCCCGCCTTCGGCCGCTCCACGTCCTCCACGCCCAGCTTCTGGGTGCCCCGGAATACCGTTGCCTTCATGGCTCACCTCGTCTGTCTTCAGGCGCGCGGCATGCGCACCGTCACGGCGGGCCGGTCGCTGCGGGCCATCACCTGTCGCGCCACCGAGCCCAGCACCGCGCGGCCCACGCCCGTGCGGCCGTGCGTGCCCAGGCACACGAGGTCCACGCAGTAGCGCTCCGCGGCCTGGGTGATGACCCCCGCCACGTCATCGCCCTTGAGCACCGTCAGCTCCACCTTGTGCGGCCCCGCCTCCTGCTCCGTCGCGGGCACCCGCAGCTCCAGCTGGTGGCGGGCGGCCTGGACGGCCTCGGGGGACGCGTCCGCGGGCTCCACGTGCAAGAGGTGCACGGTGCCTCCGGGCGGCGTCAGCGCGAAGGCATAGGCGACGGCGCGGTCCCCCGGCTCCGTGAAGTCCGTGGTCGCCAGCACCGCGCGCACCCGGGGCGGCTCGGTGGCCATGCCCTGCTCGGCCGTGAGCACCGGCACGCTCACCACGGACATGGAGGCCAGCCGCCGCGCGTGCTGGGACACGCTCCACAGCCGCGCGAGCGCCTTGCGGTGGTGCGTGCCCACCACCAGCACGTCCACGTGCTCCTCCTCGGCCAGCGCCACCAGGTGGTCCGCGACGCGGCCCAGCCCCGGCTCCAGCCGCGCGCGCACCGTCACGCCGGGAATGCGCAGCGGCTCCAGCAGCGCGTCCGCCTCCCGCTCCAGCGCCTCGCGCAGCTCCAGGGACACGTCCTTGTAGCTGCGCGGGTGCACCAGCCCCAGCCGCTTCGCCTCCTCGGAGACCCAGAAGATGCGGCCGCCCACCACCTCCAGCGGCCCGAAGCGCGACAGCTCCTTCACCCAGTCCCGCGCGACCTCGAAGGGACGCGAGCGGTCCACGCCCACCATCACCCGCAGCGGACGCTCGCCGCGCGCCCAGGCCTCCAGCGCCGAGGCCTCGCGGACCACCAGGAAGGGCACCGTCAGCGCCTGCGCCATCCTGTCGACCGTGCCGCCCAGGCCCAGGAAGGGCGTCTCCTCGCGAGGCGCGGCGGACACCACCAGCTTCAGGTCGCGCTCCGTCACCAGCGCGCTCAGGGCCCCCTCCGGCTCACCGGTGAGCACGACGGGTTCGACCCGCGCGCCGGACAGCGCCTCCAGCCGCCGCGCCTCGTCCTGGAGCGCGCTCCGCACCGCTTCATGCGCGCGCTCGCCGAAGGTGCGCACCACGTTGCCCGGCAACGCGTGCACCAGCAGCAGCGAGGCGTCCATCCGCCGGGCGAGCAGGGCCGCCGTCTCACCCGCGCGCCGGGAGGCGTCCGAGAAGTGGGTGGTGCTCGCGATGTTCATGGCCCCTCCTGGCCGTCGCCGGTTTCAAGCTAGTCACCGCGGTGCTTCCTGGTGCAGGGCCGCGGAGCCGGCCCACGGACGCCCGGCCTCCCGCAGCTCCAGGGCCACGCCGCGTACCCATCGGGTGATCCGCCCGGGGTCCCGCCAGTCCCCCGCGTGCTCGCGCGCCATGGCGTGGGCGATGAAGCCCCGGGCGTCGGACTCCAGTCGCCCCCCGAAGGTCTCGTGGCCCCGGGCCCCCACCTGCTCCATGAGGGCCCGCACCTGCGCCGTGGGCGGGATGCGCTCCTGCGACGCCGAGTCGTCCAGCGGTCCGCTGGAGAAGAACCAGACGGGCCGCCCGCGCAGCTCATGCAGGTGGTGGTGCACGAAGCGCCGGGCCCGGTGGTGCCAGTGGTTGGCGTAGAGCCCACCTCCGACGATGACGGCGTCGTAGACGCGCACGTCGTCGACGGCTTCCGGGGGCGCCGCCTCCGCGTCGAAGCCCTCGTCCCGCAGGACGCGGGCCATCAGCCCGGCGATCTCCCGGGTCCCGCCCAGCTTGCTTCCATAGGTGATGAGGATCCGCATCGGTGCCCTCCCTGGCCCCTGGCCGGTGACCTCCGTCATGTGTGGCCCCTGGGAGGGACGCGCGCAGAAGGCCACCGGCCGGCAGCCCTTCCCCGGAGGGCCGTGCCGCTCGCGTGCGCGGTGCATTGCCGTCGCCCCCGCGGGGCCCCAGCTTCTTCGCGGGGGCGTCATGCGAGTCCTGGTTCCAGTCCTTCGCCTGCCTCATGGCTGGGAAGCCGCGCGCGGTCTGGAGACGGAGGAGGTGCTGGCGCGCCGCGCGCGCCATGGCCCCAACGACGTGCAGGGCCGGCCTCCGCGCTCCACGCTGCGGAGCCTGCGCGAGGCCGCGAGCGACCCGATGCTCTGGTTCCTGGTGGGCACGAGCGCCCTCTACTTCGCCCTGGGCGAGCGCGTGGATGGCGCGGTGATGCTGCTGGCGCTCGCTCCGCTCCTGGGCATGGACGTCTTCCTGCACCACCGGACCCAGGCCTCCACCGAGGGCCTGCGCGGACGCCTGGCCGCGCACGCGACGGTGCTGCGGGAGGGCCGCGAGGCGGTGGTGCCCGCGGCGGACGTGGTGCCCGGAGACCTGGCGCGCGTGGAGGCGGGCCAGCAGTTCCCCGCGGACGGCCTGGTGATCGAGGGGCAGGGACTGCAGGCCGAGGAGTCCTCGCTCACCGGTGAGTCGCTGCCCGTGCGCAAGCGGCCGCTCACGCGCCTTCCCCCGGGCGCGGAGCCCGCGGTGGACGCGGTGCACTGGGGCCTGGCCGGGACGCGGCTGCTCACCGGGACGGCCTGGGTGCGCGTCGTCTTCACCGGCCCGGAGACGCTGTACGGGAGCATCATCCGCTCGGCGGGGCAGGAGACGCGGGCGCGCACGCCGCTCCAGCACGCGGTGGCGCGGCTGGTGGCGGTGCTGATGGGCGTGGCGACGGCGCTCTGCGCGGTGCTGGCGCTCGTCCGCCTGCGCCAGGGTTTCGGGTGGCTGGATGCGCTCCTGAGCGCGGCGACGCTCGGCGTGGCGGCGCTGCCCGAGGAGTTCCCCGTGGCCCTCACGTTCTTCCTGGGCGCGGGGGTGTACCGCCTAGCCCGGCGGCAGGCGCTGGTGCGGCAGGCCGTCTCCGTCGAGAACATCGGCCGCGTGAGCTGCGTGTGCTCGGACAAGACGGGCACGCTGACGGAGGGGCTGCTGCGGGTGGCCCGGCTGCTGCCGTCACCCGGCACCTCGAATCGGGCGCTGCTGGAGACCGCGGTGCTGGCGTCGCGGGAGGAGGGGAAGGATCCGCTGGACGTGGCGCTCCTGGAGGCGGGGGCGGCCTGGCAACCGGCGCTCTCCGCTTCTCCCCGCGAGGCCACCTTCCCCTTCACCGAGGACCGCCAGCGGGAGACGGCCGTGGTGCGGCGGGAGGACGGGACGCTGCTCGCCGCGGTGAAGGGCGCTCCCGAGCGGGTGCTGGACCTGTGCGCGCTCTCGCCGGAGGCCCGGCGGGAGTGGGCGCTTCGCGTGGACGCGCTCGCGTGCGAGGGCCACAAGGTCATCGCGTGCGCGAGCCGCACGCTGGACGCGGCGCACTGGCATGGCGGAGAGCCGGACCGGGGCTTCGGCTTCGCGGGGCTCGTGGCGTGCGAGGACCCGGTGCGCGCGGGCGTGGAGGCGGCGGTGCGGGAGTGCCGCGACGCGGGGCTGCGCGCGGTGATGGTGACGGGGGACCACCCCCGCACGGCGCTCGCGGTGGCCCGGCGGCTGGGGTTGGGGGGCGAGCACCCGGTGGTGCTCACCGGAGAGGCCCTGGAGGCGCGGCTGGCCGACACCGGACGCGTGCCGCCCGTGGACGTGGTGGCGCGTGCGCTGCCCGCGCAGAAGTACGCGCTGGTGAAGGCGCTGCGCAAGCAGGGCGAGGTGGTGGCCGCCACCGGCGACGGGGTGAACGACGTGCCGGCGCTCCAGGCCGCGGACGTGGGCATCGCCATGGGGGAGCGGGGCACCCGGAGCGCGCGAGAGGCGTCCTCCATCGTGCTGCTCAACGACGACTTCGGCACGCTGGTGCGCGCCATCGCGGAGGGCCGGCAGCTGTTCTCCAACCTGCAGCGCTGCTTCCTCTACCTGCTGCTCATCCACATCCCGCTGGTGGGCACGGCGGCGCTGATGCCGCTCTGGGGGCAGCCGCTCGTGTACCTGCCCATCCACATCGTGTGGCTGGAGCTCATCATCCACCCCACCGCGATGCTGGCCTTCCAGTCGGCCGCGCGCCCCGGCCAGCTCACCGCGCTGCGCGCGAGGCCCGCCGCGCGCTTCTTCTCCTGGCGGGAGTGGGCCCTGCTCACCGCGGTGGGCGTGCTGCTGGCGTGCGGGCTCGTCTGGGCCTGGACCCGGTGCCTGTCGCAAGGGGCCGACGTCGAGCGCGCGCGGGCGGTGGCGATGGCCACGCTCACGCTGGCGAGCGCCACCTTCGCGGCGGTGCTCACCCGGCTGCGGACCCGCACCGCGCGGTGGGTCTGCGCCCTGTCGCTGGGCTTCTCCGTGCTGCTCATCCAGGTGCCCGCGCTGGGCGCGCTCGTGGGGCTGCACCCGCCCACGGCTCGCGACTGGGGCCGGGTGCTCGCCGCCGTGGGCGCCGCGCTGGCGCTCCTGCTCGTCGCGGGGCCGCGCGCGCGGGGAGGCCTGCTCCGGCGGCGAGCCGGACAGCCCACGCTGGCCCCGGAGGCCTCATGACGGCCCTGTCGCGCGTGACGCCCCCCGGCCGCTCGCGCTTTTCCCCGGACCGGACAAGCAGGACGCATTGCCGGGCCCCGCGCCGGACCCCAGGTTCTCTCCAAGGGTGTCATGCGAATCCCCGTTCCGGTCCATCGCCTGTCCTGGGCCCGGGAGCCCGTGCGCGCCCGTCCAGGCGGTCCGCCGCCGCGCGCGCGGTGGCTCCAGAGGTCCGTGCCCGTGGCGAGCGTGTTCGCGGCCGGGGTGGGCACGCTGCTGCTCTGCGTCCGCGCCCTGTCCCTCCCCCAGCCCGCCCTGCACGACGGAGGCCTCCCGTCACCCTTCGACGCCTGGGGGCTCATCGCGGCGAGCGGTGGGCTCTGGCTGCTTCGTGCGGCCGAGGTCCCCGGATGGCGGCGCGGGGTGGGAAGGGGCCTGGCGGCGGCGGCCGGCCTCCTGGGGCTCGTGGGGCTGGTCCATCGCGATGTGGCGAGCGGGGCGTGGCTGCTGCTGACGGGGCTGTCGCTCGAGCTGCTGCATGTCCGCACGCGCCGGGGGTGGCACCCCTCGCGGTGGTTGGCCTCGTGCACCGTGCTGCTCACGGCGTGGAACCTCATCGCGGGCGTGTACCAGGAGCACCCGTTCCGGCTGACGCCACTGGACGCGCTGGATGAGACCGGCAGGCCGCTGGGGCTCTTCGTGTCGCTGGCCCTGCTGCTGCTGTCGGTGGGAATCCTCTCCGTCCATCCGGACCGGGGCCTGATGCGCGCGCTCTCACGCGACGACCTGGGAGGCCACTCGGCGCGGCGGCTGGTGTTTGCGGCCCTGCTCGTCGTGCCCGCGGCGGGGGCCGTCCGGCTCATGGGGGAGCGGCTGGGGCTCTATGAAACGGCCACGGGCACCGCGTTCTTCGTGCTGATGACGCTCATCGTCTTCCTCGGCGTGTCCCTCTGGAACGCGGACGCCCTGTCCCGGCTGGACTCGAGCCGGCGGAGGGCGGAGGACGTGCTGCGCCTGAGCGAGGAGCGCTTCCGCACGTCGTTCGAGGGCGCACCCACCGGCATGGCCCTGGTGGACCTGGATGGCCGCTTCCTCCACGTCAACGCGGCGCTCTGCGGCCTGGTCGGCTATTCGCGCGAGGAGCTGCTCAGCCGTTCGTTCCAGGACCTCACCGTGCCGGAGGACCTGCCGGTGGACCAGCGCAACGCGGAGCGGATGCGCAACGGCGAAATCGACTCGTTCCAGCGGGAGAAGCACTACGTGCGCAAGGATGGCCGGCGCATCGCCATCATCCTCTGGGGCACGGTGGTGCGCGACGCGCGGGGACGGCCCGTCCACTTCATCTCGCAGATGCAGGACATCACGGAGCGCGAGGAGCTGGAGCTGGCCTCGCGCTTCCTGGCGGACGTGGGCCCGCGGCTCGCTTCGTCGCTGGCGTCCAGCACGACGCTGGCCACGGTGGCGACGCTCGCCGTGCCCACGCTGGCGGACTGGTGCGTGGTGGCCAGCCTGGATTCGGACGGACACATCCGGCGGGTGGAGAGCGCGGCCGCGGAGCCCCGGATGGCGCGGTGCCTGCGGAAGCTGGGCGCGGCGTACTGGCCGGAGCCCTTCCATCAGGAGAGCATCACCGCCTCCGTGCTGAGCACGGGGCGGGCGGCGCTCCTGCCGGAGGTGAAGCCGGAGCTGCTGGAGGCGGCCGCGGTGGATGCCAGGCAGAAGGAGCTGCTGCTGCAGCTGGCGCCCCGCTCGGCCATCGTCGTGCCGCTGCGCAGCCGGGAGCGCAACCTGGGCGCGCTCGTCCTCGCGACGTCCGGCTCCGGGCGCCGCTACGGGGAGCACGACCTGGCCCTGGCCGAGGAGCTGGGCCGCCGCGCCGCGCTCGCCCTGGACAACGCCCGCCTGTTCGAAAGGTCCGAGCAGGCCAGCCGCATGCGAGACGAGGTGCTGCGCATCGTGGCCCATGACCTGCGCGCCCCGCTCAACGTCATCCAGCTCAGCGCCGGGTTGCTGGAGAAGGGCCTGCCCCCCAGCAACGGCAACCGGCGGCACCTGGACGCGCTCCAGAAGTCCGTGCACCGGGCGAACCGGCTCATCCAGGACCTGCTGGACGTGGCCCGGCTGGAGGGGGGCGCGCTGTCGGTGGAGCGGGAGCCCCTGGCGGTGGCGCCGCTCGTCCAGGAGGCCCTGGAGCAGCACCGCGCGCTCGCGGAGGCGAAGTCGCTGCGGCTCGTGGCCCGCGTGCCGGAGGACCTGCCCTGCGTCCTGGCGGACCGGGAGCGGGTGCTGCAAATCCTCGCCAACCTCCTGGGCAACGCGTCCAAGTTCACGCCCGAGGGAGGCTGCATCACCCTGTGCGTCCAGCCGGAGGCGGGACACGTCCGCTTCCAGGTGAGCGACACGGGCCCTGGCATCCCCCCGGAGGACCTGCCGCGCATCTTCGAGCGCTTCTGGCAGGCCGGGCCGAAGCGCCGGGAGGGCGCGGGGCTGGGGCTCGCCATCGTGAAGGGGCTGGTGACGGCCCATGGCGGGAAGGTGGACGTGGAGAGCACGCCCGGCGAGGGGAGCACGTTCTCCTTCACGCTGCCAGTGGAGGAGGCCACCGGAGCGCAGGCCGGCTCGTACGCCTGAGCGCGCTAGTGGCGCAGGGCGGCCTCCAGCAGGAGCCGGCGCTCCGCCGCCGCGATGACGGCCCGGGTCGCGCCGACGGCGCCGGGGTCCACGGAGACGGAGGTGATGCCCGCGCGGACCAGGTGCTCCGCGAAGGCCGGCCGGTTGGACGGAGCCTGGCCGCAGAGGGAGCACGTGATGCCCGCGTCGCGGCTGGCGCGGATGATGTGGACGATGGCGTCCAGCACCGCCGCGTCCTCCTCGTCGAAGAGCTCCGCGCACAGCTCCGAGTCCCGGTCCACGCCCAGCATGAGCTGCGTCAAGTCATTGGAGCCGATGGACACGCCGGTGATGCCCAGCCGCGCGTACTCCGGGATGCGGTACACGACGGACGGCACCTCCGCCATCACCCAGCGCTCCAGCCCGCGCTGGCGCCCCAGCCGGCTTGCGTCCACGGCCTCCAGGCACGCCTCCAGCTCCCACTTCGTCCTCACGAAGGGAATCATCAGGTGGAGGTTGGGCGTCTCGTCGCGCACGCGGGCCAGCACCTCCAGCTCCAGGCGGAACACCTCGGGCTCGCGCAGGTAGCGGTAGCAGCCGCGAAAGCCAATCATCGGGTTGGACTCGGTGGCCTCGAAGTCGCCGCCGCCCTCCAGCCCCCGGAACTCGTTCGTGCGGAAGTCCGTGGTGCGGTACACCACCGGGCGTCCCTGGAAGGCGCGGGTGATGGACAGCAGCGCGCCGGACATCCGCTCGACGAACTCGCGGCTCCTGCCCTCGGCGATGAGCTTGCGCGGGTGCACGCCGCCCAGGGCCTCGGTGAGCATGAACTCCGCGCGCAACAGCCCCACGCCGTCCACCGGGAGCGCCGCCGCCTCTTGCGCCTGTCCTGGCAGCGCCAGGTTCACGTAGAGCCGCGTGCCCAGGGGCTCCGGCCCGTAGGCCTCCCGGGGCTGTCCCTGCGCCTGGCGGGAGGGCTCCACCGCCGTCACGGCCGGGGATTCCGGTGCGCGGCCCTCGCGCACGGTGCCGGTGGCGCCGTTCACGGTGACGTCCTCTCCGTCGCGCAGGACCTTCGTGGCCTTGCGCGTGCCCACCACGCAGGGCTTGCGCAGTTCGCGGCTGACGATGGCCGCGTGGCACGTCATGCCGCCGCTGTCGGTGACGACCGCCGCCGCGCGCCGCAGCGAGGGCACCCAGTCCGGAGACGTCATGGGCGCCACGAGGATTTCACCGGCCGCGAGCTTCGAGCCCTCCTTCGCGTCGCGCAGCACCCGCACGCGTCCGGAGGCCACGCCGGGGGACGCGCCCAGGCCGCTCACGAGCGTCTGGCCCGTGGGCGCGGCGGTGTCCTCCGGGGCCTTGCCCAGGGCGGTCGTCACCGGACGCGACTGGACCAGGTAGAAGCGGCCGTCCTCTTCCGCCCATTCGATGTCCTGGGGCGCGCCGTAGTGACGCTCCACGCGCAGCCCCAGCCGCGCCAGCTCCAGCACCTCCACGTCCGTGAGCACCCGCGCGCGGGCCCGCTCCGGCGGCAGGTCCTCGCGCTTCTCATGGCCCACGCCGTCGCGCAGCAACTGGAAGGCCTTCTCGCCCACGCGGGCCTCCAGGATGCGGGGCCCCGCGCGGTCCACGACGTAGGTATCGGGCTCCACCTGTCCACCCACGACGACCTCGCCCAGGCCGAAGGCGCCCTCGATGATGAGGCGCTCGCGGTCGCCGCTCGTGGGGTCCGCGGTGAACATGACGCCCGAGCGGTTCGAGTCCACCATGGCCTGCACCACCACGGCGATCTCCGGCACGTCCGTGAGCCCCTGCGCCTTGCGGTAGGCCACCACGCGCGGGCCATAGGCCGAGGCCCAGCACGCACGCACGCGGTCGACGAGCGCGTCGTCGCCCACCACGTTGGTGAACGACTCGTGCATGCCCGCGAAGGAGGTGGTGGCGGTGTCCTCGGCGGTGGCGGACGAGCGCACCGCCACCGCGGCGCGCTCCTCCAGCTGGTGGTACGCGGCGAGGAGGGAGGCGCGCAGCCCGTCCGGCATCGGCGCCTGGAGCACCAGGCCGCGCAGCGCCTCCGTGGAGCCGGCGAGCGAGCGCGAGTCATCCGGATCCACGCGCTCCCACAGCTCGCGCAGCCGGGCGCGCACGGGCTCCATGGCCTGGAGGAAGGCGCTGGCGGTGATGACGAAGCCCGGGGGCACGGGCAGCCCGGCGCGGGTCAGCTCTCCCAGGTTGGCGCCCTTGCCTCCGGCCTGGGCCACGTCCTCCCGGGACAGGGCGTCGAACCAGAGGATGGACGGGGCGGCCGCCGGTCGCGGTTGCGGTGCCTGGACGGCGGGCTCTGGGGAAGGGGACGGGTCCATGATTTTGAACTCCTCGCGCTCCTTCCAAGCTGGAGCCGGAGCCCGCCGGACGCACGGCCTTGCGCGCGCGGCTGGTGGCCCAGACGTTCCCGGTTGAGGGAATCCCCATGCTCAAGCCCTTCGAGGTCCACGTGCAGGCCAGCTCGCTGGCGCCCTTCCACGCCGAGCTGCCGGGGGCGGAGTGGGAGGCGCTCCAGGCGAGCGCGCTGCAGGCCCGGGACCGCATGGTGGGCCGCACCTTCTGGAACGTGAACTCCACGGCGCGGGGCGGCGGCGTGGCGGAGCTGTTGCCCCGGCTGCTCGCCTACGCGCGCGGGGCCGGCGTGGACACGCGCTGGATGGTCATCGAGGGCACGCCCGCCTTCTTCCACGTCACCAAGCGGCTTCACCACGCGCTGCATGGCTCGCAGGGGGACGGCTCGCCCCTGGGGCCCTCCGAGCGCGCCTGCTACGACGAGGTGCTTCGCGACAACGCGGAGGAACTGCTGGTCCTGGTGCGGCCCGGGGACGTGGTGCTGCTGCACGACCCGCAGACCGCGGGGCTGGCACCGGCGCTCGCCGCCGCGGGCGCGCGCGTGGTCTGGCGATGCCATGTCGGCTGCGACATGCCAGACGAGGAGGTGGCGCGGGCGTGGCGCTTCCTGGAACCGGGACTCACCGCCGCGCGGCTCGCCGTCTTCTCCCGCGCCGCCTACGTGCCGCCCATGCTCGCGGACCGGTCCGTCGTCATCCCGCCCTCCATCGACATCTTCGCGGTGAAGAACCAGCCCATGGCGCCGGAGGTCACGCGCTCCATCCTGGGCCACACCGGGCTGATGGAGCTGCCGCCGGACGCGCCCGAGCCCGTCTTCACCCGGGCGGACGGCGTCCCGGCCCGGGTGTCGCGCGGGGCGGACATCGTGCGGCTGGGCTCCGCGCCCGCCCCTGATTCTCCCCTCGTGGTGCAGGTCTCCCGCTGGGACCCCTTGAAGGACCCGGTGGGCGTGCTGCGGGGCTTCGCGCAGCTTCTTCTCGAGTCGCCCGGCCTGTGCGCGGAGCTGGTCCTGGCCGGGCCCTCGGTGATGTCCGTCGCGGATGATCCGGAGGCGGCGGCGACGCTGGAGACCGTCATCGCCGCGTGGCGCGAGCAGCCGCACTACCTGCGCCAGCGCGTCCACCTGGCGTGTCTGCCCATGGCGGATCCGGAGGAGAACGCCGCCATCGTCAACGCGCTCCAGCGCCACGCGGCGGTGGTGGTGCAGAAGAGCCTGCGGGAGGGCTTCGGGCTCACCGTCACGGAGGCCATGTGGAAGGCGCGGCCCGTGGTGGCGAGCGCGGTGGGCGGCCTCCAGGACCAGGTGCGCCACGAGGTGGACGGCCTGCTGGTGCGCCACCCCGGGGACCCGGTCGAGTTCGCCGCCGCGGTGCGCAGGCTCCTGGTCGACCCCGTCCTCGCGGCCCGCCTGGGGACCCAGGCGCGCGAGCACGTGCGGACCCGCTTCACCGCCCCCCGCCACCTCTCCGACTTCGTGGACCTGCTGGAGCAACTGGACGCGCGCGTGTAGGCGCCCTCACGTGGCGCTCACGCTCTGTCCCGGCTCCCGCCGCCGCGAGCGCAGCCACTTCTCCAGCCCCACGACGGGCAGCACGCAGGCCCCCACCAGCACCGAGCGCGCGATGTCCCCCAGGGACAGCGGCGCGGACCCGAAGAGGCGCTGGAGGAAGGGCACGTACATGAAGGCGGCCTGCAGCAGCACCAGCGCGGCGATGCCCATGAACACGGTGGGGTTCTGGGTGAAGCCCACCTCGCGCGTGGAGCCGGTCAGCGTGCGGCACAGCCACAGGTAGAAGATTTGAAAGCTGACCACGGTGTTGACGGCCATGGTGCGCGCCTCGGCCAGGGCCTGGGGGTTGGAGGCGTCATGGCCGCCGCCCTGGCGGGTGAACTCCCAGAGGAACAGGCCAATGGCGCCCGCGGCCATCAGGAGCGCGACCAGGCAGGTGCGCATCACCACGAAGTGGCTGAGGACGGGCGTGTCCGGCGCGCGGGGCCTGCGGCGCATGACGTGGCGCTCCTTCGCCTCGAAGGCCAGGGGCAGCGCCAGGGTGACGGTGGCCACCAGGTTGATCCACAACAGCTGCGTGGGCCGCATGGCCAGGAGCGGCTCGCGCACGCCGCCGGCTTCCTGGAGCGGGAAGAACGTCACGCCCAGCATGAGGATGAGGGCGAGCCCCAGGTTGGTGGGCAGCACGAAGGCCAGCGACTTGACCAGGTTGTCGTAGACGCGGCGGCCCTCCTCCACGGCGGCGACGATGGTGGCGAAGTTGTCGTCCGTCAGCACCAGGTCCGCGGCCTCGCGGGACACGGCCGTGCCGGTGATGCCCATGGCCACGCCGATGTCCGCCTGCTTGAGCGCGGGCGCGTCGTTGACGCCGTCGCCCGTCATCGCCACCACGTGCCGCTGCGTCTGGAGCGCGCGCACCAGCCGCAGCTTGTGCTCGGGCGCCAGCCGCGCGAACACGTTCGTGTCCTGCACCGCCCCGGCCAGCTCCGCGTCGCTCATGGCGGACAGGCGCGCGCCGGTGAGGCCCGGATGCCCGGGCGCGTGGATGCCCAGCTGGAGCCCGATGGCCTCCGCCGTGCCCGGGTGGTCGCCGGTCATCATCTTCACGCGGATGCCCGCGGCGTGGCAGGCCCGCACGGACGCCACGGCCTCCTCGCGGGGCGGGTCGATCATCCCCTGCAACCCCAGCAGCGTGAAGCCGTCCTCCACGTCCTGCATGCGCAGGGCCTGGGCCCGGGGCATGCCCTTGCGCGCGAAGGCGAGCACGCGCAGCCCCTGCCGCGCCATGCGCTCCACCTCCGCCAGCACGGCGTCCCGGTCCGTCCCCGGCCCGCAGCGGCGCAGCACCACCTCCGGAGCGCCCTTGAGGAACAGCTCGGCCTGCTCCGGGCCGCCCGCGTTCAGCGTGGCCATGAACTGGTGCTCGGACTCGAAGGGGATGGCGTCCAGGCGGGGGTGGCGCTCGCGCAGCTCCGTCACGCCCAGGCCCGCCTTCCTCGCGGCGAAGAGCAGCGCGCCCTCCGTGGGGTCGCCCGTCATGCCCCAGCGTCCCTCCCGGGGCTGGAGGTCCGCCTCGTTGCACAGCACGCCCGCGACGAGCAGCGCCTGCACGTCCCCGGGCGTCTCCTCCAGGGGGCTGCCCCCGCGCAGCAGGTCGCCCATGGGGGTATGGCCCACGCCGGTGAGCGCGTAGTGCCCGGCCTGCGTCCACAGCGCCTGCACGGTCATCTCATTGCGGGTGAGGGTGCCCGTCTTGTCCGAGCAGATGACGGTGGTGCTGCCCAGGGTCTCCACGGCGGGCAGCTTGCGGATGACGGCGCGGCGGGACGCCATGCGCTGCACACCAATGGCCAGGGCGATGGTGACGATGGCGGGCAGCCCCTCCGGGATGGCGGCCACCGCCAGGGTGATGGCCACCAGCACCGCGTCGCTGAAGGCATAGCCCCGGAGCATCCCCACCCCCAAGAGCACGGCGGACAGCACGACGATGCCAGCGGAGATGACGCGGCCCAGCCGGGCCAATTCGCGCGTGAGCGGCGTGCTCAGGTCCGTGGCCTGCTCCATCAGGTGCGAGATGCGGCCCAGCTCCGTGGCGCTCCCGGTGGCGACGACGACGGCGGTGGCGGTGCCGGACGTCACCAGCGTGCCCCCGAAGGCGAGGCTCGCCCGGTCCCCCAGCTCCGCGTCCCCGGCGACGGCCGCGACGTGCTTGCTCGCGGGCACGGACTCGCCGGTGAGCGCGGCCTCCTCCACCTGGAAGTTGCGGGAGTGCAAGAGGCGCAGGTCCGCGGGCACGCGGTCGCCGGACGCAAGCTGCACGACGTCCCCGGGGACGAGCTCCGCCGCGGGCCGCGCCACCAGGTGCCCGTCGCGCAGCACGTGCGCTGACTCCGGCACCATGTGGTTCAGCGCCTCGATGGCCCGGCCCGCGCGGTACTCCTGCACGAAGCCGATGGCGGTGTTGAGGACCACGACGGCCGCCACGACGAGCCCGTCCGTCACCTTGCCCAGCAGGATGGCCAGGGCCGCGGAGGCGATGAGGACCCAGATGAGCGGGCTGTCAATCTGCCGCCACAGCAGCTTCCACGCGCTGTCCGGCCGCGAGCGCTCCAGCACGTTGGGGCCGTATCGCCCGAGCCGCTCGCGGGCCGCCACGTCCGTCAGCCCGTGGGGCGTGGTGGACAGCTGCTCCAGCACGGCCTCCGGGATGAGCGCGTGCCAGGGGACGGAAGGCGTGCCCGGGGCACGAAGGACGGCCTGCTTCCTGGGATGTGACGGCTCCTGCATGGCATGAAGCTGGCCACGGGCAGGGCCGCCCGTCAGCGGGAGGCGAGCAGCCGTGCGGTGGTGTCGCGCAGCGCCTGCCGCGTGGCCGCGTCCTCGGCGACGGCGGGCCACGGCTGCTCGGCCTCCGGGCGCTCCCTGGCCCGCTTCGCCTGGGACAGCAGCCAATGCCAGCGCATGGCCCGAAGCCTGCCAGGATTGGGAGTGGGTCAGTGCGCTCCTGTCACGCGCTCGAAGGACACCCCCAGGTTTCCGACCGCTTCGAGGGCGTTCTTGACGTCCTCCGAGACGATGAACGCAATCTTGAACTTCTTCAGCCGGAAGACACGGGCACCTTCGGTCTTGGAGGGATCGATTCGAAGTCCGTAGATCCAGTTGTACTCCCCTTCATATCCAGGGGCCGGATCGTCCTTGTCATAGTGATGCACCTCCCGGCACCGTGCCTCGTCGATGCAATCAATCACCTTGGTGGCATTGACGACGAAGTGCTGTTCGGGCACCCCCTCAATAGACACCGGGAAGAGCTGCACGTCGCCAGGTGCAAGAGTCTTGAAGACGTTCGCGATGGCTTCACTGGCGATAGGGGCTGCTTCAATCACAGAGAAATCAAATGTTCGCTGCCTGCCTGGATGCGCGATTCGTGCCGTGATGGCTCCCAGGTCGGGAAGAACGCGACCATCCGCGAACATCCAAGGCTCGTCGAATGGCTCACCGGAATCCCGTGTCGGAGTCTCAAGGAGCCACCTCGGCACACCTCCAAGCTCGACCGAGTAGAAGTGACGTTCCACCTCAACCCTCCACTTTCACAATGAGACTCCGTAACTCGGAACCTTGCGTCAGAAGCTCGTTGGCTATCCTCGCCAGTTCCTTCATCAAGCTGGCCCGGCATGACTCCGTCGTTCGGCAGTTCGCGACCGAACGTTCAAGGCGCCGGACGACCTTCTGGTGGTACAGCTCAGGGTGTGGACCTTCGTGCCCGTTGAGCCTCACCTTGTTGGCAGCGTCTTCGAGTGTCATCCCGGCCTTCTCGAATAGCTTCGCGCACTGAGGGGTCCAGGGACCGCCAGTAGCATCGGAGATGAAGTTCTTGTTCGTGCAGATGTGATGAACAGGCCCCGTCTCGTCACCGGGAAACCGCCCCTCTCCGTACAGCGCAAGAACCGCGGCAGCCCCCGGTGCCAGGGCCACATTCAGCACTCCCGCGGCAGGCAGCGCGATGGAGGTCACGCCGCCATTCAGTGCCGTCCCGAGCTGGAATCCCGCCTCGGCTTGTCCGCGAACCGCGGCCTGGGGGAAGCCCGGGAGCCTGGGCCCCTGGGCCGCCATCGCGTTCCTGCCGCCCAGGGCCGCTGTGATGAGCAACACGAGGACACGCGTCCCGTTCGTGCCGAGCACCTTCCCGAAGCGGTGCCCGATGTCCTGCAACTCGATGACGCTCGTCGCCGTCCCTGCGTCGTCCCATAACCGCACGAAGCCCCGGCCCATCTCCCAGACCGGCACCACCCCCAGGTAGGCCACCAGCGCCGCGGTCAGTGCCACCGCGATGACCTTCGTGACGGGCTCGGGCAGCGTCATCGTGACGAGCACGGACAACGCGGCCGCGGTCACCATGCCCTTGAGGGCCACCGGGTTCAGCAGCTTGCCGATCTCGGCCTCGACGCTCCCCCAGACCGTGTCCAGCGCGAACGACAGCGCCATCAACGTCCGGTCCTTGCGCGAGAACGGCAGCCCGGTCCCGCCTGCAAGGGTCAAGCACTCGTCCCCATCAGGGCAGAGGCGCGCGTACAACGACTCGGGCGAACCTCCATCCCCTGGATCCGCAAGGCCCTTCGAGGACGCCAGCAGGGCCCGGGACCGCACCCACCCACGTTGGTCGGCCTCGTCCGCTTCACGAAAAGCAACATCCATGCGCATGTCCAGGAGGAGCTGCGTGAGGGCCGCCTTGAACGCGTCCTCGCTCACCTGGACCGGATCCACCTTCACGGAGTCGTGGACCACCTGCCTGCCGTTCCCCATGTCGAGATGGACGACGCGAGGGGTCGCACACCCTCCCATCAAAAGCAGTGACGCGATAAGCCAGGGTAATCGCATGAGTTCGCCTCGAGGGCCGCACCGATGTCCGACACGGCGATGGGATGCTCGCCCGCTCCCCCGGCTGTCCGCCAGGGCACCTCCAGGTACGACTTCCGCCTGACCCCAGAGAGGCAAACACCCTTTGAAATTCCGGGCGCCTTCCCGTAGTTTCCCCCGCGACTTCGAGGAGCGTTGCGAGGCCCTCCCGGCCCCAGGCTCGAAGCCGAATGACCCAACGGCGCTCACCTGTACGCGTTTCTTGCGAGGGTGAGGCGGCCTTTTCTTCCAGGGCCGGCAAAGCCTCTTCCTTGCCAGCACGGCGCGCCACCTGGATCCGGAGCCACACCATGACCGCGGTTACCAAGCAGCAGAATCAGGACTACGCCATCGCCGACCTCAAGCTCGCCAGCTGGGGCCGCAAGGAGATCCGCATCGCCGAGAGCGAGATGCCCGCGCTCATGGCGATCCGCGAGGAATACGCCAAGCAGCAGCCCCTCAAGGGCGCCCGCGTCACGGGCTCGCTGCACATGACCATCCAGACCGCCGTGCTGGTGGAGACCCTCCAGGCGCTGGGCGCGCAGGTCCGCTGGGCGTCGTGCAACATCTTCTCCACGCAGGACCACGCGGCCGCCGCGCTGGTGGAGGCCGGCACCCCGGTGTTCGCCCACAAGGGCGAGTCCCTCAAGGAGTACTGGGACTTCACCCACCGCATCTTCGAGTTCGGCCCCGCCGGCAGCGACCACGAGGGTCCGAACATGATCCTCGACGACGGCGGTGACGCCACGCTGCTCATGCACCTGGGCAAGCGCGCGGAGAAGGACCAGTCCCTCCTCGCCAACCCCCAGAGCGAGGAGGAGCGCGAGCTGTACGCCTCCATCAAGGCCAAGCTCGCCGAGGACGCCACCTGGTACTCGCGCAAGAGCGCCAAGATTCTGGGCGTCACGGAAGAGACCACGACGGGCGTGCACCGCCTGCAGGAGATGTCCGCCAAGGGCACGCTCCTGTTCCGCGCCATCAACGTCAACGACAGCGTGACGAAGAGCAAGTTCGACAACCTCTACGGCTGCCGTGAGTCCCTGGTGGACGGCATCAAGCGCGCCACGGACGTGATGGTGGCCGGGAAGATCGCCGTCGTCGCGGGCTACGGCGACGTGGGCAAGGGCTCCGCGCAGGCCCTGCGCGCGCTGTCCGCCCAGGTGTGGGTGACCGAAATCGACCCCATCTGCGCGCTCCAGGCCGCGATGGAGGGCTACCGCGTCGTGACCATGGACTACGCCGCGGACAAGGCGGACATCTTCGTCACCGCCACGGGCAACAAGTCCGTCATCACCCATGAGCACATGGCCAAGATGAAGGACCAGGCCATCGTCTGCAACATCGGCCACTTCGACAACGAAATCGAGGTCGCCTCCCTGGAGCAGTACAAGTGGGAGGAGATCAAGCCCCAGGTCGACCACGTCATCTTCCCGGACAACAAGCGCATCATCCTGCTGGCCAAGGGCCGCCTGGTGAACCTGGGCTGCGGCACGGGCCACCCCAGCTACGTGATGTCCAGCTCCTTCGCGAACCAGACCATCGCGCAGATCGAGCTGTACTCGCACAGCGACAAGTACCAGGTGGGCAAGGTCTACGTGCTGCCCAAGCACCTGGATGAGAAGGTCGCCCGCCTCCAGCTGAAGAAGCTCAACGCCCAGCTCACGGAGCTCACCCCGGAGCAGGCGCAGTACATCGGCGTGCAGAAGAGCGGCCCGTACAAGCAGGACACCTACCGCTACTAAGCGCTGCCTGACGTGACACACCCGGGGCACCGTGGGCCTTCAATCAGCCCGCGGTGCCCTTCGTGTTTTCAGAACAGCCGGTTGAGGCCGTTGAGCGCCGCCACGCGGTACGCCTCCGCCATGGTGGGGTAGTTGAAGGTCGTGTTGATGAAGTAGTCGATGCCGTTGCCCGGCCAGTCCTGCGCCATGATGGCCTGGCCGATGTGGATGATCTCCGACGCGTTGTCCCCGAAGCAGTGGATGCCCAGAATCTCTCGCGTCTCCCGGTGGAACAGCAGCTTGAGCATGCCCACGGTGCGGCCGGTGATTTGCGCGCGCGCCAGGCTCTTGAAGAAGGCGTGGCCCACTTCGTAGGGGACGCCCGCCTGGGTGAGCTCGCGCTCGGTGCGGCCCAGGCTGCTGATTTCGGGGCTGGTGTAGATGCCGGTGGGGATGTCCTTCACCAGCTTGTGCTCCATGCGCCCCTCCACGATGTGCGTGGCGGCGAAGCGGCCCTGGTCATAGGACGCGCTCGCCAGGGACGGGGCGCCCACCACGTCGCCCACCGCGTAGATGTGCGGCACGGACGTCTGGTAGCCGTCGTTCACCTGGATGCACCCGCGTGAGTCCACCGCGATGCCCAGCGCCTCCAGCCCCAGGTCCTGGCTGTTGCCGGAGCGGCCGTTGGCCCAGAGGAAGACGTCCGCCTTCAGCCGCTTGCCGCTCTTCAGGTGCAGCACCACGCTGTCGTCGTGCGGCTCCACGGAGACCATCTCCTCCTGGTGGCGGATGAGCACGCCCTGTTCACGCAGGTGGTAGGAGAGGGCGTCGGAGATCTCGTCGTCCAGGAAGGACAGCAGCCGGTCGCGCGTGTTCACCAGGTCCACCTTCACGCCGAGCATCCGGAACATGGAGGCGTACTCGCAGCCGATGACGCCCGCGCCGTAGATGATCATCGACAGCGGGGACTCGCTCAGCTTGAGGATGGTGTCCGAGTCGAAGATGCGCGGGTGGCGGAAGTCCACGCCCGCGGGCCGGTAGGGCCGGGAGCCCGTGGCGACGACGAAGGCGTCCGCGGTGAGCAGCTCCACGGAGCCGCGCGGCTCCGTCACCTCCACCGTGTGCGCGTCCCGGAACTTCGCGCGGCCCACCACCAGCTCCACCCGGTTGCGCTCGTAGAAGGTGGTGCGCAGCTGCACCTGCTTGGAGACGACGTTGGTCGCCTTGCGCATCATGTCCTTGAACGTGGTGTGCCGGGCCAGCTCCGCCCGCAGCTCCGGGTGGTCCAGCTGCACGTCCAGGAGCCGCTGGATGGCGTGGCGCAGCGCCTTGGAGGGGATGGTGGCGGTGTGCGTGCAGGCCCCGCCCACCAGCGCACCCTGTTCCACGGTGCACACCTTGCGGCCGGACTTCACCGCCTTCATCGAGGCCCCTTCACCGCCGGGACCGGAGCCGAGGACCACCACGTCGAACCGCCGAGCGCTCATGGGCCCGGAGTGTTCCCCCAACCCCGGCCCCAGGGGAAGAAATCACCCTGGAGCCGGGCACTGCTTCACACATCAGGTTCGCGGGACGGCTTCAGTAGGACGCCTTCAGCGTCAGCCCGGAGTCGTCCGAGTAGCCCTTGATCATCACGTGGTAGACGCCCGCCGTGTCATCCAGCGTTCCACCCTCTGCCGCCCATTCAGTAGCAGGTGCCAGCGGTCCGCGATCTGCTGTGCCGCCGGAGCGCCCGATGTTGCCGCTCGTGCATCTTCCATCGGCCGGTCTCTGGCGATGACGGCAATGCCGGATGGCGACACAGTGCTGCTCCAGGTCGACGAGACGAGTGACTGGGGACCAGGCAGGCAGGACATCCTGCTCCCGTGCCTTCCATGCGCACCCTCAGGCCAGGGATTGAGGGTTGAGACTCAGACGAAGCGGAGGAGCATCGTTTGAGCCCGGTGAGACAGTGCTGATAGGCAATTGGAGTGATGATCGGCCAAGGAGCATTCAATGGGAAAGATTGAGGAGGGTTATTCCCTCGAGCAACACGTCGAAGGTCAATCACGTCACCTCGATGCTCCGGAGCTTGGCCTGGACCTGGCGCGGGAGATGGAGGAACTGCGACAGGGCGCGCCCTTCTGGACCAATGGCCACAGTGCCAAGACGCTCGTGAAGTACACGGACCTGCGCGTGGTCTTGATGGCGTTCAAGTCAGGAGCGCGCCTTGGCCAGCACGGCACTGTGGGCCAGATCTCCCTCCAGGTGTTGGCGGGACGGGTCCGGCTGGTGCTCGAGGGGCAGCAGTTCGAGTTGTCCAAGGGCGGGCTGTTTGCGCTCGGCTCATCGGTTCCCCATGACGTCGAGGCCATTGAAGAGAGCGCCGTACTGCTGACGATCGCCTGGCCCCAGGTAGGCGTCGCCAGCCACCCTTGACCCCATCCTCGGCAACGACCTGGCATCTGCGCCAGGTTGTTGTCACTGGGCCCTGGGGGCTGGGCCTCTGTCTCATGTCTGCAGGGAGCGCGTGGACGCAAGAGAGGTGCATCCCCGGTACGTTGCCGTATGCCTGACGCCGTACATAGACATGAGCGTCTGAGCACCTGCGCGGCCCACCTCCAGAAGGGCGAAGACCATGACCTCCTCCATGACTGGATGCATCCATGGCCGCGCTTGAAAACGCGCTCGCTGACGATGACGCGAGCGCCGCACCGCTCGACTCAGCCCGTGCGGCACCACACCGCGGGCACTGGGGCACGACGGTCGGGATGAAGATACTGATGGCGGCGACCGGCGTCGTCCTGGTCGTCTTCCTCGTCTTCCACCTGGCCGGCAACCTGCTCGTGTACCAGGGGGCGGGGGCGCTCAATGCCTACTCCGCGCTGCTTCGCCGCGAGCCGCTATTGCTGTGGCTCGCGCGAGCCGTCCTCCTCTTCGCGGTGTGTGTGCACATCGCCGCCGCCGCCCGACTGGGGTGGCGTGATTTTCAGGCTCGCCCGGTTCGCTATCGGCAGCTGGTTCCGCAGTCCGCCACGCTCGCGTCGCGGACGATGCGATGGAGTGGGCTTGGAATCGCCACGTTCGTCGTCTTCCATCTTTTACATCTCACCACCGGGACCATCCGGCCCGCACCATTCGAGGAGGTCGATGTATACCGCAACGTCGTCGGCGGGTTCCGCGTCGGCTGGGTGGCGATCGTTTACCTCGTCGCCATGGTGCTCATCGGGATGCACGTCTGGCATGGAGCATGGGCGTCACTCAGGAGCCTTGGGGTCTCCCGCCCCTCACTCCACCCGAAGCGCCGTCCCGTCGCATGGGTCCTTGCACTCCTGCTCTGGGCCGGCTTCACGAGCATTCCGATCGCGGTCCTGCTCGGGGTGGTGCGCTAGCCATGGAGCTCGACGCGAGGATTCCATCCGGTCGACTCGAGGAGAAATGGGACCTGCGCCTGCGGGAAGGGCATCTCGTCGGCCCTAACAACCGCCGGAAGTACACCCTCCTGGTGGTCGGCTCGGGACTGGCCGGCGCCGCGGCCGCGGCGACGCTCGGCGAGCTCGGCTACCGCGTGCACTGTTTCTGCTTCCAGGACTCGCCGCGCCGGGCGCACAGCATCGCCGCCCAGGGCGGCATCAACGCCGCGAAGAACTACCGCAACGACGGTGACAGCGTCTGGCGCCTCTTCCACGACACCCTCAAGGGGGGCGATTTCCGTTCGCGCGAGGCCAACGTCTATCGGCTGGCCCAGCTCAGCAACCAGCTCATCGACCAGTGCGTCGCGCAAGGGGTGCCGTTCGCGCGCGAGTACGGGGGGACTCTGGCGACCCGCTCGTTTGGCGGCGCGCTCGTCTCCCGAACCTTCTACGCGCGCGGCCAGACGGGCCAGCAGCTTCTGCTCGGCGCGTACCAGGCCCTGGAGCGGCAAGTCCAGGCCGGGCAGGTGTGCATGCACCCTCGCACTGAGATGCTCGATGTCGTCGTCGAGGACGGCCGAGCGCGGGGCATCGTCGTGCGCAGCCTCGTCACGGGCGGGATTCGCTCGCTGGCTGGCGACGCGGTGCTCCTGGCTACCGGGGGGTACGGCAACATCTACTATCTGTCCACCAACGCGCGCGGCGCCAACGCGACCGCCATCTGGCGCGCTCATCGCCGCGGTGCCGCGTTCGCCAATCCCTGCTTCACCCAAATCCACCCGACGTGCATCCCGGCCAGCGGCGCGCATCAATCGAAGCTCACCCTGATGAGCGAGTCCCTCCGCAACGACGGTCGCGTATGGGTGCCGGGTAGGGCGGGCGACGTCAGAGCGCCGCGCGACGTCCCCGAGGACGACAGGGACTACTACCTCGAACGTCGCTACCCCACCTACGGGAACCTCGCACCGCGAGACATCGCGTCGCGCGCAGCGAAAGAGGTCTGCGACCAGGGCCGGGGCGTCGGACCGGGTCGAAGGGGCGTCTACCTCGACTTCTCCGAGGCCATCCGGCGGCTTGGAGAGCACGTCATCCGCGAGCGCTACGGCAACCTCTTCGAGATGTACGAGCAGATTACCGGAGAGAATCCCTACCGGGTGCCCATGCGCATCTATCCGGCAGTCCATTACGCGATGGGTGGCCTCTGGGTGGACTATGACCTTCAAAGCACCCTTCCCGGGCTCTACGTCCTTGGCGAGGCCAATTTCTCCGACCATGGGGCGAACCGGTTGGGCGCGAGCGCTCTCATGCAGGGATTGGCCGATGGCTACTTCATCGCGCCGAACACGATATGTGACGAGCTCGCGCGGCAGGGACCCCGTTCGAACAAAGTGGATGGACCGGCGTTCCGGGACGCCGAGCGCGAAGTGAAGTCCAAGCTCGAACGGCTGCTCGGTTGCCGGGGAGCACGAACCGTCGATGACCACTTTCGCGAGCTCGGGGCGCTTCTGTGGGAACACTGCGGCATGGCGCGCAATGAGCGCGGGCTCACGCGTGCGCTCGAGCGGATCCCGGAGCTGCGTAGCGCCTTTTGGCAGGATCTCCGGCTGCCGGACACCGGGGAGGAACTGAACCAGTCCCTCGAACGGGCAGGGCGCCTCGCGGACTACTACGAGCTCGCCGACCTCATGTGCCGGGACGCGCTTGAGCGGCGCGAATCATGTGGCGCGCACTTTCGCGAGGAGCATCAGACGCTCGACGGCGAAGCGAAACGCGACGACGAGAATTTTGCCCACGTGTCGGTCTGGGCGCACCGCGGAGACAGGGCCCCGCCGGCACTTCATAAAGAGCCACTCGCGTTCGAGGCGGTGGCCGCCGAGACGAGGAGCTACAAGTAGCCAAAGGGAGCCGTCATGGCATTACGCAATGCATCCGCACGCTGGGTGGGAAGCCTCAAGGGAGCTTGCTCGTTCGCCTCGCGCTTTGAAGAAGGGCCGGGCACCAATCCCGAAGGGCTTTGGGGCGCGGCACAAGCGGACCGCATCGCGATGGCCTTATCGCCAATCTTGGGTCAGGCGGGCTTCAAGAACACCAGGAACCACCTCGTCTGCGAAGCCAGGCTCGTGGCCAGATGAACCTGGTCCTGCACATCTGGCGGCAGAAGGCTCCTCAAACGGAAGGTGGGTTCACCCGTTACGAGGTCCGGGGCATTACCTCGGAGATGTCCTTCCTCGAGATGCTCGACGTTCTAAACGAGCGGCTCACATCCGAGGGCAACTCACCCATCGCGTTCGAGAGCGACTGCCGGGAGGGCATCTGCGGCACGTGCGGCTTCATGATTGATGGCATCGCCCACGGCCCCGTTGCGGGCACGGCTGTCTGCCAGCTCCACATGCGCCACTTCACGGATGGGATGGAGCTTACGCTGGAGCCCTGGCGTGCACGTGCATTCCCCGTCCTGAAGGACCTCGTCGTCGACCGGAGCGCCCTGGATCGCATCATCGCGGCCGGCGGCTTCGTCACCGCGCCGACCGGGGCAGCGACAGAGGCAAACGTAACCCGGGTGCCAAAACAGAGCATCGAGGCCGCAATGGATGCCGCGGCCTGCATCGGGTGCGGGGCGTGTGTGGCGGCCTGCCCCAACGCCTCGGCCGCGCTGTTTACGGGAGCGAAGATTTCCCATCTGGGGCTCCTGCCTCAAGGCCAGCCCGAGCGCGAGCGTCGCGCCATTGGCATGGTCAAGCAGATGGACGCGGAGTCGTTTGGCAACTGCTCGTGGCATGGCGAGTGTCAGGATGCCTGCCCCAAGCGGATCAGCATTGATGTCATCGCTCGTATGAACCGGGACTCTCTTCGCGCGGCTATCGCGCGGCCGTCGGACGGCGGGGATGGCAGTTCATGAATCCGTTCGCCCAAGCGTTCGGCTTCCTCCATTGGATCGGCATCAGCCACTACCTGAATCTGCTGCTCGTCGGGTTCATGGTGCGGAGCGGCCTGGAGATCCTGAGCGCGCATCCGAAGCTCTACTGGCGCGATGACTGCAACCCCGGGAGCGAATGGTTGCGGCTCAGCCGGAAGAAGATGCCGGCGGACAGGCTGTGGACGGGCGCCGACGAGGAAACAGCCTTCTCGTCCTTCATCGCGTTGCCCGGCCGGCGCAACCTCGGCATGGGCCGCCACTGGCACTTCTTCTGCGCGATCTTCTGGATCCTGAATGGTCTCGTTTATGTCGGCCTCCTGTTCGGCACCGGCCAGTGGCGACGGCTCGTGCCCACGTCGTGGGGCATCTTCCCGGAGGCGGCCCGCGACGTGTGGACCTATCTGCACTTCCACGCGCCCCCGGCCGGTCATCCCTACAACGCGATCCAGCAGCTGACCTACGCCAGCGTCGTGTTCGTGCTGGCGCCCCTATTGATGCTCACCGGGGCGGCGATGTCACCGGCGGTCGCGGCGCGCTTCCCCTGGTACGTGCGGCTATTCGGCGGCCGACAACCCGCGCGTAGCATCCATTTCCTCTCGCTGGTCGCGATGGTCGCCTTCACGTTCGTCCATGTCCTGCTCGTCGCTGTCGAAGATTTCCCGCGCAACATGGCGTGGATCATCCACGGGGACTATTCAAGCGAGCGGGTTGCGGTGTGGATCGGCGTCGCCGGCCTCGGCGTCGTGTTGGTGTTGCACGTCTGGGCCACGCTCTTCAGCTTGAAGCACCGCCGCTCGGTGCAGCGCTGGCTCGGCTGGGTCATCGAGCCGATGCGCCGCGCTCTGCTCCATCACGTCACCTCTCGCCAGCGCTACACCGAGGATGACATTTCGCCGTTCTTCCGGGTCAACGGTTACCCGCCGGCCTCCGCAGAGTACCAGCGCCTGGCTGAGCGTGGATTCATCGAGTGGCGCCTCTCGGTGGGCGGTCTCGTCGAGGCTCCGCTCGAGCTTTCGCTGGCCGACCTGCGCGCGCTTCCTAAACAGACTCAGATCACCAAGCACCACTGCATTCAGGGCTGGTCCGCCGTCGGCGAGTGGGCGGGCGTCGCGGTCGCCGAAATGCTCGACCGCTGCCGGCCCCTCCCGAGCGCGCGCTACCTCGTGCTGCGCGGCTTCGACGAACTCGACGGTCGAGGTTACTACGAGACCATCGACCTCGAGCTGGCTCGTCATCCGCAGACCCTCCTCGCCTACGAGATGAATGGAGCGCCGTTGCCGATCCCGCACGGAGCGCCGTGCCGATTGCGTGTCGAGACGCAGCTTGGATTCAAGATGGTCAAGTACCTGCGCTCAATCGAGCTCGTAGAGGACTATCACCAGCTCGGCGACGGACAGGGCGGGTTTCGCGAGGACACCCAGTTCTACGGGCAGGAGGCGGGCATCTGATGAAGCGGCTTGGGGGTACCTCCTGGGATACGCGCGTGCCTCTTCGACCTTGATGGCGTGCTCACCGAGTCGGCGACGCTCTCTGTGGGATGCATGCCATTGATGCGGACCTGCCCGGCGCGCTCGGCGGGTGGAAATTCCTCTCTTCGGGTCACTCGCAGGTGGCGCGGAACTCCGCGCCATGCTCCTGGCACCAGCGGCGGTACGTCTCCAGCCGCTCCGCGGGGCTCACGCTCCGGAGCACCTGGCCGTCCTCGCCCAGGTATTCGATGCCGCCCTTCACGGTGATGTGCAGGACCAGGGGTTCGTCGCCCACGACCTGCCAGCTGTCGACGTTGCCGGGCGGTTCATAGACATACGTGCCCGGGCCAATCACCTCGCCGGTGTCGAGCAGCTTGCGGCTGCCGGAGAGGTTGAAGGCGTGTGACTCGCCGAGGTGGCGGTGCCGGGGGATGAGGGTGCCGGGCTCCAGGCGGAAGAGGTACATCCAGCCGCTGCCGTCGCGGAAGAAGCGCAGCGGCTTGAACGCGAGCCCGGGCCGGCCCATGGGGATCCACGGCAGGCGCTCGGAGTCGATGGGGTGGGAGGCGTAGAGGGCGTGGGTCATGGCGGCAGGATGCGTCGCCGCTGGCCCGGTGACAGGGCCAGGATTGGCGAATTCCATTGGGCCAATCCGTGGGAGGATGCGGCATGGACTTCCATGTGGAACTCCGGGGGCGCCGCGACCTGGCCGGGCAGATCTACCGGGGCCTGCGCGCGGCCATCCTGGACGGACGCCTGCGGCATGGCGAGCGGCTGCCGCCCACGCGCGAGCTGGCCCTGCGCCTGGACGTGGCTCGCAACACCGTGGGCGTGGCGTATGAATGGCTCACCGCGGAGGGGCTCATCGCGGGGCGCACGCGCGCGGGGAGCTTCGTCCAGGGGGAGGCGTCCCGGCCGCGTGGCAGGGCAGGGCGGGAGGCCCAGGTGCCGCTGCGCGCGCGGGCCTTCTGGCGGTCGCTGCCGGACCTGCCCGCGCCGCTGGCTCCCGCCGCGTATGACTTTGGCGTGGGCAGTCCGGATGTCTCGGGCTTCCCCTTTGAATCCTGGCGCCGGCTGGTGGCGCGTCAGCTGCGGGCCGCCACGGTGTCCGGCGGCTACGTGAACGCGGCAGGGCACCTGGGGCTGCGGGAGGCGGTGGCTCGGCACGTGGGCGTCGCGCGGGGCGTGCGCGCGGAGGCGGACGACGTGCTCATCACCAACGGCGCGCAGCAGGCGCTGGACCTCGTGGGCCGGGTGCTCATCGAGCCGGGGGACTGCGTCGCCATGGAGGAGCCGGGCTATCCGCCCGCGCGGCAGGTGTTCCAGTCGCTGGGCGCGCGCGTGGTGCCCGTGCCCGTGGACCCAGAAGGGCTGGACGTGGCGGCGCTGCCGGACGCCGCGCGGCTCGTCTACGTCACGCCGTCCCATCAGTTTCCGCTGGGCATGCCCATGTCGCCCGCGCGCAGGGTGGCGCTGCTGGAGTGGGCGAAGCGGCGGGACGCGGTGGTGATTGAAGACGACTACGACAGCGAGTTCCGCTTTGGCGGCCGGCCGCTGGAGACGTTGCATGGGATGGACCGCTCCGGGCGGGTGCTCTACGTGGGGTCGTTCTCGAAGGTGATGGTCCCCATGCTGCGGTTGGGATTCCTGGTCGCGCCGCCGTCGCTCCAGCGGGAGCTGCGGTGGGCCCGGCGCGTGATGGACTGGCACAGCCCGGTGCCGGAGCAGGCCGCGCTCGCGAGGTTCATCGACAGCGGGCTGCTGGCGCGGCACATCCGCAAGATGCGGCGCGAGTACGAGGCGCGGCACGAGCGCGTGGCGGAAGGGCTCGCGCGCCACTGTGGCGACTGGCTCCAGGCGGTGCCCTCCGTGGCGGGGCTGCACCTGTGCGCGACGTTCCGGCGGGGAGGCCTGGCGCTGGAGCGGGAGACGGTGGCGCGGGCCCGCACTGTGGGCGTGGGACTCATCACCCTGTCGCGCTACTTCGCGGGGCCGCGCGCCCGGCCGGGGCTGGTGCTGGGGTATGGCGGCATTCCCGCCGCGCGCATTCCAGAAGGGCTCCGGCGGCTGGGCGCCAGCCTTGCCCATGTAGGATTGACGAAGGATTGAGGACCGGGCCTGATTCCTCTCATGGTCGATGCAGTCGAGGGGGACGTCGCGTCACGGCCCGTGTGCCCGCAGCATCCCGAACGGGAAGCGGTGCTCACCTGCGCGCGGTGTGGAAGATACGCGTGCTCAGGGTGCGTGGCGGGCGAAGGCCGATGCCGCGAGTGCTTGCGGCTCTCCGCGCTGGAGGTGCCGGACTCGCGCGCGCGGGCGCGCCGGGCCACGGTGCTGCAATACGCCCAGGTCGGAACGTCCCTGGTGGGCGTGCTCTTCGGCCTCCTGGTACGCCCTGAAATCGAGGGCCAGGCGAGGCTCCAGTACGTGGCCGAGAACAGCTTCCTGTTCCTGGTCTTCGTGGTCACGCTGGCCGAGAAGATCAGCTTCCTGATGTGGGTCCACCGTGTGGTCCGTCAGCTCGAGGGCCTGGGGATGGATATTGGGAGGAGCCCTGCGGGTGCGGTCTGGATGTGGCTGATCCCCTTCATCAGCTGGTGGAAGCCGTACGGCGTGATGCGGGACATCGCGGAGCGACTGGGGGGAATGCGCTTCGTCGCGTCGCTTCCCCTGCAGTGGTGGTGGACATCGCACATCCTGGCGCTGGTCCTGGATCGGGTCGAAACGGGTCTGTCATCCCGCCCGATTGCAGCGGTCGACAGCACCGCGGGCACGGTGGCGGGAGTCCTGGCCTCGGTCAGTGCCGCGGCCATGTCGCTCCTCTGCGTGCAGATCATCAAGGACCTCCAGGCGCGGCTCGACCGGCGCCGTGAGGGGCTGGACGAGGAGGAGGCTCCGGCCGCCGGGGATGTGGCCGAAGCGGCGTGATGCTCAGACGCGGACCAGCTGCTTGCCCAGGTTGCGGCCCTCGAACAATCCGCGCAGCGCGGAGGGCGCCTGCTCCAGTCCTTCCGCGATGGTCTCCGCCAGGACGAACTTGGCCCTGGCGGACCAGGTGGACAGCTCGCGGAAGGCCTCTGGGAAGCGCGCGACGTGGTCCAGGAAGATGAAGCCCTCCACCCTGGGGCGCCAATGCCTGGAGCCGCGCCCGGACGTCCTCGGACTTGTAGTCGATGCAGGCGTCGAAGCGGGCGACGCGGGTGACCCAGTCCGCCTTGTGCGCACCGCCCGCGATGCCGATGACACGGCAGCCCCGCAGCCGTGCAATCTGTCCGGCGATGGAGCCCACGCTGCCCGCGGCGCCGGAGACCAGCACCGTCTCACCTGGAGCGGCGCGGCCTATGTCCGTCATGCCAATCCACGCGGTCAGCCCGCTGGCGCCGTACAGGTTCAGCATGGCCCGGGGGTCGATGCCGTCCGGCACCTTGTTGAAGCCAAAGAGGCCCGCGTCACCGGCCAGCGCGTACTCCTGCCAGCCCGTCAGCCCCGTCACCCAATCGCCCACGGCGAGCCGTTCCGAGCGGGACGCGATGACCTGCCCGACGCCGGCCCCACGCATGACCTCGCCAGGCTCGACGGGCCGGATGTAGGTCGCGTGGGGATTGAGCCACGTGCGCTGGGTGGGTTCGATGGCGAGCCAGGCGACCCGCACGAGCGCTTCGCCGGGACCCGGGGTGGGGATGGGTGTCCGGCGCCATTCGAAGCAGGCGTCGGAGACCGCGTCCTGGGGACGCGACTTGAGCACCCACTGGTGGTTCAAGGCGTCTCCTTGGAGAAGGCAGGGGCCGCGAGCCTCCGGGCGCAGTCGCGGATGTCGTCCGGCCAGCTCCGGGTCCACTTGTTGAAGCGGGCGCGGTCCCCCGCGTAGAGCGCGCGAGCGGCCTCCTCGTAGCCTGGAACGTTGCCCGCCATCGTGGTCATGAAGCGGTCCGCGGCGGCCTGGGCGCGGCGGACGCGGTCGGCGTCGCCGCTGTTCGCGCGAGCGGCTTCCACCAGCTTGCGCAAGGCCACGGACGCGCCGCCGGGCTGCTCGGCCAGCCACTCCCAGTGGCGGGGCAGCAGCGTCACCTCGCGGGCCACCACGCCCAGCTTCGGACGGCCGGGGCCTCGGGGCTCGGAGGACTCGGCGGCCGGGTCCGGCGCGGGCTTGAGGCGGGCGAGTACGTCCTCCAGCGTGCCGCGCAGGTGGAAGTCCACCGTCAGGCCCGTGGCATCGTCGAACAGGAGCAGTGATTCGGACTCGCCCGCGTCGAGTGAGGCCTTGGCGGCGGTGACGACCTCGGAGGGGGAGCCGGAGGCAAGCAGGCGCTGTCCGGCGAAGGCGGTCCAGGTGGCGGTGGGTGACGGCATGGAGGAAATATTACCCGGATAGAAACGGCCGTCAATTATACCCGGATGATATCCGTGCGTTGACCGGGATGGCGGGCCGTGGGAGCAGGTGGGGCATGAAGGACGCGAACAGGATTCCCGTCATCGTGGGCGTGGGGCAGGTGAACGACCGGCCGGAGGATCCGCTGCGGGGCCTGGACTCCCTGGGCTTGATGGAGGCCGCGCTGCGAGTGGCGGACGCGGACGCGGGCGGTGGGTGGCTCGCCCGGCTGGATTCGCTGGCGGTGGTGGATCAGCTCTCGTTCCGGCAACTGGGGCCGTTGCCGCTCGCGCTGGCGGAGCGCCTGGGGGCCCGGCCGCGCTTCCAGGAACAGACGGCGGAGGCGAGTGGCGACAGCCCGGTGCGCCTGCTCCACGAGGCCGCCAACCGCGTTGCCTCCGGCGCGGTGGAGGTCGCGGCGGTCGTGGGCGGTGAGGCGCTGCGCACGGCATCCCGGCGTGCGGCGCTGGCGGCCGGGGACGCGCCTTCCGCGCACAACGCCGCGACCACCATCGGTGTCCAGGCGCACGCGGACTACCGGAAGCGCTACGGCCTCAACTCCCCGGTGGACGTCTATCCGCTGTATGAGAACGCAGGCCGGGCCGCGTATGGACAGACGCTGGCGGAGGCGCAGCGGGAGAGCGGCGAAATCTGGTCGAGGTTCTCCCAGGTCGCGGCGGGCAACCCAGGCGCGTGGATCCGCGAGCCCTTGACCGTGGATGAGATTGTCACGCCCTCGCCGTCCAACCGGCCCATCGCGTTTCCGTACTGCAAGCGGATGGTGGCGAACAGCGCCGTGAACCAAGGCGCCGGGTTCCTGGTCACCAGCCTGGCGAATGCGCTGGCGCGGGGCATCCCGGAGGACCGCCTCGTGTACGTGGGGCAGGGGGCGGCCGCGCACGAGCCGGAGGACTTCCTCGCACGCGATGGTTACGCGAGTTCTCCGAGCATGGCGGTGTCGCTGCGCCGTGCGCTGGAGCTGAATGGGTTGACCGTCGACATGCTCGACTTCGTGGAGCTCTACAGCTGCTTCCCCTGTGTGCCGAAGATGGCGCGCCGGGTGCTGGGCTGGCCGCTGGAGAAGCCCGCGACGGTGTTCGGCGGCCTCACGTTCGGCGGCGGCCCCATCGCCAACTACATGAGCCACGTGGTGGTCAGCATGGTTCAGCGGCTGCGCGAGCAGGGACGCCACGGCCTGCTCTTCGGCAACGGTGGCTTCGCGACGTACAACCACAGCCTCGTGCTCACGCGTGAGCCGCCGCCCGCCGCAACCCTGCCCCAGTCCTTCGAGCATCAGGCGGAAGCAGACGCCGCGCGAGGCCCCGTCCCTCCGTTCGTGGAGGACTTCACCGGCCCCGGCCGCATCGAGACATACACGGTGCTGTACGAACGCGACGGCAGCCCGAGGTTCGGCGTCATCGTCGGACGCGCGGCATCCGGTGAGCGCTTCCTCGCGAAGGTCCCGGCGCAGGACACTGCGGGAATCGACTTCCTGTGTGACGGCAAGGAGGAGCCCGTCGGCAGTAGCGGGCACGCCGTCGCTGGCCCCGGGGGCGACGTCCTCTGGCACCGGGCTTAAGCCGTTAATCCAGAAGCAACCGTTTCAGCTCCACCGCGACAATGGAGCCTGCTCGCTCGTGTCTCGCCATCCGGTTCGTGATGGCGAAACAGGAAAATGCGAGCTGGAACGGAGCCTGTGGATGCACGCCGCGAATCACAACTCGAAGAGCACCTGGAAGGTCCTGTCCCTGGGGCTGCTGGCCGCGTGGATGGGCTGTGGCGGAGAGCCGCTGCAGGAATCCCTGGAGTCGCAGCAGGACGCGCTCGTGGACGGCTACAACCTCGTCGTCACGGGCGTGAGCCCGACGACGGTGGTTCCGAGCAGTGCCGTCACCTTCAGCGCGACCATCCGGAACGCGGGGAACGTCGCGACGCCCGCGGGCATCGTCCACGGCCTCTCTTTCTGGGTGAACGGGACGCAGGTGTCGTGGTCGGACACGTACACGAGCTCCATCGCGCCGGGGGCCAGCGTCACGCTCACCGCCAACTCCGGCCCCGCGGGGACGAAGGTGTGGACCGCGCCGGCCACGGCGGGGGCCCACACGCTCCTCGCGCATGTGGATGACATCAACCGCCTGCCGGCGGAGACCAACGAAAGCGACAACCAGTCCAGCTTCCCACTGAGCGTGGCGGCCGCCGCGGCCTGCTCGGACCGGGTGCGCAACGGCACCGAGACGGGAGTCGACTGCGGGCCGGACTGTGGCCCCTGTGAGTGGGCGTTCACGGCGGTGCCGCGCACCACGCTCCGGACGTCGGCGAAGCGGGTGTATGCGCACTGGCACTACTACCCGGTGTCAATGGACAACACCAACCCGACGTCCAACGACTACTACGAGCGCAGCTACATCGCGGTGAACGGCGAGGGCGGAGTCCACGCGGCCTACGGCGGCATGATGCGCGAGCGGCCGCTCCCGAGACTGCCCCGCACGGAGACGGACTGGCGGCTTCGCGACGCGAAGGACGAAATCGAGCTCGCGGCGAGGATTGGCATCGATGGCTTCTATCTGAACCTGTGGACCGACAGCGACGTGAACAACGGCGCGGTGTGGACGCGGGCGAAGACGATTGCCGACGCGGCCTCGCAGGCCGGCGCCTTCGACATCATCCCCAACTTCGACATGACGATCCTGGGTTCGGGGAGCCAGGCGGGGGACCAGGACCTGATGATTCGCATCCTGGGCCAGATGAAGGGATACACGGCGCTCCTGCGGCGCCCGGACGGGAAGTATGTCGTGGGCCTGTTCAACCCCGCCGCGCAGGGCCGGACGGCGGCGTTCTACGCCACCGTGAAGCAGCGCGCGTCCACGGAGCTGGGCATGAGCCTGTACCTGGTGCCCGTCTTCCTGGGCACGGGGAGCACGGCGCTCTTCGAGGAGTACAAGAACGTGGGGGATGCCTACGCGGGGTGGGGGACGGCCGTCCCGGTGACGACGGCGGGGTACTCCGGGAGCCTGAAGACGAAGGCGGCCGGGTACGGGAAGCCGTGGATCCACCCGATGAGCAGCCAGGACTACCGGCCCAAGAACAAGGCCTTCTGGGAGGCGCGCAACTCCCTGACGCTCCGCTCCATCTGGGAGAATGTGATTGCGGATGGCATGGACGAGGTCCAGATCGTCACCTGGAACGACCAGCACGAACACCACAACATCCGGCCGTCGACGGGGAAGCAGTGGCCCGCGTACGACATGACCGCGTATTACATCCAGTGGTTCAAGACAGGCACGCGGCCGACCATCGAGCGCGACGTGCTGTATTACAACCACCGCATCCAGAATTCGTCCCTCGTGCCCACGACGCAGACCTCCGCGAACCTCGCGGTGTGCAAGGCAGGGTGCCCGGCGACGAATGACGTGGAGCTGGTGGGCTTCCTCACGTCCGCGGGCCGGCTGGAAATCACGCAGGGCTCGACGACCTATGGCGAGGACAAGACGGCGGGCGGCGTGCAGACCCTCCGGACGGCGTTGGCGGTGGGGACGCCGACCTTCCGGCTGAAGCGCTCGGGGGCCACCGTGGTGCAGTTCCAGAGCATGCACCCCATCGTGGGTTCCATGGCGTATCAGGACCTGCTGTACCGCGCCGGAAGCTCGGCCCGAGCGGCGCTCCCGTCCTGCGCGACCTCCTGTGCCAACGGCGAGGCCCGCTGCCGGCTGTGCCCCGGCGAGCCGATGTGGCTGAAGCGCTGAAGACGCTCGAGGGGCGCCCGGCCCCTGGCCGGATACTTGCTGAAGGAGGCGACAGCTCCTGCGCCGGTGCAGGGCACTGACCCTTGAATCGAGCCACCCGCCCGCCAGGTTGTCATCCTGGCGGGCCTGGGGGTGTGCCATTCCGGCACGGGCTTTCGAGGGAAGGAGACAGCGGGTGTTCACCGTCTTCGACTTGTGTCGGTTGCTGTCGGTTCTGGCGGGCGCGGCCGTGGGCGCATTCGTGGGGCACGGCCTCCTGGGATGGATGGGGGCAGCCGGGGGCGTGCCGGTGGGATGGGTGCTGGGATACGGGGTCGGCGGATTGCCGTTCCTCGTCGTCGCGAGGATCCTGAGCAACAACTTGCGTCGAACGGACCCGGCGTCGCTGAAGCAGCGCCTGGAGGCGGAGTACTACATCTCCCATCTGCTCCTGGCGGAGCTGGCACAGCGCGGCGAGGACCTGGCGCAGTACGAGGAGCCCATCCTCCAGCTGCTGCAAGCCGAGTCAGGGGACCGGCGGCAGCATGGGTGGACGAGCCTCCAGAGCTTCTACCCCGCCCGGGCGGAAGCGCTGGCGGACTACAAACCCGAGGCTTCGGCCGAGGCGTGTCGACAACAGGTGGAGCAGGCGATCGGCGCGAAAGCCTAGGGCTTGCAGTCCAGCCACTTGAAGAACGCGGCGTGGGCGGTGACTGCTTCAGCGGGGATGTTTCCGACCGAGCGCTGGAGGCAGTAATAGGCCTTGAGCTGCTGGTCCGCGGCCTTCGTCCGCGGACCCAGGAGCACTTCGAGCGGCTTCACCTTCAGCGTCTCCATCTCTTCCTTCATCAGGGGCCGTACGCCCTGGACCCCGTGAGACGCAAGCCGGGTGTCCAGGCGGGTGAGCTCTGGCTTCTGGCTCTTCGCCGACCAGGTGATTCGGGCCCAGGTGGGGCCGACGAACTCCCCGTCCCGCAGGCGCATGGGATTCATGCCTCGGGCGTACGCGTAGAAGGCAAACGTCGGCTCCACGAGGGGCCACGTCATGGGAAGCGGGTCGCTGAGGCGGGTATTCCAGCTGATGAACCCGGCGTCGGCTGGATTCCCCCGCTGCGTATCCACGGACTCCTTCCAGGTCTTTTCAGCCGTGGTCTTGATGCTGGCGACGATGGCTGCGGTGTCGACGGGCGGGCGGTCCGGCAAGCTCATGTGCTCTCCATGGATGACCAGCGTACCCCAGTCAACGCACCCAGCGCGGCTCCCTGCCGTTGAGCAGGAAGCGCAAATGCGTGACGAGCCGCTACAGCGCGGGCAGCGGCCAATCCCGGGGGTAGACGAGATAGGCGGTGCCTCCGGAGCGCGAGAGCCACAGCGGCTCCAATTCCGAACGGGAGTAGGTGCGCCGCACGGCGGTGTCACTGGCGGCCGCCGGGTCGTTCACCACGGGGTTTCCCACCGCGTCGAAGCCCGCGAGCACGAGGAGGTGGCCCGCGGTGGAGGGGATGGGCGCGCCGGTCAGCTCACCCTTGCCCCACGCGACGCTGAGGATGACGGGCACTGCCGCGGAGAGCCACGGCTCCAGCTGCGCGAAGCTCGTGAAGCGCGCCACGTGCGCCTGGAAGCCCTGGCCCGCCGCGTACGCGGTGTTGAAGGGCCAGTTGCCGTGACCGCCGTAATACCAGTCATGCACCCCCGCGACGGCCGCGCGCACGTTCGCCTCGCAGCCCCGCGTGTCCGCCGTCCAGTACTGGAGCACCATCGCCGTGGACGTGGGGCTGCACCAGACCTCGCCGCCGTCCGGATAGACCATCTGCGAGCACCGCGGCACCGCGAGCACCTGGTTCCAGCGGGCCGGGTTGCCCGCGGGCACGGTGGGCCGCGTCTCCGGCGAGGTGGAGGTGGTGAGCGCGCTGGCGTGCAGCGTGGGCGTGGCCACGCCGTTCGCGCTGAACAGCCGCGTCTTCACCTGCCACGCGGTCGCGGCGCTCTTCTTCGCGGTGACGAGGAGCGTGTCGATGGAGACCCTCGCCACGGTGTCCGCCTGCGAGTCCGCCGAGTGGCGCTGCACCGTGGACGCGTCCGAAGCCCAGACACCCAGGCTGAACCACTTCGTCCAGGCGCCGCCCACCTGCACGCGCACGAGCGTCTCCACCCAGGTGCCCGTGGGCGTGGTGGCCTCCCATGAGGCGATGGCTTCACGGAAGCCGAACGCGCTGGAGACGATGGGGCTCGTGGCCTCGCCCTGGAAGAAGGAGCCGCCGTTGTAATAGGTGCCGCCGTAGTAGCCACCCGGCCCGTAGGGGTCGGTGCCGGACCAGGACTGGCCGGAAAGCAGCTGGAGCGAGCCATCCGCCGCGCGGCCCACGCCGCTGAGCTGCCAGGTGAGGAAGTCACCCCGGCTCGCCGCCCAGCGGGTGGAGGCGCTCTGGCCCGCCATGGCCACTGGAGGGGCGAGCGCGAGGGTGATGAGCAGCGCGAGTACGGCCGTCCTGGACTGCGTCATGGAGGCTCCCGGGGATGCGAGGGCGGACCACGACAGCAGCTCCCGCGGAGGATGCCCCCCTGCGGACCTGGACGAATGGACGGCATTGAACATCTCGCGCGGTGCTAGCCCAGAGGCACCGACAACAGCTCCCGCCGACACGTCACGTAGAGCGTCCCGTCGTGCACCAGCAGGCCGCCCAGGTCGGCGTGGCCGACGTCGTGCACGGCGAGGCACTCGGTGGAGTCGAGCGACCAGACGCGCACGGTGCCATCGGAACTCCCGGTGCACAGCAGCCCGCGCGAGGGCTCCACCGCGACGAAGTCCACCCCGTCCGCATGGCCCTGCCATTGCCGCACGACGCGTCCGGTGCTGCTGTGGAGCATGTGGGCCACGAAGTCCCAGGACCCGCAGAGGAGGTGCTCTCCGTCGGGGTGCCAGGCCAGCGCCCGGAGGGTGTTCGACGGGCGGTTCCGCGCGATGCCGAGCTGTTCCTTTCGCCCGGCGCCGAGGGGCTCATGGCGCGCGGTGGCCATGCGCAGGTGGAAGAGGGCGCGGACGTTGAGCGTGAGGGCTTCGAGCAGGTGCACGGCGCCGTTGCTTCCGCCCACGGCGACGAGGCCCCGGGCGGGGGCATGCGCGAGCGCGTAGAGCGGTCCGGTCTCCAGCGTGCGCAGGTTCTCGCCCGTCCATGCGTCCCACAGCCGCGCGCTGCTGTCGGCGCTGATGGAGACGACGCGGTCCTCGCTGACGACCGCCGCGGCCTGGACCTCCTCTGCGTGGCCCTCGAAGGTCTGCACGCGTCTCCAGTCCTTGGAGTCCCAGACGGCCAGGCCGCGGATCTTGTACGCCTCGAGCACGCGGCCCAGCTCGGCTTCCCCCGCCAGCCGGAACCAGGGCTCTCCATTCCGGCAGATGGCGCCCGTCTTCAGGACCCGCGTGCACTCACCGGTCGCCAGACTCCAGAGGAAGATGCGCCCGCGCCCGTTCGCGGCGATGTGAAGCCCGTCGGGCCACAGCATCGGCGCCCCGAGCGGATCTCCGTCGGTTTCGCCCGCATCGAGCCACTGGGAATACCGGCGCCACATCGCTTCAGTCTAGGAGCTGTCCCTGCGCTCCGGTCCGAAAATTCAACCTGCCGGAGCGCCCCTCGGGGAATGAAGCCCGTCATCCATCCGGGCCCAGCCGCCTTGCGTCAGCTCGCGCTCCCAACCACGTCGTCCTTGGCCATGCTCTTGACGATGGCATCCGCGAGACCCGGGACCTCCTTCTGGATGTCCGAGGACTCGTAGGTCTTGGTGTTCGTGCTCCACAGCAGCTGTCCGTTCTCGCCTCGGGCGTCGAAGAGGCTGACCTGCATCTTCGCCTCCTCCGTCACGGAGTAGTCCATTGGACCGTAGGCGCCGAAGTAGCCGTAGTAGGACATGCCGGGATAGGCGTTGACGTCTTGATCGACTCCCGCGAAGCGAGCCACCAGGATGCCGTCGTACCCCTTTCCCTCGATGGCGTTCCGGATCGTGTCCTTGTCGGGCTTCGCTCCCGAGGGGAGGACGTCGGAACTCTTGACGGCCTGGACGCCCTCCTGCGACAGCTTTGTCGACAGCTCCTGCTCAAGCTGCTGTCGGGTGGCTTCGCTCGGCACCATCGCCACGACGACGACCTTCTTGAGAGGAGGCTGCTGGGCGAGCGCCGGGCTCTTCCAGGTCTTGCCTACGCTCGTCGAGGCGCAGCCCGCGGCGAACAGCATCATTCCGACGAGCAGGGTGAATCCGAAGTGGGTACCGCGTCCTGTTCTCATGGCTCTGTCTCCCAGGGGCTGAGTGCCCTCCATGGAAGAGGCTGAGGACGTGGCCGCCCTCGGACAAGACCTCGCGGTGGGAGGAAGCGGGCCCCTGTGTTCCGCGCTCGTCTCCGGATATGACCGCGTCACACCCGCGGAGGGGCCGGGGTGACCTGCGGTACACCGTCAACCGGCTTGCCGCGGGGGCCCCCCACGGATGAGGGGCACCCTGCGCCGCGGAAGAGGGGACATGGATCGCATCGAGGCGATGAAGGTGTTTGTCGCGGCGCTCGACGAGGGCAGCCTGGCGGGCGCTGGCCGCCGGCTCGCGCGCTCGCCGGCCGCAGTGAGCCGTGCCATCGCGTTGCTGGAGCAACACATTGGCGCCGAGCTGCTGCACCGCACCACCCGCACGCTCAAGCTCAGCGAGGCAGGTGAGCGCTATGCGTCCGCGTGCCGCCGCATCCTGGCGGATTTGGAGGAGGCCGAGCTGAGCGCCGCGGGCGAGCGCGTCGCTCCGAGGGGGACGCTCACGATCAGCGCACCCCCCATCAGCGGCGAGGAGATCCTGCGGCCCATCCTCGACGCCTACCTGGAGGCCTACCCCGAGGTCTCGGTGAACCTCGTCCTGCTCGACCGTTACGCCAGCCTCGTCGAGGAAGGCATCGATGTCGCGCTGCGCGTCGCCGAGCTGCCCGACTCCTCCCTCGTCGCCGTCCGTGTCGGGGGCGACGTGAAGCGGGTCGTCGTGGCATCGCCGCGCTACCTCGCCGGGCATCCGCCCCTCCTCGAGCCGGCGGACCTGGGCAGGCACCGGATCATCACCACGACGCACTTCGGGCACGATGCATGGGTGTTTCCGCCCGCCGCCGGAAGCGCCGTCTCCCGTTCCGTGCACTTCAAGCCGCGGCTCGTGGTCAACAGCGTGCGGGCCGCGCTCGCGTCCGCGGTGGACGGCCACGGCGTGACCCGGCTCTACACGTACCATGTCGCGGAGCGCGTCCAGGATGGCTCGCTGAAGGTCCTCCTGCGCAACGCCGAGCCGTCAGCCCTCCCCGTGCACCTCCTCACTCCGCAGGGGCGCATCTCGGTGCCCAAGGTCCGCGCCTTCATGGACTTCGCGGTGCCACGCCTGCGCGCCGAGTTCTCGAGGCTCTCCGTGCAGGCCCAGGCCTTCCAGGGCTGACGGGGCCCTGGCGGTCTCCGTGCGGCTTCACGACGTGCCCGCGGCGCGCCGCTTGCGGAACTCGAGCGCCGGCAAGCCGCCCCAGCCCCAGTCCTCCAGCTCGACCTCCTGGATGACCACGTAGGTCGAGTCGAGGGGCTTGTTCAGCACGTCGAGCAGGAGCTGGCTGGTGCCTGCAATCAGGCGGGCCTTCTCCTCGGGAGTGACGGAGTCCCGGCCGGGGCCGGAGCCCTCACGGGTAACCTGGATGGTGACGATGGGCATGGCAGGCTCCCTTCAGCGACCGGCGTTCTGCCCGCCATCGACGTAGAGGATCTCCCCCGTCGCGTAGCTGGCACCCTCGAGGTAGAGCACCGCATCCGTGACGTCGCTGACCTCGCCCATGCGCTTCGCGGGGATCAAGGTGGCGAGGAACGCGTGGGACTCCGGCGCGTGGATGGGGGTCTTGATGAAGCCCGGGGCGACCGCGTTGACGCGGATACCCCTCCCCGCGAACTCGACCGCGAGTTCGCGGGTCACGGAGCTGATGCCGCCCTTGGTGAGGTTCGCGAGCCCCGTCGGAACGCCCGCGATGGCCTGGTTCACGAAGGGCGTGGTGATGCTGACGATGTGGCCGGAGCCCTGCTTCACCATCTGCACGAGGGCGCGCTGCGTGACGTGGAAGAAGCCACCGAGGTTGGTCTTGAGCATCGCGGTGAAGTCGTCAGCCGTGTAGTCCGTGAACGGCTTTGCGATGAAGATGCCGGCGTTGTTGACCAGCGTGTCGATGCGCCCGAAGCGCGCAATGGCCTCGTTGACCACGCGCTCGGCGGTAGAGGCATCGCCGATGTCGCCCGCGACGGCGAGCACTTCCGGATCGCTGCCCTGCTTGATGGAGCGGGAGGTCGCGACGACGCGGTAGCCGCGGCCCCGGTATGCCTGGACGAGCCCGGCCCCGATGCCCTGCGAAGCGCCCGTGATGATGGCGACCTGCTGATGGGAGTTCATGATCTTCCCCTCGTTGCTACGGCGAGCCGAAGTGCCGCCGTCTGCCCTGGTATGGGCGTCGAGGAGAGATTTATGAGGCGGCGTCCGCTGACTGAATCCCCACCGCCCGGCAGGGACTCTTCCGCCGCGTGGAAGAATCCCGGTGCCTCGCCGGCGCGCGGATGCTCAGCGGCGTTGGGCGGAGCCCGGCGCGCTCCCGCGGAAGTCGAACGCAGAGACAGATGGCGGGGTCGGCACGGCACCGGTGTGGGCGGCCGTGGCGCCGCCCTGCGCCGCGTCGGTGGAGTTGGTCCAGGTGGTCAGGCCCCAGATGAGGGTCGAGAGGCCCACCGCGGCGGGGAGGAAGGTGCCGACACAGTAGGCGCCGCCGACCTCGCCGCACGTGCTGGCGCCCGCCGCGACGTTCAGCCCGCCATAGGCAGTCAGCAGTGCGCCAAACACAGCCATGCCATTTCCAGGGTGGTCGATATCCGAGACGTTCGACCTGGGAATGGCGATCTCACTTCCATTCGAGGACGTCTTCACGAAGAGGGAGTCCTGATCGCTGCGGACAATCTTGGCGGTGTAGGTTCCTCCATCCACGCGGGAGATGGTCGCGGTGGTCGAACAACCGGAGAGCAGCAGCAAGAACGCCACGGTGAGTTTCTTGGACATCTGTGTGGTCCCCCCTCGACGAAGTGTTCCCAGGGCAACTGTCCTGGCCCCGCTACGCACTCGATAGGAATTAGACGGCGAGCGTGGAAATCCTTCAGAGGAACACCAGGCGCGGCCACGGCCCAATGTCTGGCTCATCCGTTGCTCATGTCCTTCCCTCGTGGTCCCAGAGGGAGAGTCAGCGTGAGACGGATGACAGTCGCAGGGATGTTGTGGGGAATGGGTGTGGCGCTCGCGACCCTGAGTGGGTGCGGAGCGCCACTGGCAGCGGAAGAAGATTCACGTGAACCCGGGGCGGAGACCGTCAGCACGGAGCGCGCGGCGCTCACGACGCGGACGGTCGTCCTGACGCCCACGGAGGACGCGCATGTGGAGGCCGCGTCCCCGAACACGAGCTTCGGCGCCTCCTCCACCTTGAAGGTCTCGCGAACCCCCGAGGCGCTGACGTACCTGCGCTTCGCCGGGGCCGAGCTCCCCGTTTCCGGGACGGTGACGTCCGCGAGGCTGCGCCTGTTCGCGATGAACAACGCGGCCCAGGGCGTCGCCGTGCACGACTCGCCGGGCGTGCACATCTGGGACGAAAGCGTGACGTGGAACACCCGGCCGTACTGGAGCGACGCCTGGCTCACCTCCAGCGAGGGGCCCGTGAGGAGCGGGACCTGGGTGGAGCTCGACGTGTCGGGCCTGTACATCCCCAGCCGCTACTACAGCGTGGACCTCCTCCTGTCTGCGAAGGGCACGGACAGCCTCACGTTCGGGTCGAGCGAGTCCTTCGAGTACAAGCCGCAGCTCGTCCTCACCGTGGAGTCCGCGGCGGACAACCCGCCGCCGCCGCCCGCGCCGCTCACGCTCTCCGGCGCGCCGATGTTCTTCGCCGCGAGCGCCGACACATTCGCCGACGCGGAGAGCCCGGGCACGGCCCAGGGCAGCGCCACGACGTTCAAGGTGGACAGCGCCCCCATGCAGGAGGCCTACCTGCGCTTCCCGGTGCAGGGGCTGACGGAGGCCGTGCAGCGCGCGGTGCTGCGCCTGTACGTGAGCTCGGGGTCGGATGACGGCCCGGCCGTGTACGCGCTGACGGGGCTGCCGTGGAGCGAGTCCAGCGTCACGTGGAGCTCGCGGCCGGCCCGCACGGGCAGCCCGGTGGAGGACGCGCAGGGGCTCGCGACGGGGAGCTGGGTGGACTACGACGTGACGGACCTGGTGCGTGGCAACGGGGACGTGACGTTCGGGCTGTACCCGACCTCCAGCGACGGCGTGACGTTCTACTCGCGGGAGAGCGCGGATGTGTCGCTGCGTCCCCGGCTGCTCGTCTGGACGGGCGCGGCGAAGACAGCCCCGGCGGACGCGTGCCTGACCCGCTCGGAGTACGTCGAGGTCCCCGTCAGCGCGCTGCACGACACCTACGCCGCGGCGGATGCGCCGGACCAGAAGTTCCAGCATCACGCCTCGCTGCGGGTGGACGGGGATCCCCGCGCGGAGGCCTTCCTGATCTTTGACGTCCAGCTGCGGCAGGAGCGCATCCAGCGGGTGGCGCTGCGCCTGTATGCCATTGACGGCACGGGCAACGGGCCCCGGCTCTACCGGGCGTCGAGTTTCGACGGGGCGACAACGGACTGGAACCACCGCCCGGCGCCCGTGGGCGAAGCGCTGGTGGACCTGGGGGCCGTCGCGCGGGATGCGTGGGTGGAGCTGGACGTGACGAACACCGTGACGGCCTCCGGGACGTACGCGTTCGCGCTGCTGCCGGACAGCACCAACAGCGTGGGCTTCGTCTCCACGGATGCGGAAGCGCGCCAGATCATCGGCGGCGCGCCCCGGCTGGTCATCACGTATGAGAGCAACCCGTTCTGCTCGTACCGGGGCACACAGCCGTCGGGGACCACGGCCTGGATGCGTCAGGTGGGAGGCGCGCAGGCGGAGGCTCCCCGTCACGTGGCGCCCGCGCCGGATGGCGGGTTCGCGGTCGTCACCCGGCTCTACGGCACGGGGACCCCGCTGGCTCCGTCGGGCCACACCGTCACCCTGCACCGGGCGGATGGCGCCGTCGCGTGGACGCGCTCCTTCCCGCAGGCGGGGGTGCGGTTGGAGAAGGTGGTGGTGACCACGGTGGGCAACGTGCTGGTCGCCGGCAGCTACGACGGGGCCCCGGACCTGGGGAAGGGGCCGCTGCCCCAGGGCTCCGGCATGGTGGTGATGAAGCTCAAACCTGATGGCACGGTGGACTGGACGCGCGGCTTCCGGGCCTGGTTCGGTGACCCGAGCGACCCGGAGGACTACTACGACAATCCGATGGAGGTGCTCGACCTGGCCACGGATGCGCATGGCAGCGCGGTGCTCGTCGGCACGTTCTGGGGCTACACGGACTTCGGCAGCGGGCCGCTGTATTCGGGCAAGCCGTTCCCGTACGACGACACGTACCCGAACTCCTACGTGCTGAAGCTCCAGTGGGACGGAGCGCATCTCTGGTCGCGCGCGTTGGTCGGGACGTCCCTGGTGGGCACGAGTGCGAACAGCGTCGCCGTGGATGCCAGCGAGGGAGTCATCGTGGGCGGCCAGGCGGGCAGCAACACCGACTTCGGTGGAGGCACCGTCGCGGAGCGCGGAGGTTTCGTCGCGCGGTATGGCGTGGGGGGTGACTTCAGCTGGGCGCGGGTGATGAGCGCGCGCTACGGCGAGGTGACCTCCGTGGGCGTGCTGCCCGACCAGCGCATCGCCTTCACCGGGAACTTCAACGGGTACCTGTCGTTCGCGGGCCAGCAGTACGTCAGCCGCGAGCCGGAGGAATACGAAGGTGCAAGGGATGCGCTCGTGGGCATGCTCACCGCGGCGGGTGGGGACGTGGCCCTACGGCAGTTCGCGCACTTCGGGTTCACGGACATGGTGGTGGACGGGGCCGGGAACATCGTGACGACCCAGTCCGGCGCGGGGAATCTCGTTGGGCTGGGCGACGTCGGTTGGCAGCAGGACGAACGGCCCCGGCCCACGCTGGCGGCCTTCGGTCCCGGGCTGGAGTCCCGGTGGGTCCGCGTGCTGGGGCTCACGTCCGTGTATGAGTTCCACCTCGCATCCTCCCCGGACGGCGTCGTGGTGGCGGGCAGCCTGAAGGAGGCGCTCGAGATGGACGGCGCCTGGTACACGCCACAGTCCCGGCGCTCCGACGTGCTGCTGTTCAAGCTGCGCAAGTAGGCTGCCATGCCTCGGGGCTCCCGAATCCAAGCGGGAGCCCCGGGGACGTGCCGTGCCCTGACAAGGTGCGGCAGGTCAGGAACGGGTGGAGGAGCGCGGGTGGGCGTACCGGCGGAGTCGGCCGGAGAGGACGGTGCTGTACGAGGCGGTGAAGGACATTTCAACGACCGGTTCTTCTCGGCTCAGGGAACTCGCCGCTGAGATCGAGCCCTTTCTACGCTTGCGACTGACTGCCAGTCGCCTCCGGCTTCGAAACACTCGATGCGCCACAGGAGCGCCGGGGCCAGCGCGTTCATCTCCGTCTCGAAAATGGCGCGCAGCTCCTTCTCCCTTTGAAGGCGCGCTACGACGTCAGCAAGAAACTTGGAGTACTCACGCACGAGGGACGCGTGATGCCGCTGGGCGGCCGCTGCTACCTCCGGATTCTCGTGCGGTACGGGGGCCGTAAGGTCCGTTAGGGCAATCTGGGGAGGCGAGCGATACGTCTTGCCCACCGACTCGCCGGACTCGCTCAGGGCCTTCTCAATGGCTGCCGTGAGTTCAGCCTTCTTGGCCTCGAATGACGCTCGCCCGGCTTCACTTAAGGCCAGCCGCCGACGGTCCGCCAATAAGCGCTCCTTGGAACTCTCCATGACGGACTGGATTCCATCGCGCTCGATATTGTACCCCGACTGAAGCCCGAGGGTTGCTTCCTGTATCGCGCGCTTCAGCGCGACGTCTGCTCCTAGTTCGTCGACGGCCGTGTTCAGCCCGTCGATGAACGAGTTGACGCTTCCGAGTAGCTCGGTCACTCGGGCCGGCTTTCCCTTTTCCGGAGTGGCGGCGGACGGCGCAATAGCGCGGTAAGTGCCCCAGACCGTGAACAGCTGGAGCACAATGAGCGGCGGCCAGAACAGGTTGACGATGGACAGAGCCGTCAATGTGAGGGCAGCTCCGAGCAAGCGCTGCGGTGCAACGAGGCGAACCCCGATCAAAACGGCGATGATCGCCAGTTGGTAGCCGAGGATTCCCACCTGTCACTCCCGCGTCATCCGTCAATTCGTGTGCATCCGGAGCCGCGTCATCGAACGCGTCCATGGAAGACTATCGCTGGAGCCCCCCGCAGAGGCGAGCCGGGCCTCACGGTAGACCGGTGAGCTTGCTTCCCCAATCAGGTGAGGAGGAGGCGAGAGCGGGGAAGGTGTTGGCGGGCCGCGAAGGGAACACGCGGGGTGCGCGATTCTGAAGCATCTGGGCCTGGCCACTGCACGTGCGAGGCGAGCCCTGGCGCGAGGGCCACCCCAGGCAGCGGGTGTTGAGGCGCTCAAGACAACCCACAGGCCCAGCTCAGGCTCTTGCCGCGTCCTGGCAGCGCGCGCTCGAACTGCCCTTGCGTGCCAGCTATCCGCCTGCTAGACACTGAGCCATATGGTTCAGTATGCGAATCCCGGCCTCGATGCTTCGTTCGCCGCGCTCTCCGACGCCACCCGACGCGGTGTTCTGGAGCAGCTCGGGCGTGCGGAGGCCTCGATCACGGACCTCGCCGAGAAGTTCAACATGACCCTCACGGGTATGAAGAAGCACGTCGGTGTCCTGGAGCGGGCCGGGCTCGTGATCACGGAGAAGGTCGGGCGCGTACGGACCTGCAAGATCGGCCCTCGCCGACTGGAGGACGAGATGGCCTGGCTCGAGAGGTACCGCCAGCTCTGGGACGCCCGCTTCGACGAGCTGGACAAGGTGGTCGAGGAATTGAAACGGAAGGAACAGGTCGATGGCCGCAAGCAAAGAGAGTGAGCCCACACCCATGAAGAACCGCACGATCGTGGAACGGAAGTCCGAGCGTGAGACCGTCGTCACGCGAACCTTCGATGCTCCGGCACGCATCGTGTTCGAGGCGTGGACAAAGCCCGAGCTGTTCAAGAAGTGGTGGGTGCCGAAGTCGATGGGAATGACCCTGGCTTCCTGCGAGATGGATGTTCGTACCGGGGGCACGTACCGTCTGGTGTTCGGCCAGGGGATGGCATTCTTCGGTACGTACAAAGAAGTCACACCGCACTCGCGCCTCGTCTGGACCAATGAGGAAGGTGGCGACAACACGTCCGTCACCACGGTGACCTTCGAGGAAAAAGAGGGCAAGACGCTGCTGGTCGTGAGCGAGCTCTACCCCTCGAAGGAAGCTCTCGACGCTGCCGGCGGAGCCGCGGAGGCGCTGGTCGAGACGTTCCAGCAACTGGACGAGCTGCTCGTCACCCTGGGCGCGTAGGACGGGCCTGACGCAACCGGTGACCGGGTGCGGGCGATAATGCACCGGCCGTGGAGAGAGCCATCTCCAGGGCCGGCGCCGTTTGTGCGCCCCTCCAAGGACACCCCCCATGCATGCCCATCTCACGGAGCGGACCGTCCGCTCCCTCACCGGAGCGCTCACGCTCCTCGTCCTGCTGACCCGCTGTGCCGCGCCCACTGACGCGCCCGCGCCCACCACCGTGCGTCAGGCGCTCGCGTGCAGCGGCGGCGGCAGCATCGACCAGCACGCCGCGCAGTGCGATGGCACGGGGAAGCTGCTGTCCTGGGCGCCTCCCGCGAACCCGGGCAGCTCCGCCGCGTATGACTACGTGCTGGACCTGAACCAGAACTACCTGCTCGCGCTCCCCAACCTGTCCAACCTCACGAACCCTTCGGTGGCCAAGCCGGCCTACTACGCGCACTCGTACCTGTGCAGCGGCACGGCGCCCGGGTGTTCTCCCGCCGGTCAGCCGGTGGGCTGGCCACACAATCCCGCCGGCCTGAACGCGATGCTCATCGAGTCCGGCCTCGCGTACTCGCCCTACAAGAACGACCCACGCCTGCGTGACCTGGCGCTGGCATTGCTGGACTGGCACCTGGCGCACGGCATGACGGCCGTGGGGGACCACTGGTCCCAGGTGCCCTACGCGAGCGGCGCCAGCGGCACGCTGACGTACGCTGGCGCGCAGGCGGGCGGCTCGGTGGGCGTGGGTGACGGCGTGGGCTACCTCCAGCCGGAGAAGGTGGGCGCGCTCGCGTGGGCCGCCGTCCAGGCCTTCAAGTTCAATGGCAACACGGCCTACCGCGACATGGCCATCAACGCGGCCAACCAGCTCACCAGCCACCTGCGCACCCCGAGCGCCACCGTGTCGCCGTGGCCGTACCGCGTGCGGGCCTCCGACAACGCCGTGCGCACCGGCGCGAACATCGTGGACAACTACGCGTCCAACGTCGTGGAGCCCCTCAAGCTGTTCCAGGAGCTCATCCGCCTGGGACAGGCCGGTGCGCTGAACGGCGCGCCCGGGTACAGCAGCACGCAGCTGGCCCAATGGCAGAGCACCCAGGCCACCGTCCTCGCGTGGCTGCTGGGCGGCAGCGGTCCCATCGCGACGCAGAACTGGACCCAGTACTTCGAGGACGTGGGCTCGGACGCCACCAACAACCTGAACCAGCTCGTCCCCGGGGAGACGGCCAAGTTCCTGATGGACAACCCCGGCCTGGATCCGAACTGGCAGGCGCACGTGCAGAACATCATCGCCTTCATCGAGACGAACTTCGGAGACACGCTGGAGTTCGGCGCGCGGCCCATCAAGGAGCAGTACGCCTTCCCCTACAAGATGGGCAGCCACACCTCGCGCTATGCCGCCGTGAACGCGCGCTACGCGGAGCTCACCGGGGACGCGGCGGCGAAGGACAAGGCCTTCCGCGCGTTCAACTGGGCCACGTACATGGTGCGCAACAGCGGGCTCACCATCGACGGGCCGTATCCCAACAACGTCTGGTTCACGGACGGGTGGGGTGACTTCATCCGCCACTTCGTCATCGGCATGGGCGCGCAGCCGGACTGGGCACCCGCCGGGCAGAACCACCTGCTGCGCTCCACCTCCGTCGTGAAGAGCGTCACCTACGGGCCCGGCAACGAGGTCCGCTACACCACCTACGACGCCAGCGCGACGGAGGTGCTGCGCCTCGCCTTCGTCCCCTCGGCGGTGACGGCGGGCGGCACCGCCCTGTCGCAGCGCACGGACCTGGCCGCGGACGGGTGGACCTTCGACGCCGGCAACAACGCGCTCCGCGTCCGCCACTCGACCAGCGGGGTCATCGTCATCTCCGGGGCGCCTCCCACCGCCCCCGCCGTCGCCATCACCGCACCCTCGGCCGGGCAGAACTTCACCGCGCCCGCGACGCTCAGCCTGGGCGCCACGGCCACGCCCACCTCCGGCCGCACGCTGGCCAGCGTCACGTTCCGCGCGGGCACGACCGTGCTCTGCACCGTGAACGCCCCTGTCTCCAGCCCTGTCACCTGCACGGCGACGAGCAGCCTGGGCAATGGCAGCCATACCGTGAGCGCGGATGCGGTGGACAGCCTGGGCGAAAGCGGCTCCGCGTCGGTGGCCATCACGGTCGCCGGTCCGCCCACGGTCAGCATCCTGAGCCCCGTCTCCGGCGCCACGCTGCCCACGGGGAGCACGCCCCTCATCGCTTCGGCCAGCGCGGGCGCGGGGCGGACCCTCACGCGGGTGGAGTTCTTCCAGGGCACCACGTCGCTCTGCTTCACGACGACCGGCACGGGCTGCACGTGGAACGCGACGGCCGGCACGTACTCCAATGTCTTCGCCCGCGCGACGGACAATGGCAGCCCGGCGCTCGTCACGAACTCCGCGCCGGTGAGCTTCACGGTGAGCCCCTCCGCGGCCGGCGTGCGGCTCGTGGGCGTCGACACCGTGGGGACGCAGAACGACTTCGACAATGGCGGCTCGGTGAACGCCTTCCAGTACACCGCTGTCGCCACAGGGACGCTGGGGACGCTCAGGGTCTTCGCGGCGCCGGGCAATGCCAATGCGTCTCTGTCCATCGGCGTCTACAGTGATGCCTCGGGCGCTCCGGGCACGCTGCTCTCCTCCTGCACCACCCCAGTGGTGGATCCGCTGCCGCTGGTGACGGGGCAGTGGTACGGCTGCACCGCCGCGCCGCAGGTGACGCTGACGTCGGGCACCGTCTACTGGCTGGCGCTGCTGGGCGCGAACGGGGGCGGCGTGTTCCGTTACATGGACCTGCCCACCGGCTCCATGCGCTATTCGCCGACGGGCCTCTCCGCACTGCCGGGCCCCACGTTCGGCACCTCCACGGTGTACGCGGGTGCGTCCAGCGCTTCGATGTATGGCCTGTCCGCGGGCAGTTCCACCGCTCCGGCGGTGTCCATCACCCAGCCGGCCGCCAACGCCAACTTCACCGCGCCCGCCAACCTGAACCTCCAGGCCAACGCCACGGCGGGCCCGGGCCGCACGCTCACGAAGGTGGAGTTCTTCGACAACGGCACCACGCTGCTCTGCACGGTGAACGCGCCCACCTCGGCGTCCGTGAGCTGCGGCGTCAGCTCGCTCCAGGATGGCGCGCACAGCGTGACGGCGAAGGCCACCGACGACACGCTCCAGTCCACCACCTCCGCGGCGGTGCCCCTCACGCTGTCCAACCCGCCCACGGTGAGCCTCACCTCTCCCACCGCCAATGCGGCGTACACCGCGCCGGCCTCCGTGCCGCTGGCCGCGACCGCCAGCGCGGGCTTCGGCCGGAGCATCGCGCGGGTGGACTTCTACGCGGACGGCACGTCGCTCATCTGCTCCAGCACCACCAGCCCCTACGGCTGCACCTGGACCAATCCCTCGCAGGGAAGCCACACGGTGCGCGCCGTGGCCGTGGACAACGGCAACCCTGCCGCCAGCACGAACTCCGCCACGGTCACCATCACCGTGAACAGCGCCACCACCGCGCCCGCGGCGCCCACGGACCTGACGGCGACGGCGGTGTCGTCCGGGCAGATCAACCTGGCGTGGACGGATGCCTCGACCAACGAGAGCGGCTTCCTGGTGGAGCGCGCGCCGGACGTCTCCGGGGCCCCGGGCACCTTCGCCCAGGCCGGGACGCCGGGGGCCAACGTGACGACGTTCAGTGACACGGGCCGGGCCGCGAACACCCGCTACTGGTACCGGGTCCGTGCGACCAACGCCGCGGGGAGCTCGGCCTACACGGCCAACGCCAGCGCGACGACCCCCGCCGCGCCCACCGCCCTCGTGGGCAACAGCACCGTGCTGACGACGGCCGACTTCGAGAACGCCGGCGTCGCGGCGGCGTTCAGCTACGTGGCGAGCGCCAGCGGCAGCGTCACGCGGCTGAGCCTCTACGTGGACGCCCAGACGACGGCCACCACGCTCCAGCTCGGCCTGTATGCGAATGGGAGCGGGACGCCTGGCGCGCAGCTGCGCACCTGCACCGTCACGGCCGTCACGCCCGGCGCGTGGAACGCCTGCACCTTCACGTCACAGGCGGTGACGTCGGGCACGACGTATTGGATTGCCGTCCTCGGTCCCTCCGGCGACATCTACTGGCGCCACACCAGCGGCACCGGCTCCTACAAGGTCCAGCCGGGCCTGACGACGCTGCCCGCCACCTGGTCCGGCACCGGCGGCTACCCGGGCAGCAACATGTCCGCCTACGCCGGCAACTGAGCCCACCCGCCGGCTCCCAATAAAAAAGGGTGCCGTGCGGGTGACAGTTCCGGGGGACAGCGGTATTTCGTCATCCCGAGAAGGGGGACCCCCATGCTTCCTGGATCCGGGCTGAGCCATTTCACGGCCGTGGTGCTGACGGCCGTCGCGACCCTGGCCTCCGCGGCCGGGGCGCCCCCGCCATCGCGGCAGTCCGCCTTCTTCCTGACCCGCAGCGAGAACCGGAACCAGGTCCACTATGCCCTGCGCATGGACGAGGCCTGCCGCCCCGTGGGGCCGCGTCCCGTGCAGGTGTACTGGCTCATGTTGGAGCGCGGGCCTTCGGAGACGGAGGACCTGCTGGGAGTCGAGCAGCCCGTGTATGGGCTGGAGGACTCGCAGCAGGTCGAATCCACCGAGGAGGGGTGGCGGGTGCGGGTGAGCCTGCGGGCCTTCCCCTCGCGTCCCGTCGACATCACCAGCGCGCGGGTCGACGGTAGATGCCAGGTCCAGGCGTGGACCCGGGTGGGCAACACCGTCGCCCGGCTGGAGCACGTCTTCGTGAAGACGTCCTGGCCCTTCTCGGTCGATTTCGTGCGGCTGGATGGGGTTGGACCGGACGGGAAGCCGGCCCATGAGCTGATCCGCCAGTGAGCGGCTGCCTCAGGAACTTCAGTTGCTCAGGCAGACCCACTTGTTGGCGGGGATCTCCTGGCAGAAGCACTCGCCAAAGGTGCCATTGGCCCACTGGCAGCCCGTCTCCGCTCCCGGAGTACAGCGGCGGGTCTGGAGCGTCTCACAGCTGTTGATGAGCTCAGCGGAAGACTGACCCATCTGGGCTTCGTCCATCACTTCAGCGCCGCCACAGCCCATTCCGAAGATGGAGACAAAGGCGAACATCGCGAACCCACGAAGCATGTGAATCTCCTTTTCGATGGTGAGGCGTGGATGCAATCGCATACGAAAGTCATGGTCAAGCTTTGTCTGTAAAACGTGATGTCGCTGTGAAGCTTTGCGTTGAGCGGAGGCCCTGCGACGCCGGCCCCCTGCACCCTGAGCAACCGTCGTTCCTCTGAAGTGTCGCGCACCTGCGGGTGCCCCGCATTCGTCCCTGCAGCCCACCTCCAACACCGCGATACTGCGAAGGTGAGGATGGACGAGAAGATGGACGTGGTGCCCGGTTACACCCTGGACACAATTGTGCGACAGGGGGAGCGCGCCGTCGTCTACCGGGGCACGTCCGCCGATGGCCGCCGGGTGATCGTCACGCTGCTGCGCTCCCAGCAGCCCTCTCCCAGGGAGCTCGCGGAGCTCCGCCACGCATTCGACTTCGGGCGTGAGCCCGGCTCTCCGGCCGTGGTGCGCACGCTGTCCCTGGAGACCTCCGGCGATCGCTTCGCCCTGGTGTCCGAGGATGGTGGAGGCCGGTTCCTCGACGAACTGCTTGGAACTCCCATGGAGTTCGGCCGCGCCCTCAACCTGGCTGTCGGCATCGCAGAAGCGCTCACCGGCCTCCACGCCCGCGGTGTCATCCACAAGGACGTCTGCCCGGAGAACCTGGTCGTCGAGCCGGAGACGGGTCACGTCCAGCTGATCGACCTCTCCCTCGCCGCGCGCGGTCCCTACCTGTCGCCCGAGCAGACAGGCCGCATGGACCGTCCCGTCGACGCACGCACGGACCTCTACTCGGCGGGCGTCGTCCTGTACCAGGTGTTCACGGGCCAACTGCCCTTCCAGGCCGAGGACCCGCTCGGATGGATCCACAGCCACCTCGCCCGCATGCCCCGGCCGCTCGTGGAGCTTCAGCCCCACCTCCCGGCCGTGGTGTCGGACCTGGTGATGCGCCTGCTGGCGAAGGCGCCCGAGGACCGCTACCCGACAGCGCAGGGGCTGCTCGTGGATCTGCTGAACTGCCGCCAGCAGTGGACCCTGAACCAGCGGATCGAGCCGTTCGCCCTCGGCGCCAGCGACGCGCTGGGACAGCCGCGAACCCCGCAGTTGCTCCCGCTTCGGGAAGCCGAGCTCGAGCAGCTGCGCGCCGCCTTCGAGCGCGTGGTGGCCACGAAGCTCCCGGAGCTGGTCCTGGTGATGGGGGAGGGGGGCGTTGGCAAGTCCTCCCTGGTGAACCAGCTCCGGTCCACGGTCCTCGACCAGGGCGGACTCTTCCTGACGGGCAAGTTCGACCAGCGGCAGGAGGCTCCCTACGCCGCGTTCGTCCGCGCGTTCCAGCCCCTCTTCCTGCGGCTCGCCGCGGAGGACGCATCCCAGAAGGCCCGGTGGCGGGAGCGCCTGGATGAGGCGCTCGGCGCGAGCGGGCAGCTGATCGCCGGCCTCATCCCCGAACTGCTCCAGGTGACCGGGCGGCTGCCAGAGGTCGCGCCGCTGGCTCCCGCCGACACCCAGAGCCGCTTCCTCCAGGTGTTCCGGCAGCTCTTGGAGGCGCTCACCGAGGAGCACCCGGTGACGCTCTTCCTCGACGACCTCCAGTGGGCCGACGAGGCCAGCCTGCGGCTGCTCCAGCACCTCGCGTCCCACCCCGCTCCCCACCCCCTCCTCATCCTCGGGGCCTCCCGCGACCGCGACAGGGGGCCGTCCGATCCGCTGGTGCTCGCCCTGGACGCGCTCCAGAAGGGCCAGACGCGGGTGACGGAGCTCACCTTGCTCCCGCTGTCGCGCGAGGACTGCACGCGGCTCATCGGCGACACGCTCGGCGCGGATCCAGGCCCCCTCGCTCCGCTGGCGGCGCTGGTCTGTGAGAAGACCCACGGCAACCCCTTCTTCACCCTCCAGCTGCTCTCCGCGCTTCAGCGCGACAGCCTGCTCACCTTCGACCGGGGACGGAGCGCCTGGCGGTGGAGCGCCCACCGCATCCGCGCGCTGGAGCTGGGCGAAGGCGTCATCGAGCTGATGCTCGGCAAGCTGCGGCGCCTCCCCGCCCTCACGCAGGAAGCGCTCACGCTCGCGGCCTGCCTGGGCGCGACCGTCGAGCTCCCATCGCTCATCGCGGCGGGTGGCTTCGAGGAGGACGCCCTGCGCGTCGCGCTGGACGTGGCGGTGCGCGAGGGATTGCTGCTCCCGCACCTCGAAGGGACCTATCGCTTCTCGCACGACCGCGTGCAGCAGGCCGCCTACGCGCTCCTCGAACCCGACGTGCGCGCCGCCACGCACCTGCGCATCGGCCGCCGGCTGCTCGCGCACACCTCACCGCGGCTGCTTCCCGAGCGCGTGTTCACCCTGGTGACCCAGCTCGACCAGGGCATCGAGCTGATTGACGCGCGGGAGGAGCGCATCGCGATCGCCCGGCTCAACCTGCTCGCCGCCAGGCGGGCCAGGACCGCCTCCGCCCATGCCGCGGCGATCCGCTACCTCCACGCGGGCCAGGCGCTGCTCGCTCCCGAACCCTGGGCCGTGGATCATGAGCTGGCCCAGGGCCTTCACCAGGAAGAGGCGGAGAGCGAGCTGTCCGCAGGCAACCTGGACACGGCGGCGCGCCTCCTGACCGTCCTGCTGGACCATGCGCGGACCCCCACCGAGCGCGCCAGCGTCTACCGGGCGCGGATCGACCTTCACACCACCCGGGGCGACCTGGGCTCCGCCATCGACAGCGCCAGTGCCTGCCTCCGTCAGTACGGCATCGCGCTGAGCCCCCAGCCCACGCTGGAGCAACTGGAGGAAGCGGACCGCACCGTGGCGCAGCTCCTTGGAGAGCACGCCATCGAGGCGCTGCTCAGCCTGTCGCCCATGCGGGATCCGGACATGGAGGCCGCCATGAGCGTGCTGGCCTCCTTCCTGCCGACGGCCTACTTCAGCAACCCGCGGCTGCACCACCTGGTGGCGTGCCAGATGGTGAGCCTCACGCTCCAGCATGGACTGACCTCCGCCTCCACGATGGGGCTCACCGCCTACGGCTTCGAGCTGGTCATCACCCACAAGCAGTACGCCAGGGCGGCCAGCATCGCCCGCGTGGCGCTCGCGCTGGTGGAGCGGCACGGCTTCGTCGCGGATGAGGCGAAGGTGTCCCTGGTCGTGGGCGTCGCGCTCCTCTCCTGGGTCGAGCCGCCGCGCTCCCTCTACACCTATGTCGAGCGGGCCCTGCGCGCGGGGAGGCGGGCGGGAGACGTGGTCTTCGTCTGCCTGGGGCTCACCCACCGCTGCATGCTGGCGCTGGCCGCGGGCGAACGGCTCGAGGAGGTCGACCGCGCGGCGCGGACGGCCGCCGACTTCAATCGCGGCATCGGGAACGAGCCGCTGCTCCTCTGTGTCGAGGTCGTCCAGCGCCTCACCCAGGCGCTGCGCGGCCGCCCTCCGGCGCTCCCCCACGAGACGCTCGAGGAGCCGGCCTTCGCGGAGCGGGTGAGCCGTCAGCCGCCGTTCGCCAGCTTCTGGTTCCGCCTCCGCCGCCTGGAACTCCACCTCGTCCTGGGCAACCGCGCCGCCGCGCTCGCCGAGTCGCGGCAGCTCTCCGGCCTCATCGTCGCCCAGCGGGGCCAGTACGGTGAGGCCCATGCCGTCTTCCTGGTCGCCCTGACCCTGGCGGCCCACGGGGAGGAGGCACCGGCGGAGGAGCAGGCGCAGTGGAGCGAGGAGTTCGAAGGCCATCGCGCCTTCCTCGGGAACCTGGCGGCGTTCTGTCCCGCCAACTTCCTCGCCTTCAATGCCCTGGTGTCGGCGGAGGTGGCGCGGCGGCACGGACGCACCGGGGAGGCCGAGGAGCACTACGAGCAGGCGCTCCGGGCCGCGCGTGAGAGCGGCCTCGTCCAGTACGCGGCGCTGGCGGCCGAGCTGGCCGCGCGCTTCTACCGTTCCCGAGGCCTGAGCACCGCCGCGGACGCCTACCTCGAGGAGGCCTGGCGCGCGTACCGGGAGTGGGGCGCCGAGGCCAAGCTGCGCCAGCTGGAGCAGCTGTACCCGCGCATGAAGGAGCGTCTGTCGCGTGCGCTGCCGCATCACCTGTACGCGGAGCCCGCGCAGCTGGATGCGCGCGCGATGGTGCATGCGTCACAGATCCTCTCCCAGGAGATCGTCCTGCCGCGGCTGCTGGAGCAGCTCTTGCGGAGCGCGTTGGAGCAGGCGGGCGCGGAGCGGGGATGCCTGATGACGTTCGAAGGGGGGCATCCCTTCGTGCGGGTGACGGCGCAGCTGACGGAGTCGGGCATCCAGGTCGCCGTCCTCGGTGAGCCCGTCGCGCCCGGTGCCGAGCTTCCGGGCTCGCTCCTGGCGCACGTGCAGCGGATGCGGCAGCCGGTCCTGCTGGACGATGCCTCCCATCCGAGCCCCTTCTCCCCGGATCCGTACTTCGCCTCGCTGCGCGTGCACTCGGTGCTGTGCATTCCGCTCGTCCGGAAGGCGGACCTCGCCGGCATGCTCTACCTGGAGAACAACCAGCTGCCGGGGGCGTTCACGTCCGAGCGGATCCTCACCCTGGAGGTGCTGGCCGCGCAGGCCGCCATCTCCCTGGAGAACGCCCGCCTCTACCAGGCGGCCCAGGAGGCGGTCCGCGTGCGCGACGACTTCCTGGCGATCGCCTCCCACGAGCTCAAGACCCCCATCACCGCGATGAGGCTCCAGGTGCAGTCGATCCGGAAGGTGACGGGCACGCAGGCGCCGGATGCGCCCACCGGGGGCCGGCTCGTGACCCTGCTCGGGGCCTTCGAGCGTCAGGTCAGCAGGCTCGCCTATCTGGCCGACGACATGCTCGAGGTGTCCCGGCTCAAGGAGGGAGCGCTGGCGTTGGAGCTGGACGCGTTCGACCTGTCCACCCTGGTGCGGGAGCAGGTGGACGCCCTGGCCGAGCGGCTGAAGGCCACGGGTTGTTCCGTGGAGCTCGACTTCGAGGAGGCGGTGGTGGGGCAATGGGACCGCGCCCGCCTGGGGCGGCTCGTCACCAGCCTGCTCCTCAACGCCATGAAGTTCGGCGCGGGCCACCCCATCACGGTGCGTGCGCGAGTGACGGGAGACTTCGCGCGCCTCGAGGTGAAGGACCGGGGAGCCGGGGTGGACCGCGCGGACCAGGCGCGCATCTTCGAGCGGTTCGAGCAGGCCGCGCCCGCGTACAACTACGGCGGGCTGGGCCTGGGGCTCTATCTCGCGCGCGAGACGGTCCGCGCCCATGGTGGCACCATCACCGTGGAGAGCGCGCTCGGTGCTGGTGCCACGTTCGTGGTGGAGCTGCCCCTGCGGCGGGCACCCTGACGGTGCGGGGTGTGCCTCAGGGGGCCAGGGTCTCGAAGCGACAGGCCATGTCGCCCAGCACCGTCCCTGGCGACGTGAAGTCCGCCCAGAACTCGAGCGCGTAGGTGGCGCTCTGGGGCGCGGTGAAGACGGCCTGCCAGCGCACGTCGTCCCGCTCCTCCAGGGAGGACGCCTGGAGAGCCCCTGTCGCGTCGAGGAAGCGCACATACGGCCGGTGCTTCGCGCCCGACACCTTCCAGGGGCAGTCGAGCTGGTAGCGCCGTCCGGCGATGGCCTGGAAGGTGTAGACGTCGTGGTCGATGGCGTTGGCGATCCGGAAGGACAGCGTCTGGGGACCGTCCGGGAAGGCCGTCGCCGTGTCCAGGGTGTCCCCGTGGTCGTCCAGGCCCTGGTCTTCCACCTGGAGCGTGTAGTTCCCCGTCACGTACTTCGCGTTGAGCGCGGGCGCGCCCGTCATCCGCACGAAGTGCGTCGCCTGGGACGCCTTGAAGGACGTCGAGGTGGGGAGGCCCGCGGAGGCGGGGTGGGTGCCGAACAGGCCCCCCGGCGCCGCGTCCTGGAGCGAGCCCTGGCTCTGCCCCGTCAGGGTGAAGGACACCTGGTAGTGGTGCCCGGGCTGGACGGACAGGGCGAAGACGTCGCGGTCTCCGGGCGCTTGGACCTTCCCCTGCACGGACGCGGTGCCCGCCGGCACCGGGGTGGCCGCTTCCGGGGTGTCCCCGTGGTCGTCCGGCCCCAGGTCGTTCAGCACGCAGGTGTAGGGGCGGGACGGATCATCGAAGGAGTTGCCCTGGATGGAGGCAACGTAGGTGCCTCCCAGGGACTTGATGCGGGCCTCGCCTTCGGTCTCCCGGTCGTTGGGGTCAAACGCGCGGCCCTGGGCCCTCTGCTGGCTGTCGAGGATCCGCAGCTCCCAGGACGGGTCCGGGAAGGAGCAGCCGAGCGCGTAGACGTGGTCCACGGTGGTCTCGAACGACAGCAGGTCCCGCTCGCGCCAGTGCTCGGTGTAGCCCGTGAAGGGCTTCTCCGACGGCGTCCAGGGCGTCGCCCGGAGGAACAGGTCCCCGTGGTCGTCCGGCCCGCGGTCCACCAGGCGGAACTGGAACGGCACGCGAGGCTGGCTGGTGAGCGGGAGCAGATAGAACGTGTGCACGGCGCCGTGCTTCAACCCGGACCAGTGCAGCGGGCTGGGGGGAAAGCTGGTGTCATCGCTGTACTGGTCGGCGGCGTCGAGCCTCGTGCCCGCCGCATCCCGCAGGACCACCGAGTACCCCAGGCTCCCCGGCTCCACCGTGAGGTCGTAGTGCCGGCATCCCTGGGCGACGAAGGCGAAGTGCAGCGGCACGCCCCCTCCGGGTGGCCAGGTGAGGGTGTGCACTTCATCCGAGGGCGTCAGCAGCGTGGCGCCATCCGGAACGCCCGCGTCCCCGACCGGCCCATCGTCCGCGCAGGCGAAGCTCCCCGCGTCCGGGCCGGCGTCCACGCCCGCATCCGTCCCCGCGTCCGCACCGGCGTCGAGCACGAGCGGCGGAGGCTCCGGCGTGGAATCACATCCCGCACCGAGGACGAGCCCGGCGGACAGGAGGAAGACAGACCGCCATTGCTGTTTCACGTTCATGACAGGGGTTCCTGGGATGGGCATGTCAGGGGTCCAGGACCTCGAAGAGGACCGTGTGGTCGATGAAGCTCTCCTGCAGGGAGACGCTCATCGCGAAGTAGTAGGTCCCCGCCGTGGGCAGGGTGAACTCCTTCACCCAGCGCGAGCCGACGTGCTGCCCCGGTGTCCGGATGGAGCGCCCCTGCTCATCGTAGAGCGTTGAGAACAGCTGCGCCCCGGTCGACGTGTCCCTCCAGTCGCCGCTGAGGCGATAGCGGCCCCCGGCGACGGCCTGGAAGGAGAGGTAGTCCTCGTCGATGAACTCGGAGATGTGCACGGTGACGGTCTGCGACGGCCCGGTCAGCGGCGTCGCGGTCTCCCGCGTGTCGCCGTGGTCGTCCAGGCCCAGGTCCTCGAACCGGAGCGTGTAGGGGGCGGACGTCCACCGCGCCCGCAGGACCCCGTCCCCCCGCACCCCCACGTAGTGGGAGGTTCCTGCCGCCTTGAAGGCCAGGACGATGTCGTTGAACCCGTCGAACTCGCCGCCCGGCGGCGCCGCGAGGACCCGGCAGTCAGGCGGCGTGGCGCCGGGGACGCAGGTCGCGCGGTAGTGGTGTCCGGGCTGGACGCTCAGCGCGAAGGCGTCGAAGTCGCCACGGTAGTCGAGCCGTCCCTCGACGGACGCCGTCCCCTCGGGGAGCGCGGTCGCCGTCTCCATGCGCTCACCGTGGTCCTCCGCGCCTTCGTCCTTCAGCCGGCACTGGTAGGCGGAAGGGGATGGGGCCACCAGTGAGTTGTTGGCCCGGACCATGGCGAAGGACCGCTCCCCCGGGGCCTTGAAGGCCGTGGAGGCCTGCAGCTCCATGACGTTCGTGTTGTTCACCTCGCTGACGGCGTAGTTCAGGACCGGATCAAAGAAGGACAGCCACCAGCCCGGGTGCGAGAAGTCACAGCCCAACGAATAGACGTGGCCCGCCACGGTGGAGAACGAGAACACGTCGCGCTCGCCCTCGTGCTCTCCCTGTCCCATCAGGGGCTGCTCCGAGGGGGCCCAGGGGGCTGCCGTGGTGAGCAGGTCACCGTGCGCGTCCGGCCCTTGATCCACGAAGCGGAAGACCAGGTCCCGGGTGAGCTCGAACGGCGCCGCCGAGACCTCCAGCGTGTAGAAGCCCTCCACGGTGAACCCCGACCAGTGCGAGGTCAGCGGCGAATTGCCGAAGGCGCCTTCCCGGTGTTCGAGGACGGCTCCGGACGGGTCCTTCAACGTCATGACGATCCGCTGCCGGTACTCCTCGATGAGGAAGTCGTAGTGCCGCCCGGCCCTGCCCGGGAAGGCGAAGCGGAGCGTGACCTGGGGATCCGTCCACGCCACGGTTTGAACGCGCGTCGAGGATGGGCACAGGAACGTGTGGCCTTCCGGAACCCCCGGCGGCGGGGGCCCTTCGGGCGTGCAGTCGTCCACACCGGCATCCGGACCCGCATCGCTTCCCGCATCCACGCTCGTTCCAGCGTCCGGCAGGGGCGCCGGCTCATCCGGAGTGGAGTCGCACCCCAAGCCCATGAACAGACAGCAGGAAACGAGAAAGGCAGACAGTGAACGTGTTTTCAAAGACATCTCATGGGCTCCCGGGACGGGGGGCACCCTAGCCGAAGAGCGCATGGAGGGGCCACGGCCGCCGTGTAAGCCTTCAAGACGTCAGGCAGGCGTCGCGACTGACGCCGCGTGGATTCGCACGCGGACCCGGAAGACGGAGGGGGCGGCGAGGGGGCCCCCTGCGTGGGTGGGCCGCCGGGTGCGGCCATCGCGGGGGTCGCTACTTTGAGGGCAGGGAGCCTGCTCATGGACCTCTACAGCGCCGCCAGGCGGATGGCCCGCCCCTTCCGGTTCACCAACCCGGCGTCCTACCGCGAGGTCTCCCTCGCGGGACGCGGGGTGATTGGCGATGGGTGCTCCTGTGCGCTCGTCCGGCCGGACGGCGTCATCGACTGGCTCTGCTTCCCCCGCTTCGACAGCCCGAGCGTCTTCGCGGGCATCCTCGATGACGAGAAGGGCGGCATCACCGGCATCACCCCCGTCGTGTGGCCCTTCGAGAGCCTGCAGCGCTACGACCCGGACACCAATGTCCTGGAGACGCTGTTCCGCTTCGAGCGCAAGGGGGCCATCCGCATCATCGACTACATGCCGTGGACCAACGACCCGCGCTCCACCGTCCACGAGGTGCACCGGCGCATCGAGTGCCTGGAAGGCCCGGTGGAGCTGAACATCGTCTTCGACCCGCGCTTCGGTTACGGGGCGTCGCGGACGCGGGTGGAGCGGGAGGAGCACGGCCTTGTCGCTCGCGGGTCGGGAGGGGAGCGGCTGGTCGCCGTGCTCAGCGGGGAGGCGGAGTGGCGGCCCTGCGAGGCGCTGAGCGGCCATCCCTGCCGGGAAGACAGCGGCCTCCAGACGCGCATCCGGATGGGGCCGGGCGAGCGGCGCTGGATGATTCTCTCGTGGGACTCCGACCGGCCGGAGCCGCTCGCCGCGTACCGGCCCTTCGACCACCTGCGGGATACGCGTCAGGCCTGGCGCGAGTGGGCGCAACAGCTCCACTACGAAGGGCCGTGGCGGCACCACGTGCTGCGCTCCGCGCTGGCGCTGAAGCTGCTGATGTACGGCCCTACGGGCGCGATGGTGGCCGCGCCCACCACCTCGCTCCCCGAGTGGATTGGCGGGCCTCGCAACTGGGACTACCGCTTCAGCTGGGTCCGCGACTCCGCGATGGCGGTGCGCGCCACCAACCTCCTGGGCTTCCAGCACGAGTCGCGCGAGTTCTTCTACTTCGTGCGCGACACGTTGCAGCGCGGTGGCCCGCTTCAGGTGATGTACACGCTGGACGGCGCCGCCGTGCCGCCGGAGCGGGAGCTGGAGCACCTGGCTGGCTTCCAGGGCTCGCGGCCGGTGCGGCTGGGGAACGACGCGAAGGACCAGTTCCAGTTCGACACCGCTGGCGCGCTGCTCGACGCGGCGTACCTCTACGAGCGCTCCGGTGGGCGGCTGCCGCTGCGCACCTGGAGGCTGCTCCGTTCGGTCATCCAGGCCACCGCCCGCCGCTGGAACGAGCCCGACCATGGCATCTGGGAGCCGCGCCGGGAGATGCGGCACAACGTCCACTCGAAGCTGATGGGGTGGCTGGCCCTGCGCCGGGGGCAGCACCTGGCACGGCTCTTCGGGGAGACGGCGCTGGAGCAGTCCAGTGCCGCCCTGGCGGACGTCATCCGGGCGGACATCCTGCGCAACGGTGTGGATCCATCGCGCAAGCACTTCGTCGGAGCCTACGGAGGGAACGAGCCGGACGCAGCGCTGCTGCTGCTGCCCATCGTGGGCTGCTTCCGGGGGACGGATCCGTTCATCCTGAGGACGCTCGACTGGCTGCGCGCGGAGCTGGGCACGGGCCCGTTCCTGCGCCGGTACCGGATGGATGACGGCGTCGGGGGGCCGGAGGGAGGCTTCATCCTCTGCGGCTTCTGGCTGGCGGAGGCGCTGGCGCTGGCCAATCGCATCCAGGAGGCCGAGGACGTCTTCGTCGCGCACGCGGAGGCGTCGAACCATCTGGGGTTGCTGGCGGAGGAGATCCACCCGCTGACGCGCGAGCAGCTGGGAAACTTCCCACAGGCCTTCAGCCACCTTGGCCTCCTCAGCGCCGCCGCGCGCATCGACCGCGCGCTGAGGCTCCGGGACGAAGGGCAGTCGGAGCCCCCGCACCTGCTGGAGCCCGAGCCGCCATCCATTGAGATGGGGGGGCCATGACGACGGGCTGGCGGCGCTCGCGAGCCGCCAGCCCACCGTGCTTTTCAGCCGGTCACAGACTGCAGGTGACGGTGTTGTTGCCGCTCAGGTACGGAATGGTCTTGCTGCAGAGGTAGGAGCCGTAGGTGCTGGTGACCCGGTACGGCGACGGGCAGGTCGTACCGCACGAGGTGAAGGACGAGCCCGTGTTGGGGTTGCACTGGACCGCGTTGTTGATGTTGGTGCAGAAGTCGCCACACGAGCTGCTGCACAGGTAGGTCGTCGGGTGCTGGCCGCTCGGGCAATTCAGACCACAGTACTGGGTCAGTTCCTGCTGCGCCGACGCCATCTTGGGCTCGGCGCTGTCCTCCGCCTGCTCGGGGCCTCCGCACGCGGTCAGACCGAGGACGAGGGCACCCACCAGAAGCATTCCAAATCGAGACATACGTCCACCTTTGTCGTTGTGTGGTGATGGCTGGAAGGGGCGCATCGCGCCCGCCCCAGACCGCGGGCAAAGATAGACGGATGTCCATGTGCTGCAAGAGATGCTTGCGTTTTGAACTGCATCTGGCTTTCCCTGGCGGAATGCCAATTCAATGGCAGGGGAGAAGTTGGCTCTGGCTTCAACTTCCCTGGGTGCTCGAATGGCGCGCCCGTCAGGGTTTCGCCGTCATGGGCCGCTGCTTCGCGCGCAGGCTCAGCAGGACGCCCGCGAGCAGCGCGGTGCCACCCAGGAGCAGCCGCTGCGTGAGGGGCTCTCCGAGCAGCAGCACCGCGCCCACTGCCGCGATGACCGGGACGCACAGTTGCACCACCGCTGCACGAGCGCTGCTCAAGTGGGGCAGCGCCGCGTACCAGAGGCTGTACCCCACGCCCGAGGCGAGCGCGCCCGACGTGACCGCGAGGAGCAGCCCCTTCGGTGACAGGTGTGGTGCGAATGCGAGCATCACGAGTCCCAGGGCCAGCGGTACGCTGCGCACGAAGTTGCCGGCCGTCGCCGCGAGAGGGTCCGTGCTCCCACGCCCCCGCAGGCTGTAGACGCCCCACGCCACACCCGCGGCGGCCATGAGCCCCGCGCCGAGCGCATCCGGCGCGCTCGCTCCAGGAAGCGTGAGCCCCGCGAGCCCGGCGAGTGCCACGGCGAGCCCCGCCCACTCGAGCGCGCGCGGCCGCTCACCGCGCGCGAGCCCCGCCGCGAGCATGGTGAGCTGCACGCAGCCGAAGAGCAGCAGGGCGCCCACGCCCGCGCCAATGCGCACGTACGCGAAGCTGAAGCCGGCCGCATAGACGAAGAGCGCGAGCGCCGAGGCCCAGCTGCCATGCCCTGTCGCCCCACGGCCGCCCCGCCGGAGCCGCAGCAGCAGCGCGAGTACCAGCGCTCCGGACGCAAGCCGCACCAGCGTGAACGAACCCGCGTCGATGCTTCGCGCCGCCCCCCCTGAGAGGGCCGCACGGCACAGCAGCGAGTTCGCGGCGAAGCCCAGGAGGGCCAGCAGGGTGAGGAGGGGCGTGCTCATCGCGAGAGGGAAAGGAATTGGGTTTGTGGATAGGGTGCGGGGATGCGCACCTTCCTGCTTGCCGCACTGTCAGTCATATCGCCTCTCGCCGCTTGTGGTCCGGGGCCTTCCGAGGCACCTCCCAAGACCGTGGTGCCGGAGGTCCAGTCCCTGCAAACGCAGTTGAACTGTCTGCCGCCCACTGACTGGGCCTGGGCACCGCCCGCGACGGTGAATGTGGGCCTCATCGCCAGCCAGGTCACGTCGGTGGTGGGCCTGAGCGATAGCATTGGCGGCGTGGGCGTGAAGCTGGAACTGGTCAACAACCAGTATCCGACCCAATACGTGAACGTGGTGGAGGACCGGAGCGCGGCGGGAGCGGGCTGGCAGACCAGCTACATCATCCAGGACTGGCCCAATGGAGTGGGCAAGATCGTCTTCAACCAGGCGGCAGGTAACTCCCTGGGAGGGCAGTGGGGTTACACGAACCTCTATGCCTTCTCTGGCAGTACCATCAATGCATTGGATTGGAATCCGCTCGTGGCGGACCACATCCATGCGGAACCAGGTACGCCCTATACGCCCTTCAGTCCCTGCTTCGGCACGGGGTATGTCTTCGATGACGGACAGTCGAACATCACGGGCACCCTCGTGAACACGGCGGCGGGCTCGGTGGTGCGCTGGAATAATGCCTATTCCTTCCGGGCGCGGATGAACCAGTCATGGCCGCTGTGGCGAGGGGAGCAGGCGCTCTACCTGAAGAAGGATGTGGCCGCCATGGGGGACCTGCGCATCTACCTGAGCAAAGAAGGCACGATTCACGGCCCCATCCGCCCGGTGAACCGCTTCAGCATCCTCGGAGCCGATTGCAACCAGGAGAAGGGCTCCCACTGCAACATGGAAAAGGTTGACTACGCGGTGCTCGTCTGGACCATCTTTGGGGTCGACGTGGGCATCGCCATCCGGGTGGATGAAGACATCAGCCTGAACATGGAGGAGGAGACCTACTGCACGAACCCGAACGACCTGACGTGCGGCAACATCAATTTCCATGCGTGGACGACCCTGCCCTCCGCGAACATCCCGGCGGGCTCCGTGCGGGCCGTATCGCGGGACTATTACATCGGCACCCTGCCGCAACTGGCGGCGCTGGGGTACACGATCCAGTAGGCCATCAGCGATGGCGTGGGGTGGACGTTTCGCGGCCCCGCGGGGCATCAACCAGTTTGCGTCAGAAGGCGTTACTCCACTGACTGAAGCTGGTTGTGCCACCCCCGGGGGACCCCATGTCGCTGAAGCTCCTGTCGCGGACGGTCGCGTCCGCCTGCGTGCTGTTCCTGCTGCCGGCGTGCCAGAGCACGGGCAATCCCATCCCACCGCCAGATGACACCCCCTGCCGTGGCACCGCGTCCGCACAGACGCCCATGCGCGAGAAGTTCCTCAAGGTCGCGAAGCCGGTCCCCGGGGAGTACGTCGTCGTGCTCAAGGAGCCGCAGGGAGGGGACGCGGCGCTGGCGCCGGAGGCCGTCGCGCGGAGCCTGACCGGGCGCTTCGGTGGCAAGGCCTTCCACGTGTACGCGCACGCGCTGCGAGGCTTCGCCGCGCGCATGAACGCGAACCAGGCCCGCGCCATGTCCTCCGCGCCCGAGGTGGAGTACGTGCAACAGAATGGCGTGGTGACGCTGGACGAGAGCCAGTCCGGCGCGACGTGGGGGATTGACCGCGTCGACCAGCGCGACCTGCCGCTCGACCAGCTGTACCTGTACAAGACGCAGGGCCGGGGCGTGCACGTGTATGTCCTGGACACGGGCCTGCGTCCCACGCACCAGGAGTTCGCCGGGCGGGCGGACATCGCCTTCGATGCCGTCGGCGACGGCCGCGACGGCGTGGACTGCAACGGCCATGGCACCCACGTGTCCGCCACGGTGGGCGGAAACATGTATGGCATTGCCAAGAGTGCGTCGCTGCATGCCGTGCGCGTGCTGAACTGCGAGGGCGCGGGGACGACGGCGGGCGTGGTGGCGGGCGTGGACTGGGTGGCCGAGCACCACCAGTCCCCGGCGGTGGCCAACATGAGCCTGGGGGGCGGGGAGGACGCGGCGCTCGACGATGCCGTGCGCCGCTCCATCGCGTTGGGCGTGACGTATGTGTTGGCGGCGGGCAACGAGAACCAGGACGCGTGCAAGCGCTCTCCCGCGCGCACCGCCGAGGCCATCACCGTGGGGGCCACCAACAGCGTGGACCGGCGGGCGTCCTTCTCCAACCACGGCGACTGCGTGGACGTCTTCGCGCCCGGCGAGGGCATCCTGTCGGCCTGGGCCAGCGATGACACGGCGGCCAAGACGCTGAGCGGCACGTCCATGGCCACCCCGCATGTCACCGGCATCGTCGCGCTCTTCCTGGAGGCCCATCCCACCTCCGCGCCCCAGGAGGTCAGCGCCGCCATGACGGGCAACGCCACGCCGGACAAGGTGAGCAACCCCGGGCGCTGCTCACCGAACCGGATGGCCTACTCGGGCTTCATCGAACCCCTGCGGGCCCCCACCGTCAGGAACAGCGGGGAGTAGGCACGTCGCGCGGACGACCGTGGCTTGTGCTGGCGGTGCTCTACATCGTGCTGGGCGTGGCCTTCCTGGGCCTGGGCATCTTCGCCACGCTGGTGGAGGACGACGTGCTCTGATTGTCACCCGGGGTGTTTCCACCTGGGAGCCCGCCGCGCATCAGACGCAGCGCGGCGCTTCTTGCTGTACTTGTCCCGTGATCAGCGGTAGACGGGCGCCCCCGATTTTGTGGGGAGTTAGTTCAGTTGGTTAGAACGCCGGCCTGTCACGCCGGAGGCCACGGGTTCAAGTCCCGTACTCCTCGCCACCAAGAGCCCAGCAATCCTCAGGGGTTGCTGGGCTTTTCTTTTTCCTCCGCCTCCTGTGTGCCCTCAGTCGGCGTGGAGGACGTAGCGGCTCCCATCGTCGAGCAGCGCGTGGATACGCAGTGGCGTCGACTTCGCGCCGCCGGTGAGCACCGGGCCATGGCAGCCGTCGCCGTGCCACAGCGCGCCGGGGTACGCGGCCTCCCAGCGTCGACGCTCAGTCCCTGCCGCGCAGCGAGACGCAGCCCAGCCCGCGCTTGTCGAGCAGCCGCCGCACGGTGGCGGCGCTCACCGCGTCCTCGCGCACGCGGTCCTGGCGCACGAGCGTCGCGAGAATCAGCTCCGCGGTCGCGCTCGGGTCCTCGCGCCGCACGTCGCGTGCGAGCTGCTTGCCGAGCTCATCGAGCGCCTTGGCGCCGCCCGCGTCCTTGCTCGGTGGGCCTGCAAGGAGGCGGTAGCGCCAGCGCTCCAGCGTCGGCACGCTGAAGTGCCGCATGCGCTCGGCCGCGCAAGTCTCCGCGCATCAACTGGCGGTGCATCACCGGGCTGATGGCCTGGCTGCGGAAGATTGCAGTCTCTTCGCCATGGGCCTTCGGGACGAACTCGCCCATGGAGGCCTCCTTCCCGCCGCGGATGACGTCCGCTGCCCGGGCTGTCGAGCAGCGCGCCGGCGAGTCCGTCCTTGTTGGCGTCGGTGAAGGTGACGTGCAGCCCCTGGATGGAGGCGAGCTGCTGTCATTGAAACATTGAAACCGTGATGACTGGCCGAGAGTGGCTGACTCAGCAGGTCGGGGGAGGGTGCCAAGTCATTTCAAGCAGGCCAATTTACTCATCAATGCTGGCGCGGCACGGCGGAGCAGGAACAATACAGCGGGTGAACCCTCCCGACTTGCAAGGTTGCGGTAACGCCCCACTCCGGATGGCACGATGCAAGAGCAACACTGTGCCAGAAATGAGAGGAGGGGTTGATGGGAGATCCCATCAACCCCCCTCTGTTCAGCTGAAACGAGGAACGACCAGCTTCAACAGCTTGAATCAAAACACCCGACGACTAACGAGCCTTCGGGCCGCCGCGAACGTGGATCTTGATCTTCATGTCGTGCCTCCTTTCGAATTGAAACGGTAAGTGTAGTGGAAGCTGGATGTCAAATCGGGGCAGCAATAAAAATGCAACGCATTGCGGCGATGCGAATGGAGCCCCGCGTCGCATCGAGCTGCCGTACTCAGACAGGGGCGTGAATCACAAAGCAGGGGCCGAGGTGTTGACACGGCGCGACCATAAAGGCGACCTTGGTTCACGGACCATGGCATATCCCTTCGAGCGGACGCTTCGTTCCCTGAACTACGAGTCGGACACGCGCCTCGTGTTCGTCGCTCTGATGGTGGTGTGTGCCGGTGGGCTCATCGCCTGGTCGCTGTTCGCCCAGGTCCCGCTCGTCAAGGCCAGCTCACAGGCCCGCATCGAGCCTCACAATGCCGTCCATCGCATCGAGCCGCCCAGCGCGGGCCGGGTCGTGCACTCGCTGCTCAAACTCGATCAGGAGGTCAAGGAAGGCGACCTGCTCATCGAGTTCGACGCACGGGCCGAGCGCCTCGAACTCGAGCGGAGCAGGGCGACGCTCGCCGCGACCGAGAAGGAGCTCGCCATCATCCGCCAGCAGATCACCAACAAGCAGCAAGAGGCGGCTTTGACTGCAAAGGTAGACGAGGTCGCGGTCAAGGAGGCGCTGGGGAGGGAACAGGAGCTCGCGCCCAGGCACCGGCTCGCGGTGGAACGCGCGCAGCTGGCCCTCAACAGCCCGACGGGCGCGGTCTCGGAGATGGAGAAGCTGGAGCGCACGACCGATGTCGACGCGCTCCGCTTCGCGCAGACGGCGCAGGGCCTGGCGATCGCCCGACTGCGGCGAGAGCAGGACGTGCGCCGTCAAGCCCTCGCCGCGCAGCTGCTGGAGCTCGAGCGCGAGGCGCTGGGCGCCGAGGGGCGGATCCGGGAGCTCCAGGGCACCATCGACCGCCTCGAGTACCAGATCGAGCGGAAGCTGTACCGGGCGCCGGCCACGGGCCACCTGGTCGACGTGGCGGAGCTCGGCTCGGGAGCGTTCATCGCCGACGGGCAGCGGGTCGGCACCATCGTCGCGAGCGATGCCGAGGTGCGGGTGCGCGCCCGTTTCCCGAAGGAGGTCGTCGGGTTGATCCAGCCCGGTCAAACGGCGCGCCTCAAGCTCGACGGCTACCCGATGACCATCTACGGGACGGTCCCCGCCAGGGTGACGGCTGTCGGGACCGAGCCCGGCCAGACCGCCACGCCCGAGGCCATCCCCGGGACGGTGCGCGTCGAGCTCAAGTTCGCGCCACCGGACGATCCGCGCATCCAGCTGCGCCACGGCATGACCCTGGTGGTGGAGGTCGAGGTCGCGCGGGCGTCGCCTGTCGCGCTGCTGATGCGGGCGGTCGGCGAATGGAATCCGCAGCCTGAGGAACCGCCCACGACCGTGTTTCAGCCCGAGGCCGAGGCCCGCTGACCATGACTCCTCCCAGGCGCCGGCGCTCGATCATTCCCGAGGTGATCCAGATCTCGGCGACGGACTGCGGCCCCGCTTCGCTCAAGAGCCTGTTCGCGGGGATGGGCGCCGAGCTCAACTATCGAGTCCTTCGCGAGGTGTGTCAGACGGACGTCGATGGCACCTCCATCGTCACCCTGGATGAAGTCGCGAACCAGCTCGGGCTCGACTCCGAGCAGGTGATGCTTCCGCTCGATCACGTGGTGGTCCCCGAAGCCAAGGCGCTTCCCGCCATCATCGTCACCCTCAGCGCGGGAGGACGGCCGCACTTCGTGGTGCTGTGGAATCGCGTGGGCCCGTTCATCCAGGTCATGGACCCGGCGGCGGGCCGGCACTGGACCCGGATTTCGACGCTGCTGAGCCACCTGTACCAGCACACCACGTCCGTTCCGGCGGACGGCTGGCGCGAATGGGCCGGGTCCGAGGAGGCGGTCGCGACGTTCGAGCGCCGCCTGCTGACCCTGGGGGCGACGCAGGCGCGGGAGCTGGTGACCCGGGCGCTCGAGGACCCCGGGTATCTGCCCATCGCCCGGCTCGACGCCGCGTGCCGGGCGTCCGAAGCGATGATCCGCGCGGGCGCCGTCCGGAGAGGCCGGACGGCGGCGGGTCTGCTGCAATCCATGATGGCGAAGGACGCGTCCGGCGAAGTGCCCATCCCCGCTTCCTATTGGTCCGTCCGCCCCAACCCCGAGGTGGACGGCGAGCTGTCGATGACCGGCGCGGTGCTGATGCGGGTTCGCGGTTGGCGCGAGGCTTCGGGCGCGGGCGAAGACGCGCCGAGAGCCGTGCTCGCGAGCGACCTGGCGACGGAGCTTGTTGCCAGGCAGGTGAGCCCGGCGCGAACGCTGCTCCGCCTGCGAGGCGAGGATTCGTGGGTCGTTCCGGGCCTGATCGCGGTGGGACTGGTGTTCGCCACCTTCGGGCGGATCCTGCAGGCGTTGATGCTCCGTGGCGTGCTCGACCTGGGGCGCGACCTGGGCACGTTCGCGCAGCGTGCGACGGGCATGGCCGTGCTCGCGGGCGTCGCGCTCTGCTTCATGCTCATCCAGATCCCCATCTCATTGGGACTGCTCGGCATTGGCCGCCGGCTCGAGGTGCGGCTGCGGAAGGCGTATTTCGAGAAGCTCCCCGAGATGGAGGACCGCTACTTCCAGAGCCGGCTCGCCTCCGACATGGCGTCTCGCACACACAACATCCAGGCGATGCGGTCGCTGCCGCCCCTGCTCGCGCAGGCCCTGGTGCTGTCGCTCGAGGTCGCGAGCATCACCGCCGCGCTCATCTGGGCCGCACCGCACGCATGGCACATCGTGCTCGCGCTCGCGGCGGTCACGCTGCTCGTGCCCCTGGTCGCGCAGAAGCTGCTCTTCGAGCCCGACCTGCGCGTGCAGATGCACTCAGGCGCGCTCAGCGGCTTCACCCTGAACGCGCTCGTCGGGCTCACGCCGATCCGGATCCACGGCGCCGAGCGGTCGCTGCGCCGCGCGCAGGAGACCTTGCTCGTCAGCTGGACCAAGGCGCGCTATTGGCTCCAGACGCTGTCGGTCGGCTTCGAAGGCGGGCTGATGCTGGCGAGCTATGGCCTCGTCATGCTGCTCGTCTATTCGTACCTCGCGGGCACCAACCGGGCTTCGCTGGTGTTGTTGGTCGTCTATTGGGCGCTGCGGTTCCCCATCCTCGGCCAGCGGCTGATGGTGCTGAGCCGCGCGTTCCCGAATGCGATGAACCGGGTCCGCCGGCTCCTCGACGTCATCGGTGACATCAAGGAGCAGCCGGCCCGGCCCGAGGCGCCGGTGCAGGAGCCTGTCGCGCCTGCGGCCGCCGCGAGCGGCGTTTCGATCGTGATGGAGAAGGTCCGCGTGAAGGGCGGCGGTCACACCATCCTCGACAAGGTCTCCTTGAACATCGCCCCCGGCGAGCACGTGGCCGTGGTCGGTGTCTCCGGAGCAGGCAAGTCGACGCTGGTCGGCCTGCTGCTCGGCTGGCTCCGGCCTGCGCGCGGCCAGATCAAGATCGACGGGCAGGTGCTCGATCAGGCCGCTGTCGAGCGGCTGCGGCGCACCACGGCCTGGGTGGATCCGGCGATCAGCCTCTGGAACCAGAGCCTCATCGACAACCTCCGGTATGGCAACGACGGCGCGCACGGCTGGTCACTGACGGGGGCGCTCAAGGGCGCCGAGATGCTCGACATCCTCGAGGCGCTTCCAGACGGGCTGCAGACGTCGTTGGGCGAGGGCGGAGGGCTGGTCTCGGGCGGACAGGGTCAGCGCGTTCGCCTGGCGCGCGCGATGCTTCGCTCCAACGTGCGCCTGGCCATCCTCGACGAGCCCTTCCGCGGTCTCGATCGCGACCGGCGCGCGCGGCTCCTCGCCGAGTCCCGGCGGCTCTGGGCGGACATCACGCTCCTCTGTGTCACCCACGACGTCGAGCACACCCAGGGGTTCGATCGCGTGCTCGTGGTGGAGAACGGCCGGATCCTCGAGAACGGACCGCCGAAGGAGCTGCTCGCGAACAAGGAGTCGCGGTACTCCGTGCTCCTTCGCGCCGACCAGGAGAACCGCACGCTGCTCTGGGGCGGTGGGCGCTGGCGCCATTGGTGGCTTTCGGACGGCCAGCTGGTGGAGCGGCCGGCGCCGAAGCCGGTGGAGACGCCGGTCGCGGAGCCCGCCGCGGACGAGCTGGAGCTGGCGGGATGACGCGCTCGCACTCCGACCTGTTGTGGCCGGTCGAGCGGCTGCCCGACGCGCTGGAGCAGCTGGCGCAGCGGCAGGGCTATGGCAGGGCCGCGGGAGAGATCGCTCCGCCCGCGGCGGCCGTCGAGCCGAGCCGGGTATGGATGTTCGCGCTCGGAGATCGACTCGGCGTGGAGCTCGAGCCGATCACGCCGCTCTACCACGAGCTGCCCGACGTCCTCGAACGCGCCGCGCCCTGCATCCTCCAGGTCCGGCGAGACGGCGTCCCGTCCTACCTGGTGCTGCTGGGGACGCGGCGCGGGAAGCTGCGGCTGCTCGCGCGCGACGCCACGGTGGTTTCGGTCCAGACGAAGAGCGCGCTCGCGCTGCTGCGCGAAGAGCAGGAAGCCACCGTCGCCGAGGTGGACCAGCTGCTCGGCGGCGTGGAGATGTCGCCCCGTGCGCGTGAGCGCGCCCGCTCACGGATGCTGCTGCAGCGGCTTGGCCAGGCGCAGCTGCGCACCGGGTGGATCATGCGCCCCCGGCGCACCGCGAGCCGGCGGACGCTGCTCGGCGACATCCCGTCGCTCGCCGCCGGCATCCTCGTGAGCCATACGCTCCTGTCGCTGGTGCTGGCGGGCTCGTTCTGGCTGCTCGGTCGCGCCGCGCTCCAGGCCCACCTCGAGACCGGCTGGTTCCTGGGGTGGATCGCAGTGATCGCGTGCGCGATTCCGCTGCGCATGCTCGAGGTGTGGTGGCAGGGCGTGTTCTCCATCCGGCTCGGAACGCTGCTGAAGCAGCAGCTCCTCGCGGGAACCCTCAAGCTGACCCCCGACGAGGTGCGGCTCGACGGCATCGGCCGCCATTTCGGCCGCGTCGCCGAGGCCGAGGTCGTCGAGCAGCTCGCGGTCGGCGGCGCCCTGCTCGCGGTGTTGTCGCTCGTCGACCTGGTCCTGGCGGGCGTCATCCTCGTGCTCGGGGCGGGAGGGTGGCCCCAGGCGATGGTGCTCGTCCTGTGGGTGGTGGTCGCGTTCGTCCTCGCGCGCCGCCACTACGGCGTCCAGCGGGCGTGGTCGGGCGCGCGCGTCGAGATCACCCACGACCTGCTCGAGCGCATGCTCGGCCATCGAACGCGGCTGGCGCAGCTTCCACTGGAGCGCTGGCATGATGGCGAAGACCTCCGCTTGAGTTCCTACTCCGAGATCTCGAAGGTCATGGATCGCCGGACCATGCAGCTGACCGCGCTCCTGCGCGACGGCTGGTTGGTGCTCGGCCTGCTGACCTTGCTGCCGGCGTTCAGCAGCGGTACGGCCAATCCCAGCGCGCTGGCGGTGTCCGTGGGCGGCATCCTGCTCGCGCTGCGCGCCTTCGACGAGGTCGCCGTCTACTTCCAGCAGGTCTCCCAGGCGGCGGTGTCGTTCGAGCAGATCCGCGACTTGTTGCTCGCGGTGGGCCGCCCCGAGCTCGAATCGAAGGTCCCGCTCGAGATGGAGGGAGGCAAGACCACCGACGCCGCTGGCGGGACCCTCATCGAGGCGCGGGGCGTGACCTTCCGGCACGACGCGCGCACCCGGCCGGTGCTCGAGAACTGCTCGTTCCAGATCGCGCAGGGCGACCGCATCCTGCTGGAGGGCCCTTCGGGCGGTGGCAAGTCGACGCTGGTGTCGCTGGTGACGGGCCTGAGGACGCCGCAGGGCGGTGTGATGCTGCTGCACGGGCTGGACCGCGCGACGTTCGGCTCCTCGGGCTGGCGCAAGCGCATCACCGCCGCGCCGCAGTTCCACGAGAACCACGTCCTGTCCGGCAGCTTCGCGTACAATCTCCTGCTCGGGCGCGAGTGGCCGACCTCCCCCGAGCTGCGAAGCAAGGCCGCCGCGCTGTGCAAGGAGCTTGGGCTGGACGAACTGGTCGCCAAGATGCCCGCCGGCCTGGAGGAGATGATCGGCGAGACCGGCTGGCAGCTCTCGCACGGCGAGAAGAGCCGGCTCTACATCGCGCGCACGCTGCTGCAGGGGGTCGAGCTGGTCATCCTCGACGAGAGCTTCGCCTCCCTCGACCCGGAGACCATGCGGGTCGCGCAGCGCTGCGTCCTCAACCACGCGAAAGCCCTCGTGGTCGTCAGCCACCCATGAGACTTCGATTTTCGCTCGCCCTCCTCGCGACACTCTGCTCCGGTTGCGAGCTGATCCGTCCCGTCGTCGTCGAGCCGCCCCTGGCGCCGAGCAGCTACGCGATTGCCGTCGAGCCGCCCACACCGTCCAGCGCACCCGAGGGCGTGCCCGCGCAGCCCGCCGAGCCCGTCACCCAGGACTCGGTCTGGTGGTCGGCGTTCGCCGATCCGGCGCTCGACACGGCCATCCAGGAGTGCTTCGGCGAAAACCTGGCCCTGCGCGACGCGCGCGAGCTGATCTACGAGAACCAGCTCGACCCCGCCGTGCCGCAAGGTTGGTGGTACCCGCTCCAGGTCGGTATCCTGAACCCGGCGGGGCTGAGTCATGTCGTCGCCAACGTTCCGCCCGCGCCGCCAACCCGGACCGAGTACAGCGTCGCCACCGTCGGGGTCGGCGTGGCCTACCAGGTCGACCTGTTTGGAGCCCTCGAGGCGCAGCGGCGCGCGGGATTGAACTTCGCCGAGCAGCAGCGGCAGCTCACCGAGGGCCGCGTCCAGGACCTCGCGGTGCGGATCACCCAGCTCTGGTTCGACATCCTCGAGGCCCGCGCGCTCCGGGACCTCACGCTGCGGCAGATCGATTACAACAAGGAGCTGCTCCGGCTGATTCGAGCGCGGTTCGAGCAGCACCTCACGCCCCGGCTCGTGGTGCTGCAGCAGGAGCAGCTGCTGGTGAACCTCGAATCGCAGGTGCCGCTGATCGCCACCCGGAACGCGCTCTTGAATTCGGAGCTGAAGTCGCTGCTGGGCCGGGTCCCCAACCCCGCCGACGACGTCGTTCCACTCGATCGGCAGCTTCCCGATCTCCCGCCTCCTCCGAAACTCGGAACGCCGGATGACCTGAACGCGAACACGCCCGAGATGCGGCTCGCGGAGCTGCGCGTCGCCGAGGTCGAGCACCGCATCAACGCGAACCTGGCGAGCTGGCTTCCGACCATCCAGCTGGTGGGCAACGTGGGCGCTTCGAAGTACGGCCTCAAGGAGCCGGTCCTGGGCGAGTCCGTCGTCGGGGTGAACCTGACCTGGGCCCTGTTCGATGGAAGGCGGGTCACCGAGTACATGCGCCTGCCCATCCAGCTCCAGCGCCGCCAGGTCCAATACCAGCTCGCGCTGCACACCGCGATTGGACGGGTGCAGGATGCCGTGGTCCAGGAGGAGAACGAGGCGACGAGCCTGCGCAGCCTGCGCGCGCAGGTCCAGCTCGGGCGGCAGCTCCTGGACGAGGCGAGGCGGCTCTTCGAGCAGGGGCACTCGGACTATCTGACGGTGCTCACCGCCCTGACGAACCTGGTCGGGCTCGAGCGCGCGAGTCTGCAAGCGCAACGGCTGCTGCTCAACCATCGCGTCGAGGTCTATCGCTCGCTCGGCGGTACCTGGTCGCACGACGTCACCCTGATTCGGGAGTGAGAAGCCATGGCACAGCTGCAAGCGGATGAGATGCTCTACATTCCCAATCGAAGGCGGCTCACGCACGACCGGCTCGACGCAGGCAATGGCCAGCAGGTCCTGCACCTCTTCTATGGCGAGGTGGAGCTCATCTTCGACGAGCCGGACATCGCGCCCCTGGGCGAGAAGCTGCTCCAGGTCGAGCAATTCCAGGCCTCCGACGCCATGGCGTGGTCGGACGGCGCGCCCCACTCCTGGGACAAGATCCGGGACCTGCTCGAAGCCTTGATTGAACAGCGGGTGTTGAGGCGGGTCTCGGACGCGCCCACGGGCCGCACCGCGGTGTCCTACCCGGAGCGGTTGGGTGAGGTGCCCGCCGGGCGTGAGCCGCGCACGTTCAGCGCCCACGACAATCGTTGCCCCTTTCTGACCGAGCAGGCGTTTGGACGGGCATTCGAGCTCTCGAACCTCGAGGTGGTCGTGCCGGTCTACCGCGTGGCGCATCCAGCGCTCGACGGTGACGGCCGGCAGGTGGGCGAGAACAACGTCGCCCCGCGCACCTTGTTCCTCGACCTCCCGACCGTGCGCAAGCAGTGCCACTACGCGGGGAGCCGGTACCAGAGCGAGCTCCCGATGAACGTGACCGCCATGAAGGCCATGGCGCGTCAGTGGCCGGAGCTGCTCTCGCTGACCGAGCAGTTCCGCAAGGCCTTCCTCGCGCGCATGCCGCCCCGGACCCCGGGCGTGCTCACCGCGGGCGAGCTCCACATGATGGTCGTCTGCACGCTCGCGTCGGTCGGGTACGTGATGGTGCGGGGCACCCAGCCGGTGCCGAACGGAGAGCTCGACAACGGGCTCGCGGCCATGTTCCGGCTGATTGACGGAGTTCGCCTGGTCACCAACGACCTGGTGCGCGAAGCCCCCGAGCAGCCCGTCACCGCGCAGACGATCGAGGACTATGCCGAGCGTCACGCGGTCTTCCACGGTCCGCACGGCGTGTGCGCCGGGCCGCCGGCGCTGATCAACGAATATCTGCAGGTGTTGACCGGCGCGGCCCCGGCCCCCATCGAGGCCCAGCCCGACATCGCGGCGCGCCTCGGCGAGCTCGACGCCGCGATCGATTACGGCCTGCTCGGGCAGCGCGTCGAATCGGTGGTCCGCTTCCTCGGCGCGACCCAGGGGCTGCTCCACGAACGGCTCCGGGCGGCGTTCGCCGGGCACCTCCCGCGCACCGCGCTGCAGGAGTTCGTGGAGGCGCCCATCGATGTCGCGCACTACCCGTTGCTCCGGGACGATTTCCCCCTCGCCGAGACATATCAGCGCGAGATCAAGCTCAGCCGCTGGTTGTTCGCGCGAATCGGCGAGGCGTTCCCCGGCACGCCCCAGGGCACCTCGCTGGACGAGCTGGCGAAGCTGGACCCCGCCGAGCAGGCCACGAGCCAGCGGCGGCTGGCCGAGCTCTTCGCGCATGGGCTGCCGGGAGACAAGGTCGTGGCGGAGCCCATCCTCGGTGAGCTCGCTGGCGTCGCCGCCACCGCGTTCGCGCTCGAGCGCCGGTGCCTGCGCGTCGTCGAGCGCGAGCAGGCGATGCTGAACCAGCGGCTCCGGCGCCCGGACCACCCTTTGACTGGCGCGGACCTGGCGGTGTTCACGCGGCCGCGCAATGGCCCCCCGTTGGCGGAGACCCTCGCGCGCGGCCTGGGCGTCTCGGTCACCAGCGACTCTGCCTCGACCGTGGTGCGGTACGGTGAGAGCAGCCTCACGTTGAAGGACTAGAGGGTTCAATGCATCCAGAGCTCGTCCGCCGCTTCCACGAACCGATTCGCGACGAGGCCGCGCGCCGGTATGGCCTGTCGCCCGAGCAGCTCACCGAGCTCGCGGCCTTCGAGAACTTCGTCTACGAGGCGGAGAACGACGACGGCGAGGGCATCATCTTGCGCATCTCGCACAGTACGCGCCGGACGATTGACTACACGTTGGGTGAGGTCGAGTTCGTTCGCTACCTGGCCGCGGCGCGCATTCCCATCGCCTCGCCGGTCCTCTCCGATTCGGGGCAGTTCGTGGAGCGGATCGAAGACCGTGAGCCCGGCAGCTACTTCGTCGCCACCGCGTTCGAGCGCGCGCCGGGCATCGTCTTCGACGACGCGCCACCGCTCAAGGAGCGCTACTGGAAGCCGCCCCTGTTCCGCGACATGGGCCGGCTGTTCGCGCGGCTCCACAACCGCGCCCAGACCTACGCGCCTTCGAGCCCCAGGCTCAAGCGCCAGGAGTGGCATGAGTACGACGTGGTCGACATCGACCGGTTCGCGCCTCCCGAGGAGAAGCTGGTTCGCGAGCGCACCGCGGCGATCATCGCGCGATTGAAGCAGCTCCCGCGAACACCGGAGAGCTACGGGCTGATCCACGCCGATCTCCACATGCACAACTTCTGCTTCGCCGAAGGGAAGATCACCGCGTTCGACTTCGACAACTGCGAGTACGCGTGGTTCGTCAAGGACATCGCGGTCCTCCTCTTCTACATCGCGCGAGGCGAGGCGAAAGAGGCGCGCGAGGAAGCGGTCACTGCGTTCCTGGGGCCGTTCCTCGAAGGGTATCGGGAGCTCCGGCCGATGGAGCGCGAGTGGCTCGCGGCCGTGCCGGACCTGCTCGCGCTCCAGCGCTCGATGAATTACGCGCTGTTCCACCAGTATCGCGACCCGGCCGTGCTCGACGAGAGCACGCTCGACCGGTGGGGGCGGTTCCGGCGCGACATCGAAGCGGACACCCCCGTCCTGCAGATTGATTTCACGCGCTTCTAGCGCAGTCCACCCCTTGGACCCGATGTTGATGAATCAGAAGAGCGTCGTGATGACCAGGTAGCTCACGTAGAGGGTCCACGACATGAACGCCGCGAAAGAGATGAGTGCGAGCTTTTCAACCCAGTCGGGGCGGGCCTTGCGCCAGGGGAGGAACAGCAAGGCGCCTCCTGCGAAGAACGGTAGGGGCAGGAGGTTGACCGCGGCCATCTTGACGCTCAACAAACCCAAGGCCGTCACCCGTTCGCCATGCTGGATGAGCGCGAGAAAGTGCTCCACGCGGTCGCGAAGCAGGAAGAGTTCGAAGGGCATGGCAAAGCCGCTCGCGAACTGGTGAAGGGCCTTGGACGCGCCCAGGCACGCCATGCCGATGGTGACCTGCACGACCCAGGGAAGCAGGACTGCGGCCGCGTACCGGGGCGCTGAGAGCTGAAGCAGTGAGTCGCGGGACGCGGCGCCCTCCGTCAGCGCCTTGAAGCTCACCGCACCTCCCCCGGGGATGAGGCGGAAGGAGCAGAGAATGCCGCCGATGTGGCACTTCACCAGGGTGGGGCCGTAGCCGAGGATAGCGGAGACGGGACGTGCGCCCACGGCCCAGCCCACCGTGACTTGCACCAGCGTCCAGACGAGGGTGATGCCGAAGCAGAGCATCCACAGCCAGAAGATCAGGGAGAGGCGATCCATGTGTTGCGTCCCTGCCTACCATGTCCCGGCGGTCAGGAACGTCAGCGCGGGGAGGCGGCGCGCAAGGGTTGAGCGCGCCGCCGGGCCCTTGCCTCAGTGCCCCCAGGTCTCCGAGTTCCAGAGCGGGGTGACACCGTCCTTGTCGTAGAGGACGAGGTTGCCGTCGTTCTGGAGGATGAGATACGCGCCCGGATGTCCCCAGGTCATGCTGTTCCAGACGGCCTGGCCCACCGTCGGACTGGCGGTGCGGTAGAGCACGAAGTTGCCGTCGTCCTGCATGTGGGCTGACAGCGCTCCCTGGCCCGCGGTGTTCGCCGTCCACAGGACGCTCGTCCCCTGCCAGAGGACCAGGTTCCCGTCGCTCTGCAGGGCGAGCGAGAACCGGCGGTCGTTCGACGACATCGACTGTCCCAGCGAGAGACTCTGGCCGGCGACGAGGATGTTCGTGCCCACGCCCACGGCCTGCCAGGCGGCGGTCACGGAGGCGATGTCGGCCGCGCTGTACCCGAGCTGCGCGGCGGCCTGCTCCGTGGCCAGCTTCGCGTCCGCGAACGTGGCCATCGTCTTGCCAAGCAGGAGCACCGTGTTGGCCCGGTGGAAGATTTGCGCCGCCTTGGCGATGCCAATGCCTCGCACGGCGATGGTGGAGCGCCCCCTCGGGTGCTGGCCACCCTGGGACAGGAGATAGAACGCCAGGTTGGGGATGCCCGAGCTGTAGTGGACGTCGGTGAACGGGCTGAAGGTCTGGTCGAAGTAGTCCAACGACTGCCCATCCAGCTTCGGGTCGTTCATGTAGCGGAGGGCATCCCCAGCCGTGGCGGGCGTGTAGATCTCCTCCGCGCACTTCCAGGTGTTGGCGGTCACCACCTGGCCGTTCCGGTACCACTCGCACACGCTGCCCATGATGTCGGACATCGACTCGTTCAGGGCACCGGGCTCGGCGAAGTACAACAGGTTGGACGTGGAGCGGGTGAGCCCATGGGTCACCTCATGCGCCGTCACGTCCAGCGCGTTGACCATGTTGCCGAACGTCACCCCGTCGCCGTCCCCGTACAGCATCTGGTTCTTCGAGCCGATCCACGCCGCGTTGGCGTAGCCGTAGCCGTAGTGGACCGAGCTGACCAGCTTGGACCCCGCGCCGTCGTAGGAGTCGCGGTTGAAGAGGCTCTTGTAACAGTCGTAGGTCGTGCCAAGCAGGTCGTAGTTGGTATTGACCGTGGGGTCCGCGACCGCCGCGCCGCCCTCCGCCCGCATGAGGGTTCCGGGGAGGTTCGCGGAGCCGCCGTGGTTGACGTCGTACACCTCCCGGTTCTTGAGCGTGTAGATGTTCGGCAGCCGCAGCACGACGGACCCGCTCACGGCGTTGATGAGGACGTCCTCATCCACCGCCATGCCGTCCTGGCTCCGGCCTGTCACATTCACCCGGTACACGAGGTCCAGCTTTCCGTCCGTCGGCCAGTAGGCCAGCCGCGGATGCGCCTCGACCTCAAGCCTGTCGAGCCGCGCTGAGTCCTGCCGGGCCACCGCGATGGCGTCCTCGGCGCTGAGCCGCGCGTCTCGTGGCGCGTCGAGGTCCGCGCGAGCGTTGCCGTGAACCGCGTAGACGGTGTCATTCCGCGTGTGGAGGACGAGCGCGCTGCCCAGGACCTCGCGGCCATGCTTGCGCTGCGCATAGACGAAGTGCCGGTCGCCAATGCCATCCGTGACGGCCCGCTGGAAGGTGAGCTCCGAGGGATCCGCGCGGAACACCTTGCTCGCCGCCAGGAGGGAAGGGCGCAGCGCGGTGACTTCGGCCTCCTCGGTCCTCGCGTTCCCGGCGAGCCGGAGCTGGCCGAAGTTCCCATTCGCGAACGTGGGCACCTGGCCCAGGTCGGCGCCCACCACCTGGAGATGGGTGACCTCGTGTTCTTCCGTCCCCTGGCAGGCCGAAAGGCTGACCAGAAGTCCCAAGGTCGCGAGACCCTTGAATTGATGCGCGGTCATCATGGTGAACGGTGTCTCCTTTCCACTTCATGCTCCAGATCGGCCCAGACCTTAATCAAGGAAAATGCTGAATTCCAAGATTGGAGTTGGGAGATGTGGTTCAATGCCGCTCAATCCCTCAAGGAGAGACACGCCATGAAGCGCTTCCTGGGTGTGCTGACGGTGCTTGTCGTCCCGGTGCTGGTGGCCTGTGGTGGAGTGGAGCCTTTGGAAGAGCCGGAGCTGGAGCAGCAGTCGAGCGCCCTCGTCACGTGCTCACAGACCTGTCCGGATGGCTCGACGGTGTCCTGCCAGGGGAACACCTGCTCGGTGCAGGCGGACTCCGTCCAGTGTGATGGCTTCTACAACATCTGTCTCCCATCCACGCCCTTCTGTGGACTGAACAATCGTTGCAGCAAGCTCGCGGGGACGCCGTGTTCGCCCGTGGGCGGGTCTCGGAGTTGCTGTCTGCCGGGCCACCCCAATCCCAATTGCTTCTGTACGTCCCAGGGCGTCTGGGCCTGCAGCGCGCTGTGACACGCCAACGCGGGCGGCCCCTGCTCAGCCATGCAATCTACTGAGCGGCCCCAGCGCGATGCGCGAGGACGTGGACGCTGTCCAGCGCACGCGCCACGTCCGCGTCATGCGTGACGACCACCAGGCCGCGCCCGTGCGCCTTCATCCCATCGAGGTCTCGCATCACGCGCGCGGCGGTGCGCGCATCCAGATGCTCGGTGGGCTCATCGAGCAGGAGCCAGGGCGCCTCTGAGAGCCAGGCGCGCGCGAGGAGGACGCGCCGTCGCTCGCCTCCGGAGATGGCCTCGCCTCCACGGCCGAGCGGCGTGTCGAGCCCCAGCGGCTGCCGCGCGTACCAGTCACCCAGCCCGGCCTTGTGCAGCGCCGTGATGGCCTCGTCGTCGGTGAGCGTCGCGCGCACGACCCGGAGGTTCTCTCGCAGGGTGGTGTCGAAGAGGTGCGCGTCCTCGGCCGAGTAGTGCAGCAGCTCCACCCGGCGCTGCTCGCTCACGTCCGCGAGCGAGACCGCGCCGAGCTTCACCATCCCCGCCTTCGGAGGCAGGTGCCCCGCGAGGCTGAGCAGCAGCGTCGTCTTCCCGCTGCCACTGGGCCCGGTGAGGGCGAGCGAGCTCCCTCGCCGCAAGGTGAGGTCGATGCCCGAGACAGCGGCGCTCCGGTCCGGCCAGCCGCACGCCAGCCCCTCCGCGCGCAGTTGAGCCGCCGGCGCGGGGGAGGCCAACGCGGCGGCCGGGGTCGCCTCCTCGGGCGTCTCGAGGAAGGGAAGCAGCCGCCGGGCTGCCTCGGTCGAACGCAGCAGCTGGGTCAGCGCCGCGGGCATGGACTGGAGGGCCTCGAAGGCACCGAGCGGCACGAGCACGACGACACAGAGCTCCACCTGGGAGAGCGCTCCGCGCCCGAGCGCCGCGAAGCCGAGGAGGAGGGCCGCCCCCACGCTCGCGCTCCACGCGCCGTGCATCAGGAAGGTCGCGGCGGCGGTCCAGCGCGCGGCCCGTGCGGAGAGGCGCTCCAGATGAAGGTCGTCCTCGCGCAGGGCTCCCAGCAGGACCGGCGCTTGTCCCGAGACCTTGCGCTCCGCCGCGCCTTCGAGCAGCTCCAGCGCCGTGGCCTGCTGATGCGACCGGGTGTCCGACGACGCCTTCTCCGACACGGCCAGCGCGCGCGCACCCATCCAGGGCGCGACGCCCCCCGCGACGGCCAGGCTCACGGCCAGGGCCCAGGCCGCGGCCGGGAGGAAGAAGGCGAGCAGGGCAACGCCGCCGACGCCGACGCCGGCCGCGATGGCCATGGGCACGAGCGCGCGGATGACCGCGTCGCCCACCGCGTCCACGTCGCCGCCGAGCCTCGCGACGAGGGCTCCGCGCTTGAGCCCCAGGACCCGCGTGAGTGGCCCTCGCGCGAGCGTGTCCACCAGCCGGGCCCTCAGCCGCGCCACGCCATGAAAGGCCAGTTCGTGCGCGACGAGCCGGTGGGCGTAGCGGAGGCACGCGCGGGTGAGCCCCAGGGCCCGCACGCCCACGATGGCGAGCGTGAGGTCGAGCACGGGCGGCATCTCGGCCGCGCGCGCGATCAGCCACGCGGACAGCGCGCCCAGGGTCGTCGACGCGAGGAGCGCGAAGGTCCCGAGCGCGACCGCGAAGCCCACCGTGCGTGGACGGAGCTCCAGCCCCGCCAGCACCTGGCGCAAGGGATGGCGGCTCATGCGGCCTCCGCGAGGGTGTCCAAAGGCGATGCGTGCGAATGGAGCGTGAGGACTTCGTCCGCGATGGCCAGCGTCCGCGCGCGGTGGCTGACCAGCAGGAGGGTCGTTCCCCGTCGGGCACGCCGCTTCAGGGCTTCGAGGACGCGCTGCTCGGAGCGCTCATCCAGGTGCGCCGTGGGCTCGTCGAGCAGCAGCAGCCGCTCGTCGCCCGCGAGGACGCGGGTGAGCGCGAGCCGCTGCCTCTGCCCCAGCGAGAGGCCCTGACCGTCCCGCCCCAGCTTCGTGTCCCAGCCTTCGGGCAGCCGCGCGACGACGGCATCGAAGCCAGTGGCCTCCGCGGCGGCGGACAGGGCGGAGTCCGGGATGGCGCGCCCCCGGCAGACGCTCTCGCGCACCGTGCCGGGCTCCAGATGGAGCCGCTGGGGCAGCCACGCGAGCTGGGCCCAGTACGTCGTCAGGTCGAGCGCCCCGAGCTCAAGCGCCGGCGCACCTTCAGGCCGCAGGAGGACGCCCCCGCGCGTGGGCGCGAGCAGCCCGAGCACCACCTCCAGGGCCGTGCTCTTGCCCGCGCCGCTCTCCCCACGCAACCCGAGGATGCGTCCCTGCCCCAACGGCAGCACGAAAGAGAGTCCCTCGGGTGCGCAGCGCCCCGCGTCGCGCGTGGCCACCGAGACGTCCCGCACCTCCAGCGCCCCGGAGGTGAGCGGTGGCGCGGCGAGCGTGCCGCGCGCGGGCTGGGGGGCTTCGAGCCGCGCGATGGCCTGCGCCGCCGCCTCGGCGCCCTCCGCGGACGCGTGGAAGAGCGCGCCCACCTGGCGCAGCGGCGCGTAGACCTCCGGCGCGAGCAGCAGCACGAAGAGCCCCGTCTCCAGCGCCATTCCCCCGTCGAGCAGCCGCAGCCCGATCCCCACCGCCACGCTGGCGATGGAGAGCGTGGTGATGAGCTCCAGCACGAAGCTGGAGAGGAAGGCGCGCCGCAGCGCCTTGAGCGTGGTCCGTGCGTGCGCCTCGCTCAGCCGCAGGACCTGGGCCGCGACGCCCCCGTGCCGGCCCAGCGCCCGGAGCGTCGCGAGCCCCGTGATGAAGTCCAGCACCCGCGCGCTCAGCTGCTGCATGCTCGCGAGCTGCCGCATCGTCGCCTCGCGCGTGAAGCGGCCCACCAGGACCATGAAGAGCGGGATGAGCGGCAGCGAGCCCGCCATCAAGAGCGCGGAGACCGGATCCGCGCGCCACACGCACACGAGCAGGGCCGGCGTCGCGAGCGCCGTGAGCAGCAGCTGCGGCACGTAGCCCTCCAGATAGGGCTGCAGCGCGTCCAGCCCACGGGTCGCGAGCTCCACCTGCGCCACGCCGCTCGCCGGAGCGCCCTCCCGCTCAGGGCTGGACGCCAGCCGCGCGAGCAGGCCTTCCCGCAGCTGCGCGATGACCCGGTGCGCGCTCCGCTTCCCCGACCACTCCTGGAGCCCCGCCAGCGCCGCGCGCAGCAGCCACACGCCGCCCAGCCAGGCGAGGGCCCCCCCCAGGCCCCCCGCCAGGTCGTGGGCATGTCCCAGCAGCCGCGCCAGCCCCCGCGCCTGCAGGACCGTGAGCGCGACCATCCCGATCCCCAGGCCCGCGGTGAGCAGCACGTAGCGCCGCGCCGCGCTCGCGTGCCGCAGGAGCTTCGGGTCGAGCGGCTTCATCGGACGCTCAGCCCTCTCCCAGCGCCGGGGTGAGGTCGTCGACGGTGACGCGCTGGCGGAACACCCAGTAGGTCCACCCCTGGTAGGCCAGCACGAACGGCACCAGCGCGACGGCGACGTACGTCATGATCCGCAGCGTGTAGGGCGTGCTCGACGCGTTGTGCACGGTGAGCGAGTGCGCCGGTTCCAGCGCCGGCATCACGTCCGGGAAGAGCGAGCCGAAGAGCAGCACGACCACGCCCGCGATGGCCAGACAGTTGAACGTGAAGGCCCAGCCCTCCCGCTCCCGCCAGACGCTCAGCGCCGCCGCCGCCAGCGCCAGCGCCACGAACCCCAGCACCGGCCACGTCCAGGCCACGGAGTACCGCACCTGCGTCCACAGCCCGAACGCGCCGCTGACCGCGAGCGTGGGCAGCGCCACCCGCCGGGCCCAGCCGAGCGCCCGCGTCCGCAGCGCACCCTGGGTCTTCAGCGCGACGAAGACCGCGCCGTGGCTGAGGAACAGCAGCGTGGTGGCCAGGCCGCCGAGCAGCGCGAAGGGAGACAGCAGGCCCAGGAACGTCCCGGTGAACTGGTGGTTCGCGTCCAGGGGGACCCCGCGCACGATGTTCGCGAACGCGACGCCCCAGAGCAGCGCGGGCAGCCAGGAGCCCACCTGGATGGCCTGCTCCCAGCGGCGCTGCCACGTGGGGCTGTCCAGCTTGGAGCGGAACTCGAGCCCGACGCCGCGGACGATCAACGCGACGAGGATGAGGAAGAGCGGCAGGTAGAAGCCGGAGAAGAGCGTCGCGTACCACTCCGGGAAGGCCGCGAACGTGGCGCCCCCGGCGGTGAGCAGCCACACCTCATTGCCATCCCAGACGGGGCCAATCGTGCGCAGCACCGCGCGGCGCTCCGCCGGGGTCCTGCCCAGGACGGAGAGCCACATCCCCACGCCGAAGTCGAAGCCCTCCAGCACCAGGTAGCCCGTCCAGAGGACCGCGATGAGACAGAACCAGAGCGTATTCAGTTCCATGATGATTGACCGATGCCAGGAGAAGGGAGGCCGGGAGCTTCAGTAGCCAAACGACAGCGGCGCGGTTTCAGGATGGCTGTCCTCGGCCGCGTGGGTCGCCGGGTGCTTCAGGCCCGCGCGGACGAAGTGCCGCATCAGGTAGAACCAGACCGCCGCCAGCGCGCCGTAGACGCAGGTGAAGCCAATCAGCGTCGTCCACACCATGGCGGGTGAGACGGCGGTGGAGACGCCGCTGGCCGTCAACAGGCGGAGCGTGTCCACGCCGGTGGGGTTGGGCGCCACCAGCCAGGGCTGCCGTCCCATCTCGGTGAAGATCCACCCGAAGGAGCACGCGAGGAACGGGGTGGGCAGCGCCGCGAGGCAGAGCCGGGCGAACCGCTCCGAGTTGCTCGCCACGCCGCCCCGCGTGAGCCAGAACCCGATGAGCGCCAGCGCCGCGCTCCCCACGCCCAGGCCGATCATCAGGCGGAAGGACCAGTACGTGACGGCGAGGTTCGGCGCGTAGTCCGGTCCCGCCCCGTAGCGCGCCTCGTAGCGCTTCTGGACGTCGTTGACGCCCTCGAGCGGCGCCTGGAAGTCCGAGCGCGCGAGGTAGGACGTGAGGCCGGGGATCTCCAGCAGGTGGCGCACGCCCCGGCAGTCGTTGTTCAGGTCTCCCACCGCCAGCAGTGAGAAGGGCGCCCCGGCGCGTCCGTCACAGAGCGCTTCGGCCGCGGCCATCTTCATGGGCTGCTGTTCGAACATCAGCTTCGCCTGGGCATCTCCGCTCACCGCCACGCCGATGCCGGAGACGATGACGGTGACGAGCCCGAGCCGCAGCCCGGCGCGGAAGTCCTGGGCCGTTGCCGCTTCACCCGACTGGCTGGAGCGCACCATCAGCCAGCCGCAGACACCCGCCACGAAGGTGCCCGCGACGAGGAAGGCGGACGTCACCGTGTGGGGGAAGGCCACGAGCACCGTGTTGTTGGTCAACACCGCCAGGATGTCCGTCATCTCCGCGCGCCCGGTGGCGGGGTTGAAGCGCGCTCCGACGGGGTGCTGCATGAAGGAGTTGGCCGCGAGGATGAAGTAGGCGGAGAGGTTCACCGCGAACGCCACCAGCCAGATGGAGGCGAGGTGCAGCGCGCGGGGCAGCTGCTTCCAGCCGAAGATCCAGAGGCCGAGGAAGGTGGACTCGATGAAGAAGGCCGCCAGCGCTTCCATCGCCAGCGGCGCGCCGAACACGTCCCCCACGAAGCGGGCGTACTCGCTCCAGTTCATCCCGAACTGGAACTCCTGGACGATGCCCGTCACCACGCCGAGCGCGAAGTTGATCAGGAACAGCTTGCCGAAGAGCCGCGTCAGCCGCAGCCACCCCGGCTTGCCGGTCACCACCCAGAGCGTCTGCAGCAGCGCGACCAGCGGGGCGAGCCCGATGGTGAGCGGGACGAAGATGAAGTGGTAGACCGTGGTGATTCCGAACTGCCATCTCGCGAGTTCCAGGCTGGTCATGACGCCAGGGCGGCATTGCAAGCCGCCGGCCGTTCACGCTGCCTCGGGTGACCTCCTGGGTCCTCGCAAGACCTGCGCGGCGCCCCCCGGCGCCGCGCAATTTCTGCGTCCCTGCCAACCGCTCATTCCCCGGATCAGCGGGTCGCTACTTCACCGTGATGGCGGAGAGGCTCCCATTGCTCCGCGCGATGAACAGGATGCCGTCCTTGCCCAGCGCCAGGTATCCGCCGGCGGGATACGTCCAGACGTGCGCCCGGGTGGTCAGGTCCACCGCGTACGTGTTCGTGGCGGTGCTCACGAAGAGCATGTTGTCCGTCACGACCATGGTCCCCTGCGGCGTGCCCGTGGGGGGCGTCCAGGTCCAGAGCAGGTCCCCGTTGGACTCCGCCCGGGCCTCCACCTTGCCCTTGTTGAAGACATACAGCACGCCGTCCGCGACCGTGACGTTGCCCGTGAAGGAGTCCTTCAGCGTCCAGGCGATCCGCCGGTTCTCCAGGTCGAAGGAGAGCAGCCGGTTGTACTGCCGGGCGAGGACGTTCTGGGCGCCACCCAGCACCGGGGCCATGTTCATGCTCCACCCGGCCCAGCTGAAGCCGGGGTCGTCAATCTTGTAGGCCACGGTCCCCGTGAGCGCATCCACCACCTGCAGCTGCGCTTCGGTGTACGCGAAGACCTGGCCTCCGGCCACCGCGGGCGTCCACGCGTTGTACTGGGTGGTGTAGCTGAACCACTGCTGCTTTCCGCTGGTCGCGTTGAAGCTGTACATGCCGTCGTAGTAGCCGCCGGCCATGAACACGCTCCCGTCGGACACGACGGGGGCGTAATAGGTCGACCACTGGTTTCCGTACGCGCTCTTGAACTGGAGGCTGCCGTCGGCCGCGTCGAAGGCGTAGAGGAACGAGTCCTGGTGCCCCGAGGTGGTGAGGTACACCCGGCCGTCGGAATAGGCGGGCGGGTGGGCCCCGTGGATGGCGCCAAAGTCATACGTCCACAGCGGCGCGCCCGTCTGGGCATCCAGCGTGGTCAGTTGCTGGCTGCCGAAGTAGCTCTGGGTGGAGACGAAGACCCGGCCATTGCCTTCGGTGACGGGGTTCAGCGCGGCGGAGCCCGTGAACACCTGGCGGACCCACAGCTCGCGGAAGACCGCGGGATCCAGTGTCGCATCCACCGCGCCGGTGTGCCGGGCGTTTCCCTGGTATGTCGCCCAGTCCTCGGTCTGGTTCCACGAACCCGTCGTCGTAATCACCCGCAGCTGGGCCGTGGCGGACTTGCCCTCGCAGGTGGCGGTGATGGTCGCCGTGCCCTCGCTCCTGCCGGTGACCTTGCCGTTCGACTGGACCTCCGCGCGGGACATGTCGGAGCTCACCCACGTCACCGTGCGGCCCGTCAGCACGTTGCCCTGGGCGTCCTTCAGGACCGCCTGGAGCTGGAGCTCCCGGCCGATGGCGATCACCGCGGAGGAGGGCGAGACCGAAATCTGGGCGACGGGGACATAGAGTTCGAGGGTCGCGGACGCGCTCTTCGTCTCACTGGTCGCGGTGACGGTCACCTGTCCGGCCTTCAGCGCCGTCACCAGGCCGGTGGCGCTCACCTGCGCCCGGGTCGTATCGCTCGAGCTCCAGGTGACGGTGCGCTCGGGGAGGGGAGTGCCACGGGAGTCCTTCGGCGTCGCGGAGAGCTGCACCGTGGTGCCCACCGCCACCTGGCCCGTGGGGACGCCGTCGAGCGTCACGGTCGCCACCCTCGCCACGGTCACGCGCACCACGACACTGGCGGTGCTGCGCTCGCTGGAGGCGGAGATGGCCACGTCGCCCGGCTTCACGGCCGTCACCAGGCCCTCGGCGTTCACCTCCGCGACCTCGCTGTCGCTGGAGGTCCAGCGCACCGGACGGCTCAGGGTGTTCCCGTCCGCATCCCTCGGCGTGGCGGTGAGCTGCACGGTTTCGTTCGCGGGAAGGGGCTCGGTGGGGGCGCCGCCGAGGAGGATGGACGCCACCGAGGTGTCAGGGGTCGGCGCTTCAGCGACGCGCACCACGACCGTGGCGGTGCTGCGCTCGCTGGTGGCGGAGATGACCGCGTCGCCGGGCTTCACGGCCGTCACCAGTCCCTGGGCGCTCACCGCCGCGACCTCGTTGTTGCTGGAGGCCCAGCTCACCGGACGGTTCACGGTGTTGCCGGCCGCATCCCTCGGCGTGGCGGTGAGCTGCAGGGTTTCGCCCACGCGCAAGGGCTCGGCGGACGCGCCGCCGAGGAGGATGGACGCCACCGTGTCGGTGGGGTGGGTGGGGGGCTGTTCATTCCCACAGGCACTCACCGCGAGTGTCAGGATGAGCAAGACCCACCGTGCCGGATTCAATCTCAAGGTATCCCCCTCGCGGCAGGCATGCCGCTGTCGTGTTCTGCTTTTGTCCGACGTGCAGGACACTCTTTCTTGAACGGTTCGCCCGGGATTTTCAAGATGTCTGACATTGGGTTCGGGAATCATGGCCCATGCCGACGCAATCCCTTTCCAATCCTGACCTGGACTTCCATCCACTTGCTCATCCACGCCTTCTCGCGGAGGGCACGCCGGGTGCGGATCCGGCCAGCTTCTGGACAGCGGTCATGGTTGGGGTACATGTGCCTACATCCATGGCCTCCCGTCAGTCCACCGCGCGCACCCCCACCGTCCGGATGCAGAAGACGAAGCAGCCCTCCCCTGGCGCCCGGCGTGGCGGGGAGAAGCGCTCGAGTGGGGGAGGGGGCTGGGG
>NZ_RAWM01000149.1 GCF_003668875.1 Corallococcus interemptor | reverse complement strand
CCCTCCCGAGGCAACGACGCGCTGGCCCCGCCAGTGCCCCTGGGCGCGCTGTCCCGCCTGGAGGAGCAGGGCGACACGCACGGCGTGGGCATCAGCTACCTCCTGCATGGCGACACGGAGCAGGCGCTCGCGTACCTGGCGCGCGCTTCGCCCTCGCTGGACCGGGACAGCGACCTGGCCGCCGTCGCCATCCTGCGCGGCCGCTCCGATGACGCCCTGACGCTGCTGGACGCCACGCTGGAGGCCATGCCCGAGCACCCGCAGGCGCGCTGGAACCGCGCCGTGGTGGCGCGCGAGCTGGGGCTGACGCTCCTCGCGGCCACGGCGTTCGAGGCGGTGGCCGCCAAGGGCGAGCCCGGCTGGAGCGACGAGGCACGTCAGCAGGCCCAGACGCTGCGCGCCGGATTCCAGGCGCGGGCGGAGGCGTGGAAGGCCACGCGCGCGGCGCTCCAGACCCGGCTGCGCTCACCCGAGGCGCCGTTGCCGGTGAAGGAGGCCGCGCGCTTCCCGGGCATGGCACGAGAGTCCTTCTACGACCTGCTGGCCGTGTCGGAGAGCGCCGGACAGGCGGAGGCGCTGCTGCCGCTGGCTCGGGTGCTGGACCGCGCCGCGGGCGGAGGCACCGTGCTGGAGGACAGCGTGCGGCGCGTGGCGGCACAGGACTTCACGCGCCGGGCACCGCTCGCGCGCGAGTACGCGAAGCTGGTGCAGGACACGCATCCGGCCCCCACGGCCCTCATCGAGCGGCTGAGGCAGGAGCCCGCGGCGAAGGACCTGCTGCTCGGCGCGCTCTTGCGCACGCCAGGCGTGGCGCGCACGCACGAGGAGCTTGGCGCCCTGACGGCGGCGGAGACGGACCCGTGGATCCTCTCGCGCGTGGCGGTGGAGGACGCGCGGCTGGACGACCTGGCCGGACAGGGGCCCCAGGCCGGAGAGCGGCTGCGGGAGGCGCTGGAGCAGTGCCGCGCGAACAAGCTGCCCCTGCGCTGCGTGGACGTGCTCCTGCGCCTGAGCGGCCGGGCCACCGCGTCCAACCGGCTGGTGGAGGCGGAGGAGGCCGCGAAGAACGCATGGCGGGAGGCCGCCGCGCTGGGCGAGTGGGAACGCGAGGGCACGGCGCTGGTGATGATGGCGGACGCGATGCGCTTCCAGGTGCGGGTGGCGCTCGCGCGCGCCTACCTCAGCGAGTCCCTGGCCCGTCAGCCCGACGACTGCCGGGCGCGCACGCAGGCGCACCTCAACCTGGCCTCGCTGGCGCTGATGCGCTTCCGCCCGCAGGAGGCGCGGCAGGAGATGGAGGACGCGCTCGCGTGTGGCCGGACGCCCGGACTCCAGGGCGCGTGGATCCTCGCGGACCTGGCACGCCTGGCGCCGCGGCCTTCGGACGAATCGCGCTTGATGGAGGAACTGGCGCGGGTGACGCCGCTCAAGGAGAACCCGGGCCGGCGCGTGCTGGCCACGCTCATCCGGGGACGGTTCACCGTGGACCGCGACTGGCGTGAAGGACAGAAGGTGCTGCGGCAGACCATCGCGGAGGCGGAGCCGCTCCTGCGGGTGAACGCGGACGCGCGCGACGCCCGGGCGGTGGCCTACCAGACGCTGGCGGTGAGCGCGGGCCACGCCGGGGCCTTCCGGGAGGCGATGGACGCGGTGGCCGAAAGCCTCCAGGTGCCCGTCCCGGAGGGCTGCGTGCTGGCGGCGGCGGTGGAGGCGGAGCGCACGGTGACGGTGGTGCGGGGCCCGGGAGGCCAGGTGCAGGGCCACTACGACGCCTCACGCACCCTGCCCCTGCGCGATGACCTGACGGGGCTGGTCCCCCGCGAGCTGCTGGACCTGCTGCGCGACTGTCCCCGCGTGGCGGTGCTGGCCGCGCCGCCGTTGGACAGCCGCGCGGGCATCCTGCCGGCGGACCTGGCGTGGAGCTACCGGGTCGGCACCGGCGCGCCTCCCGCGTCCCCCGCGAAGCCGCCCCTGCACCTCGTGGTGTCGGACGTGGAGCCGCCCATGACGCTGAAGCTGGCGCGGCTGCCCGCGGTGGCGGACACGGACCTGGCGGGCGCGCAGCGGCTCTTGCGGCTCAAGGGCGCGCAGGCCACGCCCGAGCGCGTGCTGGAGGCCATGGAGCAGGCCACGGACATCGACATCCACGCGCACGGGGTGGTGGACCGCACGCTGTCGTCCGCCACGGTCATCGCGCTGTCGCCGCAGCAGGACGGGCACTACGCGCTCACCGCGGAGGAGCTGCGCCGCCGGCACCTGCAGGGCGCGCCCCTGGTGGTGCTGGGCGCCTGCAGCGCGGCCCGCCTCCCGCCCATCCTGCATGAGACGTCCTCGCTGCCACAGGCGTTCGTCGCCTCGGGAGCGCGGGCGGTCTTCGCCGCCACGGCGGAGATCCCCAACGACGCGGGCGCCTTCTTCCGCGCGGTGCGCGAGCGCATCCAGTCCGGAGAGGAGCCCTCCCAGGCCCTGCGCGCCGAGCGGCTCGACTGGCGCCAGAAGCAGCCGGGCCTGCGCTGGGTGGACAAGGTGCTGCTGTACCAGTAGCCCCTTCAGTCTCGCGGCGGCAGCGGAGTGGCCTGGGGCTCCGCGTCCACGTCCCACGTCACGTTCGGCTCCGGCAGCGCGAAGGCCTCGAACGAGATGGCGACCCCGCCGTCTGGCGCGCTGAAGCCGTACCACCACCCCACCGGCAGCAGCACGCACTCGCCCGGCGACAGCGTCACGGCCAGGCGCAGGGGCGCGTCGCGAGGCTCCGGCGAAGCCGTGGCCATGCGCCGCAGCTCGAAGGCCGGAACCAGCTGGAGCCGCCGCTCCCCGTGCACCTGCGCCAGCAGCACGTTGCGCCTCGCCGCGCGCAGAGGAACCTCCGCCCCCGGCGGCTCCCACCACAGGCGGGGCTCGCACGCGCGCGCGTCCTGTGCCGTGAAGCCCGGCAGCGTCGTCAGTCCCCGCGTCAGGGCCTCCAGCCGCGCATCCTCGAACAGCGGCACGCAGCACGCATGCCTCGCCTCGCGCTCACCCAGCCGCGCGGCCACGCTCCCGGGGCTCCAGGGCTCCAGCGCCAGTGACGCGCTCCAGTCCGAGCGCAGCACCACGGGCAGGTTGTCGAAGTAGTAGCGCTCGAAGAACGCATCGGGCGTCAGCGCGGCGTGCCGGTCCACGCGCGGCGGACCTTCGGTTTGCTGGAACAGCTCCGCGTACACGTCCAGCAGGCCCTCCAGCTTCCGCTGCATGCCCGTCGCGCGCAGCACGCCCGCGACGAAGGGCTCCTGTTGCTCCACCTCCAGCGCCCGCCGCGCCTGCTCCGCGGGCACTCCCGACTGCTCCAGCGACGCCAGCAGCGCCTTCGGTGACGCACCGCGCACCAGGTTCTCCACCAGCCACCGCCGCCACTCGGGCGTCAGCGGCGAAGCGTCCGCCTCCACATCGCGCGAAGCCCTCATCGGTGCTCCTCCCCGGGAAGGGCGCCCAGCCAGCCCTCCCGCCAGCAGGTGTTCATCCCAGGCGTCTGTTCGAAGTTCACGAACGTCACGGACAGGCTCGGGTCCAGCGCCCGCAGCGCATGCCACCACCCCACCGGGATGAAGAGCGTGTCCCCCGGCCCCACCTCCACCGGGTGCAGCGCCACGCGGGCGAAGTCCGGGAAGCGCTCCAGGTCCGGCGCCAGCACGTCCACCGCGCTGTAGAAGCCGCGCACGTTGGACATCCACGGCGTCTCCCACGACGGCGCCAGCCACACCTGCTTGCGTCCCCACACCTGGCAGAACAGGACGTTGAGGTGATCATGGTGCAGGTTGGACAGCGTCCCCGCCGGCCCCAGCCACAGGTGCACGCGGTCGGGCCCGTGCAGGTCCGGCTGGATGTAGCCCTCCGGCGCGCGCAGGTCCTCCAGCAGCGGCCGGAACGCCTCGCGCAGCAACAGGCTGTTGCGAGCCACCAGATACATGTCGTTCCCGGGCGCCCCGTCGAACCGGGCCAGCAGCTCCCGCAGCGGCACCTCCCGGCGCAGCCGGTCCGCGTGAAGGTCCGGCAACTCCTGGGCATCCCGCCCCGCCATCACCTCCACCGGCTCGGCCCCGAACCGCTCCGCCATCCACGCGGGCGTCCACCGCGTCCGCGCCGGCCAGCCCTCCATCAACCCCTCAATCACAACCGGCCGGTTGCGCCGGTAATACTCATGGAAGAATTCCGCTGGAGTCAGCCGGGACCGCCGCTCCACGCGCGGCGCCGGCAATGCCTGTCGTCGCAACGCCGACCGCGTCGCGAGCAACGATTCAAGCAATCCCAGACGTTTCGTAAAATCACGACCCAGCGTCACCGCGGGATGTGTCTGGGCGGCGTGAATCGTTTCCCAGACAACCTCTGGCGTGATTCCGGCCGCCTCCAGACGGGCTCCCAGGCTCGCGGAGGGCACCCCGCGCGCAAGGTTATTCGCCAGCCACGTTTTCCATTCAGGGGGGAGGGAGGAGGTCATCGCCATCCCCCTTGAGCCGGGCTGAACCATTTGGGTCGTCCACATCCACCAAGAGCGGACTCCATGATACCTCCCGAGAACTCATACAAAATCGTCCCGAATCCCAATCCCCCGTGTGACCCCGCGCAGGAGGACCTCAGCCGGAAGCGGCTCCCCGAGGAGCCCGTGCCCACGCCGACGCCCTCCACACCGCCCCTTCCTCAAACGCCGAAGGGGGAAAACCTCAACGACTGACGTGACGCGAAGTCATTGAAGCGGCGGGCACACCTCAACCGAAGGTGTGCCACCGCGCGTTGCCGCCCGGCACGTCCAGCGACTGGAACGTCAGCGACACGCTCACGTCCAGCGCCAGCACCTGGTGCCACCAGCCCACGGGGATGAAGAGCATTTCTCCGGGGCCCACCACCACCTCGTGCACGTGCGCGCGGGCGAAGTCCGGGAAGCGCTCCAGGTCCGGCGCGGCCGCGTCCACCGGGCTCCACACGTGCTCGCGGTTGTAGAGGCGCGGCGTCTCATGGGACGGCACCAGCCAGAAGCGCTTGCGCCCATGGACCTGGCAGAACAGCACCGAGTCCACGTCATGGTGCAGCGCCGTGCGCGTGCCCTCCGGCCCCACCCACAGCTTGAGGCTGCCGGGCTGCCGCGTCGGGTACACGAAGCCCGGCGCGGGCCGCAGGTCCTCCCAGAGCCCCTGAAGCTCCGGCCGCTCCAGCGCGAAGTTGCGCGCCGTGAGGTACAGGTCGTTGGACGGCCCGCCGTGCTCCAGCCGGTGGAGGAAGTCCCCCAGCCGCATCACCGTGCGGCACGCGTCCGGTGACACGTCATGGTCCGCGCGGGCTTCGCGGCCCGCCATGACCTCCACCTCCACGTCGCCGTAGTCCCGAGCCAGCGCCGCCGGCCGCCAGCGCTCCAGCAGCGGCCAGCCCTCCAGGAAGTCCTCCAGCACGACGGGCCGGTGCGCGCGGTAGTAGCGGGCCTGGAACTCCTCCGCGGACACGCCCCGCCGCCGCTCCACCGTCCGGCGCGACTGCGCATGCAGCGCCGAGCGCACGTCCAGCAGCGACACCACCTCCGGGCCCAGCGTCGTCCGCGAGCCCCCGGCCACCACCGCCGGGTGCCGCCGCGCGAGCGACACCTCCGCGCGAGCCTCCTCCGCGGCCACCCCTCCGGCGACCAGCGCCCGGACCAGCGCCTCCTCAGGCACGCCCCGCAGCAGGTTCTCCGACAGCCACGCATCCCACGAGGGTGACAGGGCCATGGCCCCACTCTAGGCCACCCGCGGAGCGGCACGGAAAGGGCGTGCTCCGCCCACATGCCCTACAGGGTGAGTGCCCCCTTGAGGCCCAGGACGAGGATGTCGCGCGCTTCGTCGTTCCCACCTGGACGGATGTACTGGAGGTTGGGCCGCAGCACGAGCCACGGCGCCGCATGGAGGCTGTAGTACAGCTCCCCCACGTACTCCGTGCGAGGGATGAGCGTGCCGGGGGCCTGCGCCTGCTTCTGCCGCTGCGCGGTGATGTAGCGCCCGTTGGAGTGCGTGGCGCCCAGCGCGAAGCCCACGTCGTCATCCGGCCGCCCGGGGAGCCCCGTGTAGCCCAGGCCCGCCGTGTACTGGCCGTCCTGCGCGGAGGTGTCCCGGTCCGCGTACGTCAGGCGCACGAACAGGTTGAGCCCCTGTGCCTCGTTCTCCGACCCCAGCACGTGCGACAGCTGCTGGCGCGCGACGAAGTACACGCCATAGCGCCCCTGCCGCTCGACGTCGGGCAGCAGCACATCCGGCGCGTTGGACGTGTCGTACCAGACGCCCACCTTGTAGAGCCCCTCCAGCAGGTCGCCGTGGAACTTCGGGTTCCAGCCCAGCTCCAGGGGCAGCATCACGCCCGTCGCCCCGTTGAAGCGCCCCAGGTAGAAGGCCTCCTCCAGGTTGCGGGGGTTCACCTCGTACGCGGCCAGCTGCACGTAGGCGACCTTCTTCAAGTCCACGCGCAGCCGCGTGCCCCACTGGCTCACCGGCCAGTTGAACCAGTAGTTGCCCACGATGTTGCCGGGCTGCGCGCCGCAGAAGGACAGGTTCTGGAAGTCGCAGGGGAAGTCCGCCGAGTCCTCGCCCATGGTGACGCGGCCCACCTTCAGGTGCACCCGCTCGTCCCAGAACAGCTGGTCGTACCAGAGCTGCGTCAGGCGCCCCACGTTGCCGCGCCCGTACACCTCCTGCACCAGCTGGAGGTTGCCCAATTCCATATCCGCGTTGAGGTTGTTGCCGTTGCGGTGCGTGAACGTGAACTGGAAGGTGCCGCCCTTCACCCCGGCAAGCTTCTCCAGGTCCAGGCCCAGCCCCACGTTGAGCTGGCCCGCCTGCCGCAGCGCATGCCCCTTGCCGCCGCGCGCGTTGTAGGCGAGCTCCGTCACGTAGCGGACCTGGATGCCCACGCCCAGCTCGTAGAGGAAGCCGCGCATCCCGCTCCAGCCGCCGGTGAGGCCGGGGGGCATCTTCGTCTCGGCAGCGAAGGCCGGCCCCGCGCACAGCAGGGCCCACGCCAGCACCCACGCCCCGAAAGCCCGTTCCCGCATCGCGCCCGCTCCCTCGCACGCCACGGGTCCTCAATGGCCACGGCCACCGGGATGTCCAGCCGTGCGGCAGGGCCGTCCGTCACCCTCCAGCCACTCCCCGGGCCTCAAGACGGGCCCGGGGTCCGGCGAGGAACGAACGTGCGCGCGCCGGGTTACTTCTGCGGCAGCGGCACCGTGCGCACGTGCAGCTCGCGCAGCTGCTTCTCGTCCACGTCGCCGGGGGCGCCCGTCATCGTGTCCGTGCCCGTCTTCGTCTTGGGGAACGGGATCACGTCGCGCAGGGACTCCGCGCCGGTCAGCAGCATCACCAGGCGGTCCATGCCCAGCGCGATGCCGCCGTGCGGGGGCGCGCCGAACTTGAGCGCGTCCAGCAGGAAGCCGAACTTCACGCGCGCCTCCTCCTCCTGGATGCCCAGCGCCTTGAACACCTCGCTCTGCACCTTCGGGTCATGCAGGCGGATGGAGCCGCCGCCAATCTCGAAGCCGTTGAGCACCACGTCGTAGCGGTGGCACTTCACGCGGCCCGGGTCGGTGCCCAGGTACTGCACGTCCTCGTCGTGCGGACGGGTGAAGGCGTGGTGCGCCGCGGCCCAGGTGTTCGTCTCCTCGTCGAACTCGAAGAGGGGCGGGTTCACCACCCAGAGGAACTTCCACTGGCCGCCGCTGCCGTACTCCGGAATCAGCCCCAGCTTCTTCGCCACGTGCACGCGCAGGTTCGCCATCACCGTGTGCACCAGCGACTCCTTCCCGAACTGGAACAGGATGAGGTCGCCCGTCTTCGCACCCACGGCCTGGTTGATGGCCTGCCGCAGCGCGGGGGTAATCGTCTTGGACAGCGGGGACTGGGTCCACTCACCGCCCTCGCCCACCTTCGCGCGCGCCAGGCCCTTGGCGCCCGCCTGCTTCGCGAAGTCCTCCAGCTTGTCGCTCTCCGCGCGGGACAGCGCCTTCTCCGCCGGGACGACCATCGCCTTGACGATGCCCTTGTCCTGCACCGCGTCCCACATCATGGGCACGCCGCCCGCGGCGCCGTGCTCGCGGATGACGTCCGTGAGCACGGTGTGCTCCAGCCCGAAGCGCAGGTCCGGCTTGTCGTTGCCGTACTTCGCCATGGACTCGTAGAAGTCCATGCGCATGAAGGGCGTCGGGATGTCGATGCCCAGCACCTCGCCCCACAGCTTCTTCAGCAGCCCTTCGATGATGGTGAAGATGTCGTCCTGGGTGACGAAGCTCATCTCCACGTCGATCTGCGTGAACTCCGGCTGCCGGTCCAGGCGCAGGTCCTCGTCGCGGAAGCACTTCACGATCTGGAAGTACCGGTCGAAGCCCGCGACCATGAAGAGCTGCTTGTAGAGCTGCGGGCTCTCCGCCAGCGCGTAGAACTTGCCCGGGTTCAGGCGGCTGGGGACCAGGAAGTTGCGCGCGCCGCCCGGCGTGTACTTGCCCATGAAGGGCGTCTCCAGCTCCAGGAAGCCGTTGCCCGCCATGTACGAGCGAGCCAGCGTGTTCATCTTGGAGCGCGTCATCAGCGTCTTCTGGAGCGGCCCGCGGCGCAGGTCCAGGTAGCGGTGCGCCAGGCGCTTCTCCTCGGACGTCTCCACGTTGTCCTCGATGAGGAACGGCGTGGGCTCCGAGCGGTTGAAGATGGTCAGGTCCGAGGCCTTCACCTCGATCTCCCCCGTCTTCATCTTCGGGTTCACGTTCTTGCCGCGCGAGAGCACCTTGCCCTTGATGCCCACGCAGTACTCCAGGCGCAGGTGACCGGCCGTCTCATGGGCCTCCTTGCTGTCCGGCTCGAACACCACCTGGGTGAGCCCGTCGCGGTCCCGCAGGTCGATGAACACCGCGCCGCCGTGGTCTCGGCGGTTGTGCACCCAGCCGAAGAGGACCACCTCTTCGCCAACGTTCGCGGCCGTGAGCTGACCGCAGGTGTGGGTACGCTTGACCTCGGAAATGAACGGGACCGCCATGGAGACCGCCTGCGTTTGGTTCGTGAAGGAAGAAGGCCGGGCACCATAGCGGATCGTGGAAACGGCGCGTCAAGGAATCCATGGCTGCCCATGCCCCCGCGCTTCCTCGCCAGCCCGGCCCTTTTCTGAGGGGAATACACGTTCCGGGCGGTCCGGAGTAAAACGGCGTCATGCTCCGAACAGTCACCACCGCCGCCGTCGGGCTGGGCCTCCTGGCCTCCGGCTGCGCGCCGGACAGCGAGGCCCCCGTGAAGGTCTCCGTGCTGTCGCTCTCTGACAATAGCCAGTACGTCCCCACGCAGGTCGAGCTCACCACCATCGAGGACATCGTCGGCCTGAAGGGCACCGTCGGCGACCTCCAGGGCGGCGCGCGCATCGTCATCGACCCGAACGACCCCGCGCTCCAGAACGCCACGGAGGACACGGTCGCGGACGTGCTGCTCAAGAAGTCCGGCCATGACGTGAAGGCCAGCTACATCACCCAGAAGGATGAGAAGACGGGCGAGGACGTCCTCTGGCCCGCGGACTTCCACTCCTGGAACATGGTGACCTCGTATTACAACCTCGAGCGCGCCAACGAGTACTTCCGCACCGTCGGCAACGTGAAGGTCGCGTCCTTCGAGCCCGCGCCCACGCTCTACTACTTCCCGGAATTCATCATCACGGAGCAGAGCAAGGAGCCGGCGCGGGACAACGCCCTCTTCTACCCGGTGCTCCAGTCCTTCCTGGTGCTGCCCTTCGACAAGATCCAGCGCGCCCCGCTGCCCCTCAACGCGGCGGTGATGGCGCACGAGTACTCGCACCTCGTCTTCAACCGGCTGTCCTACGCGGGCCAGTCGTTGCCCGTGGCGCTGTCCGTCTGGGGCTCGCAGTCGCCCGCGCAGGGCGCCAACGTGCTCAAGGCCTATGACGAAGGCCTGGCGGACTACCACGCCTACGGCGCCAGCTGCCGCAGCGTCAGCGGGTGCGACCCCCGCTTCATGGCGCCCTCGTTCGACGGCGGCCCCTACTCCGGCGTGACGGACGCGCGGGACCTCTCGCGCGGCGACCGCTGCATGAGCGATCTGCTGTACGCCCGCGTGCAGCAGCAGGACCTGAACACCTTCACCTCAGACGGCGCCGAGTACCAGGTGGGCACGCTCATCGCGACCGCGCTCTACCAGGCGGGCCGCTCCACGGGGCAGGAGGCCCAGCTGCAGCGCGACGTCGTCTCCGCGTACTACGACACCGACCCGGCGAAGCCCGGCATCTACCAGTACACGCAGAGGGTGCTGGGCGACCAGACGCTGTTCCCGCTGGCCATCCCCGCCCGGGCCATCATCTCGCACATCACCGACCTGGAGCTGAAGAAGGCGGTCTGCAACGAGTTCATGGACCACGTGCAGATTCCGCGCGAAGACCTCATCGGCGACAACCTCTGCCCGGCCAGCGCGGCGGGCGGCACCACCTGCCCGAGCATCTTCCAGTGAGGCCCGCTCCCTTGAACACCTGGCTCAAGGCCTGCCTCGCCGGCAGCCTGCTCTTCACCCCCGCCGCCTTCGCCCAGAGCGCGGACGACGACGACCCCTACGCCTACCCTGAGGAAGAAGCCGAGCGCACCCAGGAGAAGGCCCGGCAGGCGGACGACGACGCCTACGAGCGCCGCCGCAAGCTGGTGGATGAGACGGACGAGTTCCGCGAGGCCGCCGAGGCCAACAACGACGAGGGCTTCGAAAGCATGGCTCGGCTGGACGACCCCAGCCTGGGCGTCGCGGTGGAACTGGTGGGCGGCCTGCTCATGGTGGACAGCGCCCGAGGCAACTTCTCCGACAACAAGCCCGCCATAGGCGTACGCGCCACTTATGAGTTCGGCCGCGCGCTCAAAACGGAGAATGAGATGTGGCGGCAAGGCTTCATTGCCGACCTGCGCTGGATATACGGCAGCCTCAGTGACGGCACCGATTTCATCAAGGGGGTCACGCGGCTTCACTACTTCACGCTCGCGCCTGCCTGGGTGTTCCGCTTCGGCGAGTCGGACTTCGGATTCTTCGTTCAGGCTGGCGGCGGACTCGCCTACCAGAACACCGGCATCACCGTGGGCGAGGAGGAGACCAAGGTGAACGGCCTCAAGCCCGTCCTGCAGTATGGCTTGGGTATCCGTGGCCGTCCGGGCCGCAGCGCACGCTTCATGTTCCGCATCGAGGCCACGGGGCTACGTCGCGGCTATGCGAACGACTTCTTCCTGGGCGGTAGCGTAGGCGTCGGCTTCTAGCGCTCAAGTCCCGGACGTCCCTTCGGCCCCCGCGCCCTTCCCCTTCCGGAAGCGGTGGCGGGGGCTGAACTTTTTCCCCTCCTTCCCGTCCCGGACGCACGCCCCTTCATTGGCGTTCCAAGGAGATGGACCACTGGCACGCCCCCTGCTTACATTCGCGCCGGGTGGGGGAGTTGGGGGCGGTCGGGTCGGAGGTGGAAGATGAACGGCGGACAGGAACACGGGCACGGCAACACCAAGCACTGGGATCCGGTGTGCGGAAGGCACCTGGAGGCCCCGGAGGGCCATCCCTCGTCGGAGTACAAGAAGCGCCGGTACTTCTTCTGCTCGGAGGGCTGCCGCAGCGCCTTCGAGCGTCAGGCGGAGCGCTTCCGCCTCAACGAGATGGCGCGGGCCGGCGCGCTGATGTCGCCGGGCCGGGTGCGCTGGGGGCTCGCTTAAGAGGGGACTGCGCGTGCGTCAGGCGGCCTGACGCACGTCCTTGAGGCGCAGGGACAGCTTGCGCTGGCCCCGGAAGGTGTCGAAGCCGGCCTGGAAGGCCAGGTCCACCGGCCCCTCCACCAGCGACACGCGGTCCGCCATGCCGAAGCCAATGGCATCCAGCTCCGGCGCGTCCACGAGCGCCAGCTTCAGGTGCCCCGCGCCAGGCGCCCCGGACTTCGCGGGCAGCACGCGGGGCCGGGCCTGCTGGCCGCGCAGCACCAGCACCGGCTCCGGGTTGCCCTGACCAAAGGGCCCCAGCCGCTGCAGGGACTCCACCGCCGTCGCGTCCAGGTCGCGCGGGTTCACCACCGCGTCCACGCGGCAGCGCGGAATCATGTCCTCCGGCGTCAGGCGCTGGAGGGCAATCTTCGCGAAGGCCTCGCGGAAGGCGGGCAGCTGCTTCGCGTCGATGGTGAGGCCGGCCGCGTGCTTGTGGCCGCCGTAGCGCGTGAGCAGGTCCGAGCAGCCGGTGAGCGCGTCGTACAGGTGGAACGCCTCGATGCTGCGCGCCGAGCCCTTCCCCACCCCGTCCTTCACGCCCACCATCACCGTGGGCCGGTGGTAGCGCTCCACCACGCGCGACGCGACGATGCCGATGACGCCCGGGTGCCAGCCCTCGTCGTAGAGCACGAAGCCGCGCGAGTCCTTGTGCTCCTCCGCCTGCGCCAGCGCCTGCGTGAGGATGCTGCTCTCAATGCCCTGCCGCTCCGCGTTCGCGCGGTCCAGCACCTGCGCCAGCGAGCGCGCCGTCTCCACGGAGTCCGCGCACAGCAGCTGCAGGCCCAGCGACGCGTCATGCAGGCGGCCCGCGGCGTTGATGCGGGGCCCCAGGCGGAAGCCCACCTGGCCGGCGGTGACGGCGGCGTCCGGCTCCAGCCCGGCCACCTCCTTCAGCGCGCGGATGCCGGGACGGCGGCCCTGGGACAGCTCCTGGAGGCCGTGCGCCACGAGGATGCGGTTGGCGCCGGTGAGCGGCACCACGTCCGCCACGGTGGCCAGCGCCACCAGGTCCATCAGCGCCTTGAGGTTGGGCTCCTTGCGCGTGGCGAAGAAGCCGTCATCGCGCAGCCGCTTGCGCAGGCCCATGCACAGGTTGAAGGCCACGCCCGCGGCGCACAGCACCTTGGTGGGGTACTCGCAGCCGGGCTGGTGCGGGTTGAGCACCGCGGTGGCGGGCGGCAGCGTGGGCGGCACGGTGTGGTGGTCCACCACCACGACGTCCAGGCCCATCTCCTTCGCGCGGGCAATCTCCGCCACGGAGGTGATGCCGCAGTCCAGCGTCACCAGGAGGCGCGTGCCGTCCTGCGCGATGCGCTCCACCGCGCCCAGGTTGAGGCCGTAGCCCTCATCCAGCCGGTGCGGGATGTACGTGGCGGGGGTGGCGCCCAGCTCCTTGAGGAACAGGTACATGAGCGACGTGGAGGACACGCCGTCCACGTCGTAGTCCCCGTAGAGCGTCACCTTCTCCTTGAGCCGCACCGCGCGCAGCACGCGCTCCACCGCGGGGCCCATGCCCTTCATCCGGAACGGGTCCGGCAGGTCCGCCAGCCGGTCCGAAAGGAAGGCCGACGCCGCCTCCGGCGTGCGGTAGCCACGGTGGAGCAACACCCTCGCCGCCAACGGGTGAAGTGACAGCTCACCCGCGAGCGAACCGACCTCCTGCTCGACGACATCTGGAAGCAACCACCGCATGGAAAAGCACAGTACCTCAGACGTCCGACCAAGGCAGTCCAACCCGCCCACTCACACCACCCTCCTGCACGCGTGTTCAGACGTGCGCTCGGCTGCCTCCCTGCTGTGAACCTGCACGGCGGGTGCGCGGTGGCCAGCTTGAGTGCACACCCGTGGACAGGGAGGTCCGCATGCTTCGCAGGTTTCTCCAGGGCGGTGCCCTGACAGCCGTCGTGTTGTGCGCCGCGCCCGTGCTCGCCGCTGACAAGAAGCAGGGGGACGTGAACGTCTTCCTGCGCGGCGGCATTGGCGACTACACGGGGGACCTGGGCAACCTGTCCAGCACCGGCCCGCTGTGGGGCCTGACGCTCAACCTCCAGCCCACCACCTTCCTCGGCTTCGAGGTGGGCTACGAGGGCTCGCAGAACAAGGTCGCGGACACGCGCCTGTTCGACGCGCCCTCGCTGGTGCGCAACGGCGGCAGCGCGCTGGTGAAGGTGTCCCCGCCCTTCCTCACCGCGGTGCGCCCCTTCGCGGGCGTGGGCCTGGGCCTGTCCTACGTGGACGTGCGCGGCGCGGGCGCGGGGCTCTACGACAGCGACCTGATGGAGGAGATACCGCTCGCGGTGGGCCTGGAGTTCAACACCGGCGGCCTCACCGCTGGCGTGCGCGGCACGTACCGCCTCCTCATCGACCAGGACTTCGCCAACGTCGCCTCCACGGACGACAACGGCGGCGGCTTGATGGACGCGTCGCTCACCCTGGGCGCGCGCTTCTGAAGAAAAGCGAAGGGCCCTCGCTCCCACGTTGGGGAAGAGGGCCCTCGTCACTTCAAGGCACCGGCGACAGCGCTAGGCCGTCTTCGGCTCCTGCTTGCCGCCGTGGTGCGCCTCGCGGGAGTGCGCGCGCTCATCCAGCCAGATGACCAGCGGGCTGGCGATGTACACGGACGAGTACGTGCCCACGAGGATGCCCACCAGCATCGCCATGGCGAAGTCGAAGATCTCGCCCACGCCGAAGATGAGCAGACCGATGAGCGACAGCGCCGTCACGCCGGAGGTGAGGATGGTGCGGCCCAGCGTGTCGTTGACGGCGATGTTGATGATCTCCGGCAGCGGCTTGCCCTTGTACTTCGCCATGTCCTCGCGGATGCGGTCGTAGATGACGATGGTGTCGTTCACCGAGTAGCCCACGACGGTGAGCAGCGCGGCGATGGACGTCAGGTTGAACTCGCGCTGGCTCACCAGGTAGTAGCCCGCCACCATGATGACGTCGTGGAGCATGGCGAGCAGCGCGCCCGGGCCGAACTTGAAGTCGAAGCGGAACGCCACGTAGATGAGGATGGCGACCATCGAGTACACCAGCGCCATGATGCCGCGGTTGCGCAGCTGCTTGCCCACCTGCGGACCCACGTAGTCCACGCGGCGCTGCTCGAAGTTGGGCTTGTCCGAACCGGCGCTCAGCGCGGCGAACACCTTGTCCGCCATGCCGCTCGCGACGACCTGGTAGTCGTAGCCGGTGCCGCCCTGGTTCGCGCCCAGGTCACGCACCTCCTGCACGCCAATGCCCGCGCCGTCCTGCACGGCCTTCTTCACGGCCTCCGCGGACATGGGCTGCGCGGAGCGGAAGTTCACGATGCCGTTCGCCATGTCGGCGTAGACATTGCGCACCTCGCCCAGGCCCTGGATGGCCGTCTTCGCGCGCTCGGCGCTCTCCTCCGTGAGCTGCGTGACGCCGCCCATGCGCAGGAGGAAGGAGTTCTCGTCCGCCGAGCCAATGCCCTGCACGCTGACGTCGTGCAGCCCGCCGGCCTGGGCCTTCTCGCGGACCTGCGCCGCGGTGGTGGGCGTGTTGTACTTCAGCTCCACCACCGTGCCGCCGGCGAAGTCCACGCCGAAGTTGAACCCCACCGCGGCGATGCCGACGATGATGGCCAGGTTGATGAGCGTGGAGATGAAGAGCGCCGGCTTGCGCTTCCCAATGAAGTCGATGTGCGTCTTGTGCTTGAGAATCTGCATGGCGGATTTCCCGAAGGCGCTGGGGGCCGGTTAGACGGACACCGACTGCGCGTTGCGGCCGTGGACGAAGTAGGTCGTGATGACGCGCGTCACGACGATGGACGTGAACAGCGACGCGAGCAGACCCACGATGAGCGTGGTGGCGAAGCCGCGGATCGGACCCGTTCCCGTGAAGAACAGGATGAAGCCCGCGATGAGCGTCGTCACGTGCGCGTCGAAGATGGTCCAGAAGGCGCGGTCGTAGCCCTGGTCCACCGCGGCGCGCGCGGACTTGCCGTGGGACAGCTCTTCACGGATGCGCTCGTTGATGAGCACGTTCGCGTCCACCGCGATGCCCAGCGTCAGCACGAAGCCCGCGATGCCCGGCAGCGTCAGCGTGGCGTTGAAGAACGCCAGGCCCGCCAGGATGAGCAGGCCGTTGAGCAGCAGCGCCACGTCCGCGATGAGGCCGGACTTGCGGTAGTAGATGGCCATGAAGACCACCACGAGCGCCAGGCCCACCAGCGCGGCCAGGCTGCCCTTCTTGATGAGCTCGTCGCCCAGCGTCGCGCCCACCTGACGGATTTCGCCCACCGTCACCGGCGCGGGCAGCGCGCCCGCCTTGAGCACCAGCGCCAGCGTCTGCGCCTCGCCCAGCCACTCCTCGAAGCTGCGCGCACCGGCGCGGCCCATGGTGATGCGCGCGCGGCCGCCGCCAATCTTCTCGTTGATGCGCGGGGCGGTGTGCACGTTGTCGTCCAGCACGATGGCCATCCGGCGGCCCACGGCGGCCTCGGTGAGCTTCTCGAACTCACGCGCGCCGGCCGGGTCGAACGCGATGTTCACCTCCGGCTCGTTCATCTGGCTGACGGACGCGTCCGCGCCGGCCAGGCTCTCGCCCGTGAGCGGCACGTTCTTGTCCAGCAGGTAGCTGCGGTACGCGATGCAGTCGTTCTTCTTCACCGGGTTCGCCACGCACTCGGTGACGACGTCGCGGCCCTCTGGCGTCTTGTCCTTCGCGTACGCCAGCAGCGCCTCGCGGTTGGGCGAGGACAGCTGCGGGAAGCCCTCGTCCTCCACCAGGGTGATCTTGCTCTCCGCCGGGGGCGGGTTCTGCTGGTACATCTGCGCGAACACCTGCGGGTTGGTGTCGTCCACCATCCGGAACTCCAGCTGCGCGGTGGTGCCCACCAGCTCCTTGGCCTGCTCCGGGTTGCTGCGGCCGGGCAGCGAAATCTGGATGGAGTCCGTGCCCAGCTTGCGCACGTCCACTTCCGCCACGCCCCACTTGTCGATGCGGCGGCGGATGACGAGCATCGCCTGGTCCACGGCCTCGTCGCGGAAGCGGTTCACCTGGCCCTCGTCCGGCTTGAGCACCAGCGTGCCGCCGTTGCGGGACTCCAGGGTGAAGTCCGTGAAGGTGGCCAGCACCTCCTTCTGGATGGCGTCCATGGTCGCCGGGTCCTTCGCGGTCAGCACCAGCTGCAGCCGCTCCGGGTCCGTGTCCGCGGTCACCTCACCCAGCTTCTTGTCGTTGACGTAGGTGGCGATCTGCGTCCCGCGGCGCTCGGTGCGCTTCTGCAGGGCCGTCTTGGTGTCCACCCGCATCACCATGTGGATGCCGCCCTGCAGGTCCAGCCCCAGGTTGAGGCGGTACCTGGCGGGGGGCGCCCACGCGGGCAGCCGCTGCTCCAGCACGGCGATGTTGTTGCGCTCGTTCCGGTCCAGCACGACCAGCGAGTAGTACGTCGGGACGAGGAACCAGATCGTCCCCAGCGTCACCGCGACGATCATTCCGAACTTCCACCACCAGCCGCGGTCCATTACTTCTCCTCCTTCTTCTCAGCGGGGGTGGCCGCCGGGGCGCCTGCCACCGGAACGGCCCCCTTCGCACTGACAGCCGTCTTGAGCACGCGCACGCGCACCCCGCTGGCGATCTCCAGCGTCACGGTGGAGTCGTCCACCTGGTGGATGCGCCCGAGGATGCCGCCGGACGTCACGACGTCATCGCCCTTCTTCAGCCCCGCCAGCAGGTTGCGGTGCTCCTTGAGCTGCTTCTGCTGGGGGCGGATCATCACGAAGTACATGATGGCCACCAGCACGGCGAGGAAGCCGAAGGTCCCCAGGGGGGAACCGCCGGCCCCGGCCTGCGCGAGAATCAGGAAACTGTCAGCCACGTACTGCCTCGTCGGTGGAAGGGAAGGACTCGGGTAAGCGGCCCCGACCCGGCGTACGGGTGGGGTCAAAACATCCGAAAGGGTGGCCTCTTAGCAAGGGCGCCCCATGTGAGCAAGTGAACGCCGGAAGCGCGGTAAACCCGTTGCCCGCTCACCGGCCGCCTTTGCGCTCCGCTTCCTGGGCCTGAGCCCTCGCCCGGAAGTCCCGGGCGAACGCGGCGAAGCGGTCCTCGGCGATGGCCCTGCGCACCTGGGCCATCAGGTCCAGGAAGTAGTGCAGGTTGTGCAGCGTGTTGAGCCGCATCGCCAGGATTTCCCCCGCCGCGAACAGGTGGCGCAGGTAGGACCGGCTGAAGTTGCGGCAGGTGTAGCAGGAGCACGCCGGGTCCACCGGCCGCGGGTCCTTGGCGTAGGCCGCGTTGCGGATGACCAGCTTGCCCTCCGAGGTGAAGAGCAACCCGTTGCGCGCGCATCGCGTGGGCAGCACGCAGTCGAACATGTCCACGCCGTGCTCCACGCACGTCACCAGGTCCAGCGGCGTGCCCACGCCCATGAGGTAGCGGGGCTTGTCCCGGGGCAGCAGCGGGGCCGAGTAGGCCACGCCCGCGTGCATGGCCTCGGGCGCCTCGCCCACGGAGTAGCCGCCCAGCGCGTAGCCGGGCAGGTCCACCGCGCACACCTCCTCCGCGTGGCGCTTGCGCAGGTCATCATGGAGGCCGCCCTGCACGATGCCGAAGAGCGACGAGCGCTCGCGGCCCCACGCCTTCACGCACCGGTGCAGCCAGCGCGTGGTGCGCGCCAGGGACTTCTCCAGGTAGGCCCGGTCCTCGGTGGACGGCGGGCACTCATCGAACGCCATGATGACGTCCGCGCCCAGCGTCTCCTGGATTTCAATGGAGCGCTCCGGCGACAGGAAGTGCCGCGAGCCGTCCAGGTGCGACTGGAAGGCGGCGCCCTCCTCGGTGATCTTGCGCTTCTCCGACAGGCTGAACACCTGGAAGCCGCCGCTGTCGGTGAGCATGGGCCGGTCCCAGGAGATGAAGCGGTGCAGGCCGCCCATCTCCCCGACGAGCGCGTCCGTGGGGCGGAGCATCAGGTGGTACGTGTTGCCCAGGATGATCTGCGCGTCCAGGGTCTTCAGGTCGTCCGGGCCCACGCCCTTGACGCTGCCCACGGTGCCCACGGGCATGAAGATGGGCGTCTCGATGGGGCCATGCGGCGTGTGCAGCCGGCCGCGGCGCGCCTTGGTGCCGCTCGCGTCCTCGTGCAACAGCTCGAAGCGCACCAGCCCCGGGGGCACGCGGGTATCGCCCTTCTCCTTCCGCTGCTCGTCGACCACGGCACTCACTCCTTCACCAACATGGCATCGCCGTAACTGAAGAACCGGTAGCCCGCGCGCACGGCCTCCTGGTACGCGGCGAGCGTGCGCTCACGGCCCAGGAGCGCGCTCACCAGCATCACCAGCGTGGAGCGCGGGAGGTGGAAGTTCGTGAGGAGCACGTCCACCTGGCGGAAGGCATAGCCGGGCCGGATGAACATGGACGTCTCGCCCGGTCCGCTGCGCAGCCGGCCCGTGTCCGGGTCGGTGGCGGACTCCAGCGTGCGCACCACGGTGGTGCCCACGGCGACCACGCGGCGGCCTTCCGCCTTCGCGGCGTTCACGGCGTCGGCGGTGGCCTGGGGCACGGTGAAGCGCTCCGGGTGCATGTGGTGCTTGTCCAGCACCTCCTCGCGCACCGGAAGGAAGGTGCCGGGCCCCACGTCGAGCGTCACCTCCGCGCGCCGGACACCCTTCGCCTCGAGCTTCGCGAAGACATCCTGCGTGAAGTGCAGGCCGGCGGTGGGCGCGGCCACGGCGCCGGACGCGCGGGCGTACACGGTCTGGTAGCGCTCGGCGTCCGCGGCCTCGGGCTCGCGGGTGATGTACGGAGGCAGGGGCAGCCGGCCCGCCGCGTCCAGGAGGCTGGCGAGCGATGTTCCCGGCGCGGCATGGAAGCGCACCCGGTACTCCCCTCCCCCCAGAGCCTCCAGGATTTCGGCGGACAGGCCCCCGGCGAAGGTGACGGACTGGCCGGGCTTGAGCCCCTTGGATGCCTGCCCCAGGCAGACCCACTCCAGGGACTCGGGCGCACCACCGAGCGCCGCGGACGTCAGCGTGGCCGCGGCGGCGGGCCGCACCACCAGCAGCTCCACGCGGCCGCCGGTGCCGCTCTTCTGGCCCAGCAGGCGCGCGGGGATGACGCGAGCGTCGTTGACGACGAGCAGGTCGCCCTCGCGCAGGAGGTCCGGCAGGCCGGTGAAGTGCTGGTGGCTCCAGGCGCCGGTGGCGCGGCTGACGACCATCAGTCGGGACGCGTCCCGGTCGGGAAGCGGGGCCTGGGCGATCTGCGCCTCGGGGAGCTCGAAATCGTAGTCGGAGAGGAGGGACGACACGGGGTTGGCGCTTGTAGCAGCCCCCGCGCCCTCACGGAACCGGCGAGGGCCTCAGTAGAGCTGCTGGAACTCGGCGCCCGGGTAGTAGTGGGAAAGGATTTCCCGGTACGTCTTGCCCTTGTCAGCGAAGGCCTTGGCGCCCCACTGGCACAGCCCCGCCCCGTGGCCGAAGCCACGTCCGGTGAACACGTAGTTCTTGCCGGACGCTTCCACGTCGAAGTCCAGGCTCTTGAGGCGCGTGTAGCCCAGCTTGCGGCGGAACGTCACGCCGTCCACCGCGGTGCCATCCGGCAGCGTCACGCGGGTCACCCGGTGCGTGGGTGTGCGGCCGGTGACGCGCATGCCATGGGGAGCGGACTTCAGCGCCCCGCGCAGCTCGGCTTCGGACAGGGTCGCCGTCCAGCGACTGGCGGGCAGCTTGCCGCAGGGGCAGTCAACGGGCTGAAGGTACGGCAGGTTCCGCTGGAGCGCGTCCTGCCCGGACTCGGTGTGCCCGCCGCAGGAAGCATGGAAGTACGCCTCGATGGGGGCCAGGTCGTACGTGAGCACCTCGCCCCGCGTGGCCTCCACTGCGGCGCGCGTCTTGGCGTCCTCGCGGTTCACGCCGCCGTACACCTGGTGCAGCACGCTGCTGCCCATGTGGAAGGCGGCGCCATACGCATCCAGCTTCTTCTGGAGCGCGTACGTCCGCGCGGCCACGGCCTGGGCCTTGAGGGCCTCCAGGGGGAAGGACACGGGCATCTCGCTGCCGAGCACCGCCGCGAGGTAGTCCTCCAGGGGGATGACGTTGATGAGCTGGAGGCTGTTCTTGAACAGGCGCACGACGACGTCGCCACGCACCTGCGCGCTGCCCGCCTTCAGGGGTTCGTTGCCGGGGCCGCCCGCGTCGGTGGCCTCCAGTCCGCCACGGAAGCGGATGGCCTCCCCAATCACCGGCGCCCCGTTGACCTCCAGCTTGCCGTTGCGGCGGCGCACGGTGGCCTGGCCCGCGGTGACGGCGACGAAGGTGCCGTCCTCGGCATCCGGGCCGAAGCCCAGGCCCCGGCCGCTCACGCGGACCTCGTCGCCGGGGTCGTCCATGGCAATGCGCATCGTCTCCACGGCGGACGCCCGCGACGACGCGAGCAGGAGCAGCAGCAGTGCCACACGTTGCAACATGGTCCAACAGTCTAGGGGCGGAGCGATCCGCCTCAAGAAATCGGCCGGAAGCCAGGGCACGCCCCTGGTAGGAGCCCGCGAAAACCCCGGGCGGATGCCGCAGAATGGAGCCCCGTGACTGCCTCCGTCCCCGATACCGCCCGCCTGTCGCCCGAGGCCCTCTCCCAGGCCCTCCGGGCCCTGGAGCCCCGCACGGCCGCCGTGTTGATCCGCCGGCTGGTGGAGCGCCGCACCCAGGAGGAGTGCGCGGCCTGGTACGGCATCTCGAGCAACGCCTTCTCCACGCTGATGCTCCGTGCGGCGGTGGCGCTGGCCCGCCAGCTGGGGCAGCCCGCGAGGCCCCCCGAGAGCCCCGAGGAGGCCACCGCCTGGGAGCGGATGCTGGCGATGGCCGTGGAGAAGGACACCGCGCCCGTGCCAGTGCCGCTGGCCCCGGTGGCGTCGCTGTGCCGGCGGATGCACGCGCAGGGGCCCGAGGTGGAGGCCGCCTTGGACCAGGCCGCCCGCGCCGACGCGGACTCCCCCGGACGGGCGCGGGAGGAATGGCTGCGGAGGCTGGCCGTGGCCGCGCTCCTGGCCCTGACGGCGTGGCTCTACTGGAGCCGCCCCCCGGACCCCGAACC
>NZ_RAWM01000148.1 GCF_003668875.1 Corallococcus interemptor | reverse complement strand
GGAAGGGGGCATGCCCAAGTCCAGAACCCTGCTGCCCCTGATTGGCGCGCTGCTCCTGTCGGGCACCGCCCCCGCCCAGGAAGCCCCCGCCCGCCTGCCCGACGCCGCGACCCTGAAGCGGATGACGGCCCGCTTCGCCCCCGTGGACGTCAAGGTGGACGTGTCCAAGCTGCCGGACGCGGAGAAGCGCGCCCTGGCCAAGGTCCTCCAGGCCGCCAAGATCATGGACCCCCTCTTCCTGGGCCAGGCCTGGGCGGGCAACCCGGCGCTGCTGCTGGACCTGGTGGAGGACACCTCCCCCCTGGGCAAGGAGCGGCTGCACGCGTTCCTGCTCAACAAGGGCCCCTGGTCCCGCCTGGACGAGGCCAAGCCGTTCATCCCGGGCGTGCCGGCCAGGCCGGACGAGGGCAACTTCTATCCCGCCGGCGCCACCAAGGCGGAGGTGGAGGCCTGGGTGAAGAGCCTGCCGGAGGCGCAGCAGCACGCGGCCACGGGCTTCTTCACCACGCTGCGCCGCGGCCCGGACGGCAAGTTCGTGAGCGTGCCGTACAGCGTCGAGTACCAGGGCGAGCTGGCCATGGCCGCGCAGCTGTTGCGTGAGGCGGCGGCGCTCACCCAGCAGCCCACGCTGAAGCGCTTCCTGGAGACGCGCGCGGCGGCGTTCCTGTCCAACGACTACTACGCGAGCGAGGTCGCGTGGATGGAGCTGGACGCGAGCGTGGAGCCCACCATCGGGCCCTACGAGGTCTACGAGGACGGCTGGTTCAACTACAAGGCCGCGTTCGAGGCCTTCATCGGCGTGCGCGACGACGCGGAGACGCAGAAGCTGGCGAAGTTCAGCGCGGAGCTCCAGGAGCTGGAGAACAACCTCCCCATCGAGCCGGGCCTGCGCAACGCGAAGCTGGGCGCGCTGGCCCCCATCCGCGTCATCAACAGCATCTACTCCTCCGGTGACGGCAACCGGGGCGTGCAGACGGCGGCCTTCAACCTGCCCAACGACGAGCGCGTGGCGGCGGAGAAGGGCACCAAGCGCGTGATGCTCAAGAACATCCAGGAGGCGAAGTTCCAGCGCGTGCTGCTGCCCATCGCGAAGGTGGCGCTGCCCGCGAAGGACCGCAAGGACGTGTCCTTCGACGCCTTCTTCACGCACATCCTCATGCACGAGCTGATGCACGGCCTGGGGCCCCACAACGTCACCGTGGCCGGGAAGCAGACGACGGTGCGTCAGGCGCTGCAGGCGTCCTCCAGCGCCATTGAAGAGGCCAAGGCGGACATCTCCGGCCTGTGGGCGCTCCAGCGGCTGGTGGACAAGGGCACGCTGGACAAGGACCTGCAGCGGACCATGTACACGACGTTCCTCGCGTCCGCGTTCCGCTCCATCCGCTTCGGCATCGACGAGGCGCACGGCAAGGGCATCGCGCTGCAGATCAACCACTTCCTGGACACCGGCGCGGTGAAGGTGAACGCGGACGGCACGTTCGAGGTGGTGCCGGACAAGATGCAGGCGTCCGTCACGTCGCTGACGAACCAGCTCATGTCCCTCCAGGCGAAGGGTGACCGCACCGCCGCGGAGGCGCTGCTCGCGAAGCAGGGCGTGGTGCGCCCCTCCGTGCAGAAGGTGCTGGAGAAGCTCAAGAACGTGCCGGTGGACATCGAGCCGCGCTACGTCACCGCCGAGTCGCTGGTGAAGGACTTCGGCGCCCCTGCCTCCACGCCCGGCGCCAGGTAGCGTCCCGGCCACACCCTGTCCCTCCCGCGCGCTTTTCTTGGTGCGCGGGGGGCGGGGCATGGCCAGTAAGGGAGCCATGGCGCCCGAGCCCTCCACCCGTCCCGCTCCTCCCGACCCGTGGGGCGCCGTGCTCGCGCTCGCGGTGGTGGGCGCGTGGGGCGGGCACCTGGCGTGGATGCTGGCGGGCCCCGGGCTGCCGTGGGCCTCACCGCTCCCCTGGCTGCACGTCGTCCTGCAGATGTGGCTGTCCACCGGCCTCTTCATCACCGGCCATGACGCCATGCACGGCACGGTGTCCCTGAACCGCCGGGTGAACACGGCGGTGGGCACGCTGGCCTGCTTCCTCTTCGCGGGGCTGTCCTACCGCCGGCTGGTGGTGAACCACCGCGCCCACCATGCCGACCCCACCGGGGACGACGACCCGGACTTCGCGGCCCGGGGCCGGTCGTTCTGGCCGTGGTTCGGGGCCTTCATGGTCCGCTACACGACCTGGCCTCAAATCGCGGTCATGGCGCTGAAGTTCAACGTGCTGCTGTGGCTGGGCGTGCCCCAGGCGCGCATCCTGGCCTTCTGGGTGCTGCCGTCGGTGCTGGCCACCGTGCAGCTGTTCTACTTCGGCACGTACCTGCCGCACCGGCGTCCGGACACGGAGGCCATGGCGCCGCACCATGCGCGCACCCTGCCGCGCAACCACCTGTGGGCCCTGCTGTCGTGCTTCTTCTTCGGCTACCACTGGGAGCACCATCAGTCCCCCGGCACGCCCTGGTGGCGGCTGTGGCGGGTGAAGGACGCCCGGCGGTAACCGGAAAAGGCGCTGGAGCGTTATAGAGGGAGCCATGCGCGACAAGCTCCCTCCCGAGCCCCCCGGCTCCGAAGTGACGCCCGAGAAGCTCTACCTGCGCCGCCGCGAGTTCCTCAAGAACGCGGGCCTGTTCGCGGGCACCGCCGCGGTGGTGGGCGGAGGGCTGTACCTGCTGGGCATGAAGCGCACCCGGCCCATGGACGGCTTCGTGCCGGACGCGGGCACGGTGGACCAGCCCGTGGCGCCCGCGCAGGGGCTCTTCGACACGGACGAGCCCCGCACGCCCTACGAGGACGTCACCACCTACAACAACTTCTACGAGCTGGGCCTGGACAAGAACGACCCGGCCCGCCGCGCGCACCTCTTGAAGACGCGGCCGTGGACCGTCGTCATCGACGGGGAGGTCCACAAGCCGTGGACCGTGGACGTGGATCAGCTCATCTCCGCCTTCCCGCTGGAGGAGCGCGTCTACCGGATGCGCTGCGTGGAGGCCTGGTCCATGGTGATTCCGTGGCTGGGCCTGCCCCTGGGCAAGCTCCTGGACCGCGTGCAGCCCACGTCCTTCGCGAAGTACGTGGCCTTCACCACGCTGGAGGACCCGGAGCAGCTGCCCGGCCAGAAGAGCCCGGTGCTGGACTGGCCCTACGTGGAAGGCCTGCGCCTGGATGAGGCCCGGCACCCGCTGACGCTGCTGGCCACGGGCCTGTACGGCAAGCAGCTGCCCGCGCAGAACGGCGCCCCGCTGCGGCTGGTGGTGCCGTGGAAGTACGGCTTCAAGGGCATCAAGTCCATTGTCCGCATCACCCTCACGCGCGAACGGCCGCCCACGACGTGGAACCTCGCCAACAAGCGCGAGTACGGCTTCTACGCCAACGTGAACCCGGCGGTGGACCACCCGCGCTGGAGCCAGGCCTCGGAGCGCCGCATCGGTGAGTCGTCGCGCCGGCCCACGCTGCCCTTCAACGGCTACGCGGACGCGGTGGCCGGCCTCTACCGCGGCATGGACCTGAAGCAGGACTTCTAAAACCATGGCCTCCTCCAAGCTCCCCTGGCTCAACCCCGCCATCGCCGTCGGAGGCCTGGCGCCGCTGCTGCAACTCGCGGTGCTGGGAGCCCGGGGCGAGCTGGGGGCCAACGGCATCGAGTTCGCCCTCAACCAGACGGGCCTCTTCGCGCTGGCGGTGCTGATGGCGTCGCTGGCGTGCACGCCGGTGCGGCTGGTGACGGGCTGGACGTGGCCCGCGCGCATCCGCCGCACGCTGGGCCTGCTGGCCTTCACCTACGCGGCGGCGCACTTCCTCACGTACTCCGTGCTGGATCAGGGCCTGGACGTGCGCGCCATGGCGGAGGACGTCTTCACCCGGCCCTTCATCACCGTGGGCTTCACCGCCTTCGTGCTGCTGGTGCCGCTGGCCGTCACGTCCACGAACAAGTGGGTGCGCAGGCTGGGCTTTCCGGCATGGCAGCGCCTGCACCGGCTGGCCTACGTGGCCGCGGTGCTGGGCGTGGTGCACTTCGTGTGGCGGGTGAAGAAGGACGTCACGGAGCCGGTGCTCTACGGGGCCGTCCTGGCGTTGCTCTTCGCCGTGCGCGTGGGTGAGGCGCTGCGCAAGCGGCGGGCGCTCGCGAGGGAGCGCCCGGCCTGAAGCGGGCTACTTCGCGGTGGCGCGGGGCAGCGGGAGGATGGTGTCCACCAGCGTCATCAGCTGCGCGCAGCTGACGGGCTTGCGCACGAAGGCGCTGATGCCGGCCTTCTGGCCCAGGGCGCGCACCTCCGCCACGTTCGGGTCGCCCGTCATCATCAGGATGGGGACCTTGGACAGCCGCGCGTTGCTGCTGGCGCGGATCTGCCCGGCGAAGTCCGCGCCGTTCATCCCGTCCATGTGGAAGTCGGTGAGGATGAGGTCCACGTGCTCCGCCTCGGCGACCTTGAGGCCTTCCTCGGCGGACTCGGCCTCGAGGAACTCGAAGCTGCGGGCCATGAGGTAGATCTTCAGCAGCGTGCGGATGGAGCGGCTGTCGTCCACCAGCAGCACCCGCTGCGGACCGGTTCCCCCGGCCGGGCGGACCGTGGGCGTGCTCCCCGTCGGACGGGACGGCGCGGTTTCGGGGGCGGAGAGGGGACCGGCCTTCATCGGAATCAAAACCTCGGGGAGGAAACGCCTCCAGCGGCTGCGCCCATGGTCGCGGATGGGCCTGGCGAAGTCAAAGCAACCCAGGACTCCACGCCGCGATTTCAGGAGGGCGAAAACGACCTCAGTGGACGTCCAGCACGAAGGCCTGGGACTGCACGCCCGGCAGCCCCACGGCCTCCGCGCGCGCCGGATCCAACTCGTTGGGCAGACGCCACGTCTGGCCCGTGGACTGGAGCAGGGTGACGCTGTAGCGGCCCGGAGGCACGGCCGTCAGCGGCACGGGGGCGGCGGGGTCTCGCGCGTCCAGCGCCTGGGCGCGGATGGCCACCGGGAGCTGCGGCACGAAGACGGGCTGCGGGCGGGGTTTTCCCTGTTCGTCGAGGAGGGCGGCGAGCAGCGGATCAGGCACCAGGCCGGCCGCCAGCACGACTGCATCCGGCTGGCCGTCCTTGTTCGCGTCGGTGTCGTCCACGTAGCCCGTGGGGCCCTCCACCAGCTTTCGCACGATGACGCGCGGCCAGACGATGTCCGGCTTGCCGTCCGCGTTGGCGTCGTCCGGGATGCCATCCTTGTTGGCGTCCCCCAGCTGCACCCAGAAACCCGGGGGACGCTGGTCCACCGCGCCGGTGAGCGGCTGGGGCGTGAGCGTCAGCAGCTTGAGTCCGGAGGACGTGTCGAAGTCGCGCGACTCCCCCACCTGGAAGGCGGGCCGGTCGAAGGGCACGGTCGCCGAGTCCGCGAAGGACACGGACACGCCGGTGAGCGGCTGGGGCCAGCCGTCCGCGTCCGTGGTGACCTCCAGGACGCGCGTGGCGCCGGTGGCGGGGTCCACCGCGCCGCCGCCCACGTCGCCCGCGTTGGGCTCGGACGTGACGCTGTACCAGGGGTTGAAGTCCGACACGTGGCAGGGCTGCGGCACGGTGCGGCAGGTGTCCGCGTCGATGAAGCCGCGCAGGAGGTAGCGCCCCGGCTCCACCAGGCTCAGGGAGAACGGCGCGGTGAACGGGCCCGTGGAGTTGTCCCCCAGCGACGCGCCGAACAGCTCCTGGGCGGTGACGACGGTGAAGGCCAGCGGGCGGCCGGCGCCCGCGGGGGGCGGCGGGTTGGCCACGTCGTAGATGAACACGATGGCGTTGCCGCGCGCGCGCGACTGCACCACCAGGCTGCCCTCGATGCGGGCCGAGCGCGTGTGCTGGCGGCCGTCCGCGGTGGGCACCACGTCCGGGGCGTCACAGCCGCCGGACACCAGCGGCGCGAGTGAGAGGGCGAGGAGGGGAAGGGCGCGCTTCATGGGGTCACCGTGAGGTTGGCGAACACGCGCCGTTCAATCCGGTTGCCGAAGGGGTGCTCCGCGTGGCCGCCACCGAGCTGGCTGCCCTGCAGCGCCACGGAGACGAAGTCCTTCACCACGGTGTAGCCCACGCGGGCGTTGACGACGGTGTACGCGGGGAGGTTGTTGGCGATGAGGTCCACGCGCGTCGGGTCGGACGCGGAGGGCTCGCGCTCCACCCAGGTGGTGGAGGTGGTGAACGCCGCTTCGATGCCGAACTCCAGGTCCGTGCGCGTGCGGTAGGTGACGCCGCCGAAGAGGCGGAAGGCCGGCGTCTGGCTGCACGTGCCGCACTGGCCGTCATCCGGCAGGTCGGAGCTGATGTGCTGGTACGCGGCGCTGGCCTTCACGCCCAGGCCGTCGATGGGGGACACGTTGATGCCCGCCTCCACGCCGCGCGCGGTGTAGATGGCGGCCTCGTTGGTGAACATGGAGCGGCCCAAGAGGTAGCTGCCGCTGCCGCTGTCGTAGGACTCGCCGGCGGGCAGGGGCTGCACGGGCGACAGCGCGATGAGGTCCTTCACCGTGTTCTGGTAGAGGGCCACGTCCCAGTCCAGGCCCAGGCGCGGGGACTCACCGCGCCAGCCCAGCTCCAGCGCGTTCAGGCGCTCCGGGCGCAGCGTCCGGTTGCCGGTGGTCAGCAGGCTCACGCCGTTGACGCCCGGCACGGGCACGGGCAGCCGGGTGTAGCTCTCCAGGAACGTGGGCTCGCGGAAGGCGGTGGCCACGGACGCGCGGAAGGCGTGCCCTTCAATGGGCTGGAACACCGCGGACAGACGCGGCGATTGGGCAATGCCCGGGGTGCCCTTGTCGAGCAGCGGGTGGCGGTCCACGCGGTAGCTGACGATGAGGCGCAGCGGCTGCACGATGCGCCAGTCGTCCTGGACGAAGGCCGCCGCGTGGAACTCCTCGCGCAGGTCGTCCAGGTAGGTGAAGGCCACGCGCTTCAAGCGGCCCTCCACGCCGATGTTCACCTGGTGCTCGCCGGCCAGCTCGAAGCCGCGCGCGTACAGCGCTTCACCGTTGAAGACGTTGGAGGCCACCTGGATGCCCAGCGAGCGCTGGCCAATGGCCTCGTACTGGGGACCCGCGTCGCCGGACAGGTGGTTCCAGAACGCCTTGAGCTTCACCGCGCCCAGCTCCACGTCGGCCTTGGCGTACGCGCCCAGGCCGTCGATGTAGTAGTTGCGCAAGAGGCCCAGCGGGTAGATCTCCGTGAGGTAGCGGTGCACGCCGCCGGAGACGCCAATCGCCTGGCCCTCCTGGAACGTGTAGACGGTGGACAGGTTGGCGCGGGCGCCGCGCTGCCCCAGGTCCGGATCCGCGGGGCCCTGGATGGCGAAGTCCGGACGGCCGGACTCGTAGTCACGGCTCCACTTGTCCTCCTGCCGGTACGCGGCGGACGCGCGGTAGCGCAGGGCGCCGTTCTGGCCGTGGCTGACGAAGGAGCCCTGCACGGTGTTGCCGCCACCCGCCATGGCGCCGAAGCGCGCGCGCCGGCCGGTGCCGGGGGCCTGGGTGATGATGTTGATGACGCCCAGCATCGCGTTCGCGCCGTACAGCGCGCTGCCCGGGCCTCGGATGACCTCGATGCGGTCGATCTCCTCCAGGCCGATGGGCAGCCCCGCCCACACGGTGAGGCCGAGGAAGTCCTGGTACTCCGTGCGGCCGTCCACCAGCACCAGCACCTTGTTGGCCAGGCGCTGGTTGAAGCCGCGCAGGCTGACGTTGGCGCTGCCCACGCCCATGGCCATCACGTCCGCGCCGGGCACGCGGCGCAACAGCTCCGGCAGCGTGGTGGCGCCCGACAGGCGGATGTCCTCCGCGGTGATGACGGTGGTGGCGTTGGGCGCCTCCAGCGAGGACTGGGCGCGGCGGCTCGCCGTCACCACGCGCTCTTCGTAGGGCACCAGGCCCTGGTCGCCGGAGGTGTCGCCGGACTCGGCGCTGCCGCTGGACGTGTTGCCCGTGCCGGGCGCGGGCGCGGGCTGCGCCGGGGCCTGGGGCTGGCCGCCCATCGACTCCGCGCGGGCGACGGCCTTCTCCAGCCGCTCCATGAGCGCGGCCATCTGCTGCTGGGCCTGGATGCTCGTGGGCGGAGGCGGGGGCATGGGCAGGCCGGTGGTGGAGCCCGAGCCCTGCGTCCCGGTGCCGGGCTGGGTGCCCGGAGCGGGGGCCTCCGCCTGCGCGGCCTGGCGCGTGGCCTCCAGGCGCGTCACCTGGGCCTGCACGTTGGCGGCGTCCGGCGGGTTGGAGGCGAGGTAGCGCTTGTACGCATCCAGCGCCTCGTCGAACCGGCCCGCGTCCTGGTACGCCCGGGCGATGTTGTAGAGGACGCTGGGGTGCGGCTTGATGTCGTAAGCCGCTTCCAGTTCGGCGATGCCCTCATCGAACTGCTTCTGCTCGATGAGGTTCATGCCATTGCGGAAGTGGCGGCGCGCTTCGAGGCGCGCGTCCGCCAGGGCCTCGGTCGCGCAAAGGCACAGCGCGAGGAGCGCTCCACGTCGGAAGGCTGTCGGGGGATTCACTGGTACGGATCGTCCTTGTACGCGGAACCCGGGGCCTTGGCGGGCCTGGTGGGTCCCTGCTTCTTGATGCGCGTCAGCTTGATGGAAACAGGCACGGTGCTACCCGGTTCACCCGAGTAGACCTTGCTGAGGGTCTGGTAGCCGTCCAGCGCGAACGACACCTCCACGTCCGAGAGGCCCGGCCCCTCCGGCGTGTACGTGACGACCACGGGGGTGGTGCCACGCACCTTGCCGTTGACCTTCACCTCCGCGCCCTGCGGCTCGCTGTCCACGTCGAAGCGGATCTGCCGCAAGGGGGCCGGGTGAGGCGCGGCGGCGGGGGCCTGCGCGACGGCGGCGGGCTCGCGCGCGGGCGGCGGCTGCGCGACGGGCGCGTTCGCCACGGGCGCGGACGGGATGGGCTGTTCCGCCGGAGGCTTCTGGGCGCCGCGCATCACGACGATGCCCGCCACGACCAGGCCCACGAGCAGGGAGCCGCCAAAGAGGGCGATGGCCAGGCCCTTGCCGGCCTTCTTCCGAGGGAGGCCGCCGGCCTCGTCCACGGAGATGTCCAGCGCCATGGTGTTGGGCGCGGGGGTGGGGCCGGAGCCCAGCGCGGGGTGGGACCCCGTGTGGATGCCGCTGTGCGGACCGCTGTGGGGGCCGGAGCCCACCGCGTTGAGGCCGGTGCGGGTGGTGAAGACGCCGCTGACGCCGGACGCGGACGCGGCGGTGCGCATGCCCTGGAGCACGGCGTCCATGGACGCGTAGCGGTCCACGGGGCGCTTGGCCAGGCACTTCATCACCAGCGCCTCCACCTCCGCGGGCACGTTGTGGTCCGGCCACACGGTGTGGAAGGGGGGCGGCGGGTCGTTGATGTGCTTGACGATGACGTCGATGCTCTGCGCCGCCTGGAAGGGCGGCCGGCCCATCAGCACCTGGTAGAGCACCACGCCCAGGCTGTACACGTCGCTGCGCGGATCCGCGATGTTGCGCGCCTGCTCCGGCGCCATGTACTGCGGCGAGCCCAGGATGACGCCCGCCTGCGTGAGGGTGGTGTCCTCCTTCATGGCGGCGTCCCCCACGAAGGACTTCACCAGGCCGAAGTCCAGGACCTTGACCACGTCGTGGTCCGCCTCCTGGTTGAGGATCATCACGTTGGCGGGCTTGAGGTCGCGGTGGATGAGACCGACCTTGTGCGCCTCGCGCAGCGAGCGGGCCACCTGCTGCCCGATGGTGAGCGCGCGCTCCCACGGCAGCGGCCCTTCCTGGGTGAGCAGCTGCGACAGCGTCAGCCCCTCCAGGTACTCCATCGCGATGTAGTAGATGCCGTCTTCCGTCTTGCCGTAGTCGATGACGGTGACGGTGTTCGGATGGCGCAGCTTCGCGGTGACGCTGGCCTCCAGGAAGAAGCGCTTCTGGAAGCCCGGGTCCTTGCCCTCGCCGCTGTACTGCGGGTTGAGGACCTTGAGCGCCACCAGCCGGTCCAACGGGGCCTGCATGGCCTTGTAGACGCGGCCCATGCCTCCGGCGCCAAGCGTCTCCAGGATGCGGAAGCGCTCGTTGAGGATCCGCCCGAGCAGGGGATCCGGCACGTCGGCGGGCGCGCCCTGGCGGCGGGCGTCGCTTTCGATCATGTGTTCCCCCAAGGCTTGGAGAAGGACCGCATACGTCGTTTCGGACCCGGCGGAGCCTAGCACCGCCTTCGGAAACCGCCCAAGAGACGTGCCGCTATCATCGCCGCCCGCCGGCCCCGGGTTTCCGGCCCGCGCCGCGCGCTCGCCCTCCCGCACTTCCCGTGCTGCCACGTCCCCCGGTGGGGGCGGAAAACGAGGAAATCAGCGTCCGTTGCCGCACAGTTCGCGGAGGGTGGTGCGTCGCGTCATCCCGGGTGCCCGGGGCGTGGGCGGGTTAGGGTTTCCCGCATGAATGCCCAGCTGTCCGCGCTGTTGTCGTCGGCGCCGCGCCATCCGCGGCGGGTGGTGTGCCTGACGGAGGAGACGACGGAGGTGCTCTACCGCATTGGCGCGGGGGACCTGGTCGTCGGCGTGTCGGGGTTCACGGTGCGGCCTCCGGAGGCGCGCAAGAAGCCCCGGGTCAGCTCGTTCCTGGACGCGAACTTCGAGCGGATCCTGGAGCTGAAGCCGGACCTGGTGCTGGGCTTCAGCGACCTGCAGGCGGACATCGGCCGGGAGCTGTGCAAGCGCGGGGTGCCCGTGTACCTGTTCAACCAGCGCTCGCTCGCGGAGATATTGCAGGCGGTGCGGCTGACCGGGGCGCTGGTGGGCCGCGCGGAAGCAGCGGAGGCGCTGGCGCTGGAGCTGGAGAAGAACCTGGAGCGCCACTCGGACGCGGCGCAGTCGCTGCCGAGGCGGCCGCGCATCTTCTTCGAGGAGTGGCACGAGCCGCTCATCTCCGGCATCCGCTGGTGTTCGGAGCTGGTGGAGGTGGTGGGTGGGGTGGACGTGTGCCAGGAGTCGCGCGCGTCGCAGGGGGCGAAGGGCCGCATCTTCGACCCGGAGGAGGTGGCCCGGCGCGACCCGGAGGGCGTCATCGCCAGCTGGTGCGGGCGCAAGGCCAGGCGCGAGAAGATCGCCTCCCGGCCGGGTTGGGCCGGCGTGCGGGCGGTGGTGGATGATCAGCTCTACGAAGTGCGCAGCTCATACATCCTCCAGCCGGGACCGGCGGCGCTGTCGGACGGGGTGGAGCAGCTGGCCCGCATCGTGGCGGCCATCGCGAAGGGGCAGAAGCTGCCCATGGCCCGCCCCGGGGACCTGCGCACCGCGCTGACGTGAGTGGGGCTGGCGGCAGGCCCCGCGCATGACAGGATGCGCGCGTGCCGCTCTCACTGCCCGTCCTGCTGGTCACCGTGCTCGCCGCGATGGGGGGACAGGTCGCCCCTGAAGCCGGAGCAGGCAAGCCCCAGGACGTCGCGCCGGCGGATGCGCCCGTGCGCTCGCCGGACGTCAAACCGTCAGGCGTGTCCAACACGGAGGTCGCCGCGCCGCCGCGCTCGGAGGAGGTCCCGGTGGGGAAGGAGGGCCCGCAGCCGCCGGTGCTCCCCGCCGAGGACGCGAGCACGAAGAACTACGAGGAGGCGCTCATCGCCTGGGGCCTGGGCGAGGTCGAGCGCCAGGTGGAGCCCGAGCCCGAGGGCAAGCAGTTGGAAGAGGTGCTCGTCGCCGCGGAGGAGGTGGTGGCGCCGATGGATCCGTATCCATCGCTGCTCAACATCTTCCACGTCCGCACCCGCGACGAAGTCGTCCGCCAGGAGGTGCTGATTTCTCCGGGGCAGCCGTACTCGGCGACCCTGGTCGCGGAGTCGGTGCGCAACCTGCGCAAGCTGGGCCTGTTCTCCGTCGTGCGCGCGGTGCCGGTGAAGGGCAGCGCACCGGACAAGGTCGCGCTGCTCCTGGTGACCAAGGACCTGTGGTCGCTGCGGCTCAACAACGAGTTCTCCGCCGTGGGCTCGCTGCTGCTCTACCTGCGCCTCCAGGGCACGGAGCAGAACTTCCTGGGGCGCGGCAAGAAGGTGGCGCTGGACTTCATCATGCGCCTGGACACGTTCAGCTTCGGCCAGAGCTACACGGACCGGCGCGTGCTGGGCAGCCGCTGGTCGCTGACGGAGTCCGCCGCGGTGCTGATCAACCGCGACACGGGCCGCGCGGAGGGCTCGCGCGGGAGCCTCGTGGTGAGCCGGCCGCTGTATTCGCTGGCCACGCCGTGGAGCCTGAGCACGTCCGTGGCGTGGAACGTGGAGACCGCGCGGCAGTTCCGGGGCGCGGACATCTGGCAGCTCCCGTTCCCGGACGGCGACCCGGTGCCGTACGTCTACAACGCACGCGAGGTGGCGGCGGGCGCGACGTACACGCGCTCCTACGGGCAGCGCTACAAGTGGAACGTGGGCATGGGAGCGGGGGCGTACCACTACGCCTACGCCGCGCCCGTGGCGTCGCAGCTCAGCGACGCGCAGGCGGACTGGTTCCGGCGCAACTACCTGCCGCGCGCGGAGGACGCGGGGTACACGAACTTCTCCTTGAGCGCCTTCGAGGCCCGCTACGCCGTCCTTCGCAACGTGGACTCGTACACGCTGTCGGAGGACTTCCAGCTGGGGCACTCGGTGCTGGCCACGCTGCGCTACGCGCCGCCGGTGTTCCCGTCCGCCGCGCACTTCGCGGAAGGGGGGCTGTCGCTGCGCTACCGCGTGCACTGGGGGGATGCGCTCACCACCGCGTCCGCGGCCGCGTCCATCCGCCAGCAGTTCAGCGCGCGGACGCCCGGCGCGAAGGAGGGGTGGACGAACCGACGCTGGGCCGCGGAGCTGGTGCAGGTGTCGCCGCGCGTGCTGGGCGGACGCTTCGTGGCGCGCGGCCTTTTGGACGTGAACATCGACGACCTGTCGGAGCGCGTGAGCCTGCTGGGCGGCAGCAACGGCCTGCGCGGCGCGGCGGTGGATGCGTACTCCGGCAAGCGGCTGTTGCTGGTGAACCTGGAGTACCGCACCGCGCCCGTGGTCGTGCGCACGGTGCACCTGGGTGGGGTGTTCTTCCTGGACTCCGGCAGCGCGTTCAACAAGCGGCCGGAGATGGTGACCACCGTGGGCGTGGGCCTGCGGCTGTTGTTCCCGCAGTTCAACGTGTTCCCGTTCCGCATCGACTTCGGCTACGTGCTCAACGGCGACCGGCCGCCCGTGGGCAGCCGCCTGTCGCTCAGCAGCGGGCAGGTGACGGAGTACCGGCCCTCGTTCCTCGACTCTCCCTGACGCGGCTCCGGAGCTTCAGCGCTGCGGGGACACATCCTTGAACTGCACCCCCGTGGCGCCGATGGCTTCCAGCGCGAGCTTGATGTCCTCGGAGACGATGAGCGCGATGAGCCAGCCCCAGGTGCGGAAGACCTTCGCGTCCCCTGCCTTGGCCGGGTCGATGCGCAGCCGATGAACCGCTTGATAGGTGCCGACCCGCTCGGGCCTTCCATCCTCCGGCATCCAGTAGCGAACCTCGCCTGAAGCTGTGTCGTCGATGCACTTCATGACGCGCACGACGTTGACGAGGAAGTACGGGTCCGGGGTGTCATCCAGCGCAACCGGAAACAGCTCCACGTCCCCGGGAGCCAGTCGGGACAGCAACTCCGCGACGCGCTGGGAAACGACGGGGACCGCACCGGCATCCGCGAGCGAGAAGTCGAGCGCTCTTCCCCGCGCGTAGGCCGGAACGCGCAGCGTCCCCTCCACATGCGCGGGACTGCCTTGCATGAACAGCCAGGAGCCGTGGTCCTGGCCCTGGGCATCCACGGGCGTCCCAAGCTCCCATCGGCCGGGGAGTGTTACATCGTCCGTGAGCTTGAAGTACCGAGGCGTCACACGGGCATCCTGCCTCATCCACCACTCCGGGTGACCAGCTTGTTGAGCCAGGAGTTCTCCGTGGTGAGCTCCTTCGCGAGGAGCCTCAGCGCCTCCGTCAGGTCGACCCGGCACTGCTGAATCGTCCGGCATGTGCTGGTCGCGAGCCTCAACCGTTCGAAGACCTCCTCGTGGTACTCCTGCGGATGTGGCCCCCTGTGCCCCGGAACGTGAACCTGGTTCTCAGCGTCATTCAGGGACATGCCCGCCTTGTCGAAGAGTTGTTGGTAGCGTGGCGTCCACGGGCCTCCGTTCGCGGTGGACGTGCTGAACTTGTCGGACGCGATGTGGTGCTTCGGTCCCGGCACGTCCACGGGCCCACCCGCCGCCACCGCGCCCGGCGCCAGCGTGAGGAGGATGTCCCCCGTCGTGGACACCGCGACGGAGTGCACCTCCGCGACCGCTCCCAGCCGGAAGCCTCCTTGGGCCACGCCCACGAGTGAGGCCTGCGCCGAACCGGGCAGCGCGGGCACTTTCGCGGCCAATGTCTCCGCGGTGCTGCCCAGTGCCGCCGTGGCCAGCATGACGAAGGCCCGCGCGGCGTTCTCTCCCATCACCCTGCCGTACTCCTCACCCGCATCCCGGAGTGCATCGAAGGTCGTGGCCTCCGCCACCGCTTCCGCGAGCTGTATCCATCCGTGGATGAGGCTCCACACCGTGTCGACGCCCAGGTAGGCGATGAGCACCGCTGTCATCGTCGCCGCGATGCCCTTGGAAACGGGCTCGGGCAACAGCCACAAGCCCAGGTACAGGGCGCCGGTCGTGACGATCATCGAGAGCACCGCCTCGCGGTCCGTCATTCCCCGCAGCGCGTCCTCCGTTTCGTCCCACACCGAGTCCAACGCGATGGAGAAAGCCAGCGTGCGCTTGCCGTCCTCGTCCAGAGTGGGCCCTCGCTCCAGCAGGTGAAGGCAGTCACCGGAGAGAGCCTTGCGCTTGCACCATCGGCCATACGCCGCTGTCAGCGCTTCAGCTGGAGCCTCGGTGAGCCGGAGGTGTCCTCGTCCTGGCTCCTGCACGGAGATGAGCCCCAGGTGTCCACGCACATGGGCGTATGGACGTGATGGGAGGGAAGCAGCCAGCAGCCGCAGAGCCGTTTCCCTCGGATGCATGGAAACAGGCGCGGTGCGTGCGAGGTCCGCGACCGTGGCCACGAAGGCGTCTTCACCCAGCGTCGGGGGCCGGATGTCCCGTTGCGGCGCGTGGACACGGGTGGGGCCTCGGCCCGTGCTGAGCCGCACGATCCGGGACGCCGCGCAGCCTGTTGCCACAAGCAGTATCCACGCGATGACGGCTGCGTGCGCCATCCGGACATTGACAGCCGATCCGCGAGGGCGGTGAGGTCTACCCGGGACGTGGAACTGGGACATGGGGAGCGGAACTCTAGCTTCCGGGCAATGTCAGGGCGGTTCGACGCGCAGCAGTTCCCGGAAGAGAACGTCCGCCACGTCGCGGAACAGCTCCCCGGACGCGAGCAGCCCACCGCAGTGATGCGGCTCGCGCGCGAGCGTCAGCGCCACCGCCTTGCCCAGCACCGCGTCCCAGAAGGGCTCCGAGTCCGGGGGCAGCAGGAACTCACGGATGACGGACTTGGGCCACGGCAGCACGGTGGTGGGGTCCGCGTCGCTCAGGCTGGTGAAGCAGTCCAGGTCCACGTCCAGCAGCACGGCGGACGCGGCCTCCAGCACGTCGCGCACCGCGTCCGTGGGACCGGGATGCAGGAACGCCTCCGCCGCGCGGTCCACGGTCGTCACCGTGACGATGCGGTGCGAGCGGCCGCGCGTGTCCACGTAGGTGTCGCCAGGGAAGGAGCCCCGGGGACGCGTGCGCGCGATGATGAGCGCGTCGCCCACGAGGTTCGCCTCCATCGCCGCGACGATGTGGTCGTAGTTGCGCACGTCCAGGCGCCAGCGCGCGTGTTCGTCCAGCGCACGCAGGCCCGCGGAGCGGTCCGGCATGTCCCCGGGGTGCTCCGGCACGACGATGTCCAGGTGCCGGTCCAGCGTGACGAGCAGGGCAGGGGGCCCCGCGTCGCCCAGGGCACACGCCCACGCGGGCAGCGCGAGCCGATGCGGGTCGAACACATAGGCATCCGTTGGCCCCCGGCCTCCACCCAGGCCCAGCCGCACCACGCCCGCGAGGCGCAGATGGCGCAGGGCGTCGTCATTTTTCGAATTCATTCGGGACGAAATCCCTTCCAGGCTCTGGCGTTCAGGGGGTGTCCATCCTGCCGCGAAAGGAGCCCCGTCCCTCGGGGTTCAATCACGCATGCGTCCATTCGTCACCGTCGCGCTGCTGCTCCTCCTGGGGATGCCCGTCCTGGCCCAGGAGTCATCATCCTTCCTGCGCCAGTACGCGGAGACGGGCCGGTTCATGAACGGACGGCCCGTGAGTGCGCGCATCACCCCGGACGAGAAGTCCGTCCTCTTCCTGCGCACGTCCCCCACGTCCAACGTGCGGATGCTCTACGCGTTCGACGTGGCCAGCGGTCAGCCGCGGGAACTGCTCACGCCCGAAGCCCTGCTCAAGGGCGCGGAGGAGACGCTGTCCGCCGAGGAGAAGGCCCGCCGCGAGCGCATGCGCGTCAGCGCCCGGGGCTTCACGTCCTACAGCCTCTCCGAGGACGGCACGCAGTTGCTGGTGCCCCTCTCCGGACGGCTCTACGTCGTGGACCCGGCGACGGGGAAGTCGACGGAGCTGAAGACGGGCCCGGGCGTCATCGACCCGCGCCTGTCTCCGGACGGCAAGCAGGTCGCGTACGTCCGTGACAACGACGTGTACCGGGTGGACCTGAAGGCCAACCAGGAGAAGCGCGTCACGCAGGGCGGTACGGCGGACAAGACGCACGGCCTGGCGGAGTTCGTTGCTCAAGAAGAGATGAACCGCTTCTCCGGCTACTGGTGGAGCCCGGACTCGAAGTCCATCGCGTACACGGAGTCCGACACGTCCGGCGTGGAGAAGCTCACCGTCGTGGACGTGATGCACCCGGAGCAGCCCGGCGCGACGTTCCCCTATCCGCGCGCGGGCAGGGCCAACGCCAAGGTTCGCCTGGGCATCACGCCCGTCACGGGCGGCAAGACGGTGTGGGCGCAGTGGGACGCGCGGAAGTACCCGTACCTGGCCACGGTGAAGTGGGACAAGGGCGGGCCGTTGACGTTGCTCGTGCAGAACCGGCTCCAGACGGAGGAGCAGCTGCTCGCGGTGGACCCCGCCACGGGCAGGACGCGCGTGCTCCTCACGGAGAAGGACGCGGCGTGGATCAACCTGCACCAGGAGTTCCCACTGTGGCTGGAGGATGGCTCCGGCTTCCTCTGGTACACCGAGCGCAACGGCGCTTCGGAGGTCGAGCTGCGCAAGGCCAACGGAGAGCTGGATCGCTCCGTGGTGAAGCCGGGCGCTGGATTCCGGAGCCTCACCCAGTATGTGCACGCGGACCGGACGCTTTACTTCAATGGCGACCCGAACCCCACGGAGAGCCACCTGTGGCGCGTGAAGGTCGGTGGACAGCCGGAGCGAGTGGCCACCGGCACGCGGGGCCCCGCGGAGGAGCACGGGTTCGTCTCCAAGAACGGGGGCCTCGTCGTCCTCATCCGGCAGAGCCCCAGGACCCTGCCGCGCACGCTGGTGCTCAAGGGCGACGGCATGCTGGTGGGCGAACTGCCCTCCATCGCCCAGGAGCCTCCCTTCACGCCGGACTTCGAGGTGCGCCAGGTGGGCCCGAAGAAGTTCTGGACCTCGCTGGTGAAGCCGCGCGACTTCAAGCCCGGCCAGAAGCTGCCCGTCATCGTGGACATCTACGGCGGCCCCATCGTCACGGTGGTGCATCAGTCCATGGCCGCGCACCTGCTCGACCAGTGGATGGCGGATCAGGGCTTCCTCGTGGTGCGCGTGGACGGACGCGGCACGCCGCTGCGCACCGCCGAGTGGAACCGTGCGGTGAAGGGCGACTTCGCCACCATCACCCTGGATGATCAGATTGAAGCCGTGCAGGCGCTGGCGAAGCAGGTGCCAGAGATGGACCTCTCCCGTGTGGGCATCTTTGGCTGGAGCTTCGGAGGCTACATGTCCGCGCTCGCCGTGATGAAGCGCCCGGACTTCTTCAAGGCCGGTGTCGCGGGCGCGCCGGTGACGGACTGGCGCGACTACGACACCCACGCCACCGAGCGTTACCTGGGCCTGCCGGAAGACAGCCCCCAGGCCTACGACGTGAGCAGCCTGCTGACGTACGCGAAGAAGGAGGGGCCCATCGGAGCGTTGCTGGTGATTCACGGCACCGCGGACGACAACGTGTACTTCTTCCACGCGCTGAAGCTGTCGGATGCCCTCTTCCGCGCGGGCAAGCCGCACCAGCTGTTGCCCCTGTCCGGCCTGACGCACATGGTGGCGGACCCGCTCGTCACGGAGCGTCAGTACGAGCGCGTCATCGCCCACTTCCGGCAGAACCTGAAGTAGCGGGGGGCCCCGCCCGGCACCTGTCCGCTTCCGGTGGGAATCCGCCCCCGGGCCGGACGTTGAGGGGGCCGCGCGGCGGCCGGAGTGTAGGCTTGCCCGCACCTTCCCGCGAAAGGAGCCCCGCCCCGCGCGGGGATTCAGCTACGCATGCGTCAGGTCCTTACCGCCGCCGCGCTTCTCCTCATGAGCAGCGCACCCTCCATCGCCCAGGAGCGCAAACCCTCCGCCATGGCCCCTTCGCAAAAGCAGCCGGACACCTTCCTGCGCCAGTACGCCGAAACGCGCCGCTTCCAGAGCGGGCGCCCGGTGGGCACGCGCATCACCCCGGACGAGAAGTCCGTCCTCTTCCTGCGCACGTCCCCCACGTCCAACGTGCAGATGCTCTACGCGTTCGACGTGGCCGGCGGTCAGGCGCGGGAGCTGCTCACCCCGGAGGCCCTGCTCAAGGGCGCCGAGGAGACGCTGTCCGCCGAGGAGAAGGCCCGCCGTGAGCGCATGCGCGTCAGCGCCCGGGGCTTCACGTCCTACAGCCTCTCCGAGGACGGCACGCAGCTGCTGGTGCCCCTCTCCGGCCGGCTCTACGTCGTGGACCGCGCGACGGGGAAGTCGACGGAGCTGAAGACGGGCCCGGGCGTCATCGACCCGCGCCTGTCCCCGGACGGCAAGCAGGTGGCGTACGTCCGTGACAACGACGTCTACCGGGTGGACCTGGCCGCCAACCAGGAGAAGCGCGTCACGCAGGGCGGCACGGCGCAGAAGACGCACGGCCTGGCGGAGTTCGTCGCGCAGGAGGAGATGAGCCGCTTCTCCGGCTACTGGTGGAGCCCGGACTCGAAGTCCATCGCGTACACGGAGTCCGACACGTCCGACGTGGAGAAGCTCACCATCGTGGACGTGATGCACCCGGAGAAGGGCGGGGAGATCTTCCCGTACCCGCGCCCCGGCAAGGCCAACGCCAAGGTGCGCCTGGGCGTCACGCCTGTCTCCGGCGGCAAGACGGTGTGGGCGCAGTGGGACGCGCAGAAGTACCCGTACCTGGCCACGGTGAAGTGGGACAAGGGCGGGCCGCTGACCCTCGTCGTGCAGAACCGGCTCCAGACGGAGGAGCAGGTGCTGGCGGTGGACCCCGCCACGGGCAAGACGCGCGTGCTCCTCACGGAGAAGGACAACGCCTGGGTGGAGCTGGCCCAGGACTACCCGCTGTGGCTGGAGGATGGCTCCGGCTTCCTCTGGTACACCGAGCGCAACGGCGGCCCGGAGGTGGAGCTGCGCAAGGCCAGCGGTGAGCTGGACCGCTCCGTGGTGAAGCCGGACGCGGGCTACCGCAACCTGGCGCGCTTCGTTCAAGCGGACAAGACGCTCTTCTTCACCGGCGACCCGAACCCCACGGAGAGCCACCTGTGGCGCGTGAAGGCCGGCGGCGCTCCGGAGAAGGTGGCCACGGGCACCAGCGGTCCCGCCGTGGAGAACGGCCTCGTGTCCAAGAACGGCGGCCTCGTCGTCCTCAACACGCAGGGCCCCAAGGCCATGCCTCGCACCGTGGTGCTCAAGGGCGACGGCACGAAGCTGGGCGAGCTGCCGGAGGTGGCGCAGGAGCCCTCCTTCACGCCGAACTTCGAGGTCCGCCAGGTGGGCCCGAAGAAGTTCTGGACGTCCCTGGTGAAGCCGCGCGACTTCAAGCCCGGCCAGAAGCTGCCCGTCATCGTGGAGGTCTACGCGGGCCCCACCGTCACCGTGGTGCACCAGTCCATGGCCGCGCACCTGCTCAGCCAGTGGTTCGCGGACCACGGCTTCCTCGTGGTGAAGGTGGACGGGCGCGGCACCCCGCTGCGCACCTCCGGCTGGAACCGCGCCGTGAAGCACGACTTCGCCACCATCACCCTGGATGATCAGATTGAGGCGGTGCAGGCGCTGGCCAAGGAAGTGCCGGAGATGGACCTCTCCCGCGTGGGCATCACCGGCTGGAGCTTCGGCGGCTACATGGCGGCGCTGGCCGCGCTGAAGCGCCCGGACTTCTTCAAGGCCGCGGTGTCCGGCGCCCCGGTGGTGGACTGGCGCGACTACGACACGCACTACACCGAGCGCTACCTGGGCCTGCCGGAAGAGAGCCCCCAGGCCTACGAGGTCAGCAGCCTGCTGACGTACGCGAAGAAGGACAGCCCCATTGGCGCGCTGCTGCTCATCCACGGCACCGCGGACGACAACGTGTACTTCTTCCACACGCTGAAGCTGTCGGATGCGCTGTTCCGCGCGGGCAAGCCGCACCAGCTGCTGCCCCTGTCCGGCCTCACGCACATGGTGCCGGATCCGGTCGTCACCGAGCGCCAGTACGAGCGCGTCATCTCCCACTTCGAGCAGACCCTGAAGAAGTAGGCCGCGCGCGGCGCGATGCCCTGAAAAGGCAGAGGCCCGGTTCCCTTCACGGGGCCGGGCCTCTGTTGCTTCAACCAGTCCGTGAGGAATGGCTGAGACGCGTCACTTCACGCCGCGCGGACGTTCTGCGCCTGCAGGCCCTTCGGACCCTTGGTGACCTCGAACTCCACCTTCTGGCCCTCGGCCAGGGTGCGGAAACCATCCATGTTGATGGCGGTGTGGTGGCAGAACACGTCCTCGCCGCCGCCGTCCTGGGTGATGAAGCCGAAGCCCTTCGCGTCGTTGAACCACTTCACGGTACCAGTTGCCATTGCGCTTCCTTGCGTTTGCGGGGCAGCCGTGGGGAAGGCCACCCGTTCTGCCCGACGACCGGGGAGACAGGCTATTTGTAGTGAAAGGGCCGACTGGAAGTCCAGCCGGCCCGCCGGGATTGCCCGACTTGCGACCCCCACACCGCCATGTGTGGAGGGGTAGGTCAGATGTCGAGCAGCAGGCGCTCGGGGTCCTCGATGCACTCCTTCACGCGCACGAGGAACTGCACCGCCTCCCGGCCGTCCACCAGGCGGTGGTCGTACGTGAGGGCGATGTACATGATGGGCCGGATGACCACCTGGCCGTCACGGGCCACGGGGCGCTCCACGATGTTGTGCATGCCCAGGATGCCCGTCTGCGGCGGGTTCAGGATGGGCGTGGACAGCATGGAGCCGAAGATGCCGCCGTTGGTGATGGTGAACGTGCCGCCGGTGAGGTCCGCCATCGTCAGCTTGTCGTTGCGCGCACGGCCGCCGTAGTCACCGACCGTCTTCTCCAGGTCCGCGAGCGACATCTTGTCCGCGTCACGCACCACCGGCACCACCAGGCCACGGCTGCCGCTCACGGCCACGCCGATGTCGTAGTAGTGCTTGAAGATGACGTCCTCGCCGTCGATCTCCGCGTTGATCTGCGGGAACGCCTTGAGGGCCTCCACGGACGCGCGGATGAAGAAGCTCATGAACCCGAGCTTCACCCCGTGCTTCGCCTGGAACTTGTCGTTGTACTTCTTGCGGAGCGCCATCACCTCGCCCATGTCCACCTCGTTGAAGGTGGTGAGCAGGGCGGCGTTGGACTGGGCCTGGAGCAGGCGCTCGGCCACGCGCTTGCGCAGCGGCGTCATGCGCACGCGCTCCTCGCGCGCGGCGTTGGGGCGGGGGCCGGACGGCGCGCGCGAGGAGCG
>NZ_RAWM01000147.1 GCF_003668875.1 Corallococcus interemptor | reverse complement strand
GCCTCGGGGCGGCGCCGGGCTCGGGCTCGGCGGACATGCCCAGGGCGATGCGGGCCTCGGTGGCGTAGCGGCCGTTGGGGAACTCGCGCAGGTACTGGCGGAACTCGTCCTCCGCGTCCGCGGGCTGGTGCTGCCGGTTGAAGCAGCGGCCGCGCAGGATGCGGGCCTGTTCGCGGTGGCCCGCGAGCGGGCTGGCGGCGGCGATCTCCCCCAGTCCCACGAGGAACTGCCCGCACGTGTTGCCGGCCGTCTGGACCTTGGCGTAGCCGAGGAAGCGCTCATCGGAGTCGTCCGACAGCAGGCCTCCCGGAACGAGCCCGCCCAGCGTCTTGCGCTTGCGCGGCTCGGCGGGCGGTACCGGGGCCTGGGAGGGAGCCTGCACGGCGCCCGGCGTCGGCGCGGAGGACGCGAGCGAGCCCGCCGGTGCGCCAGGGAACGGCACGAACTCGTCGGGCGGAGTGGACTCCCGGGGCACCGCGGCCACGGCCCGGGGAATCTCCGTGTTGGCCGCGTGCGGAGGCGCTTCCGGAGCCAGGGCCTCGGGCGTCGCCTGGGCGACTGCCTGCGCGGGCGGCTCGGCGTTGTGCTCCACGGGAGGCGTGGGGCTCGTGACGGCGGACGGGCTCTTCTTCGCGGGCACGACGCTCGCGACCATGGCGCCAGGCTCGGCGGCGCGCAGGTCCCGGAACGCCTGATGGTCCGCCGAAGAGAGCGCGCGAGGCGTCGCCGCTCCACCCGCGCCGGTGAGCTCCACGCGCTGGCCCGCGTCCACGAAGCGCGGAGGCTGACCGTCCGCGTCCACGCGCACGCGTCCTTCGAGCACCGCCACCGAGGCACCGGCCGCCGTGCGCTCCACCGAGAAGACCGTCCCCACCACGGAGACGCGCAGGCCCGCGGACTCCACGAGGAACGCCTCGCGCTTCGCATGGGACGCGCTCACGGAGAGCCGTCCCTGCTGCACGGTCAGGTGCACGGCGTCCGGCTCCGCGCGGGCCAGCACCACGTCGGAGCCAGCAGAGAGACGCACCCGGCTCTCATCCGGAAGCCGCAGCACGGCCGACGCCTTCGGAGGCGTCCGCACCGCCATGCCCGCGCGCAGCCGCATCCCGGCCGCCAGCGCGTGTTCCTGGCCCGTGGCCTCTCGCAGCACCGCGCCACTGGCGCGCTCCGCCTCCGTGGTGGCCGTCGATTCAGCCCGGGTCGCGACCCGCTCCTGCTTCTCTGGCACGGGGGGCGGCCGGACCGCGTCCTGCTTCGATGGCGAGACCGGGGCCGACGCGACGGCGGACGCCGGCGCCTGCGTCGCGCCGCTCCTCCAGCGCGTTCCACCCAGCCACACCACCAGCGCGATGGCGCAGGCGGCCGCGAGCGTCAGCGCCCAGGGCGACGCGAAGCGCCGCTCGGGCACCGCCATCCGCTTCGCCGCGGCGGCCTTCAGCTTCGCTCCCGTCGCCTCCCACCGCACCTGGGGCTCCACCGAGCGCGCCGTGTGCAGCAGCGCCCGGGCCTCCACCACGCGCTTCCACTCCGCCGCGCACGCGGGGCACTCCGTCAGGTGCGCCTCCACGCGCGCCTTGCCGGAGGCATCCAGCTCCCCCGAGGCCAGCGCCCACAGGGACTCGGTCTCATGGCCGGCCATGGGAACCTCCCACCGGCCGGGCGACGACCAGACGCTGCATGGCTTCGGTGAACTCCAATCTCGCGTGGTGCAGGCGGCTGCGCACGGTGTTGGGAGAGCTTCCCACGGCCAGGGCAATCTCGTCCGCGCTCATGCCGCACAGCTCGGCGTAGACGAAGACGATGCGCTTCTTGGCCGTGAGCTTCTCCAGCGCCGCCTCCACCAGCCGGGCCGCCTGACGTCGCTCCGCGGCGCGCTCCGGGTCCTCCCCGGTCGCCACCACCTCCGGCGGCTCCGCGAAGGGGTCCTCCGGCCGGCGCCGCTTCCACCTCAGATGGCTGAGCGCCACATTGGCGCACACCCGGTAGAGGAACGTCTTGAAGCGCGACTCCCCCCGGAAGCCCTTCACCGCCGTGAGCAGCCGCAGGTACGTCTCCTGGAGGAGGTCATCCACCTCCACGCGGTTTCCCACCAGGTGGCGCAGCGTGCGCGCCGCGTCCAGCTTCGTGGCCTCGTAGAGCTGCTCGAAGGCGGTCAGGTCTCCCTGCTGGACCCGCTGGACCAGGAGCCGCAGGTGGGCCTCCTCCGCGGAGACCGCCCCGTGCACGCCCACTCCGTCCACGCCGGACTCCGGCGTGACGGCGGTCGCCCACGTGCGCGCTCCTCGGCTGAACACCAGGGCCTCTCCTTGGGGACGACGCGGGACGCCCCCCTCCAGGAACGCCCTCCAGTCTGTATCGGTGGTCCAGACGAGCACACAGCCTCCGTGCCCCTGGGTCTCCGGACGAACAAAAAAAGATCAAAATTATTTGATCAATACGGACCCGTCTTGCGTCGAAGGCTCTCGAAATCGGATGAGACCCCCCCAGCGGCCGGCTGGACCCCCATCCCATTCGTTTGGAGCCCCCACTCATGAGGAACACCACGCTTCGTGGCGCGTTATTCGTGCCGTTTCTTGCGTTGTTAGGCCTGCTGTCGGGTTGCATCCTCGAGACGAACGGCGGCGGCTACTGGCCCGACGACGACTACGACACCAGCTACGGCTGCTCCACCACGTCCGACTGTGGTTCCAACCAGTACTGTCGCTCCGGCAGCTGCTGGGACCTGAGCTCCGACTCCCAGGGCTGCGTCTACTCCAGCGAGTGTCCCGGCACGCAGATGTGCATCAACGGCTGGTGCGCCCAGTCGTGCTACCGCGACTCGGAATGTGGCGCGGGCGGCCGCTGCAAGGACAACTTCTGCACCTCTTCCGGCACCGGCACCACGGATGGCGGCACGAAGCCGGACGCGGGCACCAAGCCTGACGCCGGCACGAAGCCGGACGCGGGCACGGACGGCGGCACCAAGCCCGACGCGGGCACGGACGGCGGCTCTGGCCCGGTCTGCCGGGTCAACACTGACTGCGGCACGGACCACTTCTGCATCAACGGCCAGTGCCGTCAGCAGTGCGACGATGACGACAAGTGCGGCCCGGGCGGCCGGTGCATCCAGGGCCTGTGCGAGAAGCAGCCGACGGACCCGAACGCGTGCACCACGGAGGCCCAGTGCCCCTCCGGCCGCGACTGCGTGAACGGCCAGTGCCGCGCGCCCTGCTCCTCCACGACGGAGTGCTCGGCGGACACCAAGTGCGAGGTGGGCTACTGCCTGCCCATCCCCTCCGGCGGCCAGTGCAAGGCCAACTGCGAGTGCCCGGCCGGCCAGGTCTGCACCAGCGGCCAGTGCAAGTCGCCGCAGCCGGACCCGGGCCAGGCGTGCCAGGCGAACTGCGACTGCCCCTCCGGCCAGGTGTGCAACGGCGGCTACTGCAAGCAGCCCGTGCCGGACGCGGGCTCTGGCAGCAACATCTCCTGCACGGTGAACTGCGAGTGCCCGTCCGGTGAGGTCTGCACCAGCGGCAAGTGCAAGCTGCCCCCGGCGCAGCCGTCGTACGACGCGGGGACGTCCGGCACCGTGTGCCGCGCCAACTGCGAGTGCCCGGCCGGCCAGGCCTGCACCAGCGGCCAGTGCAAGCCGGTGAACCACGGCTCCGGCAAGGCCTGCCAGGCCAACTGCGAGTGCCCCTCCGGCGAGCGCTGCCAGGACAACGTCTGCTGGCTGTAGCCGTCAGCGGTTAGGGCTCACCGCGAGGGGGCCACCATGCGCCAGCAGCGGTGGATCTCCTTGCGGTGGAAGTCCTCGGGGATGGAGCGGGGGGTGAGTTCCTCCACCTTCTCCATGTCCCGGGTCGCGGAGTCCTTCAGTTCGAAGCCCAGGAAGTTGGTGGAGAAGTAGAGGACGCCTCCGGGGGCCATGAGCGCCCGGAGGTGTTCCAGCATCCGCACGTGGTCGCGCTGCACGTCGAAGGTCCCCGACATCTTCTTCGACGTGGAGAACGACGGCGGGTCGCAGACGATGAGGTCGTAGCGCTCATCGCCGTGCTTCGCCTGGTCCTCCAGCCACGCCTTCGCGTCCGCGCGGATGAGCACGTGGCGAGGGTCCGCCAGGCCGTTGAGCACCAGGTTGTCCTCGGCCCAGTCCAGGTACGTGTTGGACAGGTCCACGCTCACGCTGCTCGCCGCGCCGCCGGCCGCCGCGTACACGGTGAACGCGCCGGTGTACGCGAAGAGGTTGAGGAAGTGCTTCCCCTGGGCCTCGCTCCGCACGCGCGCGCGGGTGTTGCGGTGGTCCATGAAGAGGCCGGTGTCCAGGTAGTCGCCCAGGTTCACCCAGAACTTGAGGCCCTGCTCCTCCACCACCAGCCGCTCACTGCCCTGGCCCACGCGCTGGTACTGCGAGCGGCCCCAGGGCTGGGGCGTGTGCGTCTTCACGGAGATGCGCTCGTTGGGCACGCCCAGCACGGCGGTGACGGCGGCCAGGACCTCGTCGCGCTCGGCGCTCTCCGTGGAGCCCTTCGCGTGGGCCTTGCGGCGGGGGAACTCCACGACGTGGGCGTGGTCGCCGTAGAGGTCCACGGCGTAGGGGTACTCGGGGATGTCCCGGTCGTAGACGCGGAAGGCGGTGAGCCCCTGCGCGCGGGCCCACTTGCGCAGGCGCTTCGCGTTCTTGCGCAGGCGGTTCTCGAACATGCCACCCGCGCCCTGCGTCTCCTGTTTGCCTTCGTCCGACATGGCTCCCCTCATATTGCAGGCCGCCCCGGGGGCGGGGGAAAACCGCCGCCCATGAGCGTGCGCGTCGAGAAGAACGGCCCCGTCACCACCGTCATCCTCCACCGGCCGGAGGTCCGCAACGCGGTGGACGCCGGCACGGCCCGGGAGTTGGCGGACGCCTTTCGCGCCTTCGACGCGGACCCCGACGCGAAGGTGGGCGTGCTCTACGGCGACGACGGCACGTTCTGCGCGGGCGCGGACCTGAAGGCCGTGTCGGAAGGACGCCTGTTGCGCCTGGAGCCGGAAGGGGACGGGCCCATGGGTCCTTCGCGCATGCGGCTGTCCAAGCCGGTGGTCGCGGCCATCAGCGGCCACGCGGTGGCGGGCGGCCTGGAGCTGGCCCTGTGGTGCGACCTGCGCGTGGTGGAGGAGGACGCGGTGCTGGGCGTCTTCTGCCGCCGCTGGGGCGTGCCCCTCATCGACGGGGGCACCGTGCGCCTGCCCCGGCTGATTGGCCTGTCGCGCGCTTTGGACCTCATCCTCACCGGACGCCCCGTGTCGGCTGACGAGGCGCTGGGCATGGGCCTGGTCAACCGCGTGGCGTCGAAGGGCGGGGCCCGGGCCGCGGCGGAGGCGCTGGCCGCTCAAATCGCCGCCTTCCCCCAGGCCTGCATGAAGGCGGACCGGGCCTCCGCCTACGCCCAGGGCGACCTGGCCTTTGAAGACGCGATGCGCCAGGAGTTCCAGGGGGGAGTGAAGGTGCTCCACTCGGAGTCCATCCCCGGGGCGACGCGGTTCGCGAAGGGGGCGGGGCGGCACGGCCAGTTCGACTGAAGACCCCGGGAGCGCTGCACGGCCGGTGGGACTGTGTTAGTTCGCGAAGCCATGCGCTTCGACACGCTCGCCATCCACGCCGGCCAGGAGCCGGATCCCACCACCGGCGCCATCATGACGCCCGTGTACCTGACCTCCACCTACGTCCAGGACGGGCCGGGGGAGCACAAGGGCTACGAGTACAGCCGCACGCAGAACCCCACGCGCAAGGCGCTGCAGGACTGCCTGGCCGCGCTGGAGGGCGCGAAGTACGGCGCCGCGTTCGCGTCCGGCCTCGCCGGCACGGACATGCTGATGCACATGCTGGAGGCCGGTGACCACGTCATCGTCTCCGACGACGTGTACGGCGGCACCTTCCGCATCTTCGACAAGGTGTTCAAGCGCTCCGGCCTGAACTTCTCCTTCGTGGACCTCTCCAAGCCGGAGAACTTCGAGGCGGCCATCACCCCCAAGACGAAGATGGTCTGGGTGGAGACCCCCACGAACCCGATGCTCAAGCTCATCGACCTGGCGCGCATCGCCGAGGTCGCCAAGAAGCGCGGCATCCTGTCCGTCGCGGACAACACGTTCATGACGCCGTACTTCCAGAAGCCGCTGTCGCTGGGCTTCGACGTCGTGGCGCACTCCACGACGAAGTACCTCAACGGCCACAGCGACGTGGTGGGCGGCTTCGTCTGCACCAGCCGTGACGACATCGCGGAGCGGATGTACTTCCTGCAGAACGCGGTGGGCGGCGTGTCCGGCGCCTTCGACAGCTTCCTCGTGCTGCGCGGCGTGAAGACGCTGCACGTGCGCATGGACCGCCACGCGCAGAACGCGATGAAGGTGGCCCAGTACCTGTCCACGCACAAGCAGGTGAAGAAGGTCACCTACCCGGGCCTGGAGACGCACCCGCAGCACGCGCTCGCCAGGCAGCAGATGACCGGCTTCGGCGGCATGCTGACGTTCGACATCCACGGCGGCCTGGAGGCGGCGCGCACCTTCCTCAAGACGGTGAAGGTCTTCGCCTGCGCCGAGTCCCTGGGCGGCGTCGAGTCCCTCATCGAGCACCCGGCCATCATGACCCACGCCTCCATCCCCCGGGAGACGCGGGAGAAGCTGGGCATCGCGGACGGCTTCATCCGCCTGTCCGTCGGCATCGAGGACGCGCAGGACCTCATCGACGACCTCGCGAACGCGCTCGACCGCGTGAAGTAGTCCCCGGCCGCTCGCTCGCGCTCCTGCCTGCCAGGCCTGCCCTCCGGGGCAGGGGGAATGTTGGTTGGTACACAACGTTTCCGGCGCGATGCGTAACCGACTGCTTGGCCCCACCTGCCTCCTGGGCGCGTGGCTCGCGACTGGCTGCGAGTCTCCGCCCGTTCCCACCGATTCCGACTTCCCTCCGGCCGCGCTGCCGGAGTCGCTGTCCGCGTCCAACTGCAATCAGCTCGTCACCAGGTCGGTGACGGCCAGTGGTGACGACGGCAACGTTCCCGCCAACACGCAGGACAACGACCTGGGCACGCGCTGGAGCGCGCAGGGCACGGGCGTCTGGCTGCAGATGGACCTGGGCTCGGCGCAGCCGCTCACGGGCACCACCATCGCGTGGCACCGGGGCAACGAGCGCCAGAACCACTTCGCCGTCTCCACGTCCACGGACGGCAGCACCTTCACGCAGGCGTACGCGGGCGACAGCGCGCTCAACACGTCCGCGCAGACGGTGGCGTTCTCCTCGCGCAGCGCGCGCTACGTGCGCATCACCGTCAACGGCAACACGGTGAACGACTGGAACTCCATCGCGGAGGCCCGGGCGTGCGCGGCCAGTGCGCCGCCGTCGACCTCCGACTCCGGCGCCGCGCTGCCGCGCCTGCCGTACCTGCAGAGCGTGAAGCAGAACTCCGCCATCGTGGCCTTCCGCACCGCCAGCGCCTGCACCCCCACGGTGCGCTACGGCGAGGGCACCAGCCTCACGTCCTCCGTCAGCGCGGGCGTGTCCGGCACGCGCCACGCGGTGAAGCTGGAAGGCCTGTCCGCGGGCCGCACCTACGGCTACGTGGTGGAGGCCTGCGGCAGCAAGACGGGCCTGCGGAGCTTCCAGACGTCCACGACGTCCGCCACCACGAAGGCGCGCTTCACCGCGATGGGCGACTTCGGCACCGGCGGCAGCATGCAGGCGAAGGTGATGGCGGTGATGAACACGCCGCAGTGGCGCTCCGAGCTGCTGCTGGCCCTGGGCGACAACGCCTACCCGAATGGCACGGACGCGGAGTTCCAGGCGCACCTCTTCGCGCCCATGGCCGGCCTGCTGCGCGAAGTCCCCATGTTCGCCACGCCCGGCAACCACGAGTACGTGACGAACCAGGCGCAACCCTACCTGGACAACATGTACCTGCCGGCCAACAACCCGGCGGGCACGGAGCGCTACTACTCGTTCGACTGGGGCCCGGTGCACTTCCTCTCGCTGGACTCCAACTGCGCGGTGGGCCTGGCGTCCTCGGACCGGTGCACGCTGGCGGCGCAGAAGGCGTGGGCGGAGTCGGACCTGGCCGCGAACACGCGCCCGTGGGTGGTGGCCTTCTTCCATCACCCGTCGTGGTCCAGCGGCGAGCACGGCTCGCAGCTCACCATGCGCCGGCAGTTCGGCCCGCTGTTCGAGAAGTACGGCGTGGACCTGGTGCTCACCGGGCATGACCACGACTACGAGCGCAGCAAGCCCATGTACGGCGACAACATGGCCTCCAGCACCCAGCGCGGCATCCCGTACCTCGTGGTGGGAAGCGGCGGCGCCACGCTGCGTCCATTCCCCTCCAGCCAGCCCGCGTGGACCGCGCTGCGCGACAACCAGGCCTATGGCTTCCTCGACGTGACGGTGGACGGCGGCACGCTCACCGCGCGGCTCATCACCTCCAGCAACACCGTGCGCGACACGCTGACGCTCACGAAGACGCTGAAGAAGTCCGCCACCCGCGTCCTGGAGGCGGACGCGCCCGGGGAAACGCCGCCGGGCCCCACGGATGACCGCGCGGAGCCGGTGCTGCGCGGGCCCGTGCCGCCCGCGGACACGCCGGAGTCCGTGGCCGACCCCGAGGAGCCGCTTCCGCAGTAGCCGCGAGGCCCGCCGGAGGGTAGGGAAGGGCGGTATGCACCGCCGGCGGGCCCGGCATCACAACGGAAGGGACACCATGCGCTACTTCGAGGACTTCCCCGTCGGCGAAATCATGGAGCGGGGACCGTACGTGGTGACACGCGAGGAGATTGTCGCGTTCGCGCGCCAGTTCGACCCCCAGCCCTTCCACATCGACGAGGACGCCGCCGGCAAGAGCATCTACGGCGGCATCATCGCCAGCGGCTGGCACACCGCCGCCATCTGCCACAAGCTCATGGTGGAGGGCCTGCTGGGCCAGGCCGCCGGCATGGGCTCACCGGGCCTGGACGAGCTGCGCTGGAAGAAGCCGGTGCGCCCGGGGGACTCGCTGAGGATCCGCATCGAGACGCTGGAGGCGAAGCCCTCCACGAGCAAGCCGGACCGCGGCGCGCTCAAGCTGCGCCTGGAGGTCGTGAACCAGCACGGCGAGGTGGTGATGACGGAGGTGGCCAACGCCCTCTTCGCCCGCCGCCCCGCACCGTAGCGAAACGACCCACACTTTGAGTTCCAGGGCTGACCTGGGTTAGCAATACGCCCAAAGGAGAAGCCCATGTCCAACAACAACGAGGTCGTTCCTCCTCCGGCGCCCAGCCGGCTGAAGCGTCCCGTGGAAGTGGTGCGCGCGGAGCTGCTCGCGGATGAAGACGTGAAGCAGCAGGCGGAGATGCTGAAGATCCCCGTCGCGCAGTACGTGGAGAAGATCCTCGATTACGCCATCCATCCGGACAAGCCGCCCCAGCTGGAGATCATCCCGGACGAGGAGCTGAAGGCGCGCGACCCGAAGATCGCCACGGTGGAGGAGATCGGCACCCACCTGCAGAAGATCATCGACGGGGAGATCGTCATCAGCCCCGCCCAGCAGCGCGACGGCTTCAGCAGCGACAAGAGCCACGAGCAGCGCTACAGCGCCGCGCTGGGCACCGCCAGCAAGCCCGGCCAGCCCGTGGCCCCCAAGCCCGGCGCCGCCGTGGACCCGGCGGAGGCGAAAAAGGGCCCCATCCGGGGCTGAGCCGCCTCTCCAAGCCCCTGGAATCCCGGGGCTTTTCAGTGGTGGGGCCGGATAATCCCGGAACCGGAAACTTCTCCGGCGTCCTTCCGAGAATCCCACTGACAGTCACACTTCGAGGGCCCGCGCGGCCCTCCACGAAAAGGATCAGACCATGGGTGGCATCGGCAAGGCTCTCGGCAAGGTGATGGACATCGTCAAGCCGTTCGTGACGATGGTGAACCCGCTCCTGGGCGCGGCGATGGGCTTCGCCAGCGGCCTGATGCAGGGCAAGAACCCCATCCAGTCGCTGCTGGGCGCGGCCACCGACCTGATTCCGGGCGGCGGCGTGTTCAAGAACGCACTGGGGGCCTTCGCCAACTCGGGCCTGATGGACGGCGCGGGCGGCAACAGCCTGCTGTCCGGCGCGCTGAACCTGGCGAAGGGCAAGAGCAAGGTCACCGACATCGTCGGCGACCTGTTCAAGGCCACCAAGAGCAACCCGCTCACCAACCTGGGCATGAACAACGCGACGGAGCTCGCGGCCCAGAAGATGTCCACGTTCCTCTCCTAGTCCATGAAGCCCGTCCGCTTCGACCCCAAGGTCCACCACGAACTGCTCAACCTGTGGCGCAAGCCGTGGGATGAGACGATGACGCCGGACGCCCTGCCGGAGTACGGCTTCGTGGTGCCGGACAAGGCGGCGGGTTTCCTGTACCGCACGGACAGCTCGGTGGCGTTGATTGAAGGCATCATCGCCGCGCCCGGGCTGACCAAGGAGGACCGCAACGAGGCCGTCAACGCCATCGTCGCCGCGGTTCGCGACGAGGCCCGGCGGCAGGGCTTCAAGCTGCTCCTGGGCTACTCGCAGCTGGACGCCATCAAGAACCGCGCGGAGCGCTTCGGCTTCATGCACGTGGGCCCCGGCTACCACATGGTGGCCCTGGACCTGACGAAGCCGGATCCGCCGGGACTCTGAAAAGCACACGCAGCCCTTCAGCAAACACGACGGGCCCGAAGGGAGGATGTCCTCCTCCTTCCAGGCCCGCGGTGTTTCTGGGCTCCCGCGGCCTCAGGCGGCGGTGCGGTGCAGGTAGTCGATGAGGTCGATCTTCGTGACGATGGCGACCACCGTCTCGCCGTCCTTCACCACGGCCACGTTGTCGCGCGCGAAGATTTCACGCAGCCGGTCGATGCTGGCCTCGGCGGACACGGCGCCCTGGAGCGGGGCGACGATGGGGTCGATGGCGTCCTGGAACTTCACCTTGTTGGCGACCAGGGCGTTGAGCAGGTCGTACTCGTGCACCATGCCCACGGCGCGCCCGTCGTCGGACACCACCGGCATCTGGCTGATGCCGTGGCTGCGCATGGTCTCCACCACGCGGTCCACGCGGTCACCGCGCTTGGCCGTCTTCAGGTCGCGGGGCTTGGCGCCAATGATGTCGCGCACGGTGCCGGCGCCCTTCTCCTGCATGAAGCCGTTGTCGCGCATCCACTCGTCGGAGTGGAACTTGCTGATGTAGCTGCTGCCGGAGTCCGGCAGGACGACCACGATGGTCTTCCCCTTGCCGACTTCCTTCGCCAGCTGCACCGCCACGTGCACGGCCGCGCCGGAGGAGCCACCCGCGAAGATGCCCTCCTCACGCGCCAGCCGGCGCGCGGCGTTGAAGCACATGCGGTCATCCACCTGGCGCACGTCGTCCACGACCTTGAAGTCCATGGCGCCGCAGAGCATGTCCTCGCCAATGCCCTCGACCTTGTAGACGTGCGGCTCGGTGAGCTTGCCCGTCTTGAAGTAGCCCTCGTAGACGGAGCCCTCCGGATCCACGCCGATGTTCTTCAGGCCGGGGATCTTCTCCTTGAGGTACTTGCCGGCGCCGCTCATGGTGCCGCCGGTGCCCAGGCCGGACACGAAGTAGTCGAACTTGCCTTCGGTCTGCTGGAAGATCTCCGGACCCGTCGTGTGGTAGTGCGCCTCGATGTTGTCCGGGTTGTGGTACTGGTTCAGCATGAACGCGCCCGGCGTCTCCTTGGCCAGCCGCTTGGACGTCTCGTAGTAGCTGCGCGGGTCTTCCGCGGGGACGTTCGTCGGCGTGACGACGACCTGGGCGCCCATGGCCTTCAGGCGGTTGATCTTCTCCAGGGACATCTTGTCCGGCATGGTGAAGATGCACTTGTAGCCCTTCACCGCCGCGGCCAGCGCCACGCCCATGCCGGTGTTGCCGGACGTGTTCTCCACGATGGTGCCGCCGGGCTTGAGCTTCCCCTCCCGCTCGGCCTTTTCAATGATGTAGAGCGCCATGCGGTCCTTGATGGACGCGCCGGGGTTCATGAACTCGCACTTCACGAGCACGGTGGCGTCGTTCGGACCGACGAGCTTGTTGAGCTTCACCAGCGGCGTGTGGCCAATGGCGGTGAGGATGTTCTGTTGGATGTCCATCGTGCGTGGCTTCCCGAAAAGATGTGGGGGTCGGGGCCTTATATGTGCTCCACCCCGTCAGGGGGAACATGCCCGAAGGCACGGCCCTTCCTGACGCAGGATGCCGCGACCGGGTGGGGGTTTCTCCTGGGGGGTTCCTCGTCGCGTAGGCGACAGGGCAGGCGTCCGCCGGGCATGTGGCCCACGCGGGCTTTGACCCGCCGCGCCGTGCCTCCGATACTCGCGGGCGTCTTTCCTTCCCCCGCCGGAGTACCCGCCCCCCATGGAACTTGAGGCCGCCCTTCGCGACCAGGTGGGACAGGCCATTGGCCGTCCCGTCCCCGATGCCCCCATCAAGAAGTTGAAGGGCGACGCGAGCAACCGCTCCTACTACCGCGTCGGCAGCGCCCCGGAGAGCTGGGTGCTGATGGTGATGCCGCCGGACGCGACGAAGAAGAGCGAGGAGGCCACCAAGGGCGAGCCCCCGAAGGAGCTGCCCTTCATCAACGTGCACCGCTACCTGGAGAAGCTGGGCGTGCGCGTGCCGCGCATCCTCCGCTACGACGAGCCCGCGGGCATGATGGTGCTGGAGGACCTGAGCGACATCACCTTCGAGTCCGCGCTGGAGGGCGGCCGCCACAACCAGGCGCTCTACACGCGCGCGGTGGACCTGCTGGCGAAGCTGCGCGTCCAGGCGGAGAAGCAGCGCGACCCGGAGTGCCTGGCCTTCACGCGCGCCTTCGATGAAGACCTGTACGACTGGGAGCTGCACCACTTCCGCGAGTGGGGCCTGGAGGCCTGGAGCGGCAAGCAGCCCACGGCCGGGGAGCGCGCCCAGCTGGACGCCACGTTCCGCGACATCGCGAAGACGCTCGCCGCCGCGCCGCGAGGCTTCACGCACCGCGACTACCAGAGCCGCAACATCATGGTGAAGGAGGGCGAGCTCGTCGTCATCGACTTCCAGGACGCGCTCCAGGGCCCTCGCCAGTACGACCTGGTGGCGCTCCTGCGCGACAGCTACGTGGAGCTGGACCGCGACTTCGTGGACACGATGCTGGACCGCTACATCGCCACGTTCGAGAAGGAGAGCGGGGAGAAGATCGACGCCAGGGAGTTCAAGGCGTTCTTCGACCTGCTCACCATCCAGCGCAAGCTGAAGGACGCGGGCCGCTTCGAGTTCATCAACCGCGTGAAGGGCAACCCGGGCTTCCTCGTCTCCATCCCCGCGTCGCTGCGCTACGTGAAGGCCGCGTTCGCGCGCCGGCCGGAGCTGGCGGGGCTGCAGAAGCTGATTGCGAAGTACGTGCCCGAACTGGCGGCCTGAAACCATGAAAGCGATGGTCCTCTGCGCGGGCCTGGGCACGCGCCTGCGCCCGCTCACGGAGCGCTGGCCCAAGCCGGCGATGCCGTTCCTCGGCCAGCCGCTCTTGCGCTACCACCTGGCGGTGCTGAAGGCCGCCGGGGTGACGGCGGTGGGCATCAACACGCACCACCTGCCGGACACGATGGCGGCGGTGGCCCGCGCGGAGTGCGAGCGCGCGGGGCTGCCGCTGCACGTGGTGCACGAGCCCGTCATCCAGGGCACGGGCGGCGGCATCCGCGGCCTGCGCGACTTCCTCTCCGGCGAGGACTTCCTCGTGTTCAACGGGGACATCCTCTTCCCGGTGGATCTGAGGCCCGTGGTCGCGGCGCACCGGGAGTCCGGCGCGGTGGCGACGATGGTGCTGTTGCCCATGCCGGAAGGGGAGAAGTACGCGGCGGTGGAGTCGGACGCGGGCGGGCAGGTGCGCCGCATCGCGGGCCATGGCCCGGGCGGTGAGGGCCTGACGCCGTGGCACTTCACCGGCGTGCACGTGATGTCCCCCAGCGTGTTCGACTTCATGACGGCGGAAGGCCCCGAGGACATCAACCGCGAGGTCTACGTGCGGGTGATGCAGGCGGGGCTCCAGGTGCGCGGGCACGCGGTGGACGCGTACTGGTCCGACCTGGGCATGCCGTCGCGCTACCTGGCCACGGTGCGGGACGTGCTCGAAGGGCGCGTGCCGTTGCAGGCGCTGGGCAAGGACTCGCCGCTGCACGGGCTGAAGGCCTCGGCGGACGGGGCGTGGGTGCACCCGGAGGCCCGCGTCGCGGGCACCGTGCGCGGGCCCGCGTATGTCGGCGCGGGCGCTGTCGTGGACGCGGACTCCACCGTGGGGCCGAATGTGTCCGTGGGCCCGGGAGCGCGGGTGGGGCAGGGCGCGCGGCTGGAGCGCTGCGCCGTGTTCGAGGAGACGCAGGTGGCGCCCGGTGAGGCGCTCACCGAGGTGCTCGCGTGGGGCCCGCACCGGGTGCCCGCGCCGCTCACCGGACGCTGAGGACCTTCACGCCGGAGCCATCGGGTTTCCAGGTGGCTTCGAGCGTGAGGAGGGAGCCGAACGTTATACGCAGCTTCTGGCCCGGCGTGGCCCAGGTGATCTTCGGAGTGGTGTCCTCGTCGGCGCTCTCCGGGTACTGCGCCACGACGTGCCCGGCTCCATCCAGGATGGGGCTGCCGCAGTCGTCCCAGGTCAGCAGGACGGTCCGCTTCGGCCCCTGCTTCTCCATGCGCACGAGCTGCACCGTGACGGTGGTCGCGCCGCCGCAGGGCCCGTCCGTGTAGCGGCCATACATGGGGTCATCGCTCCGCTCCACGAGTCCCGGCGTGCCGTCCTTGAAGCGGAACGCCTCCACCACCTTGCTGGACAGCACGGCGCGCAGGTCGCCCGGCGCCCGGGAGAGGTACAGCGTCGTTGGAGCGCCCGGGGCCGTCATTGGAATGCTCGCGGTGTCCCCGCCCACGAACGGGGTGGGCGGACCGAAGACACTGGCCTGGGGGCTGTATCCGGTGACGTCATCGAGCGTCTCGGAGCAGACTCGCACCTCGGAACTCGTGGGGGACTTGCGGAGCACCCGCACACCGCTCCACGTCTTGCCCGTGCGCAGGAAGTAGGGCGGCAGCGCATCAAACGCCTGCTTCGCGCCGGGCGCCCTGGCCAGGGGGCGCCCCAGCTCCGGAAGGCCCTCCACCAGCTTCGGCGTGAGCGGCTTCGCGAGCTTCACGGTCCGCAGCGTCTGCGCGTCGCCCCACTTCGGGGCCGGGTGCGTGGAGCGCAGCGTCTCCTTCGTGCCCGCGTCGCCCGCGTCGATGGCGTCCACCCGGACGCGCAACGTGCGCACGCCGTCCTTCGGGACGAACAGCAGCGCCCCGGGCTGGAGCACCGCGCGCACGTGGTAGCCCGTGGCCGTCCGCAGCGCTTCGTAGCGCACGTCGCCTTCGCCCAGGGCCGGGGACAGGCCCGGGTAGCGCTCCACGTCGTAGAGCACGGGGGGCCGGCCGTCCGGAAAGAGGCCCAGGTGCGCGAGCCCCAGCAGCACCCGCGTCCGCTTGGGCGCCGTGCCCAGCTGCTCGCGCACGGCCTGCTTGTCCCTCCGACAGAACTCGTCCGCCGGGAACTCGACCTGGATGAGGGCTTCGAGCGCTTTCGGGTCGTCCTTGCCGCTCACCGTGAAGAGCTTCCCCTCGGGAGACGTGGTGACGACGCGGGAGGGCATCAGCGCGTCGGGCGCCTCCAGCCCGAACCACACCTCCACGTGATCCGAGTGCACGTCGTCCGTCGCGGCCGACGGCGTCGTGTCCACCACGTCCACGTCCAGCACCAGCTGCTGTCCGTCGGAGGTGAGCGTCGCGGTGGAGGCGGAGGTCTTCTCTCCGGCGGCGGTCAGCGGGGCGGAGAAGTCAGGCGGGGCCGCCATCAGCAGCAGGCCGGTCAGCAGGTTCCAGGACATGGGGGCTCCTCAAGACGAAGGCCCGCGCTCCTCTTGGGAGCACGGGCCCTCACGCGTCCGGATGGGACGGTTGACTCAGGCGGCGTGCCAGCGCGCCAGCACGCAGGTGACGTTGTCGTTGCCGCCGGCCGCGTTGGCCAGGTCGATGAGCTGGCCGCACGCCTTCTCCAGCTCCGGCGTGCGCGACAGGATGTCCTGCATCTGAGCGTCGGAGATCATGCCGCTCAGGCCGTCCGAGCACAGCAGGAAGACGTCGTTCTCCAGCGGATCCACGCGGGTGACGTCCACCTGCACCTGCTCCTTCATCCCCAGCGCCCGGACGATGACGTTCTTGTGGGGGAAGTTTTCAATCTCCTCCGGCGTGAGCTTCTTCGCCTTGAGGTAGTCGTTGAGCAGCGAGTGGTCCTCCGTCACCTGCTGGAGGATGCCGCCGCGGAAGAAGTACACGCGGCTGTCGCCCACGTGGCCCACGTAGACGCCGTTCTCCGCGAAGTGCACGGACACGATGGTGGTGCCCATGCCCTTGTACTTGGAGTCCGTGGTGGCGCGCTCGAAGATGCGCGCGTTGGCCAGCTTGATGCCGGTGGCCAGGCGGTTCTCGTCGTAGTTGCGCTGCTTGTCCATCTTGAAGGGCCAGGTGGCGTCCTGGTCCTTGGACGTGAGGCGGAAGAACTCACCCAGCTCATCCACCGCGATGCGGCTGGCGATCTCCCCGGACGAATGGCCTCCCATGCCGTCCGCCACGCACACGAGGTTCTCCTCGGTGAGCACGAGGTAGTTGTCCTCGTTGTGGTTCCGCTTCATCCCGACGTGGGTGCTGCCGGCGACCTCGATGCGCATGCGAAGGGACTCTTCCGGGGTGAGGCGTGAAAATCGCGGCGCGACGTTAACAAAGCGCTCCAAAAGGGGTCAAAAACCTCTCGTCAGGCCCCCGGGATTTCGCCCGGGGTGAAGACCAGGCGGTCGCCCTCCTGGGTGCCGCTGGCCGAAAGGACCCCGGCCGGAAGCTCCAGGACGGAGCGAGCCTTGAAGTAGATGGACGACGTGCGCCAGGGCGGCATGGCGGACAGTTGCTTGACGATGCGCCCTTCCGCGTCCAGGAAGGCGACGTCGATGGGGATGCGCATGAAGAAGGTGTGGATGGAGTTGCAGGGCTCGATGTGCATCCCGCCCCCCATGGGCAGCGAGGCGCGGCCCATGAGCCCCTGGAAGCGCTGGATGAAGGACTCCGCCCGTTCGGCGCGGTCCGCGAGCAGCCGCTGCCGCGTTTCGTTGGTCACCCTCCAGTGCATGTCCGGTGTTCTATCCCATGCTTGAGCCCCTGGCGTCCCCCCTGCATCTGGTCCTCGTGTCGCCCCAGATTCCGCCCAACACCGGCAACGTGGCCCGGCTGTGCGCGGTGACGGGGTGCCGGCTCATCCTGGTGGAGCCCCTGGGGTTCTCCATCGACGACCGCAACCTGAAGCGGGCGGGGCTGGACTACTGGGACAAGGTGTTCCTGAAGCTGTACCCGACGTACGACGCCTATGTCGCGGAGTACCCCCAGGCCCGGCGGTGGCTGTTCTCCGCGAGGGCGGAGACGTCGCTGTACGCGGCCCGGTTCGAGCCGGGGGACCACCTGGTGTTCGGCTCGGAGGTGACGGGGCTGTTGCCGGAGGTGATGGAGGGGGGGACGGGGACGCCGGTGACCATCCCCATGCTGCCGGAGCGCCGGAGCTTGAATCTTTCGACGTCGGTGGGGATTGGGGCCTACGAGGCGCTGCGTCAGGTGCAGCTGGGGACAGCGGCCAGGCAGACGCCGCCGTCGAATTGAGGGGCGGGCAGGACGGGCTACACTCGGGGGCCGAATGTCCGCCTCGCAGGTCGCCGAAGCGCTGTATGCCGCCCACAAGTCCCGAGCCACCGGCCGGCTGACGCTGCACGCCGGTGGACGCGAGTCCGCGCTGTGGCTGCGCGAGGGCGACCTGGTGGGCGCGAAGCTGGGCTTCGGGTACCAGACGCCGGCGCAGGCGCTCTTCCAGAACGGGTTGTTGGACGAGAACGCCCTGGACGCGCTGTGGGCGCGGGGCAGCGCGGCGGCGCCGGACGAGGAGCTGCTGGAGGACCGCGGGCTGCAGCCGGCGGTGGTGCACGAGCAGCAGGTGCTGGCGCAGGTGCGCAGGCTGAGCGAGCTGGCGGAGCGCGCGGACTTCGAGGCGGAGGCGGTGGAGGCGGCGGGGGATTTCGCGCCCATCGCCGGAGTCCGGGTGGTGCGCGCGGCGCTGGAGCCGGCGCCCAGCGAGCCCGTGCCCGCGAGGGTCTACCGCTGCCCGGAGGTGGCGGCGTGCGAGCCGTGGCTGACGGACGCGTCGGAGCGGAGCCTGCTGGAGACGCTGGGGGCGTTCCGGAGGCCGGAGTCGCTGACGGGAGCGCAGCAGGCGCTGCTGCGGGTGCTGGAGCGCGAGGGCCGCATCGAGGCCCTGTCGGTGGAGGACTGGGAGGAGCGCGAGCGGCTGCGGCGCGAGGAGGAGCTGCGGCAGGCGGAGGAGGAGGCCTGGGCCATCGAGGAGGCGCGCCGGCGCGAAGAGGCGGAGCGGCGCGCGGAGGAGGCGAGGCTCGCGGAGCTGGCGCGGCTGGAGGCGGAGCGGCTGGCGGAGGAGGCTCGGCTCGCGGAAGAGGCGAGGCTCGCGGAGCTGGCGCGGCTGGAAGCGGAGCGGCTGGCGGAGGAGGCTCGGCTCGCGGAACTGGCGCGCATTGAGGCTGAGCGGCTGGCGGAAGAGGCCCGGCTGGCGGAGGAGGCTCGGCTCGCGGAAGAGGCCCGGCTTCGTGCCGAAGAAGAGGCGCGGCTGGCGGAGGAGGCCCGTCTCGCTGAGCTGGCTCGGCTTGAAGCAGAGCGTTTGGCGGAAGAGGCGCGGCTCGCGGAAGAGGCCCGTCTTGAGGCGGAGCGTTTGGCGGAAGAGGCGCGGCTCGCCGAGCTTGCGCGTATCGAAGCTGAACGTTTGGCCGAAGAGGCGCGGCTGGCTGAACTGGCGCGTATCGAAGCTGAGCGACTCGCCGAAGAGGCCCGCCTCGCTGAGTTGGCTCGCATTGAAGCCGAGCGACTCGCCGAAGAGGCTCGGCTGGCTGAAGAGGCACGTCTTCGTGCCGAAGAAGAAGCCCGCCTCGCGGAGGAGGCCCGTCTCGCGGAAGAGGCTCGGCTCCGAGCGATCGAGGAGGCTCGCCTCGCGGAAGAGGCACGCCTCGCGGAAGAAGCGCGGCTTCGTGCTGAGGAAGAGGCTCGTCTTGCGGAGGAGGCCCGCCTAGCGGAAGAAGCCCGGCTTCGCGCGGAGGAAGAAGCGCGAGCAGCCGAAGAGGCTCGACTCGCAGAAGAGGCGCGGCTCGCGGAAGAGGCTCGACTCGCAGAAGAGGCTCGACTCGCAGAAGAAGCGCGTCTCGCGGAGGAGGCTCGGCTCCGCGCGGAGGAAGAGGCTCGTCTGGCCGAGGAGGCTCGTCTGGCCGAGGAGGCTCGACTCGCGGAGGAGGCTCGACTCGCGGAAGAGGCTCGACTCGCGGAAGAGGCTCGTCTGGCCGAGGAGGCTCGGCTCGCGGAAGAAGCACGCCTTCGCGCTGAGGAAGAGGCTCGCCTGGCCGAAGAAGCTCGGCTCGCTGAAGAGGCCCGGTTGGCGGAGGAGGCCCGACTCCGTGCTGAGGAAGAGGCTCGGCTGGCCGAAGAGGCACGCCATGCGGAAGAGGCCCGGCTTCGCGCGGAGGAGGAGGCTCGACTCGCGGAAGAGGCTCGCCTTCGTGCAGAAGAGGAGGCCCGGCTCGCGGAGGAAGCACGCCTTGCCGAGGAAGCCGCGCGAATTGAAGCAGAGCGCATTGCTGAAGAAGCTCGGCTGGCCGAAGAGGCGCGCCTCGCGGAGGAAGCCCGGCTTCGTGCTGAGGAGGAGGCTCGGCTAGCGGAGTTGGCGCGTATCGAGGCAGAGCGCTTGGCTGAAGAGGCCCGGCTCGAGGAAGAAGCGCGGCTTCGTGATGAGGAAGAGGCGCGGCTTCGTGCGGAGGAAGAGGCTCGCTTGGCCGAGGAGGCCCGTCTCGCTGAAGAGGCCCGTCTCGCTGAAGAGGCCCGGCTCGCAGAAGAGGCTCGACTCGCAGAAGAGGCTCGGCTCCGGGCGGAAGAAGAGGCCCGCCTTGCTGAGGAAGCCCGCGTCGCAGAGGAGGCCCGGCTCGCGGAAGAAGCTCGCCTTCGTGCGGAAGAGGATGCGCGCGTAGCTGAAGCGGTGCGGCTCGCAGAAGAGGCCCGCCTCCGTGCCGAGGAAGAAGCCCGGCTCGCGGAAGAAGCGCGCCTTGCGGAAGAGGCCCGGCTCCGTGCGGAGGAGGAGGAGGCACGGCTCGCGGAAGAGGCGCGTCTGGCCGAGGAGGCCCGCCTTCGCGCTGAAGAGGAAGCTCGTCTCGCTGAGGAAGCGCGCCTGGCGGAACAGGCTCGACTCGCGGAAGAGGCTCGCCTTCGTGCCGAAGAAGAGGCTCGTCTGGCCGAAGAGGCTCGTCTCGCTGAGGAAGAACGCCTGTCGGAAGAGGCTCGCCTTGCTGAAGAGGCGCGCCTCGCGGAGGAGGCTCGTCTTCGCGCTGAGGAAGAGGCTCGTCTCGCTGAGGAGGCGCGCCTCGCGGAAGAGGCTCGTCTTCGCGCTGAGGAGGAGGCTCGTCTCGCTGAGGAGGCGCGCCTCGCGGAAGAGGCGCGGCTTCGTGCGGAGGAAGAGGCGCGTCTGGCAGAGGAGGCCCGTCTCGCGGAGGAGGCTCGGCTTCGAGCGGAAGAAGAGGCCCGCCTTGCCGAAGAGGCTCGGCTCCGCGCGCTTGAGGAAGCGCGCCTGGCCGAGGAAGCACGCCTCGCGGAAGAAGCACGCCTTGCCGAAGAGGCTAGGCTTCGCGCCGAAGAGGAGGCTCGTCTCGCCGAAGAAGCACGCCTTGCCGAAGAGGCTCGGCTGGCTGAAGAGGCCCGTCTTCGCGCTGAGGAAGAGGCCCGACTCGCTGAGGCGGCTCGTCTTCGCGCTGAGGAGGAGGCCCGACTCGCGGAGCAGGCTCGGCTGGAGGAAGAGGCTCGCCTTGCTGAAGAAGCTCGCCTTCGTGCGGAAGAGGAGGCTCGGCTCGCAGAGGAGGCCAGACTTGCTGAAGAAGCTCGCCTTCGTGCGGAAGAAGAGGCCCGACTTGCCGAAGAGGCCCGGATCGCGGAGGAGGCACGCCTTCGTGCAGAGGAAGAGGCGCGTGTAGCCGAAGCGGCTCGGCTCGCGGAAGAAGCCCGGTTGGCGGAGGAGGCTCGGCTCGCGGAAGAGGCCCGGCTCCGAGCCGAGGAAGAAGCCCGGCTGGCCGAAGAGGCGCGCCTGGCCGAAGAGGCACGCATCCGTGCGGAGGAAGAGGCTCGGCTCGCGGAAGAGGCCCGGCTGGCAGAGGAGGCCCGGCTTCGCGCGGAGGAGGAAGCTCGCCTCGCGGAAGAAGCCCGACTTCGTGCGGAGGAAGAGGCTCGGCTTGCTGAAGAGGCCCGCCTGGCCGAAGAAGCACGCCTGCGTGCCGTGGGAGAAGCTCGGCTCGCAGAGGAAGCCCGGCTCGCCGAAGAGGCTCGCCTTCGCGCAGAAGAAGAAGCTCGGCTGGCCGAAGAGGCTCGCCTCGCGGAAGAAGCTCGCCTTCGTGCAGAAGAGGAAGCGCGCGTAGCCGAAGAGGCACGGCTCGCTGAAGAAGCCCGCCTTCGCGCGGAGGAAGAAGCGCGGCTCGCCGAAGAGGCCCGCGCCGCCGAAGCCGCCCGCCTCGCCGAGGAAGCTCGCGTCCACGCCGAAGCCGAAGCCGCGCGCCTCGCCGAAGAGGCACGTCAGGCCGAACTCCATCGCCTCGCCGAAGAGGCCCGCGCCGCCGAAGCCCAGCGCCTGTCCGAACAGGGCAAGCCCGCCCATCCGCCTTCACTCCCCCGGCGCAACCGCCCGGCCGCGCCCCCCACGCCGCCTCCGGTCCTCGTCCCCGTCGCCGCCGCTTCCCCGGAGCCGGAACCCCTGACGCTCGGGCCCGAGGACATCATCCTCACCGCGGAGCCCGAACCCGCCGCTCCCTCGAACTGGGCCGACTCCATCCC